>CACMCA010000005.1 GCA_902612005.1 uncultured Prochlorococcus sp. | reverse complement strand
CTAATAATTTATTCAGTTCCCAAAACAGGAACTACAAGTATAGATAAGGCAATTGGTATGGCTGCCACAATAAGATTATCTGGAACTAAAAATAATGGCTTAAAACATATCAATACGAAAAAATTTAATAAGTGGGCAAAAACTTTAAAAAAGGAATTCCCTGATCAAAAATTTGTTAGTTGTTGTGTCATGCGAGAACCTATAGATTGGATTTCATCATGGTTTCGTTACAGGTCAAGGGAAGGAATCAAAGATAGACCAAATTATACTGGAAATTTTACCTTCGAAGAATACTTGAGTAATTTATGCGATCGAAGTGAGCATAAAAAATTTCCAGTTTTTAGGGGACAAAGTAAATTCATAATTAGAAAAAACAAGATTGCAGTAGATAGGATTTTCCCTTACGCTAAAATGAATAACTTTATAGAATATATATCTGAAAAATTGGATAAAAAAATAGAATTGCCAATGAAAAATATCTCCCCTGAATTATCAGAATCAAAAATGAATTTGTCTAACGAAACTTTAGATAGATTAAAGCCTTTAATTGCTCTAGATGTAAATATTTATAATCAAATTCTTAAAATGGGTTCTTATGATTCCAGTAAAAATGATCATAAATCCTCTCTAGAAAGAATTATAAATAACTATTGAATTAAATTTAAATTTCAAGAATAATAAACCCTATAAACTAATCTACTTTCTCACAAAGGTATCAAATAGCAATACAATAATTAGATTGAGAGGTAATGAAAACATCCTGTAATTTTTAATTAATTCTAGTATTTGATATTAATTAAGAAAATTTATTTACTTAATTTTGATTTAGCTTTTTCAATTAGTAAGAGTGCAAGTTTACATTTAAATTCTATTAAATCTTTATGATAACTAGAAAAAAAAATCTCTTTCGAAATTAATTTCTCATTTAAAGAAGAAGGAAACTTTGATTTATTTATAGGCAAAGCATTTAAAGGGAAAAGGGTTTCCCAGCCTTTGGGTAAATTTAGAAAATTTAATTTATTTTTTTTATAGTAATAGTGAAAATAATCATTCAAAGAAGATGTTCTCAGTATTATTTCAGGAATAAATTTAATTAAATTTTTATTTAAACTTTCTAAAGATAAATCTGATTTAATTTGTTCTGAAAATCTTTTCTTTTCAGCCCTTGGAATTAACATCCTTAATATTCGAGAAGTATAAACGTAGCTAGATCCTGGAATCCAGGAATTAAACCTATAAATATTTTTATTAGGCTTAAACAAAGGATAATTTAAAGCAAAATCCAGAAAATATGAAAAACTGTCTTTTGTCTTTTCAGCAAAAAACAAATCTTCTTTATTAGGATAAATTAGTTTTATCTTTTTATAGAAATTACCTTTTTTTTCTAATTCATATGTCCAAAGAGAAAAATAATAAGAATTAGGATCTCTAATAGTAATTATTTTTGGTATGTTTTCTATAGATTTTTGAGTAGTATGTTTACCAATTTTTTCAAATTTATTTTTACTAAATATCTCGATAAGTTTTTTTGTAAGAAAAGTACCTTCTGTTTTTTCTAAGTACAGATAAATCCAATCTTTTGTTTTTAGCATTGTCTCTATAAATTTATAATTATTTTTAAATAAATTAGGAGAATTATACTTCAATCTTGATTATTTTTGGAGAGAAATAGAAATATATATATTTTTGGTCTTTAAGTGTTCAAATTTCTAATTAATAGCAATGGCCTAAATCAAACCTATCTATTTATAAAAATTAATTTTGATAGAGCTGGAAATTTATTTTAGAAAAGTTTCTATTTAATAAGTACCCTTTATTACTAGAAATACAAAATCTAATATTATAATTAAGAGGATTTTTCCAGTAGTTTGTCCTTAGCAGAGATATTAAAAATAGCGTTGACTTATAAACCTCTTATTAAATTTCTACCTATTTTTAGATTAATTTCTATAAAAATGGACTTAAGTTATTTCTCTTATTAAAAAAATCGTCTTAAAATTGGATGTGATTTTTAGGAATTAGTCTTAGATAAAGTCAAATAAAAGTAGATTTTTGAGTATCTATTTTCTCAAATTTTATTAATGCACCTAGAATAATTAAATAAAATATGTACCTAGGTTCTCTTTATTTACTATTATTAACCTCCAGCTTAAAAATTCTCATTTGACTAGATGCAATGAGAAAAAATCTATTGATTTTTATTTTTATTTTTGGCATTAGCTTTTTTCTGACCAGGATTTATTAAATGAAATAGTTCATGGCATTCTTCAAAGCAGTGAGATATGATTGTCTCTTCATCATGTGCGTAGGCAAATTTTCTCAAATCTAGCAAATATTTTTTATATAT
Source organism: uncultured Prochlorococcus sp. (assembly GCA_902612005.1). Classification (GTDB taxonomy): domain Bacteria; phylum Cyanobacteriota; class Cyanobacteriia; order PCC-6307; family Cyanobiaceae; genus Prochlorococcus_A. The sequence continues at coordinate 67,989 of CACMCA010000005.1, read as the reverse complement.
TGGAAATAACTTTTCCCAGGCTGTTCTATCCCCAGAGAGATAGCTAGCACTAACAATAATTTTTTCAGTGAAGTAATTCATACCAGAGTAGTAATGGGATATCTTAAACTCTCTATCAGGCTGCTTCGTAAAATCACTTTTAATTCTTTTTGCGTTAAACCTTGAGATTGAAGCATCACACCACGCATATTGACTAAAATCTGAAAAATTTTCTTTCGAAATAATTTCAGAAACTAAAGGGATTTTGCTTAACCAGATTGTCAAAGCACTTCTATAACTTTCAACATTTTTATTATCGAAATCTCTAAAATAATGTTTTATCCCTTTCTCTTTAATGACTTGATAATTTTTCCAGCTTGACTTTGGCGAAACATTTAGTTCCATTCTCTGACATGCATTAACGTAGTCGATGCTTATATCCCATGCAGGTAAATCTTGAAGTTCCTTATTAATTGTAATTAGTTTAATTTTATGAGAAGCAGATTCCTGCTTTACAAATTCAAACAAATGGTTTGCGTTGCTTAAGAAAAGTAAATTTTGCCCCTCAAGCATTTTTAATGTATTTTTAAGGCACTTCATATATACCTCAGGTGTTTTCTTATCCCAATCCTTTACTATCCACAACCCTGAAACATATAGCTTATTCATCTTTTAGAAATCAATTGTAATTCCTTTCAATAAAGGACATTGTATCCGGTAAAGGAATATTTTCTGGAGGTTCAGACATCCCAGTTAATACTTTTGGATAATTGTTCTGACTAAAAAAATAATCTTTTTTAAGAAAATTTTTTAAAGCTTTAAAGTTAATATTTTCAAGAGATAAAGTAAAAAAATTAGATTTATCCTGGAAAAAAGAATTTACTCTCAGATGATAATCATAAAACTCATTTCTCCATGCATCACGAAGTTCTTCTAATGTATTTAAATTTTTGTTTTCCAATGCAATTCTGGCGTAGTTGCCTTTCTTATGACGCATCCTAGACTTAATCCAACTTTCACAGCTTCTCGTTGTCAATATAAAATAGGCGTTTGGATAATTATTATATAAGCATTCAAAATTCTCATATATGTATATTCCTTTTTTATGATTTTCAACATCTTGAAAAAGATCTATATGCTCTAATCCTGTAAATGGTGGTACCTTATTGGTAATGTTGACTTGGATTATTTTTGCAAATTTAACTGATCCAACTTTATAGTTATTTCTTTTGAATAGCTTACCAAGAGAAGATGTTCCAGTTTTGTTAAAACCTATTTGGATTACATGAGGTTTTGATCTCATAAAAGGGAAAATCATTTAGAACATTATACAATCAAATTAAACAAGATTATTTTTATTTAAATGCCTATAAAAATTAATTAAGAAAAATTTTTAAATATGTTATTTTTAGAGATATTTAGTAAGAGAAAGATATGAAGAAGATCGCCGTTATTGGCCCTTTCAGGAGTTGTACAAATCTTATGAAGGCAATGATAGATAAATATACTTTTTCTCGTGGTTTATATAATAAATGGTTTTGGAAACATGGCCTGCCTCCAACAAAGCTTCGCAAGAAAAAGATTATTCCTCCCTCAATCCCTATTATTGTAATGTCTGTTGATCCATATTCATGGCATTCATCTATGTACCAATTTTGGATAAGAAGAAGGCCAGAACTAATTAAGGAAGATGAAACAATACAGGAATTTATTCGAAAAAAAATTTATATTTACGATAACTCAAGAATTAAAAAAAATCCTCACTATTTATTCAATACTCCTTCAGATTATTGGAACGCATATTACTACTCTTGGCTCAACTGGGGTGATATTGCTGGCCAAGTTGTGTACGTAAGTTGCAGAGATTTATTAAATAATCCTTCTGGTGTGATGAAGACTTTGGGATCAAGATATAATTTAAAAATCAAGGAATATGATACAAATATTGAACTACCCAAGGAGCGTAAAGGCCCATTAGTTATTCCTCTTGAAGACAAAAAAATGAAAGAGTTAAATAATTCGGATATTCAGTTTATTAAAGATAAAATAGATGATGAAATTATTAGCAACTTGGAAAAAAAATGCATAAAAATCAATTATTTATATTCGAATTGCAATTGATTATTGAAATAACTGAAAAGACTTTTTCCAAATATTTTTTGAATTAGGGTAATTTTCTGCGACAAAAGAATAAGTGTCTTTATATTCCAAAGCAATTTTATTTCTTAGTTCCTCTGGTAAAGGACCGAAGGATGGAGAAGTGTTTGATCTTTTACCAAAGTTAGGACGCAAATTAAAGCCAAGAAACTTTCCTAATTCAATTTTATAAAATGAGTTTTCTTTGATGATTTCCTCAAAGAAAAGTACTTTATAAGCATCTTCTCTAAAGACTTGTCGAATGTTATGAATGGTTGCCTCATAACAAGTTCTAGTACGAAATTTTTCACTATTGTATTGTAAATCTAGTAATTTATAAGCCTTGTCATTATTAAATACTTGATTACTATCTTGTTTTCTCCCAATAGCCATTCTTGTTGCAGACCAAACTCTCTCGATTGGATCTCTCATAATAAATAAAACTTTTACATTAAAGCCAACTTCCTCTAATCCTTGTTTAATAAATTTTAAGAAGCTGGTATTAAGTTTGCAGTAAATTGGAGTGATATCTCCTACGCAATTCAAAGGCGAATTCAAAGCGCTTTGAGACATTAAAGTGAAATATTTTTTTGGATTTTGTAAAATTTTTTTCTGCTCTTTAAATTTTAAATTTTTTAAATGACTTTTCTCTTTTTTGGCTTTATGAATTTTTTGATCTAATTTTTTTATACTTTCAGGAATTGAGGTTAAGGTTTGGTCATCATTGAGCTTTAAATTATTCCAAATTCTTGCCTCTTTCCTCAATGGAAAATTTACACCAGCCTTTTTAAGATTTGTGGCGATCCATGTAGTTCCAGATTTATGAGCACCCAGGCCAAGGATAAATGTCTTGGTCATGATAATTATATTTAATGATGAATTTAACATAAATCATTCCAATATGATTTCCTTAAAAAAATTTCAAAAAAAGTTTTAGTTATAATTTATAAACTTAATATATGGGATTTTGCGCAAATTTATTTAATTAACCTTCTTGAGTGATAGAAAATATAGGACCAAGGTATAATTAAGTTCAAATTTATTTTTGAAATTACTGAATAATTTATACATTTCAATAACTCTAACTTCAATATAATTTTATTTTCCTTAGAAATATCAATTTTTTATTAATAATGGTCTTTCCATCTTGTATCTTTTATAAAAGATCTTGAATTTTTTGGAATGAATAGAATATTAATTACTGGAGGGACAGGATTTATAGGGTCTCATACATGCATTGCTCTTCTTTCAAAGGGTTATGATTTATTTGTTATAGATTCTTTAAAAAACAGCTCTAAGAAATCACTAGAAAAAATAAAGGAAATATTTAAAAAAGATAATAAAGATATTAGTTCTAAGTTGAGATTTTTTGAAGGTGATTTAAAAAATAAAGAATTCATTGAAAATATTTTTAAAAAAGCTCAGGAAGATGATAATCCCATAAAAGGAGTTATACACTTTGCGGGCTTAAAAGCAGTAGCAGAATCTGTTTCTAAACCACTTTTATATTGGAATAATAATGTTATTGGCTCTTATAACTTGATTAAAAGTATGGAAAAAAATGATTGTCAAACTATCGTTTTTAGTAGTAGCGCAACTGTATATGGAAATACTTCCGAAGATTTACTTAAAGAAGATTCCCCTTTGTCACCTACCAATCCTTACGGAACAACAAAATTATCGGTTGAAAATTTATTAAAGGATATTAGTCAAAATGGGAATTGGAGGATCGCAATTCTTAGATATTTTAATCCTATTGGTGCTCACAAATCTGGCTTAATTGGAGAAAATCCTTTGCAAAAGCCAAATAATATTTTCCCTATAATAATTAATTCTGCCTTCAATAAAGAAAAATTAAAAGTTTTTGGAAATGATTGGCCTACAAAAGATGGTACATGTATAAGAGATTATATACATGTAATGGACTTAGCAGAAGGACATCTAAAGTCATTAAATTATCTCATTGAAAATGATCCCCAATTGTTGACTTTGAATATTGGAAAAGGTAGAGGAATTAGCGTCATTGAACTTATAAAAACCTTTGAAAATGTTAATAACATATCCGTTCCCTTCGAATTCGACGAAAGAAGAGAAGGTGATGTTTGTCAGCTTGTAGCAGATAACAGCAAATTAAAATCAATACTTAATTGGTCTCCTACAAAATCACTAGAAGAAATGTGTATAGATGGATGGAAATGGAAAAATCTAAATCCAAAAGGATATTCTTAATATAATTACTAGCTATAAGAAAATTGAAGAAGTGATAAAACTTTGTAAATCTTATGCGAAGGATTTTAAATCTTTATTACGTTATAATTATGTAAACAATTTTAGATTGATATGAGACCCAAAAAAATTCTTTTTTTATTAGCTTCATTGGGATTACTATCAGCTTCTACTAAACCAATATTTGCTGAAGAAATATTAATTGCTCACGCTGATGTAAAGAAAACAGTAACTGTAAAATACAAACCTACAAAAACAAAAAAAGTCATAAAAAAGGTAATTCTTCCAAACGGCAAAGTAAAGAAAGTAATTTCTTATGTGAAACTTTGCAAAAGAGTAAGATCAGTAAAAGCTATTGATGGCACCTTGCTCAAGAAAAGAGTAAAAAGAGACGTAGTTTGTCCAGATGTTTCACTTTATTATCAGGAAAAAACATTTAGTAATCATAAATCTGCAGTAAAAGGTGTAAGTCACAGCCATTATTCTCCATCTACAAGAATAGTCCAACCAATTGCACCACCACCAGGTGATGATAATAGCTGCAAAGAAGGAAGTATAATAGGAGGTCTGTTAGGTGCAGGTATAACCATGTCTGCTACAAGGGGTAAAGACAGATGGTGGGCTGTACCAGCAGGAGGTACTGCAGGCGCCCTGATAGGATGTCAAATTGATGGTGGCTAATTTTTTTATTTTTATAAAAATTGTTTTTAAAGTGATTTTCCAGAAAAATTGTTAAAATAGTTGAATATTCTCATCCTTGTTAATTTATAAAATATAGAGTTTGATTTATGGCTGTCTTTTTACGCAAATATTTAGTAACTTTAACATTATCTTCTTTAGTTTTTTCACCAACAGCTTATCTCTCAGCTAAAGAGAAAAATCAAGGAGTTGGATTTGAAGTTGTTGATTCTGAAGAATTAAACGAACTTACAGCACCAACTAATCTGCCACCTATTTACCCAATGCCTTTTCTCCCAAAGGGAAAACTTAGGTTAGATAGTGCATTAAGATCAACATCAACTTTTAAAGAAAAAAGTGGATCTTCACCACAAGGAGCTCCAGAACTAGGAGGTTTATCTAGTCTCAGTAATATAGAACCATCTAGATATGGTACTTTTAAATACCCTCATACTACTCAATTAGTAAGAGGTTATAAGCCTGCAAAGAAGAATACAGCTAAAGATTCAATTACAACTACTTCTCCCTACAACAGAGTGGGAAAACTATATATTCAACAAAGTAAATATTCCGGAATGGGTAGATGCTCAGCATCTATGATAGGAAGGGGATTAGTCCTTACCGCTGCACACTGTTTATTTTCTTATAAGGAAGCTCCAAATTATAAAAAAGGAGATAGTGTTGCACCATATAGAACGTATTTTGTTCCGTCTGCAAACAAAACAACCAATACAGCATCATTGGCGGCTTTGAGTGCCACAGGTCCCTACGGAGCATGGCAGGTTGATGGGTATGTTTTCCCTGTTTGTTATGTAAAAGGGAATTGTACCGGTGGTTGGACCTCTAATGATATAGCCCTAATAAGACTTAAAAAAAGAAATACTAAACCCCTACCTTGGAATAATGGTATTGGCTATTTCGGTTATGGATGGAATAATTATGGTTTCGTTTCTAACGGACTTTTTGGAAGTATAAAATCAAACCAAATTACCCAATTAGGGTATCCAGCTGCTATTGGTGATACTACATCTAACTACGGTGGAGCAATGACTAGAACCGACTCTCTTGCTAGAGAATTTAAATCCAGGACCGTAAATAGAAACGTTTGGGGATCAATGCAAAGTCCTGGTGCTTCTGGAGGCCCAGCTATTGTTAATTTTGGCATGAACCCAAAAGTAAAGTTTCAAGCTACTTATGGTAGTGCGAAAGCTCACAATATTCTTGTTGGAACACTAAGTTTTGGTTATGATGATGGCAACAATTGGTTCTCTCCTCATGTACTTGGGGCAAGTATATTTGGGAAAACCCCTAATTTTCCAAAAAGTAAGTACAAAGACTCAACTGGCAAAAATTGGGGCGCAGGTAATATAGGTGCATTGATGGATTATGCATGTTCTAAGGATCACGCGAATTGGAAGGCAGGTGGATATTGCCAATCATCTAGCTAAATTTCATAACTGTAAAAATCTACTTATATTTATAAACAAGAACAGGTTTAATAGTCTTCCTTGCGCTAAAAGGAAGACAATTTAAATCGTTTAAGATTCTATTTTTTAGAATCAATTTATTCCAAAATTATTTAAGCTGTTCTATTATATTTTTTTAAAAATTACTTTAGATTATAAGGATTAATTTAAAGGCTATTTATCAAAGATTTTAAAAATTTAATACTATCTACCATAGAGGTCTTCAAACCTAACAATATCATCTTCTCCAATATAAGACCCACTCTGAACTTCAATAAGTTCTAGAGGAATTTTACCAATATTTGATAATCTATGCTTAGAACCTTGAGGTATATAAGTACTTTCATTCTCACTCAATATTAATGTTTTGCCATCAATTTCTACTTCTGCAGTACCTTTAACAACTACCCAATGCTCAGCTCTTTGATGATGCATCTGAAGAGATAACTTTGCTCCAGGATTTACATGTATTATTTTCACTTGCCATTTTTCATCATCTAGAATAGATATGTAGAACCCCCATGGCCGAAATCCCTTTTTATGTGAATTTGCCTCTTTTATATTTCTAATTTGTAATTCGCTCACTACATCTTTTATATTTTCAGATTGATTTTTATTCGCGACTAAAGTTGCATCATCAGTATCGATGATTACCAAGTCTTTGATTCCTAGAGTTACCAAAAGCTTGTTCTCACTATGTAAATAACAATTTTCTGTATTACGGTTATATACATTTCCTTTCTCAACATTACCATTAATATCTTTTCTTGAATTTTCCCACACTGATTTCCAACTTCCAATATCACTCCATTGCGCGTCGAGAGGAAGAACTATCCCTTTGTTAGTTTTCTCCATAACCGCGATATCAATAGAAATGTTTGGACAAAATTCAAATGATTTTTCATCAAGTCTTTGAAAATCTAGATCAATAACGCTATTTTTAAAAGTTTTTCTACAGGCTTCATAAATTTCCGGATTTAAATGCTTTATCTCATTAATTATTGTTTTTGCTTTGAATAAAAAGATTCCACTATTCCACGTAAAAGATTTATCTTTTATAAATTCTTTTGCTGTTTCAAGATTAGGTTTTTCTATGAATTTTGAAATATTCATCCCTTCAATATTTTGAAGATTAAATGGTTTTTCTGACTTTATATAGCCGTAACCTATTTCAGGTGATTTTGGGATTACCCCAAATGTTACTAATTTGTCTTTTTCAGAGTATGAAATTCCAATTTCTATTAAATCTCTAAACTTTTTATCATTATTAATTTGATGATCAGCAGAAAGTATTAATAGGTGAGGATTATCCTCAATCTCCAAAGACTTAAATGCAGCTAAAAGGATTGCTGGAGCAGTATTTCTTCCAAACGGTTCTAGAAGAATAGAATTAGGATTTGTCATTATTTCTCGCATTTGTTCTGCTACTAAAAATCTATGTTCTCTATTGCAAATTAATATTGGTTCTAGTAGGTTCTCTATACCTTCAAGCCTCTTTTGAGTATTTTGAAGTAAAGATTTCTCATTTAAGTTACTTATAGATAAAAATTGTTTAGGAAAACTTTTCCTAGATAATGGCCATAGCCTGGTACCTACTCCCCCACATAATATTACTGGAATAATTTTAGATTTTTTTTTTTATCTTTCATAAATCCATTATTTAAGTTTATTGCCAAAGTTTATTTTTATTTTTTAAATATTTATAGTTTGAAATAGTTAGATTTAAACCTTCTTCAAAACTTTTTAAAATTATTAATTAATTATTGTATCCAAGAACTTGCTTTGCCAATATTGATCAATCAGATATTTACTCAAAGTTTATACTTTTTGATTTTTCTAAAAGATTCATGATAATTATTAATTCATCTTTATAAAAATTATTTGAAAATTAAAATAAAAACTCATTATTAACATTCATCTATTAATAAATAAGAAATTTATAAAAATTTCCTCGAAATATTAATTTCTCTTTACTGTGCCGACTCCTACCCTCCAAAAACTAAGGCCTGAACTTTTTACTCTTTCTTCATCTACTATTAATCTTGAATCAAATACCCAACCTGGAGACCTCATTTTTTTTGATACTACTTCCCATTTTATATCAGAGTAAATTTTCCATTCTGTTAAAACAATAACCGCATCCAAATTTTCAAAAAAATCATTTTCTAAAGGTGAATTTTCCCATTTTTTATTTTTATATTGTCTAACTAATTCTTTATTTTTTTTTAAATCTTCAAATGGTGGTGTGCCTAAATCTATAGCTATTTGTTCCTTCGAAACTTTGGGATCATGAATTTTCAAATACGCACCTTCGTTTAATAAGTTCTTACATATTTGAACGGCTGGAGACTCCCTAGTATCGTTAGTATTTGCCTTGAAAGAAAAACCTAGAATTCCAATTTTTTTTTCAGTTAGGGTTCCAAATAGTTTTTCCAAAATTATACTAGTAAGTCTGTTTTGATTCCAACTATTAAGATGAACAACACTTTCCCAAAAATCAGCTACTTGAGGCAGGCCAAAATGGTTTGCTAAATAAACAAGATTTAATATATCTTTTTTAAAGCAACTGCCTCCAAAACCTGGTCCAACATTTAGGAATTTACTTCCAATTCGGCTATCTTTACCAATTGCACGTGAGACCTCCCGAACATCAGCACCAGTAACTTCACATAGAGCACTAATTGAATTAATAGAGCTCACCCTTTGAGCAAGAAACGCATTTGCAGTTAATTTTGCTAACTCACTACTCCATAAATTGGTATGAATAATTTTGTCTTCATTTACCCATCTTTTATATAGATCATGAAGAGCTTTAATTGCATTTTCATTAGAACCTCCAATTAAAACCCTATCAGGATTCTCAAGGTCATTAATAGCTGTTCCCTCTGCTAAAAATTCTGGATTAGATAGGATTTCAAATGTATTATTGTTTTTTGAATTTGAAGAAGATTGTGAAGACTCAAGAATAGCTTTTATTACTTCACCAGTCCTCACAGGCAAAGTGCTTTTTTCAACTACAATAGTATGTCCTTTTGCATATTCTGAAATTTGCCTAGCACAAGATTCTACCCACTTTAAATCACTTGCTTGACCTGCACCAATACCACTAGTTTTTGTAGGGGTATTAACAGAAATAAAAATCATATCTGCTTCAGATATACACTTATGAACTTCGGTAGAAAAATTTAAATTCTTTCCGCGACATCTTTTTACAATTTCATCTAAGCCAGGCTCAAAAATAGGGAGCTTTGACAAATCTTTGCTATTCCAAGCTGCAATTCTATCCGGGTTGACATCAACAACATCAAAAGAAATATCTTTACATTTATCAGCAAAAACGGACATAGTTGGTCCACCTACATACCCAGCACCGATACAACAAACTTTTTTTATCAATGTACATAAATTAATATAATAAACTTTATCACCTTATTACCTCTATATAGGTTTTTTAAAAAAATATAGAATTTTTGACTATAAATTATTAATGTTTCACGTAATAAATGGTTTGATAATCTTTTGCTTTTTTATGTTAAAAATCATCAATAATACTTAAAGTCACATAATCATTAATTTTATTTACATCAACTATATGCCTTGATGTCAGCATGGAAGGAATTAACACACAAGCAATAATTAGTGATGCAAAAGTTGGTGCATATACATTTGGCTTCATAACAAAACCTTTTAGACTTTTATATAAAAAATTTGAGTTAAATCTTCTTGATTCTTGTTTATAAGTGAGTGCATTCTCAATCATTTGATCAAGGCGTTCCTTTTTTAATTTAGACATAAAATAATTCCTCCAATAAATCCTTTGGCAAAATAGTTTTTAACTTTTTACGAGCCCGTATAATTAGGCTTTCAGTAGCCTTGTCGCTTTTGTTTAAAATAGTTGATACTTCCTTTTGTTTATAACCACAAAAATAATGTAGCAAAATAGCTTCTTTTTGATGTTTAGGAAGTTTTTGAATATTATTTAAAAGCATTTTTCTTAATTCATTATTATTGTATTTGTTATTTGTTATTTCTACATTGGAATAGTTATCTTTAAATTCCTCAGAACTTTTGTATCTTCTAATAAAATCCATACAAGTTGAAAAAACGATCTTATAAACATAGCCTTCAACACTTCCTTTATTTACCCACCGAGGAGCTGATTGCCAAACTTTAATTAAAGAAATTTGTACAATATCATCTGCATCGTGAAAATGTGATGAACCCAAAAGCTTAATTACCGTTGAATGCATTTTGTAACCCAAAGCCTGAGCAATGAATCGGAACGATGTTTTATCCCCCTCTGCTACTTTAAGCATGTGGGAACTTAAATCCATGGACTTTCCTTAAAATTTTAGATTCTCTAATTTATATAACTTTTTTTGAGTTTTGTATATCTTTTTTTGCATTTGCTTCCTAACGGCGCGTAATTCTTTTTTTGACAATTTACTATCACCGTCCTTATCAAACTTCAAGAATATCTTATCTATTCGATTACGGTGAGCCTCAATCATTTCGTCTTTTGAGAGAAGTCCATCATCATCAGTGTCAATCCTTTCAAAACGTTTGCGCATTTTGCCAAATTTATTATTTGCCTCATCGGTTGGATTTGAATAAGAAGGTAATGCAATAAAAAATGTCAATGCCAAAATTAAAAATGAAAAATTTTTCATAAAAATACTTTATATCTATATATCATTAACGCAGAAATTGATAAAAATCCTTCGTAAAATAAAAACTTATAAGCGCTTTTTTGGGTGCAGAATTGTTTAAACAAGCTTGGATTAGTACGCGCAAAAGTTATTTTATTACTAAACGAACTTTGAAAACTTTCGTTATGAATACAAATTAAGTGGAGCCAAGCGGACTCTAACCGCTGGCCCCCTGCATGCCAATTGTAAAAAAAACTAAGTTGTCCATATCTTTTATTCTTCCTCCTGTTAATTCGGTGGTGTCGAAAAATTGAAATTTACCATAGCAAAGTATTTCAACAAAATTAGGTTATAGCAGACTTTAATTAAATAAGATCGACTGTCGATCATATTTATATGGCGGTGCAGGTAGTAAGCATTCAATACCTATAAGATTTTCTACACATCCGTAAGTGCTTTTAGATTCTTTAAAAATTTAACCGCTCTTTGGGTTTCTCCTTTTGCATTCATCGACTGTTTTAATGCATTCTCAATTACTAAATCGCTACTTGTTCCATCTAGCATTGCATTAGGATTAATTAAATAGGCAAGAGCTAAAGTTTGAGTTTTTTCTATTCTTATTAAGGCTGTCAACATGCGATTAAGCAATAATCCAATAATGACTGTAATAGTTAAATTAAAAATATAATTAAAAACAATATCAAAAAAATCCATAATAAAGAAGGAGCTAATTGCTCCCAATTTTAAATTGATTGTCAATATATAAAAACACTCCCAAAAAAGAGCCAATAGAAATAAATCTATCAGCTCTAAAGGGCAAGAGAGTAACTTTTAATTATCTCTTGAAGACATCTTTTAAGAAAATCTATTTGTTGATTTATTTACGAGAACATTTTTTGAGCAATATTTGAATTTTTATTTATAAAAATGGACTTTGAAAAGTATATTAATTGTTATCAATGGACTTAAATTCTTTTATGTTTGTATCTATTTCAGATAAAGGGAGAAATTCATTATTTTGTCCCGATAATTCTGCGATACGTTTTGCTTGCGGTAATAGCCTCTTTTCATAAGAACCTTGAGCAGCATTATAAGATTTATTCAAATTGGAAATTTTTAAACCAACGTCAGAGAATTTTTCTACAAAGACTAAAAATCTCTTATAAAGTTCTGTTGACATTTGCTGTATCTCATTAATATTTTTTGTCATTTCAGCTTTTTGGATAGTCATAGAAAATCCTTTAAGTATTGCGAGGAGACTTGTAGGGAATGTGAGAATTATATTTTTCTCGAATGCATATTCTAATAGATTAGGATCTCGCTCCAATGCCATGGATAGAGCCCCTTCAACTGGAATATATAAAACCACTCCATCAACTACTTCGCCGATCTCACTTAATTGATTTGAGTAATCCTTCTTAGCTAGTTGATCAATATGACTACGAACCTTTTTAAGATGATCCGCCACTGCCTTCTCTTGGAGATTTTGATCAGTTGCTTTTATAGCATCTAAATAACTTTCTATAGGTGCTTTTGAGTCAACTATTAATCTTCTTGATCCAGGAATACTAATAACACAATCTGGTCTTAATCTACTCTCTTCAGTTTCGACACTAACTTGCTCATCAAAATCACAATAATTAATAAGTCCTACAAATTCTAAAATTCTTTTTAAGTTAACTTCTCCCCATCTACCCTTAACATTTGGTGATCTTAGTGCACTTGTAAGTTGCATTGCAGCAACTTTAACGTCATCACTTTTTTTATCTAAATTAATTGTTGTTTCCCTTAAGGCACTTAATTTTTCTGTTGAATCTTTTGATAATAATTCAACTTGTTTTCGAAGAGTTTCAACTTGTTTTGTAAAAGGCTCTGTTACTTCTTCTTTTGTCCTTTTTAAAAGCGCATCTTTTGATCCTTCAAGCATCTTTGCACTTAGTGCACGAAATTGTGTTACTAGATCAGCCTTGGCTTGCTCAAGAAATTTAGTTTGCGTTTGTTGAGATTTTAATTGCTCTTTTATTTCAGCAATTTGATTATTGAGTTTTTCCCTTTCCGTTCTAAGGCTCTCTTTATCATTGATAGCCGTTTGACAAATCTCTTCTAATTTCTCTTTTTCAGATTCGATACGGGTTGATTCTTCAGTAAGTGATTTATTTTGTTCTTTCAATTCTCCAATTTCAATACCCAGTAATTCCTTTTGATTTCTGAGATATTCAAAATCTTTTTTAAATTCTATTTGATTATTCTCCAACTTAATCTTTTCTTGCGAGACTACTTTTAATTCTGTTTCTTTTATTGCAGCTTTTGCACTTAAATCTTGTGTATTATGCTGATAAATTTTTAATTCTTTTTTTTGATTATTTAGCTCTAATAAAGTTTCTTCTAGGTTTTTTTCAGCTTTAAATAGATTTTCTTCTAGAAAACTTTCTTTACTTCCATCATTACTTCTTGATTTTTTGGAATAAGAACGACTAATTATAAAACCAACGATAATTCCAGATAAAACACCTGTTATGAAAAGAAGGACATTATCCAATTGATTCCTAAGTAATTAAGATAATTTTAATAACATCCTTTTAATTAACAACCAATTTGACCACAAATAGAGTGGTCATATTTTGACTAATAAAAAAAAGGCTGGGGAACCTGTCAAGGAATTGGATTATTAGAGTAGGGGGAACAGGATTCGAACCTACGACCAAGTGCTCCCAAAGCGCCCGCAAGATTTAAGCTATAACTGAGACTTATTTTGCTATCAGTATTTTTATAAAAATAAATGTTGCCGTATTTGGACTAATTAATCTTGATTTGAGTAAGTTTTGCGTGAGATTTAATTTGACATTAGATATAAAATTGGAAGGATAAAATTCTCTTTTTTATGGAAAAGTTATTTATCGTTTGCACCTTTGATTGCTCTTTTAAAGATTATGCAGAGACTGTTGATCAATGGGTAAAAGAACAAGGAGATGGAATTGTATTTGATTATGATTTAGTAAAAATTAATGATCACAAGTCTCATTCCTTTTATACAGTTTCATGTTTAGAAGAGTTCGCAAAGATGTTAGATACAGAATGGGCTAGGGAATGGGACAAAGCTAATAACTGTAAAGATATAGTTTATAAACTGGAGATAGTTGAATGACTAAAAAATGGAATGAAAAATCTTGGCAAAAAGATTTCTTGAGCATGAAGTCACATTCACCTTCAGATGCAAAACTCCTAATGGGAGGTGTAAAAGGATTGAAAGATGCTTGGCGTTTAGGTGTTCTGCATGTTGAATACGAAAGACTAAAGAAAAAACAAATGCAACAAGATCAATAGTTTTAGCTTTCGTAGATGATCTTGATGGATATATGATTGAGCTAATAGAGATAAACTAATGAAGGAATTAGAAGAAAATACTATTGAACAAATAAGAACTCTCCTTAATTATTTAGAGAAAACAGATCTATTAAAAAATAAGGATATTCTTAGGTGTTTAGATGTAATTGCAAGAGAGTATGGAGGAAAGTTAGTGGATGAGAATTAAAATATAAATAGATTGACAGTCGATCTACAATAAGGGGCAATTAGCTCCTTTTTTTATGAAGTTAAAAAATATTTTAAAAACTACTGGAGTTCTTCATATCCTGTTGGGGTTGTTAATTATTTCTCTACTAATTTTTTCAGTGGAAACTATTGCAGGCAACGCTTCAAGTGAAACATTGCTTCTTGTTAGAGGTACTGCAGATGTTGTAGCTGCTAGTAATTTAGGAATAGGTTTTTTATTGATTATTTGTAGTTCCATTAAAGATAAAGCCTCCTTAAGAAAAGTTTTATCAGGTGAATTAGCTTTGATGTTTTGTTTTTTGGCAGTAGCTCTATTTAATACTTTTAACGCTGGGACAATTGTTGATGGAGGACCCCCTCCTCCTTTCTGGATTGTTTTAATAGTGAATCCTCTTTTATGTATCTATGGATTAGTTAACAATAAAAATTGAAACGCTTACTAATTGCACCGCTATATTAAATACGATTGACAGTCGATATAGAAATTATAAAAATTAAATATTTCAGTAGATCAGAAGAAGAAAGCAAAAATATTACATGCTTTACTTACTTTTAACCTTGATATGTTTTAAATAAATTAAATTGATTATTTCTATGGAAAAATTTTCCCAAAATCTTCTTAGGCTTTCTCTTTCAATATTATTTTTAAGTTTTCCTATTGGTTTTTTATTCGCAGGTTTTGAATATTTAAATACCAAAAAGTTTTTATCATCAAAATATGATGAATTAAATGAAAAGATAGAAGACTATATTGAGGATATGGAAAAAACTTATCCTGAAACTATAAAATATTTTCCTTCAACTAAATTGGCAGATAAATCTCCTCTTGCAACATTACTTTTAACAAAATCAACTATGAAATTATTTCAAGTTTCCGAATATCTAAAATATAAAAATTCTATTTTGAATACTACTGACGAGATATCAAAGACCGTTGATGCATTTATAGAAGAATTAAGAATTGAATATCCCGAATTAAATAGAATACTTCCTAGATGAAACGCTTACTACTCCCATTACTAGCTGCCCTGGCTTTGCCTACTACGGTTAATGCTGGAATATCTGATGAATTACATAAGAAATGTTTAGAAGCACGAGATTATGCAGGTTGCGTGAATACTAATAAACAATTTTCTCGCAAAAAAGATAAAGAAATATCTGGGATAGGAATAAGGCTTTTTCTTAATAGTGATAATGCTGAATTAACTATTCAATCTGTAATAAATGATTCACCTGCTGCTTCAGCTGACATTAAACCAAATGATGTAATCATAAAAATAGATGGCAAATCAACTAAAGGAATGGGTCTAAATGAAGCTGTTTCTCTCATAAAAGGACCAAAAGATAAGCCAATTAAATTAGTTTTATCAAGAATTAATGAGGCAGGTAAAAAGGAAAAAATAAATGTTCGATTAGTAAGAGATACTTTTAAAGTCTCAACAAAAGACTATTTATATGAAGGTGATTTAAGGAGGCAATTAGAGTTTTTCTTTCCAGAAAATATAAAACAGATTTTTCCAGAAAATGATTCCTCGTCAAAGCTCAAAAAAGGAAATTCAATTTAAATTTCTGAATGAAACGCATACTCCTTGTTGAGCTTTTATTAGTTTTAATTACCATAATTTATGTTTCTCTAAACCCAATTTCAAGAATTTATATCGCTGATTATTTGGAAAAGATATCCTTATTTTTATTTAGAACAGTAAGTGATGAAGATTTAAATAAGTGGTATGAGAAAAGAGAGAAGAATGAATTACTCGAGGACTTAGGAGGCGCTGCTTATTGATTGACAGTCGATCTAAAATAAGAGGCAAATAACTTATTTATTAACGGTTAGGTCTATTAATACTGAATCTCACCTACCAAGAGTTATTGTAAATAAAGTAGTATCTTGCATTGGTCTTTTATCGCTGGTCCTTGCTAACTATTCGAAAATATTACACAAGGACAAAAAGAAATGACTATTTTTATTGGAAATTTATCTTGGGATACTGAAGTAGAAGATCTTGAATCGCTTTTTAGTAATTATGGAGTAGTCAAGAAATGTTATTTACCCCTCGACAGGGAAACAGGAAGAAAAAGAGGGTTTGCATTTGTAGATTTAAATGATCAAAGTTCTGAGAAAATAGCCATTGATGATCTTCAAGATGTTGAATGGATGGGACGAGAGATAAGGGTCAACGAGGCTGAGAAAAGAGACAGACCCAACAATAAAAAATATAATAAATTTAATAGAAATAATTAGTTACTATTACTTTGCGATTCTGATGATTATTACTTTAAATCAAAAAGAAAATTAGAGCTTGCTTATTCGTAACTTATATCCAAAATTCATCAATTGATTATAAGTTGATTTTATTTGTAAAGAGTTAAGAGAAAGACGTTTCTCCTTATTCTTTCAGGCATAGATACGCCTATGTTGCTCACAATAGGATCAACAAAAATGGAACTTATAGAGCACCAAAGCAAATAGCTGATGCCATGGGATATGATCTGGAAACACATTTAAAAAGTTATTCAAGATTCAATACAAAAGAGTTAGAGAATGCTTTTGATTCTTTTAGTGAGAAATTTGAAAGCAAAGTTTAAAAAGTTAGAAATAAATAAAAAGTTATTTGCATAAATAATTATTTTTAGACTTTATCAATAAATTTAAATATACTTATTTGTCCAGGGACATTGATAAGCATATTTTTTATAAATTCTTGCAAGTCCTTTTTTGTAGAGTAATTCTTGGATATTGATATTATCTGCATAAAGTTCTCCAACAGTCCGATTATATCTATCAGTAGTAATTCGTTTTAAAATTATGGATTTGTCCTTTACTTTAGAATTCAAGTAATCTCTTGCAAACAATGCTTTCTCTAGATTGACTTCATTACCTCTTATTTCTGGGGTATCAATACATGCAAGTCTAATTTTCTCTCCTTCGGATGTAGTACATGTATCACCATCGTAACAACTAATGATTTTTACATCTGTGAAATTATTTGCTTCCAAATATTTCATAAACAAGATATTATTTAAAGATAAGAACAAAAGAACGAAGTAAGATAATTTTTTCATATTTTTAATTTGAATTAATCTAGAGTATTGATTGATAAAAAATTATTTTCATTAAATTCTTTTGAAATATCTTTTCCACTATATTCTTCTTTTATATTCCTACTCTCTACAAAATATTTAACAAAGTAATTTCTTAAATTTTTTAATATTATTTCCTCTGGTTCTATCCAATCATTTGTAAACCAATCCCAATATTTTAT
The DNA here is from genome assembly GCA_902612005.1 of uncultured Prochlorococcus sp. Taxonomy (GTDB): domain Bacteria; phylum Cyanobacteriota; class Cyanobacteriia; order PCC-6307; family Cyanobiaceae; genus Prochlorococcus_A. Next base: position 50,037 of record CACMCA010000005.1, on the reverse strand, counting down.
GTTTTGAACATTCCAACCAGCTCTTTTAAGAGAATAAGTTCTCTCAAGATGTTCATCGAAAAGATTATTATCAGAACTAAAATAATGTTTACCGTCAAGATCAAGCCCTAAAGCTTTTTTGGTAAGTTTATCGTAAATTACAAAATCTAAAAAATAACCACATGTTGGAACTTTATTGTACAAAAACAATCTATCTTTAAACTCGTTATCAATTAATTTGAGAATTATTTCACCAATAGATGATTATTTTTAGTGAATATAGATAAGACATAAGACATTCTTTTAAATCCAAGTCGCATCCATTCTTTTGGTATCTTGGAAAAACATTATTCTGCCAAGACTCATAAGGCACTAAATCTCATAATGTCCTTTATCTTTCAACTTTATGAGTCTTGGTTCCTTTTTCTTTTGCTCAATAGACCATTCTGGATGAAACCAATAATAAGTTTTTCTCCCCCCCCCCCAAATCTGTATTGCTTTTTATCATGGCCTAATTTTCTTAGGCAATCTGCGGCCTCTTTCACATCTTTATCTGTTACATGTTCATCATTTCGACAACCGCTATTAACCAAAGCTTGAACAGTCGTAAATCTATATTTATTGTGCTCTTTATTAGTCCATTCTTCTATACGTGAATAGAAAGGGTGCTCTGCTTCAAAATTTATTTTTCTAAGAAATTTATATTAATTTTTAGGTTCATTAATATCTTTTATTAATTAATAGCTAATAATTCTCGTTCTAACTTTTTTGATTGATAGACAATCTAAACTTTTTTATGAACACACTCATCACAGATAGAAAAAAAAGCTCGCTTATATCCCTAGAAGCAAGCTCTCATGACTAAGTTTGTTGAAAATCTAGACGAACACTTCTGTTGCCGTAGTGATACTTAAAATTACAGAAATAAAGAAAATGTAAGGGACTACCTTAAAAGGAACGTATCCTTGGCGTTTAGAAATAAAGTCCATTTAGATGAATCCAGGAATAATTTGACCTGTTGTTAAGTAAGCACCTATAGCAGCTATGAAGCCAATCATGGCAAATCTGCCGTTGAGCTTTTCTGCAACAACTTTTTCCTTCTCAACTGTTTTTGTTTCGAGAACTTTAACTTTTTTTGAGTTCATAAGAAAAATGGAATCTTACGTAAACAAATATAACATTTATATTACTTACTGTAAAGTAATATCACTATTTATCTTAAATTTTTAAATAAACTAAAACAATCTGTCACAGTTATGAGACAAATTCATCAATATCCTTTAAGTAGTTACCCTTTCTAAAATTTAATTTCTTTCAACAAGTAATTAACTTTTTGCATCTTTTCCCCACCCATGTTTGATGTTTTTTCTCTCTCACTATCAGTAAATCTTAATATTTGCAGACTAGCATTCTTGCTATCAATAAAGTAAATACATTTTTATTTAATGCCATTAGACGTATTTCTAATGAATATGTGTGTAATTGTTATAGCTTTACTAATTAGAAGAGAGATAAAATTAAAGAAAGCTAGATAGATCATGAAGACTAAAGTTTTTAAAGAGCATTACATTCCAAATGTGCATGCTATTACACTTTTACTAATGCTTCTTCTATGTATGTGGTTGCCGCTAGCTCTCCGTTTCTTATTAATTATGTAAAACCAGAGTTTGATCTCAGTAAAATATATCCTTTAAAAATTAGAACTTACTTTTTCGTAGCTTATATCCAAAATTCATTAATTGGTTAAATGTAGATTTTGTTTGTAAAGCGTTAAGAGAAAGACGTTTTTCTTCATTCTTTTGTGTATCTAAATAGACTGTTTTATTTTGCTGTTAGAAACCTTCACGTAAAGGTTATTTTTAGCAAAAAAAAAGACTCTTGCGAGCCTAGGTGATGGGGATTTCTATAATGACAAAATAAATGGAAACTTACAACCCCATCAATAGGTAAAATTTATTACATACAAACACCATATGTAGTGCTATTATTTTAAAAAGGCTGGGTGATGGGGATTATCAAGCTTTTTAATCGGACGTATCTAACGTCCTTTTTTTGTGGATAAAATAAGCACTTACCTTATTTTTCTTTAATTTTATTAGGGGCAGTAATTAAAAAAATATTTTATATTAATCATTTTTTTCAGACCCCCCAATAAATATTTTTGAGGTTGACAATAAATAAAATTTTTCATGAAGAGTATTTGAGAATCGTTTTTCTTCGTAATAAAATTTTAAATCAAGTGGAGAAATATTCTCATCAAACCATTTGTCATATTTTATATAATTATTTTTTGCGAAATAAGACATTTTAAAATGCCCCCTTTTTTTTTCTACCCTTAGCAACCATTACCACTGGCACTAATAGATATGTAAAGAAAGAGATTAAGAAAATATCTATATTCATTTTAAAAAATACCTGGGATGATCCAGCCAAAAAGACCGTAGTTTACAACCAATGCGAATAAACCCATCATTGCCATTCTTCCATTGGTTCTCTCGGCATTTTGCCAATAAGTTGGTTTTGAGTTTTCCATTTTTTAATTGTTCGTTAATAAGAGTGATTAAATTTTTATAGTGCGTAAGCAATACTTGGTGCTATCGCAGTAGTAATTACTGCAATGCCAAATAGTGATATGGCAATTAGATATGTTTTCATAAGAGTCCTACTTTTCCTGCTGTAATACCCACAGTAAGAAAGAAACCAAACTCTAAAAGGTCTTTAGCACTTGAAGGAACTGAGTTAAATAAAGATGAGATGAAAATCATTTTGATACATGTCCTCTAAGCACCTTGGGGAACATAGTTATACACCGGGGAAATTAATCCGCCGCCATCATCATCGTCATCATCATCATTCCATGGCAAATCACTCAACATTAATCCACTAACAAGAAATACTGTTATGACTGGCATAAAAGGAAAAAGTATATTGTTAATCCAAGTGTTAATTCCTGCCTCGAGCATTACACAAAGCCTGGAATAATTTGTCCTGTTGTTAGATAAGCGCCAATAAGAGCAATAAAGCCCATCATTGCAAATCTGCCGTTAAGCTTCTCAGCTATAACTTTTTCCTTCTCAACTGTTTTTGTGTTTGTCATTAGAACCAACCAGGAATAATTTGACCAGTTGTTACGTATGCGCCAACAGCTGCAACGAAACCGAGCATTGCTGCCCAACCGTTAAATCTTTCTGCTTCAGGAGTCATTTTTATAAAGGGTGATTTATGTAAACTAATGTAACATTAATATTAATTAATGTAAAGAAATTGGCTATAAATGCTTATATTTATATAATGTCTATACATTTCTGTTACATATATGTATAAAAATAATATTTAAGAATAAGAAATAATTATTTGCCATTTCTCATTTGTTCAAACATGTATAGATAGTACTGAGGATAAGTATTAGTCAAACTTTCAAGTCTCTCTTCGGTCATTTCCATCCCTTCAGGTAACTTAACTAAATTAGGTATTGCTTTTTTAGTAGCTTCACGACAAGAATTTATTCTGCTAATTACTTCAGATCTAATATCATTTTTAATTGATCCATCATTTTCAAATATATTATTTATATCCAAACTGTTTCCATCTAAAAGAGCAATTAAAACTTCATCTGATTTTTTTAAGGCGTCTTCATTTTCTTTCCCTTTGTTAATCTCAAAACTATAAATACAACCTCCCATAGCTACTACTCTTGCAAGACATTGATCATTTCCAATTTCACTACATGGAAGTTTAAATGACTTTTCTATTTTATTTAAATCGTAACCCTTCTCACCTTCTGGAAAGCCAGCGTAAGCATATGCAGGTAATATTAGAATTAATATAAAAGCAAAAATCTTATTCAAAATATCTAACCCTTCTTTTTAAAATAAAAATATACTTAGTTAATATAAATCATCAAAAAGTAAACCATTAATTTTTAGAAATTAAATATATTAAAACACCCTCATCACAAGTAAAATTAACTCGCTGCATCTTCTTTAGCCCATGTTTTATGTTTTTGATCTAGATCAGAAACTAAGTTTTTTTGATATGTCAACTTCAAGTGATTATGAACTAGCTGATCTTTAGTTAGAGTCATATCATTTGAGTAAAAATTCAATGGTTCAACTTTTATCGCTTTTTTATTTTCCATACATCTTCTCCAAATATTTGATTTCGATTCAATTTATAAAATGCTTTTACAACAAACCCCAGAAATTTAACTTTTTATTTGTCTTTGCTTAATTTACTAAAGTAAATTCTTACATTACTCTCAATTAAATTTTAAGTTCTTTCAATTGGAGCCATAGTTAAACCTTTACTGACTAGTTGCTCGTGATAAAATTCAGCCTGTTCAAAATTACCCCTCCATACTTCTGCGGAACCTGAATTGTCTACTTTAATGGCTAGATCCCATGATCTCTTTTCACTCATTCCTGGAATTATTGACAAAAGGGATTTTGCTACATGTTGAAACGTATTAAAGTTATCATCCAGAACTATCACTCTTGCTTCTGGATATTTTTGTTTTGCAGTCTTTGGTTCTAAGACTGTAGTAGGTGAAGTGGTAGATAATTCCATCATTACTGTTGCTGCTGTTGATTAGCTACTGACTGTTTAAATTCTAGTTTTCTTGCATGTCTATTGAGACCAGACCATGTTGCGGTTTTCCGTTGGGCTAATAAAATCACTTTCTGCTTATTCTTGGGAGTTAAATTATATTTCTTTAAAAGTTTTCCAAGGGCTATGGAATTAATAGAGTTGCAAGTATTAATTACTCCTCATAATCTATTTTATAATCCTTTACGTCTTCATAAAGGGTACTAAAAGACTTTTCTATTAAATCCTTTCCTTTCCTGGTTAGTTTCAAATGTGTTCTCCTTTTATCTTTTGGATCTGATTCTTTTGAAATTAAACCTAAGCCAGCTTTGCCTAGTCTGTGATATCTACTTAAATAGTCTGTGAGTCATGATTCACTAGCTTTACTCATATTAAAGTTTTCCTCTGAATTACTCGTTAAATAGTTTTATCCTTTTTTTTAACTTTTTAATTGGTTTTACCGCTGTATTGTCGTCCATCTTTTGTCCAATATCCCACTTTAAGTCCACATGACCACGGATAGTCTTTATTAATCCCTTTATGTACCTATTGTTTGTTGACATGGTAGTACTGTCATGTGGACAAGTCTTCACTAAGAATGGACTTATTACCTTTAGGCAAGCGGACTAAATCCTCGTGGAGTGTACAGACTTTAGCCCGCTTTATTTTTATAGCTATGGAAATTTTAAATGAGATTTAAAGCTCCTTTAAACTAAATAATCTATAAATAAAATATGAGTAATTAATTATGCATCCAGGCAAAGTAATAACTGATCCAAGAATTAATGACACTTATTATGATCCAGATTTAGATAAGCTTTATCAATACGTCAAACTTGGGGATTATCCTCCAGAATGGATTGATACAACTCCATATGAAGAGGATAATTTTTTTGCTTAAATCGGATGCTAAAGCAATTTTATATCGATACTTTTTCAAACCTTAAAAGGTTATTCAAAATTGGGATATTTACTGCCCTTTTATCCACCTTTGAAGTCTATTGTTATGAAGGCCCGCTTTTTGATGCAATGGCCCAATTAGATGAAAGACCAGGATTTGAAAAATCCATTACTAGAGTGAGAGATGCTGGAATTTATAAGATTGCTCTTTTTGCCAGAAGTAGAAAATACTTAGGTGAAAATGAAAAAGCATTACTCAATTTGCATAGAGACAACAAAGATTTAATAGTGCTTGGTGCACCAAAGTATTTTTTGCATGAAAATGACATTGGTAAATCCTTCACAAAGCGAACTTTGAAAAATATTGATAAATATAAATATTCTTTTGTAGGAGAAATCTTATTCACTCATACAGATAAGACTCATGGTAGACAGCATGAATCAGGAGAAACATATTTAGACCCATCAGGAAAAGGGTTTACTGACTTTTTAGTGAAGTTTTCTTCAAAGAATATTCCTGTTATGACACATTGGGAGTTTTATGATTGGGAAAGAGATTGGCCTAAATTTTCTAAACTTTTCCTTGATTTCCCAAATCAAAAATTCATAATACCTCACATGGGTTTTGGGAGTCCAAAACAGGTTAGATCAATCCTTTCAACTCATGATAATGTATATATGACAATATCGAAAAAAAGTAGAGATAAAGGAAACATCTCTGATCCTATTAAACAATCTAAATTTGGATCTGGATTTTTAAATGATAAAAAGCAATTAAAAGATGAATGGAAAAAAATCTTAATCGAGTATCAAAATAAATTGTTATTTGCCACTGATGCGCATAAAAAGCACCGTTGGAAAAAATATTCAAAAATAGTGAAGTTATATCGTGATATTTTAAATCAATTACCTGAAGAAGTTTCTAAAAAGATTGCTTACTTAAATGCTGAAAGGATTTATGACATAAAAAATTAGATAATTAAAAAAAGATTTAAATACTAGTCAACGTTTTTGGGATGGCTGATAAGAAAAAGAAAAAGAAATGTAAAAAGAAAAAATGTTCAAACTGGAAAGGGGGTAAATGTATTTGTTATGGCCAATAGACTAGGTACGGTGATTGAAAGTCGATATAAAATTGGAGAGATAAAACCCTCTCTTTTTGTGAAAAAATTATTATACATTTTTCTAGTATTGATGTCTTTTACCACTGGCAATTCATACTCATGGCAAAAGGTACCTGTTCCAGATTCTGTAGATAAAAAAACAAAATCTCCTTGGAATTTTTCTGAAGACTTTGAAAATCAAGAAGAAGGAAAATTAAAAGTTGTCAACCCTAACCCTTCATCCTCAAATTTTCCTTCTGGTGGGGGTACAGAAAAATCATTCAACCAAATATTTCGAATCTACGATAAGGGAGCAGGTTTAAAACCATTTAGAATTAAAAAAGATCTTGATGGCAATAAGTATCTTGAAGTTACAGTGAAACATGGATGGAATAATGATCCTCTTAAAGAAGGTTCAGGAAAAGAAACAGAAAGAGCAATATTTGAGACAAAGCAAAGAAGCACTTTAAATAAAGAAATATGGATTGGTTTTAAAACAAGACTTCCTAAAGATTTTAAACATACAGATGGCAGAGTAACGTTTTTTGAATTTAAAAATCGACATGTATATATGAGAACGCATCCTCTTGTAAGAATAAGTTTTGATGACACTGGAAAAACATTAAAAATAGCAGGTAATACTGCCGGTACTGGTTTCAATAGAAGGAATAAAGAAGATAATATTAAGCATCGCATTGATATAAAATATAAAAAAAATGATTCATATTGGTTTGTGCGTAATGAAAAAACTAGAGGTGAAAAAAAAATAAAAAATAATTTTAAACTCACACCGAACAAAACATTTAGTGTGACTCAATTAGGTGAATGGAGCACGTATAAAATTGGAATCTATAATACAAAGGATGATGATGGTTTTGTAAAAGTCTTCAAAGATAAGAAATTAATATTTGATTACAAAGGTATAACATCTGACTGGAAAGGAAAATACACTGGTACTAATGTAAGAATAGGTGTTTATAGACACTCGGGAAAACAAATTGGAATTGAATACCCCGATCAATCTATCCATTTTGATGATTTTATTGTCGTCTCAGATCAAAAAACTTTAGACCAATTGATCAGAAAGAATGAAAAACCCAATGATTGATTAAATTAAATTAAATTAAAAGAGCGGTAACTATATTCTTAACGATATTATGTAGATAATTTAACCAGAATTTAAAGTGAGGGACTCGCATTTTGAAGAAAAGAAAGAGAATATAAAGAAAAAAGGTAATTCCAATGGAATCAACCAAAATCCCAAAAAGGATTATTAAAAAACAACTTAAAAAGGGAGTTATTAAGAAACAGCTTAAAAAGGTTGATAAAGCAATTGTTGAAATTGCAGAAATGAAATTTGAAAATTATGAAGAAAAAGAAGAAAAACTAGACGCTCTTGTTTTTTTAAAGAATCAAATATTGACAGAAGCTAGGGAATTACTATGAACGGAAGACTAGACAAGGTTGCTATGACCAATAAACTAATGCAACTCAAGAGAGAACTGCATTACAAATGTGCGATTGGTGAAAAGGGAAAATGGGAATGTATAGGAGCAAACGATTATCTCAACAGAGTGTTTGATGCATTAGATGAATTTTGGCAGTAAATACTAAACAAAAAAAAAGAATTGATATATCTACTTGTTGGGCTACTAAAAGAATTTCTGTTATGGATAATTTAGAAAGATATGAAGACAGTTATGCAATAGCAGAAGAATTTAGAGAGTGGATACTACATGTAGGAGAAAAGAATGAAAATTTAAGAGATTCTTTTTTAAACTTACCAAAGGAATTAAAAGAATTATTAGACCAAAAAGTCAACGATTAAATGAAACGCTTAGCTTTATTTATTGTTTTCCCACTTATATTTGGTTTTGGAAACGATAAAGCAAGATTATGCGAAGACCTTAAATTTGCAATAAATAAATCAAAAAATGATTATCAGCAAGAAATATCATTTGCAAAACAAAGCAAAGAATTTGCTAATGATAAAATTACCAAAATATATGCAATAGAGACAAAATGGGAGGATCTTTTTGATAGTCCTTATGAAATAGAAAGTTTATGTAATGAATATTTCTTAATAAAAGAATTTGATATTGATTTATCTAGTGAATGTTATTTGTTTGAAACTATCTTAAAAAGTGGAAATTATAGTGATGGTGATTTTGATTTCATGGCAGAAGAAAGAAGACAAAATGCTCAAGCTATCAAAGAAGAATTTAAAGCCAAATATGATCAAATTAATAAACAAGCAAAAGAAGATTATTTATCAGAACAAAAAGAAATGAAGAAAATATATCGAAAGAAAAAATGCGATTAAGTCACTTATGGTTTTTAAATGAAACGCTTACTACTTGCACCGCTAATAGTTAATAATTGAGAGCCAATTTAGAAAGAATCGTATATCATTTGTAAAAATCAAAATCTTTAATGCAAAAAACTATTTTAATTGGTTTAATTGCTGGCATTGCAGGGCTTGCAATTGGTTATAAAGTTCCAAAAGACAAGAATGTTGGTTATGTAATGATTTCTGGCAGGGTTACAAATCCAGAACAAGCAGGTAAATACTTTTCAAAAGTAAATGATGTCGTTGTTAAAGGTTGCGGAGCAAAGACATTATCAGTTGATTTCGAGACTGATGTTAGAGAGGGATATGACGGGCCTTTCTCTGTACTTTCACAATTCCCTAGTAAAAAAGCAGCAATTGATTGTTATGAAGGACCATATCAAGAATTAATTCCATTAAGAAAAGAAGCTTTAGATATGAATTTTCGAATAATTGAAAGAAATAGATAAAAAAAGAGGAGTAGGCTGCACCAAAGCCCCTAAAATAACCGCACTGCGTAAACATAGTATTAACTTTTGATTGATTGACAGTCGATCTAAAATAAGGGGCAATTATCCCCTTTTAATTAGCTATCTTTAAAAAGATATTCGAAATTTTAAAAGCAAATAAAAAAATATTTCTATAAAGATGGAATTACCAGAAGCAATTCTTTTTGATTTAGATGGGGTATTACTAGATACAGAACCATTACTAGCTAATGCCTGGTATGAAACCGCAAAAGAATATAATTACTATTTATCAAACGATAAATTACTAGAATTAAAAGGAAGAAGAAGAATAGATTGCGCAAAAAAAGTTTTCAAATGGATAAATGAAGAAATCACAATAGAAGAATTACTCATTACTCAAAAGTTAAAAGTAGATAAAGTACTTACTAAAGCAAAACCTTTTAAAGGAGCAATAGAATTAATCAAATTTTGTATAAATACAAAATTACCTATTGCACTAGTAACAAGTAGTAGTAGTGAAAGTTTTAAAATAAAAAGCTCTGCAAATCCCTGGTTAAATTTATTCAATACAAAGGTTCTTGGAGATGATAAATTCATTTCTGATGGCAAGCCTTCGCCTGATCCTTATTTGAGAGCATTAAAAATATTGGATGTAGATCCAAGGAAATCATGGGTTATAGAAGACTCATATGCAGGATCTATCTCAGGACTTAAAGCGGAATGTAATTTAATGTTTTTTTCAAAAGATATTGAAATACTAAATAAATTAATAAATGAATTTAACCAAGAAAAGATTCAAAAAATTAATGATTTATCAGAAATTATTTATTATTTAAAGTTATATAAAGGATTTTAAATCCATCTAATAAATTTCCTAATTCTTCTAATATTTTTTCCTTAGGTAATTCTTCCAATAAAACAAATAAATGCTTGATATTAACTCGACCCAAAGACTAAATTAATGGAATTTTTAAAGGAGCTTTGGCAGAATCATTATGACCCATACCATGCAATTCTTGGTATAGGTGGAATAATATTATTGTTGGTAATTTATAATCGATTACTCAATAAATATCATTAATCATAAACCATCGTAGATTAAGCAGCATCAGAGATATTGTTATTCGTATCTTCAATCTTTTCAATCTCTTTAATCATTTCCTCTAGCCATAAAGTATTATCTTCTGATCTCTTTTTAAAATAAGAAATCTTAGGTTGATTGATTTCTAATGTCTCATAATCTCCACTCATAAATTTTTCTAAATTTATAACCACTTAAATTTTAGTTAGTTTATTTATTAGTTTTACTAAGGGGAAAATAAGAAAAAATTAATTTATGGTTAATATGAACTAAGACAAATTAAATATTATTTATAAAAATATCGGAACACTTAATTTACCTAATGCTAACCACCAGTACAGAAACGAACCGCATCAGCTGTTGGCGAACCAGTCGCTTTCATTTCTTCAACACATTCATTAAAGAACTTTGATTCTTTTTTTAATGAGCAAAAGCTTAGTGCAATAGCTACTAAGGCAACAGCTGATACAACTGCTGATCCTAGTTGTATCACTCCGTAAGCAAGCATAGCTTTATTCTTTTTAAAATCTTTTTTTGTATCTTTCTTTTTATCAGACATTTTTTTTGAAATTCTTAGCTTATTATATTCAACTAAATAACTAGACTCCACATAAAGAAAAGGTGAGTTTTAAAGTTAAATGTATATTGTTAATCCCATAACCAAATTCTGAAGAGGAAAAGCTCAAACTAAAAAGTAGAAAAAGTGATGAGAAAATTAATTAAAAATTTATTTGAAATTAATTATTTTGTGATTGGTTTTTGAAAATAATTTAATTTCTTAAAGATAACGTTTTCTTAAATTATTTTTAAATTTCATATGACATAAATATAGATAATTGAATAATCTTAATGCATATTGATGATGCAGTGTTTTTAGAGGATTTATGCCCTAAGCTCAAATTAAGATTCTGGCGAAAGTCTATTCATACATTTACGAGCAAAAGATGCATATATTGCGGAAAACCTTCAGAATCTATTGATCATATATTGCCACGAAGTAAAGGAGGTTTAAACTTAACAGAAAATTGTGTTCCAGCTTGTCTTTCATGCAATGGAGACAAATCAGATGAGAATGTTTTTGATTGGTATAGAAAGAAAAAATTTTATGATCCTAGAAGAGCTATGGCTATTAGAGCATGGTTAGATGGAGACTTAATATTATCTATAAGATTATTGCAATGGGCTAATCAAGAAATTAAGGAAAATAAAGCAAATTTTGAACAAGAAGAATTAAATCTAGATGCTGCTTAACTAGAAAATTTGAGGGAAATTTGAGGGGACGCTTATTAAAAACAATACTTTTGTTAGGTTCAATTTTTGTTGTTTTTATTTGTTTTAATCCAATTTCAAGAATTTATATTGCTGATTACCTGGAGAAGATATCGTTATTTTTATTCAGAACAATAAGTGAAAAAGATTTAAATGATTGGTATGAAAAAAGAGATAAATATGAATTACTTGATAAATTAAGCGGGCCTTCTTATTGATAGATAAACAAAAAATATAAACGGTTTTTTTAAACTAAAAAATATGCAATTAAATCTGAAAAAAGTTTTATTAATCAATCTATTTGTGCTTACTGCTTAAATGAAATTTAACAAGATTAGAAATTACTTAACCAAACCTTATATAGAATTTATATTTTTCTTTAAAACAAAAATCATACAATTTTGCATATTGTAATTAGTAATACAAACTAAATGAAAAAGTTATTTTCTTTTGCAATGGGGGCAGCTGTTATAGGAACAGCACTTGCACCTTCAGCAAATGCATGGTGGTGGGGTAAAAAAGGTTCTGAAAAGGCTTCAATTACTGTTTATACTGCTCTAGAAGATGACCAAATACCAAATTATCTAAAATCCTTTGAGAGAGATTACCCTAATATAGAAGTTAATATTGTTAGGGACTCAACAGGTATAGTTACTGCGAAATTATTGGCTGAGGCTGAAAACCCACAGGCAGATGTGGTTTGGGGTTTAGCTGCTTCAAGTTTATTAGTAGCTAATGATAGAGGTTTGATTCAAGGTTATGCTCCAAAAGGCCTCTCGAATGTTAAACCAAGCTTTAGGGATCCTGCAAAAAAACCTTCATGGGTTGGAATTGATTCTTGGATTTCTGCTTTTTGTGTTAATAAAATTGAGGCTCAAAAAAACGGGCTATCAATACCTAAATCTTGGGCAGATTTAACAAAACCAGAATACAAAGGTCACATAGTTATGTCTAACCCTGCTTCCTCTGGAACAGGTTATTTGTCAGTAGCTTCAAGATTACAAAATTTACCTTCTGAAGAGGATGGTTGGAATTACCTTGATGCACTTCATGAAAATATTGCTCAGTATATGCATTCTGGATCTAAGCCTTGTAAGGCTGCAGGTAAAGGAGAGTATCCAATAGGGGTTTCATTTGGTTACAGAGCTGTAAAACAGGTAAATATGGGGCAACCAATTGAGGCTGTTTTTCCTAAGGAAGGTTCTGGATGGGATGTAGAAGCTAATGCCCTTATCAAAAAAGATAAAATAAAACCTGCTGCTAAGACTTTTCTTGATTGGGCAATTTCTCCTGAAGTCTCAAGAGAATATGCAAAAAGTTTTGCAATAACAGCTGTTGAAACTGATGTTCCGCTTCCTAAAGGTTTCCCTTCTAATCCAGAGAAACAGCTCGCAAAAAATGACTTACAATGGGCTGCTGTAAATAGGGAGAGAATACTAGCAGAGTGGGCAAAACGCTATGATGGCAAATCTGCTCCTAAGTAAAAATTAAAAGCATATAAATAAATTCCATGAATTAGCAATTCATGGAATTTATCATCTAGATGAATAATTATTTTAAATTTAATGATTAAAAAAGAAGGAAGTTTTAAATATTTAGAAATCAAAAATATCAGTAAAAACTTTGGGGAAACATTCGTTTTGAAAAATATTCACTTGGATGTTTTTAAGGGAGAATTTTTATGTTTATTAGGACCAAGTGGTTGTGGAAAAACAACTCTGCTAAGAATAATTTCTGGCTTAGAGAGACAAACAAATGGCGATATTGTTCAAGATGGGCTTTTAATTTCTAATTCCCCCACTGAGAAAAGAGACTTTGGAATTGTTTTTCAGTCATATGCATTATTTCCAAACCTTAATGCAAAACAAAATATAGCTTATGGTCTTGAAAATAAAAAAATAAATAAAAAAGAAATTGAAAAAAGAACTAATAATTTACTTCGTTTGGTTGGATTAGAAAAATATTCTGACCAATTTCCATCTCAATTATCTGGAGGTCAACAACAAAGAGTGGCTTTGGCGAGAGCCATGGCATTATCTCCTGGTTTACTTTTATTAGATGAACCTCTTTCAGCCCTAGATGCTCAAGTTAGATCAAAATTAAGAAATGAAATTAAACTAATACAAAAGAAACTTAATTTAACTACTATCATGGTTACCCATGATCAAACTGAAGCTTTATCTATGGCAGATAGAGTTGTAGTCATGGAAAGAGGTCATATTGCTCAAATTGGAACACCTTTTGAATTGTATGAAAATCCAATTACACCGTTTGTTGCTGATTTCATAGGGAAGATGAATTTGTTAAAAGGTAAATATGATAAGAAAAATTGTGTTTTTTATTATCTTAATAATAGATTTTTAATTTCACAGAATACAGAATATTCATTTTTAGAAAACTGCTTGCTTGGTATTAGACCTGAAGATATTGAAATTATTAAGTTCAGAAAAAATATAGAAAAGGAAGAAAATATTCTTAGAGTAAAAATAAAAGAAATTACTTATTTAGGAACAATTTTTAGATTAACAGTAGTTTTAGAATCTAAGCTAGAAGAAAATATTTTTGTAGACGTTATTTCTAATCAAGTGATCTCTAATAATTTAAAAATTGGAGATTTTATAGATATTAAATTAAAAAAAGAAAAAATTAAATTATTTGAAAGTAATTTATAAGTCAATGTATTTTAAAAAAAATTTTAACAAAAGTTTTAACATCTTATTATTAAGAATTTTAATTATTTTTGTATTTATATTAGTTAGCTTTTTTATCATAATTCCTTTACTTCCATTATTCTTAAAAAGCTTTAGTGATAACAAAAATAATTTTATAGGATTAGAAAATTTTATAAACTATATTCAAAATCCATCCTTAACGCAATCCTTTATAAATAGCTTAAAGGTGGCAATTACTACGACTTTTTTTTCTGTATTAATTGGATTTATTTATGCTTATGCTCTCACGAGGACAAGATTACCATTAAAAAAATTTTTCAATACTTTTAGCTTATTTTCTTTATATATTCCACCCCTGGCTGTTGCCATAGGTTTAATTTATATTTTTGGAAAACAAGGTTTAATTACTCAAGGATTTTTTGGGACTATTCCTGGATTTGATATAAATCTATATGGTTTTAATGGAATAATTATAGGTGAAATTTTTTACTGCTTTCCTCAAGCTCTAATTATTCTTGTGTCAGCATTAAATCTTAGTGATCAAAGATTATATGAAGCAGCAGAATCTCTGAAAGCATCTCCACTTAGAAAATTCTTAACTATTACTTTACCCAATATCAAATATGGACTGATGAATTCATTTTTTATATGTTTTATTTTATCTTTTACGGATTTTGGAGTTCCTAAAGTTGTTGGGGGGAACTTTAATGTACTTGCTACAGATATTTATAAACAAGTTGTTGGTCAACAAAATTTTGCCATGGGAGCAACTATTAGCATCTATCTTTTAGTACCCTCAATTTTGGCTTTTCTAATTGATAAAAATTTCCAAAAGAATGAAGCATCTCTAATTTCGGGAAAATCTATACCGTTTAAACCAAGGAAGAATCTGATAGTTGATTCAATAATGTTTATTTTTTGCAGTTTAATTTTGATTTTAGTAATTGGGGTCTTTTCATCTATAGTATTAGCCTCGCTAATAAAAATATGGCCATACGATATTTCTCTATCATTACAAAACTTTAGATTTTCAAATGTAGCTGGAAATGGTTATGAACCTTATTTTAATACTGTTTTCATGTCAATTTATACTGCAATATTTGGGACTATATTTGTATTTTTTACAGCTTATTTAGTAGAAAAATTTAAACCATTAAAAAAAATAAGAATGCTAATATACTTTTTTTCAACATTACCAATTGCAATTCCTGGCTTAGTACTTGGCTTATCCTATATTCTTTTTTTTAATAAACCTTCTTTCTCTGTACCCTTTTTAGATTTTCAAATATTTAATCCTTTCTCATTACTTTATGGAACAATGGGAATCCTTGTATTAGCTAATATCATACATTTTTTCACAGTGTGTTTTATATCAGCAACAACAACTTTAAAACAAATTGATAAGGAATTTGAAGAGGTATCAGAGTCTTTAAAAGTTCCTTTTTATAAAACCTTTTTAAGAATAACGATACCATTATCACTCCCAACAATCTTAGAGATAGGAAGTTATTATTTTGTTAATTCAATGATAACTGTATCAGCTATTATTTTTCTCTACCCAGCAAAAATACCAGTTTCATCTGTTTCAATTGTAAACATGGATGATGCAGGAGATACAGCATCAGCGGCTGCAATGTCTACTCTTATCGTTTTAACAAGTCTATTCGTAAGGTTAATTTATGAATTTACTTCTAGGAATGTTTCGAAAAAATCTTCTGTTTGGATTAATCCATTAGAAACTTAAACACTACTTAAACTTAAATGAATAAAATCAATATTATGAAGAAAAAAAAATATGAAAATAAAACTTGTTATTTTTGATATGGCTGGCACTACTGTGAAGGATAAAAATGAAGTTACTGGATGTTTTTTAGAGGCCGCCTCAAGAACAGGTTTAAATACTAATAAAAATGAAGTTGATCGATTACATGGCATTCCAAAAAAGAAGGTCTTTCAATTATTATGGGAAGAGAGAATTGGTAAAGGTAGTAATAAATTTGAAACTTATGTGAATAAATCTTTTGAAACTTTTAAGGATATCTTAGAAAGTCACTATTTATCTACTGATATTGAACCAACAGAAGGCTGTCTTGAGTTATTTAGATCCTTAAAAACAAAAAATATTTTTATTGGATTAAACACAGGTTTTTATAGAAAAGTAACAAACATAATACTTAAAAATCTTGGATGGGATTTAGGACTTAATGATAATTATGTGGGAGGCTCATCTTCAATTATTGATGTATCAGTAACCCCTTCAGAAATTTATAATAACGAAGGCCGTCCTTCTCCATATATGATTCAAAAGGCAATGTATGTTTTAGGAATTGATGATCCTAAATCAGTAGTTGTTATAGGTGATACCCCATCTGATTTGAAATCAGGAGTAAGTGCAGGCTGTTTAAAATCTTTTGCAGTCACAAATGGAACTCATTCAAAAGAACAGCTTGAGGCTTATAAAAATGATGGACTTTTTTCTTCCTTAAATGAATTTTCATCTTACTTAAATCAATTTATTGATGTCTAAAAATTGTAAAACTGATATAGCTATTATTGGAGCAGGTATTGTAGGTCTTGCTCATGCATTGTCAGCTGCAAAAAGAGGTTTTAGTGTAAAAGTTTTTGAGAGAGAAGAAAAAGCTATTGGAGCTTCAATAAGAAACTTTGGAATGATATGGCCAATTGGTCAACCTTTTGGAAAGCTATATAGTAGAGCTCTTAATTCTAGAAAAATATGGATTGAGACAGCCCAAAGCAGCGACTTTTTTTTAGATCAAGTTGGTTCAATTATTTTGGCATATAAAGAAGATGAATTTCAGGTTATGAAAGAATATTGTGATTTGTCTAAGTTTAAAAATTCAAGTGCAGAATTACTTTCAATAAAGCAAATCTTTAATCTTAGCCCTTATGTTTTAAGTAAAGGATTAATTGGAGGATTGTGGAGTCCTACTGAAATGATTGTTGATCCTAGAGAGGCAATTAAAAAGATTACAATTTTATTAAAGAATAAATATGGAGTTGAATTTAATTTTGGTACAACAGTTTCAAGTGTTGAGCCAAATTTAGTAGTTACAAGTGATGGTAATAAGATTAATACAAAAAAAAGTATAATTTGTTCAGGAGCCGATTTTGAATCATTATTTCCTCAAGAATATAAGAAATTTCATACAACCAAAAGCAAGCTTCAAATGTTAAGAACAATTAGTCAACCTAAAAACTTTAAGTTAGGACCTGCACTTTGTTCAGGTTTTACATTAACGCATTATGATTCTTTTGCTGAATGTTCATCAATTAATTCTTTAAAAGATAGATATAAAAAAGAGTTCCCTTTTGCAATTGAAAACGGAATACATATTATGATTTCTCAAAATGGATTAGGTGAAATTATTTTGGGAGATTCTCATGAGTATGGATTAACTTTTGATCCTTTTAATAATGAAGAAATAAATAAATTTATTGTCGATCAAGTTAAGAGTTTTATAAGTCTTCCTTCAATTGAGATAGCCTCAAGATGGAACGGAATATATCCTAAGTTAATAGGAGGAACTGAGTTAATAAAAGAAGTTGATGATTCAATCCTAATAGTCAATTGTTTGGGCGGTGCTGGAATGACCCATTCATTTGGACTCGCAGAAGAAATAGCTGAAGAATATTTAAATTTTTAGCTTAAAAAAATACTTTCAATTTTTGTAATAAAAAATTCCAATTCTAGGTTTTTAAAATTAGTATCTTTTGCCTTTTCATCTAATTCTCTAACCAATAAAATTTCATTAAAAAACTGATTTTTTTCAAAACTTTTTATTTCTTCCTTATTCATTTCACCTCCCTGAACCTTCAATGATGCTACTGAAGCTGATGAAAGTTTTGCAAAATAAGAAGAATCTTTTGTACATAGGTATCTTTTGGCATCAACATGCATTCTTACGCAATTAAAAATTTTATCTGAGAAAAAGTCCTTAATAAATTCTGCACCTATTTTTTCATGATCATTATATTTAGAATAGATATCTTGATCAAGAAGTAAATGACCTACATCGTGAAAAAGGGATGCGATAATGATTTCATCTGATAAACCGTTATTTACCGCATGAGTAGCGGATTGAAGCATATGATCTGAGACTGTTATTTCCTCACCTGCATATTGTTCTTTACCTTTCTGAGAAAATAAATAATTAATCATTCTAAAGAATTCTTTTTTATCCTTTAAATTTATATTTTTCATCAAATTAAGATGTGCCATTTCCTTAAAATATATCTTATTAAAATAAAGGTTAATAATTTATATAATATGAAATAATGAAATCAGATTCCGAATCCAGAAAAAATCATATTTTTTTTAAGAGAGAAATTTTTGAAACCACTAAAAATGTAAATTTAAAAATCGAACATTTAAAGCTAAATAATTCCTCCATAGGGAGATATGGTTCTATTGACCATAATGGATCAACAATGGTGATAGCTAAGAATGAACAAGAAAAGATAATTGTTTTAAATCAATATAGATTTCCAGTTGAAGAATATATTTTAGAATTCCCATCAGGTACTATTAAAAATAATGAAAAGCCAATATCGACTATAAGAAGAGAACTCATAGAAGAGACTGGCTATTCTTCAAAAAGTTTCAAATATTTTGGAGAAATCTTTGAGTCGCCATCTTATTCTAATGAAAGAATACATTTATTTTTAGCTAACAATATTTTTAAAGAGGCTAATTTATTAGATAAAGATGATGATGAGGAAATCGAAGTTTTATTTTTTAGTAAAGAGAAAATCAGAGATTTAATTTACTCTGGAGTAATAAAAGATTCAGCTACGATAGCCTTTTTTTTTAAAGTTTATGATTTAATCTAAATACTAATTTATTTTAAAAAAATAAATTTTTAAAAATATTTTTTATATCATTTACTGAATTCAGTATGAAATCTGCTCCTGCAATCTTTAGTTTGGATTCATATATTTCTCTCGCTTTTAAACTGTTTTTTAAATGCAAATGTGGTGGAGCGACAGCAAGACTTATAAATTTCTGCTCTGGAATTATTTTTCTTGAATTAATAATTGTTTTAACATCTGCTACCGTATCTCCAATATATGCGATGGGAGGAGCTGATCTTCCAAGCTCTTGATTAAGTAATTTTTTAGATAAATAAATAAAACCTTTAGGATCAGGTTTATCTGGAGCTTCTCCCATCGCGACTAGCGGAGGATTCAGAAGTTTTATTTTATTCTTTAATATATATTCAGCTGATGCCCTTTCTGCTCCACTTACAAAACCCCACAAAATACTATTTTTAGTTAGTTCGCTAAAAATATTTTTCTCGATAAGAATTTTTTCGTTTTTTATAAATCCTGTCCAAATTTCTGATTCTAGAGGTGATTTCAAACCAAAATATAAATTTTCAAAATGGCAAACTAATTCTTTCCTTGTTGGAGGTGTAATAGTTAATCTATTGCTTACTATGTGTCTTTTTATTAGTTCTAAACTTAAATCCCAGTCATTGTTCCAAATCCCTTCATTTTTTATTTCATCAATTTCGAAAATACTTGGTTCCCAAAAACAATAATGCTTTACTGTTTTTATAATTGCCATTCTATAGCTATTCGAAACATCTCTAATAACTCCATCTATATCGAATAGAATTAGACCCTTAATTGACATTTTAAAAATATATAATTTTTTTAAATTTACTTAAAATTACATCATATATTTTGATAATTAAACCATTTTTAAATTTAATTTTAAAAAATACGATAATAAAATTATAAACGTTTAATTAAATCATAACTATCTGCAAAAATTTAAAATAATACATTTCATTTTCAATACGGTGCAAAAAACTTTTTAAAAATTCTCAATTTATTAAGAGAAAAATATCTATATCATCCTTTGGCAAAAAGTATCAACAAGCTCCAATGGAACATCTAACAAAGAAGCTGTCAATTCCTCTCTACTTTCTGCCTGCTCATCAGTTCCAGAAGAATAAAAAGTATAATATCTCGCGCAAATCTCTTTATATCTTAGTAACTTTACATTTTCATTTAAAATATTTCTATTTTCTTTAAGAGTACTTGAAATAGAATATGAATTGATAGCTACAATAGCCATAGAAATATTTAATGAATATTTTCTTAAAAAGTTTATTGTTTTTGTTTTATAAATATTTAATTTGTTCATATGAAATCAGCTAAATAAGGCGTCAATATTTAGTCGATAAATTTAAAATAAGTAACGAAAATCAAGAGGTAATTAATTTAAAAATAAATTTGTTTAAAGAAAGTCAAGACGCTTAAAAATTTAAAGAAGCTATTAATTTTAAGGTCAATATAAATTAATAGTTGAAAATATTAAGATTTCTCGATTCGAACGACTCATCAAAATGAGTAAATTTACTAACTGACAAATTATTTTTTTTACTTATTATTAAAAATAACTTAAGAAAAATTTAAGTAAAGGTTAACATTGTGGCAAAATCAAAAGCAAAGAGAAAAAAAGCTATTTTATCTCTAAAAACTCCAGCTATTCTGGCAGATGGAGTTATCCAGTTCAGCACAATCGTAACTTCTATCACACTTGTTTTTTTAACAGTTGGATTTTATTCGGCTTCTAATCAAGCTAATAATTTAAATAAAAACTTAGAAAGAATTACTTCACAAAATTCAGTAAATATGAGTGCTGGAAATTATTGCGATTTAGCTCTTTGATAATTAAACTTTAGTGCTTAATGCCTTAAAAATTTATATCAAAAAATTTACTTTTGCTTCTATGAAAGCTCCTGTAAGGGACTAATTAGAAATGGAAGGCTCTGAACTGAATAAGAGAAGGATGGAGCTGATCTTTCTTTTATAATTCCGTAAACCATGTTTTGTCGATAATTTAAATCATCAATAACTCATCTAATTTTTTTATTGAACTACTTGGTCATAATCGCTCGAATATATTGCTATCAATACTAAAATTTAATGGAGCCAAGGGGATTTGAACCCCTGACCCCCTGCATGCCATGCAGGTGCTCTACCAGCTGAGCTATGGCCCCATATCTCGAAACGTCATTCATATCAATCAATTTTAAGATTTCTTTCGTAACGTCCGTAATTCCTATAGTACTTTATAGCGTTTGATTAAGGAGTAATTATTGACAGTCGATCTACAATATGTGTTAATTAGCTCCTTTTTTGTGAAAAGATTTTTAATACCTTTATTAGCTGCTCTCGCTTTGCCTGTTGAAACGATTGCTTCACCTACATATTTAACTTGCGATCTTAGTGAAAATAGGTCAAATTATTCTGCAGGCGAATCTAAACTTATTAACGGAAAAATAACGGTGGTCGAAAACCCTAATTCAACATTTACTGATTGGGGAAAAAGTACAAAACAATCAATTATTAAATTTACTCTTAACGAAGAAGATCAAAAAGGGTCTGTATATTTTTCTCATAGTGGTTTAACAAAGAAACTAGCTTTTGTTAATTTTCAGCCAGAATCTATTTTAATTTCTAATCCTAGTGGGGGATATAAAGAATATGAAAAAAATACAGATGTTTATGAGATTAGTAGAATTGATGGTTCTATTTTTAGACAAGCTAAATTATTAGGAGGTGCAATTATTTTAGAAAGCAGGGGAACTTGTATAAAATCAACCCCTAAGAAAACTATGTTTTAATGAAACGCTTACTACTCCCACTACTAGCAGTCCTCGCTTTACCCACTGCTGTTAATGCAAATACTCATGTTAATGACAGCCTTAATGCTGCTGATATGAATTTTAATGTGGGTAATAAAGATATGGCTTGCACTATGGTTTCAATGGCAATACTTGCAGCTAATTCTCCTGAAATATATGGTACGACTTCAAGTAGTCTTAAAAGAGAAGTCAAAAATTACGCTAATAGATGTGATTTAAGATTTTGATAAAACGCTTACTACTTGCACCTATTAAATAAATTAAAGAAGCTATTGAATTTCAAGAAGAGAGAATAAATGCGTTGGAAGGTAAACGAATTATTGATGTAGAAGCAGAATAAAGTATTCTTTTCTATATAAATAGAAATTTAGAGTTATGGGTGACGAAAAGAAGAAAGAAGAAAAAAAGAAAGACGAAAGAAAGTTTCATCAAAAGAAAAGGTATAGGTTTTTATTTGGCTTGATTTTGTTAGTAATAGTATCTTCTATATGGGGTGGCAAAGAGGTTAAGCGTTTAATAGAGGAATGCAATAATGGTTCAATCGAAGCTTGCAAGGAGCTTGAGAATGATTGGAGTTCTTATCTTGAAAGTGAAAGTGATAAAGCCAAGATTACTAATCCTTACTTAACAGAAAAATTTAAGAAAGAAGCTGTAATAAAAGAAGCCAAAGAAAAGAAAAAAGCTGAGGAAAAAAGAAGAAGAGCTGAAGAACAAGCAAAACAGGACGCACTTCTTGGGAAGATGATTATGTGTAAAGAGATCCTAAAGGCAAGTCTTAAAGATCCTAGTAGCTTCAAAGAGGTAAATAGTATTCTTGATCAAATGCGAACTGGAGTTATCGTTTATTCTGCTACTAATAGTTTTGGCGGAAGAATACAATCGAAATTTGATTGCAACGGTTAAAGGCACTAGAAAAGTAATCCACGATCGCTTTGGTTGTACTCTAGCTCCCCCTCTAGCTCCCCTTTCGCAATATGAGACAAGCAATATTATTTCTAATCCGTTGGTATGACTGATCGGGGCGACAGGATTCGAACCTGCGACCTAGTGCTCCCAAAGCACCCGCGCTACCAAGCTGCGCCACGCCCCGCTCATAAGATCTTAATTCATAACAGACATCTATAAAAGACCAAATTGCTAAATTTTTTATAAAAAATCACTTTTGAGGCTTGAAAATAATTTTTGCCGCTTTTTTGTCTCTAGAGAAATGAGCGTTTTGTCGCCAGAAATAAATATGTAACTTTAGTGAAGCCTTAATAAATAAATAAAGCAATTTAATTTTTACGTCGCGGTTCTAAACTGTATTAATTTAATCTTTTTATTAGATAACTTAATTTATAGTATTGTAATTATTTTTTTTAATGGTTAAAAGAATTTTTAAACCACTGGAGATATATATCCTCACGGTAGCTTTCTTCTTTTCAGTCTCTTTTGACAGGAATTTAAACCTTGATGATGTTGAAGACTCCCCAGTTAAAAAACTTTTAGAAAATATACATCTAATTTTGGATTCATTTACTAACTATGAACATCCTCTAGGAGCTATATTTTTGATTTTTATTATTGGTTTAATAATTTGGGGACTTTTGGGTAAGGAATCAAGATTGGCTAGTGATATCTATGGCACAATTTTGAGCTTTGCATGGTTTATGGAACTTGTATCGATGAATTTGCTTCTAGTTTCACCGCTTAAAGATCCAGTTTTACTTCTAGTTGAATTAGTTTTATTTGTTCCAATAGTATTGATAGGATTTTCATGGTGGTACTGGAGACTGAATCATTTATCAAGAATAGGCAAAGGTAAAGAAGCGATTACTTTTGATAAAAAGCCAACTGCATTTAGTTATTTTGCAAAAACCGCTTCTATTGTTGTTAGCGATACGACAGAGCATGGTGTTTGTGAAACAGACGTGGCCCGAATGATTCGAATTCTTAATGGGTTTGTAGTTTTAGATATCTTTGGATTAACTCTTTCAAGAGCAGTAGGACTTGTTATTACCTAGATATAAAATTATCTCAAAGTCACCCGCGCTACCAAACTGCGCCACGCCCCGCTCAAAAGATATTAGTTCATAACATGCATCTATATAAAGATTAAATTCCTAAATTTTTTATAAAAAATAATTTTCAAGGCTAGAAAATGATTTTAGTTATTATTTTTCAGCAAAAAAACAGTTTAATTAATTTTATAAATTAGTTTATCCAAATCAAGAAATTACTTATAAGTTGGCTTTGAAATTTTATTAAATTACGACATATTTATAATATAAATAGAATTCCATAAGGATATGCATTCGAATTGCTTTCGAGAATTTGAAGTATGAAAAAATTAGAAGATTTGATTATCACATATAAAGATTTTCCCAAAAAAGGGATTTATTTTAAGGACGTTCTTGAAATCCTTCAAAATCCAGATATTTTTCAAGACCTAATTTTAAAAATGTCTTCTAACAAATTTTTAAAAAATGCTGATGCAATAATTTCTATAGATGCGAGGGGATTTATTTTTGGTTCTGCAGTCGCTTTAGAATCATCTAAGCCTATGATTGTTGCACGAAAACCCGGAAAACTACCAGGGCAAATATTAACAAGAGAATATGATTTGGAATATGGAAAAAATTCTCTTTCAATACAAAGTAATTCCATAAAAAAATTCAATTCTTTTATAATCATAGATGACTTGTTAGCTACTGGAGGAACTGTAAATTGTGTCTCAAGGTTGCTTCAAGATCAAGGGAAGAAAGTTCTAGGCTTAATAACCGTTGTTGAATTGAAGAAATTGGGGGGAAGATCGAAACTAGATTTCCCAGTTCAGTCAATCATTTCGTTTTGAAAGATAATGGTAGTAAAAATAGGTTAAGAAGATTATTTGGAAATATGTTTTTTGACAATTAACAAATTTACGAAATTTTGATTTTAGATTTGATATAGGATTAAATTGTTGGGTTGAATAGGCTTATATGATTCCTATAGATCCTGCTGTAAAACCAACTGCAATAAAAAAAGCAAATTCAAGTAAATCTCTAGGTAGAGAATTTACAAATAAATTGAAATGAGTCATTTGACCTTGTGCTCCTCAGGTTTAAATTTTTTAGAAATATAACTAATTATTTTTTCTGTTGAGGGAAATTAAAGTCTTTTTTTCTTTTTTCTAAAGATTTCAGGAAAATAAAATCCTAAAAGAAAATAATTATCATAATGCTAATAAAAAATTCTTAAATAAATTTATTTACTGCTCAAATTCTCTTTAAATGCTATATTTTTTATTATCAATTTAAATTAATGAGAGTTTATGGATTATAAAAAGAAATCCTTAAATAAATTAAATCAAAAAGTAAGCTACGAGGAAATAGATACTAGGTTGGCTTCTGGGTGGTATGTTGATTCAGTTGATAATAGAAAAAAGAAAAAATATAAAACAGAAAAAGTTTCTTTCAAAATTTCCAAAAAAATATAATTTATCCAATCAATTTCTTATATAAAAGATATAGAAAAAAACTTGATTAGCATTAAAAACTGATTGTATAACTTTAGAAAGTGGCACAAATATATGAAAAATGTAGCCGTTAATACTTGATTTTGTATACCTAAATACACTATCTTGAGGTGTACTTTAAATTTCGTGTGAGGAAATTTATGAAGCTTTTCAAAAGCTTGCTAGTAGCACCTGCGACTTTAGGCTTACTTGCGCCTATGTCTGCTACTGCAAACGAAGTTACTATTAATGACTTCAACCCTGCTGAAGAACTTGCTATCACTAACAGTCGAGTAGACGGTTTAGAAGCAAGACTAAACAACTTTGAAGCCGGTAGTTTTTCTGAAACAACATCTGCATCATTTGGATCTACTTTTTATGTAGGATCTGTAGAAAATGGATCAGAAGGTGAAGCTACTACTTTCACTTATGATTTTGCACTTGATCTATCAACATCATTTACTGGTGAAGATTCACTTGACGTAGCAATTATTGGTGGAAACGCCGATGTTACATCTGTTGATGACATCATGGGTGGAGACGGAACTTCAGATGCTCTAGAACTTGATGGAGTTTCTTATACATTCCCATTAGGATCAGCAACAGTGATTGTTGGTGATGGCGTAGGACCTGACGACATGAACACTGGAGCATGTGCATACAGTGCATTCACTGATCTTTTAGGTGACTGTGGATCCAACGAGCTTGGCGGTTCTGGCGACTCTGGTTTTGCTATCGGATATGACTTCGGTAATGGCTTCACCTTAGCTGGTGGTGCTGCTGGTGGTGTTGGTGACACTGATGAAACAGATGGTCTCTTCACTGAAGAAGATGCTAGTTCTTTTGGTATAGAGGCTGCTTATACAGCTGATACCTATGGTTTCTCAGTTGCTTACACAGATGATGAAGCTACTACATACTGGAGTCTTCAAGCAATGGTTGCCCCAGAAGGCTTCCCTTCTATAAGTGTTGGTTACGAAACTGATGACGATGATGCTGATGCAATTTTCGCAGGTCTTACATTCGAAGAAGTAGGTCCTGGATCAGTAAGTTTAGGAATGGCTTCAACAGCTACAGATGCTGATGATTACTATCAGTATGAACTTTCATACGCATATCCACTAAATGATGGTATGACTATTACTCCTGGTGTTTTCATTACTGAAACTGCTGGTGAGGATGAAACAGGTGTAGTTGTAACTACAAGCTTTAGTTTCTAAAAAACTTCTAAATAATAAGTTTAGAAAAAAACTACACACCAAAAGACCTGCTTAATTGCAGGTCTTTTTTTTTTATTTTGTGCCTATGTTGGATTTGTCATACATGCCCTTAATCTTTTCTTAGATCCTTGTTATTATGCAAATGATATTCTGTGTGAGGAATTTATGAAGCTTTTTAAAAGCTTGCTGGTAGCACCAGCATTATTGGGTTTATT
Organism: uncultured Prochlorococcus sp.; assembly: GCA_902612005.1. Taxonomy (GTDB): domain Bacteria; phylum Cyanobacteriota; class Cyanobacteriia; order PCC-6307; family Cyanobiaceae; genus Prochlorococcus_A. Next base: position 23,061 of record CACMCA010000005.1, on the reverse strand, counting down.
AACACCTATAGCTGCACAATCTAATGAGATTGATCTAGGTACTATTTCTAACTACAATCAAAACGAAATTGATCTTGATTTAAACTCTTTTAAACCAAATTCAGATCAAAAACCTGTACTTTTATCTGGTGGGGAAGGTCTTGTTGAGGAGTCTTTCGATGAGACTTCATTTTCTGAAACAACATCTGCATCATTTGGATCTACTTTTTATGTAGGATCTGTAGAAAATGGATCAGAAGGTGAAGCTACTACTTTCACTTATGATTTTGCACTTGATCTATCAACATCATTTACTGGTGAAGATTCACTTGACGTAGCAATTATTGGTGGAAACGCCGATGTTACATCTGTTGATGACATCATGGGTGGAGACGGAACTTCAGATGCTCTAGAACTTGATGGAGTTTCTTATACATTCCCATTAGGATCAGCAACAGTGATTGTTGGTGATGGCGTAGGACCTGACGACATGAACACTGGAGCATGTGCATACAGTGCATTCACTGATCTTTTAGGTGACTGTGGATCCAACGAGCTTGGCGGTTCTGGCGACTCTGGTTTTGCTATCGGATATGACTTCGGTAATGGCTTCACCTTAGCTGGTGGTGCTGCTGGTGGTGTTGGTGACACTGATGAAACAGATGGTCTCTTCACTGAAGAAGATGCTAGTTCTTTTGGTATAGAGGCTGCTTATACAGCTGATACCTATGGTTTCTCAGTTGCTTACACAGATGATGAAGCTACTACATACTGGAGTCTTCAAGCAATGGTTGCCCCAGAAGGCTTCCCTTCTATAAGTGTTGGTTACGAAACTGATGACGATGATGCTGATGCAATTTTCGCAGGTCTTACATTCGAAGAAGTAGGTCCTGGATCAGTAAGTTTAGGAATGGCTTCAACAGCTACAGATGCTGATGATTACTATCAGTATGAACTTTCATACGCATATCCACTAAATGATGGTATGACTATTACTCCTGGTGTTTTCATTACTGAAACTGCTGGTGAGGATGAAACAGGTGTAGTTGTAACTACAAGCTTTAGTTTCTAAAAAACTTCTAAATAATAAGTTTAGAAAAAAACTACATATTAAAAGACCTGCTTAATTGCAGGTCTTTTTTTTTGAAAGATTAATTTGCAAGAACTGATTGTATTGTTATATTTATATTCATAAGTAAAACTATTAAAAAAAAATAAATAAATTCTACAAAAACTTATTCTTGTATTAATTTAATGTCACCAATATTTAAGTGTTTAATTTGTAGAAAAGATATTGAGAGATCAACTAAGACTTTTTGGATTAAAAAGGGTCATCTTTTATGTTCAACATGCTTAGACAATATCGATAAAGACAAAAAAAACCTTGATGATATCAAGGTTAAGATCTAGTATGATGTTACTCAAAAACCAAAGTAAACTTGTGATAATTTGACGAAGTTTTTTTAGAATAATAAATGTAAGTAAAAGACTAACAAAAATAGTTTGGTATTAGTTTTCAACAATTAATTTAAGATTATAGAAAAACTATGAATTATTTTTTGAACAAAAAGTATGATTTTTGAGCTTTCAATAAATACAATTGTTAACTTATCTTTAATTTAAAAGGTTAAAGAATCTTGAGAGGTTAATTAAAACTGTTTGTTAGAAGAATACTAATAAATTTCTAAAAAATCTTAAAACCATCCTGGGATTATTTGACCTGTGGTTACGTATGCACCTACTGCTGCAACAAAACCTAGCATTGCTGCCCAGCCGTTAAAACGTTCTGCTTCTGGAGTCATGATAAAAAAAAATGTATTTGTGTATAATTGTAACAGCATTTATGAAGCTTTGTAAAGTATTTTTTTTATTTTTAATTTTTTTTGAGATTTTTTTAAAAAAAAAAGCAAAAAAAAGCAAAAATGATACATAAATGTGTTAATGCAGTTTATTTAAATAATTTCTTTAAGGATTTTATTGAAGTAATTCTCATTTGAATTTGAGTTTCTACATAAAAAAGTAATGTCAATATTTTCTGCGATTAAATAAGGTTGGGTAATGTTTTTTGAAATTTGATCCGCTTACTTAATAATTCATGATTAATCTAAAGACTTATAAATATTAAGAATCATTTGAGATCTCAAATATATTGATTTATTTTTTTTGCTCACAAATTTAATTTGTTCCAAACAACAAATCTTAAGAATCATCTAAAAAGGCAACATATAAATTTAGTTGGTTTAATTTGGTTTTAGTTAATTTTTGGTGGATATCTCTATTATTCCAAAATTTTACTCAATTTAAAAAATGTGGGTCGCCTGAGATTCGAACTCAGGACCAGCCGGTTAAAAGCCGGATGCTCTACCGCTGAGCTAGCGACCCATTTTGTAAAATTGAGTACATTTGAAATTATCCCTTTTTAAGGTAAAAAAAACAACTTTTTATCTCAAGTTGAACAATAGAAAAACAATTCTTAACTTATGAAATAAAAAATTAAAATTTCTCTCTAAATTTGCAGTTAAAAGTTAAAATGATTTAATAAATAAAATAATTTCTAAAATGCTCAGAACGATCGTAGTTTTTGCCCCCATAATCGCTGCTTTAGCTTGGGTTGTATTTAATATACAAAAACCAGCTAGAGAGCAATTCAATAGAGACTTTTTGGGTAAGGATTAATCCAATTTGATAGATAAAGAAGTAATAGTTATTGGAGCTGGTCTTGCAGGATCTGAAGCTGCATGGCAAGTAGCAAATTCTGGCATACCTGTTAAATTAGTTGAGATGAGACCAATCAAATCAACTCCAGCGCATCATACTAGTGAATTTGGAGAATTGGTTTGTAGTAATAGTTTTGGAGCTCTAAGTCCTGATAGAGCGGCTGGTTTATTGCAAAAAGAACTTAGAATTTTTAAATCATTAATAATTCAAACGGCAGACAAATTTGCGGTTCCAGCAGGAGGTGCATTGGCGGTTGACAGATCTAAATTTAGTACTGCTTTGACTGAAGCTTTATCTAATCATCCTTTAATAGAAATTAAGAGATTTGAGCAATTGGATCTGCCAAGCAAAGAAAATATAACGATCCTCGCAACTGGACCACTAACTGCTGATGAGTTGTCCTACAAAATTCAAGCTTTTACAGGTATCGATGAATGTCATTTTTTTGATGCTGCTAGTCCTATTATTTATGGAGATACTATTGATCAAGAGATTGTATTTAAAGCTAGTAGATACGACAAAGGAGATCCGGCATATCTCAATTGCCCTATGGATAAAAATGATTACATTAATTTCAGAAATGAACTAATAGAAGGGGAACAAGCTAATTTAAAAGGCTTTGAGAAAGAATCAGCTAATTTCTTTGAAGCTTGCTTACCAATTGAAGAAATTGCTAGAAGAGGAGTTGATACAATGAGATATGGGCCATTGAAATCTATCGGGTTGTGGAATCCAAAATGGGGAGATTTATTTGATAAGGGAAATAGATTAAAAAAGAGACCTTACGCAGTGGTCCAATTAAGGAAAGAAGATTTAGAAGGGAAATTGTTAAATATGGTAGGTTTTCAAACTAACCTCAAATGGTCAGAGCAAAAAAGAATATTTAGGATGATTCCTGGTTTAGAAAAGGCTGAGTTTGTGCGTTTTGGAGTAATGCATAGAAATACTTTTTTAGAATCACCAAAATTACTTTTGCCAACATTGCAATTTTTGAAAAGAGAAAATCTTTTTGCTGCAGGTCAAATAACGGGGACGGAAGGTTATGCAGCAGCAGCAGCAGGAGGATTGCTTGCAGGAATAAATGCATCCTTATTAGCTAAGGGTAAAAAACCAGTAAGTTTTCCAAGGGAATCAATGATTGGTTCTCTAATAAATTTCATCAGCAACAAAAATCAAATATTGTCTAATCAGAAAAAGAATAAATTCCAACCAATGCCCGCTTCATTTGGCTTGGTTCCCGAACTATCTAAAAGAATAAAAGATAAAAGATTAAGATATAAAGCCTATCAAGAAAGATCTACAGAAGCCATGAATGACTTTATAAATACGCTTGATGCTTTTTTTGAAAAAGACCACTTACTTAGCAAAATTTACTAAGATAAATTATTAAATATTCAAAAATGAAATCTAATAAAGAAAATTTTGATGCAATTATTATTGGCTCAGGAATAGGAGGTTTAGTAACTGCTTCACAATTGGCGGCGAAAGGAGCTCAAGTATTAGTTCTTGAAAAATATATTATTCCCGGCGGGAGTGGAGGCTCCTTTAAGAGAAAAGGCTATACCTTTGATGTAGGGGCTTCAATGATTTTTGGATTTGGAGAGAAAGGTTATACCAATTTATTAACTCGTGCTTTGAAAGATGTTAATGAAAAATGCGAAACTATTCCCGACCCTGTTCAACTGGAATATCACTTACCACAAAACTTTAATATTTCTGTAGATAAAAATTATGAGCAATTTATAAGCAAATTATCAGCTAGTTTCCCCGAGGAAAAAAAAGGTATCAAGAAATTTTATGATACTTGTGCAAGTGTATTTAAATGTTTAGATTCAATGCCTCTTTTATCAATAGAGGATCCAAGTTATCTTTTTAAAGTTTTCTTTAAATCTCCATTATCCTGTTTAGGGTTAGCTAGATGGTTACCAGTAAATGCAGGAGATGTTGCGAGAAAGTTTATAAAAGATCCTAAACTTTTAAAATTTATCGATATCGAATGTTTTTGTTGGTCTGTAATGCCAGCTCTAAAAACCCCTATGATTAATGCGGGAATGGTATTTACAGATAGGCATGCTGGGGGGATAAATTATCCAAAAGGGGGAGTTGGGAAAATAGCAGAGAAGTTTGTTTCTGGTATTGAAAAATTAGGAGGAAAAGTTAGATATAAAGCCAATGTGACTGAAATCCTATTAAAGGATGAGAAAGCGGTAGGAGTTAAGCTCTCAAATGGGGAAGAGATATATTCAAATATTATTGTATCCAACTCCACTAGATGGGATACATTTGGATTAAAAGATAACACTAAAGGATTAATTTCTAGTAAAAACGTGCCAAAAAGTGAATATAAGTGGTCAGAAACTTATAAACCCTCACCTTCTTTTGTTTCGATTCACCTTGGAGTAGAAAAAAATCTAATATCTGATAATTTTAATTGTCATCATATAATCGTTGAAAATTGGGATGAATTAGAAAGCGAAAAGGGAGTTATTTTTGTTTCTATACCTACTTTGCTTGACTCGTCTTTGGCTCCAGAAGGTAAACATATCGTACATGCATTTACTCCTTCATCGATGAGTGAATGGGAAGGCCTATCAAGGAAAGAATATTTGCAAAAGAAAGAAAAATATTTTTCTTTTATTGTTGAAAAAATATCAACTATTCTTCCTAACCTTGAACGAAATATTGATCACAAAGAAATTGGTACTCCCAAAACTCATAAAAAGTTTCTTGGAAGATATGAAGGTAGTTATGGGCCAATTCCTAGTAAAAAGTTGCTTGGACTTTTGCCAATGCCTTTCAATACTACAAAAATTCAAAACCTTTATTGTGTAGGGGACTCATGCTTCCCTGGCCAAGGCTTAAATGCAGTTGCTTTTAGTGGATACGCATGCGCTCACAAAATAGGTGCGAAGTTAAACATAAACAATTTTAAATTGCCCGATTAAAAGTATTCTTCTGAAATGATAGAAAAATTTAAAACTCTTCTTATTGTGAAAAGTTCGTTAATTTCTCTTTATTTAGCGCTTACAATTCCTTTACCATTTATTTCAATCGAAAAATTAAAAATCCCCTCTATAATAATTTTTGCCTTGGGACTTTATTTGATAATCAATATCACTAGTGATTATGTCGAAACTTGCAGTAATAAAATTTCATATAAAAGTAGCTTTATTTCTAAATCCTTAGGAAAAAAAAATTGGGAGATTTCTTGGAAAGATATTAAATTAATCAAATCTTTGCCAACCAGTCAGGGTAGTAAAGTCTATTACTTTAATACTTTTCAAGGTGATAATTTTCTTGTCCCACAAAGAGTGGAAAACTTTGAAAAATTTTTATTGATTGTTTCCAGTAATACTGGGATTTCTATTAATGAAATTTCTTACATATCACCTTTATGGACATATAAATTACTAACATTACTATCAGTTTTAATGATTGTTGGTGAACTTTTTGCTTTTCTAAGTTAAATATTATCGATACTGAATCGATAACCTTGTTGTCTAACAGTGGTTATTCCCCCACCTTCTCCCAATCCAGCCTGTTCTAGCTTTCTCCTCAAAGTTAACACCTGAGTATCAACAGACCTTGGGCCTCCACTGAAGGGCGGCCAGGCCATCCTTAAGAGCTCTTGACGACTCCTAACCATCCCAGGTGGCATTAAAAGGGCACAAAGCAGTGCAAACTCCCTAGGACTTAATTCCACGGGCTTTTCGCTAAGAGTAACTTGCCTTAAAAGAAGATGAACCTCTAGAGGTCCAACTTCAACTTTTTCTTGTAATCCTATCCTCCCCCTTTTTAAAAGTGTTCTACATCGTGCTGCAAGCTCTTCGAGGCCAAAAGGTTTCCTAAGAACATCATCTGCCCCCTCATCAAATAAATTTACTAGTGCTTCAACACCTGATCTTGCGGTTAAAACTATGACAGAGGAACCCAATTGTTGGGCTAGTCTCATTGCAGTATTCTGCTCAAGTATTTCTGCGCTGACTAATAGGTCAGGTGATTGTTCTCTGCATAAGTCAATAGCTTCTGCAGCTGTTCCTACTGCCGCAGCTAAATGGCCATCTTGGCGAAGTCTTTGCACAAGGACCGTTCTAAGTGTGGGGTGAGGTTCAACAACTAGAACTCTAGAGGGAGTTTGAGAGCTCTGAGGCAATTGTGAACTGCCAGGAGTTGAAGCTAAGATTTGCTCAGTTGATTGCATTCTTAATTACTGTTTGGCCAGGCAATTTTTAATCATCCTTAATAAGGTATAACAAATGCTAAATAAAAATCAGAATCTATCGAATTATGACATCTTTTGAAAATCCTAAAGCAATTCGTCACTTTCAATCAATTTGCGATAGTTGCCAGGACTTAGTTACTCGTTTCCATACGCCATCTGATCTTAAATTATATAGTGATGGCTATCTCCAAGCCTTAAGGAATTGCAGTAGTTTAGAGCAAAAGGATCAAGAGAAATTAGAAAAATTAATTGAAAGATGGATTCTTGATCCGTCAAGTTTTATTGATCCAAATGGAGATGGAAATAAAGGTTTTTTTGATAAAAAAAGGATTTAAAATATTAATTTTTATTAATCAATTCAGTATTTATACTTACTATTTGTCTTAAGACGCTAATTCAATTTCTATTTTTTCTTTAAGAGATCCTGAGTTGTACATCTCGATAAGAATGTCTGATCCACCAAGAAATTCTCCTTTTAAATAAACTTGAGGAATTGTTGGCCAATCTGAATATTCTTTGATACCTTCTCTTATTGCGTAATCGCTTAAAACATCAAACGTACTAAATTCTACTCCTAAGGAATTAAGTATTTGAACTACATTGTTGGAAAAACCGCATTGAGGCATTATTTTTGTCCCTTTCATGAAAACCATTACTGGATTAGCGTCAATCATTTTTTGTATTTTATCTTTTGTTAGGTTGTCCATAATTCAATTTGGAGTTTCTGTTTTTAATGCCAGTGCATGGATAGCCTCTGAAGCTAATTCTTCCTTCAAAGCAGAATAGACTAGCTGGTGTTGTCTAACTAATGATAATCCATTGAACTCAGATGCAATTACAGTTACTTGCAAATGATCATTTCCCTTGAGGTTTTCAACAAAAACTTGGGAACTTGGAATTTTTTTAGTGATTAAATTGATGACTTCTGCTTTAGTAATCATAACTAATTTTAATTAACCCTTGTATTTTGTCTCAACAAATCCTAGTTGAATCAATCTTTCATAAGCTTCTTTACCTTCAGGGCTATTAGGTGACATTATTCTAATTGTTTCAACAAGTAAGGGTACTGCAACCTCAGGCTTTTCAGTTTTTATATATAAAGAGGCTAATCTCTCATTTGATTCTGCCAAAATTTGTAATGTTTGCTTACCTTTTCTTTGCATTTCATTAGGTATTCTTGCATCAAGTCCTTTGAAAGATGAATTTAGATCAGAATAAAAAGACGCGAGTTGCTTTGCTAATTTTCTAGCATCTAAATAAGAATTCTTAGCTTTTTCAAAATCCCCGTTTTTAATATAATCATCACCTTGTTTTATGAAATATTCTACGTTTGAAATTGAAAGTTTTTTACTCTTACTTGATAGAACTCTGAAATCTTCTGTATTCTTTATTTCTGCATGAACTTCATTTTTGTAAGAAATATTTCCAAAAAATATAATTAATATAGGGATTAATTTTAAGAATTTCATTTTCTTATTTCATTATTAAAATTTATAGTAACTTATTACAGATTCATCTACCTACATATTTTAATGCTTTTTCTTCCTCTAGGTTCATTTTTTCATTTAGAAATATATTAAAATCCTTGATATTGAAGTTTGAGTAATTATTTATTGCTATTGGTTTTCCAAAGGATAAACAAAATTCGCCCCTAAAGTTTGGAGGTACTTTGCTATATGCAATTCCAATTGGAACAACAACAATGGAGTTTGTTTTTTTTGAGGCTAATCTAGCTAATCTATAAAGTCCTTCTTTGAGAACTAATTTTTTCCCATATTTATTAATCTTTCCTTCAGGGAAAACAACTAGTTGTTCGCCTTTTTCTATAAGATCAATTGCATATCTTAATGCTGAGAGAGATGGCGATAATTGATTTATTGAAAAACATCCAAGTCTTTTTAAAAACCAACCTTGTATTCCTCTCATTTCGGATTTAGTAACCATAAATCTACAATCCTTTTTTGTTACCCTTCTACCCATTGCCATTGTGAGTATTAAGCCGTCCCATCTTGATCTGTGGGTTGGAGCCAAAATGATAGAGGAATTTATGGGAATCGAAAAACCATTTTTTAATATTTTCTTTTTTCTAAAAAAGAACCTTAAAACAACGTCCTGAGTAACGAACATCGCAATAAATCCCAATAGAGGGTTGATTTTATGCCAAATATTTAAGGGATGTTTCTTCAAGTTCTATTTATCATATATTAATAATTTAAGTGTTTGCCTTTTTTTATTAGCTATTATTGGGCGGTTACTAGATTGTCTAGAAAATAAGATTTTCAAAATTATGGCTACTTTAGGAGTAAACATTGATCATATTGCAAATGTAAGGCAAGCAAGGAAAACAGTCGAGCCTGACCCTGTGCAATTTGCTTTTTTAGCTGAATTAGGAGGAGCAGACTCAATAACAGTGCATCTAAGAGAAGATAGAAGACATATACAAGATAGAGACGTATTTCTTCTGAAAGAGACTATAAAAACAAAACTCAATTTAGAGATGGCTGCCACAGATGAAATGTTAGAAATTGCCAAAAAAACTCTTCCGGATTATGTAACGCTTGTACCCGAGAAAAGAGAGGAAGTTACGACTGAAGGAGGGTTGGATTTAAAAAGTAATGTGCAATACCTTAAAAATTTTGTTAGGAATTTAAAGGATTCAAATATAGAAGTTAGCGCCTTTATTGATCCTGATGGTGAACAGATAAATTATTCCAAAAACATAGGGTTTGATATTATAGAATTACATACTGGAAAATATGCTGAACTATCAGGCTCTGAAAAGAATAAAGAGCTCCAAAGGATTATAGAGTCTACACATTTTGCAAATGACCTTGGATTAGTTGTTAATGCTGGGCATGGCCTTAACTACACTAATGTTAAAAAAATTGCATCAATTAACAATATTAACGAGTTAAACATAGGGCATAGTATTGTTGCAAGGGCTTTAGCTATAGGATTAGAAGAGTCTGTACGTGAAATGAAGTCCCTTATTACATCAAGTTAAATTTCAAAATGACAAAATATTTTTTCGTAGCGGCAAGTGAAAAGTTTTTAACTGTTGAAGAACCAATTGAGGAGATTTTGAAAGAGAGGGTGAGGAACTATAAAGAAAATAATAAAGAAATAGATTTTTGGCTTTTAAAAAATCCATCATTTTTGCAAACCACCCAATTTGTTGATCTAAAAGCAAAGATTCCATCACCCCCCGCAGCTATTTTATCGACGGATAAAAAATTTATAACTTTCTTAAAGCTGCGTTTGGAGTTTGTTGCTGTTGGGGAATTCGAATTTCCTAATGCAGAAATAACTGATCCATTTAAAGTTGAGGAATATAACTAACCATTAAATTGCTTAATTTATATAAGTCAAACAAAATTGAGGTAATTAGTGAGCTGTTGGCAGAAGAACTAAAAATATGTCCTCCTCTCATGATAGATAATTTAGAAATTGCTGTTCCTAATTATTTTTTGGGCAAGTGGTTAAGAGAACAAATAACTATAAAAAATAAAATAAGTGCTCTTTATGAATTTAAGACAATATCAAGTTACACCGAATCATTATTAACAAATTTTTTCCCCGGAATTGATATGAGTTTATGGAATTTTGAGTCAATTAAATGGGGCATTATTGATTCATTAGAAGAATTAAATAGCTTTAAAGAATCATTTCCGCTTAAAATTTGGATCAATAAATATTTGGATAATGAAAAAACAATTGATGGAGACCTATATAACCTCACAAAAAAGATCACGAATAATTTCATTAATTATCTAATTTTTAGACCCGAAATGATTGCTGAATGGAATAAATATGAAATTAATTCAAGTAATCTATTTATGAATTTAAATTCAGATCAATTTTGGCAACCTATTTTATACAAATTATTAGAGAAAAAGATATCTGAAAAGCCCTCTTGTTTATACATGATTAAATTAATAAAGCATTTAACAAAAGTTAAAAACTTTCAAATTAAAGTACCAAAGCAAATTTATATTATTTCAGATAATAACTTATCTAAACTACATATTAATTTTTATTCAGAACTTTCAAAATTTACAAAGGTAAATTTATATTTATTATCTGCAGGAGATGATTTTTGGAATAGAATTAACTGTCTTGAAGGTGAGTTGGAATTTGATGATTTTGAAAGTAAATTGAATTTAAAAAATACAAATATAGAGAAAATATTTGGTAAATTTGGAGCAAACTTTCAGAAATTAATTGAGGAAAATATTTATAAAGAAGGTATAAATTTAAATAATAATTTAATATATGTTGATCCAACAATTAATTTTTATGAGAAGAAAGATATTCCTCTTCTTAATCAAATACAAAAAAGACTAATTGATAATAATAGCAATGATTTTATAGTAAATGAAAGGGATGATTCAATATTACTTTGTGAGCATGTTAATCAGAATAGTCAATTAGAATATATAAGAAATAAAATTATAGAAATAATAAATTCCTGCGAGAATATTAAATATAGTGATATTGCTGTTTTATCTCCACAAACTAATCAAATCAAGCCTTATCTAAAGTATATCTTTAATAATGAATTAATTAATGGTGATAAGATACCTTATTTTTTTACAGATGATGATAATTATGATTCTCCAGATATTTATAAATTTTTAACTGACATCACTGAATTAGCAAATGAGAAAATTACACTTGAAAAAATAGATTATTTTCTTTCAAAAAAAGTAACTCAGAATATTTTTGATTTTGATATTACTGAGAAGGATGAAATTATTTTCTTACTTACACAAGTTGGTTTTCATTGGGGATTAGATGCTAATGAAAGATTAGGCGAAGAAAAAAATACTCTAGAGTGGTGTATAAATAGAATTACTTTAGGCTTAATTTATGAAAAAGAAGTTAATTTAGGTACTTTTAATTTAAAACCTTTTAGCTTAAAAAATATAAGTTTGGATTTGAATAAATGGGTTAAATTATTACTTGATTTTAAAAAATATATTAATTTGCTAAGAGGATCTTTTTCTTACTCAAGTTGGGTTGAAAAGATAAAGTTTATATTAAAAAGTATTGCTCATTCTAATGCGAATTTTAATTTAGAAATAAGTGAAATAAATAGAATTCTTGATAATCACGCAATACCCTTAATACAAGATGATCTTATTTTGTTAAATGTTTTTAGAGAGATATTAATTTCTTGCATAAATGAAGCTAAATCTCAAAGCAAATTACGTATCAACAAGATCCTTGTAAGTGATATTGAAAATTCAAGGCATATTCCACACAAGGTTATCTTCCTTATAGACATGAACAGTGTTTATTATCCAAAATTATCAAAGAATGAAAGTATTAATTTGTTAAATAATAAATATTACCTTGGCGATCCATCAGTTCTTGAAAGGGAGAAATATTCATTTCTTGAGTTATTAATTTCCTGTAGAGATAAATTTATAGTTTCTTGGGTAAAGAATGACAAAAACAATAAAAAATTAGATGTTTCTTTTCCTATAAAAGAGTTAATTTCTTTTTTTGATGGTTTCTTTAACCAATCTCAAAGAGAACTAATAATTAAATATTCTGATTTAAATAAAAAAGAAATAGTTAATCTTGATAGTTCTGAGATAATTGAAAGTAATTATTCTTTAGTAGAAGATATAGATTGGAATGAAAAAAAATTTGATGTTAAAAACTATAAATTATCAGAACTGATTTTTTGGTTCAAGACTCCACAAAAATATTGGTTAAACAAAAAAAATATTTCTCCCAAGGAAATATTTAATCATCATCCAGATGAGGAGTATGTAAGTAATTTGCAGAAGACGCAACTAATTACAAAAATAATCCAGGAATTAGAGATTGATAATCATAATGTTCTTGATGATATAAAAAATTTGAATATCAATTCTAAATTGGTTGAAAATGGTATTATTATGCCCAAAAATAGTACGTTTATAAAAGAAAAAGAAATTAAGGATTTATTAGAAAGTCTATGTATAAGTTTGAGTCAACATAATAAGATTAATAGAATATATCTTAAATCAAATGCAAATAAAGAAGAATATTTCATCTCAGATGATACCGTTATTGAATTAATTCATTCGAAACTAAGTTTAATTCGTTTGAAAGAGGCTTGGATAAAATTACTCTTCATTACTTCATTAAAAAAGAATATTAAAAAGACTAAAATAATTTTTAGAACAGAAAATTATTATAAATCGCAAATTATTCAATCACCCGGAGTAATTGAGGCAAATTTAATTTTGGAGGAATACATAAATATTTTTAAAAATTATTCTGAAAAATGTTTTCCTCTCCCTCCAGAAAGTGCTTATAAATATATTGAAGCAAAAATAAAATCAAAAAATGAGAAAAAAGCTTTTACGGATAGATGGATTGGCAATAAATCTTTTTCTAAAGGAGAAAGAGATACTATCGAAATGAAATTATGTTTTGGAAATGAAAAAGAACCAGATTTCTTTTTGGAAAATAATAATTTTGATAAATTAACGTTCAGATTATATGGTCCTCTTATTAGTGCATTAAATAAATAAATAATGACTAAATTTCAGTTAAAAATATTTTTAAAAGCTGCTTATGAAATAATCCTTGTCTTTTTACAGTTCTTTATTATTAGTCTCCATTTTTTTCAATGGGAATTTATTCCAAAAAAACAAATAATTCAAGTTAGTACTTTATCTTATTTAGTTGGGTTTTTAATTATCATAATCGCTTTAATAATATTGTTAGTTGCAATTAAAGACTTAGGTAGAAATTTATCCCCTTTCCCAAGACCTATAAAAAATAGCAATCTTGTAACTACAGGTATTTATAGATTTATGCGTCATCCTATGTACTATTCTTTAATATTTATTTCGTTTGGAGTTTTTGTAACAAAGCTATCTATTTATTATTTATTTTTATTGATAAGTCTGGGTTTAATAATTAAATTTAAGATTGCTTTAGAAGAGCATTATTTAAACAATATATTTAAGAATTACTTACTTTATAAAAATGAGGTCAAATATTAATCAATAAAGATATGGATATTAATCAAATTAATTTAGACAACAAATTTAGATTAGTAGAAGCAAGTGCAGGAACTGGAAAAAGTTTCACTTTGGCTCACCTGGTTTTAAGAAATGTTTTGGAGAAAAAAATCAAACCAAGTGAGATACTCTTATTAAGTTTTACAAAAAATACGTGTTCTGAATTACGAGATAAAATACTTTTGAGATTTAAGGATTTAAAACTATATTTGCTAAATCATAATGAAAGTAACATAGATAATACCCTTAAGGATTGGTATCTAAAATTTAAGGAGAAGGAAAAATCTAAGAAAAAAATTATATCTGAAATTGATAATTTTGTTAATGAAATTTATAATTTACAAGTAACTACATTCCATTCTTTTTGCAATAATATTATTGAAGAATATAGTATTGAAATAGGTGTAACTCAAGATCCATACATTGAGAATAATATAGATAATTTATATAAAGACGTAATAGATAATTTGTGGATTGATGATTTTCTGAATCTTAATCATGAGATTATTTCAGCAGTCAACAAAAAAAAAATAAGTTCTAGATTTGGAAGTAGGATCAATAAGTCATTTTTTGTAGAAATTTTAAAAAATATAGATCAAGAAAATATCTATAAATTTCGAATCAATAATAAATATAAGATTATTGATTTAAGTGATTATTTTAATGAATTTTTTTATTTAAATTGGAACGAGTTTTGTATTGAATGGAATAAGAAAGGTAAGGAGTTATATTTGCAACTCATTGAGTTGGGAAAATTAATTAAGGAGAGTGGTGGTAAAAGTCAAATATATGCTGCAAAACCAAGAAATGATAAGTTTAATCAAATAACTTGTTGGATTGAAGAAATTAACAAAAGGCTTAATCCGAATAATGTGATTGATTTTATCTATCATATTTCTAAAGATGACCTTTTATCTAAATATTTTTACAATGAAAATATTTCTAAAGAAATTAATAAACATAATATAAAACTAGATTTTACCAAATTTAATTTATTACAAGATAAAATTTATAAAATAAAAGAAGGTTTCTATACGGAATTTGTAAGAATATTTACCCAATTAGCTTATATAAAATTAATTGAATTAAAGAAAAGTTTTTCTATTTTCAACTTCAATGATCTTATAAAGACAATAGAAAATACATTTCTTGATTCAGATATTACTAATAGTATTACTCTATCTAAAATTCAAAAAAGATTTAAATGTGTCTTAGTAGATGAGTTTCAAGATACAGATAATAGTCAGTGGAATTTAATAAAAAAGTTCTTTAATAATAAAAATCATTTTTTACTTTGTGTAGGTGATCCAAAACAAGCGATTTATAAATTTAGAGGTGGAGATATTGAAACTTACTTAGATGCTAAATCTAATGCTATTGAAGTTTTAAGTCTTACAGATAACTATAGATCCTCAAAAAATTTAATCGATGTTCTTAATAAACTTTATAAGAATGGACTTAAAAAATCAAAACTTAACTATCGTAAATTAACATCCAGAATTAATGAAAATATTAACTCTCAATTAAAATATAAGGATGTATTTGAAATTGTAGAATTTTCAAAAAAAGAAACTGATATAGACGATCTTGTAACTCATTACATAGTTAATTTTATTCTAAATAATAAAGAAATTGATATTAATAAAATTGCGATTCTTACATTAAATAATTCGCAATGCTTAAATCTTAAAAAAAAATTAAATCAGTTTAACCTCCCATGCAAAATTCAAAATAAACAAAATATTTTTGATACAGAAGCAAGTTCTTTACTATTTTTATTCATTAAATGTTTATTAAATCCTAGGTTTTTAAAAAATATAAATTTGCTTGCTGCTTCAAAGTTTATAGAGATAGAATTAGAAGAATTACTTGATGATGGAATTAATGAGGGAATTAGTAATAATTTACAAATTTTAATTAATAAATGCGTTACTTGGTCCAAGGAACTTAGAGAAAAAGGTTTTTTAAATATTGTTAATGAACTCCTTATAAATTACAAGTCATCATCGATTATTCAAGATTTAGATTTAAATTCAAATTTATTTCAACTTTCAGAAATTGTTGAAATAGAGTTAATGAATAATGATTTTAATCTCAATAAAGTTTTCAACTGGTATAAAAATCAGTTAGATCATATTTTAAGAATTTGTACCGGAGAAGATTTTTTAACGAAAGATTATAATCTTCAAAATGGATTAAATCTCTCTACTATTCATAGCAGTAAGGGTCTAGAATTTGAAATGGTCCTATGTCCATATCTCTCAATTATTTCAAATAAGTCAAATAAAATAAAAGGACCTATTTGGAAATCAAATATTGATAGAAACATATACATTAATATTTCTAATAATTACGCGAAGGTCGAAAAATTAAAATTAATAGAAGAAGAAGATTTATTTAAAGAGAGTGAGAGGTTAATTTATGTAGCACTTACAAGAAGCAAATATAAACTTATAGTTTTTAATGATTTAGAAGATACAAATAATATTTTAAATAATGATTTACTTAATAATTTGGAAAATATTAATATTCATAAGACTACTTTTGAAGACAGGATAGAAAAAGAGAAAATAAAAGAAATTATTTCTAAGTCCCAAACCAATATATTAAATAATAATCTTTGGAAAATCTATAACTTTAATAAAAAAATATCTAAGGAGTTCAATTCTAATCAATTTATTTCTTATTCAAGTTATTCTTCTTGGATACGTAAGGATAAAAATATAGATACAGTTATTAATCAATATAAGGATTATGAAGATAATATATCAATTATCAAAGATTCTAATCTTAGGAAAGCAAAAAATTATCCTAATTATTTTTCTTATCCAAATCCCTTAAGTGAATTTCCAAAAGGAACTATCGCTGGGACTTGCCTACACAAAATAATAGAAAGATTTGAATTCAGAAACGATAATAATCAAGAATTAATTGATTTAATTATTGAGGAGTTAAACTTTCATCAAATCGATACTTCTTTTACTTTTAAAGTAAAAGATGCGATTTTGAGAATTATAAATTTATCTTTAGGAAGTGAATTACAAAACAAGAAACTAGTTGATATTCCAAATCAATACTTAATTAAGGAGCTTAAATATGATTTAACTCTATCTTATGAAGGTAGAAATATTAATTCTAATGATATATCAAAATGCTTTCTATTGGATGAGGAATATGAATTTGGTGGAGACTATGCAAAAAAAATAAGTGATCTTCCTATTATGAATAAAGGGTTTCATTCAGGATGTATTGATTGTATTTTCCCTGTAGGTAATAAATTAGAAGATAGTAAATGGTGGGTAATTGATTGGAAAAGTAATTTGATTTCTGGAAGTGATAATAGTGATTGTTTACCAAGAAACTATAACTATGAAAATATGAGAAATGAAATGATTAAACATCATTATCCATTGCAATCTCATCTTTATCTATTAGCATTGCATAGATTATTAAATTGGCGACTTAAAAATTATCAACCACATAAACATCTGGGAGGATATATTTATTTGTTTCTAAAGGGATTGCCAGATTTTGAATTATTTGAAAAATCTAAGTTGAAAGATATATCTCCAGGTATTTTTATTGGAAAAGCACCTTTAAAGAGAATTAATTATTTAGATAACCTTTTTTAGAATGCCTAAAACTAATACGGATATTGAAAAGTTCCAATATGATCATATATTTAATTTAATCTTAGGTATTTTCAAATTCAATGAAAAAAAATATGGAAATTTCGTAAAAGATGCAATAAGAATCTTATTAGAGTTTGAAAAAAATGGTGAAACAATTATTGATGTAGATAATAGTTTAATAATCTTTGAATTATTAGAAGATGGCTGGCCTAATAAACATATAGATGTTCTAAAAAATATAGGCTTGATAGGTTCCCTTAATTCTCCATTCGTATTAATAAATAGAAAATTATCCCTATTAAAATGGTCAGAAAAGATAGAAAGAGTTATGAATTTATTTTTAAAAAAAATAGATAACGATAATTTAATGAACTCGATAATTTATGAAGATCATAATAAAATTGATCAAATTAAAAATATATTTAAATATTCAAACTTAGTTTTCATCCAAGGAGGACCTGGTACTGGGAAAACCACTTTAATAATAAATTTAATACTAGAACTCCTTCGAATTGATAACTTTTTAAATATTGGTTTCTCTGCTCCAACTGGTAAAGCTACAGCTCGTCTAAAAGAAGCTCTTAATGATAAAAAAAATATTTCATTTAGCAAATTTCTAGACCAAATAGAATTTCAAACCTTACATAGATGGATTTTAAATTATCAAAATAAATCTCTTAATTTGAAATTTAAACTAAAAGAACTTGATATTTTCATAATTGATGAAATGTCAATGGTTAATATCGATTTGATTGAATCAGTTTTAAGTTTATTAGCAAAGGACTGTAAAATTATTTTAGTTGGAGATAAAAACCAATTGTCTCCAGTTAATAACTGTTCTATCTGGAATTATTTGTTTGAATATGGTGAAAATAGTTCAATTAAACCTTCTGTAGTAAATTTAGAAAAAACTTATAGAAATTTTGGAGATATAGCATTAATTAGTAGTTTAATATTTAATAAAGATTATTCTTTACTAAATCAAAAGATAAAAGAATTAGAAAAAAATAACAATTCAAAAGAAGTTACTATTTCAAAAAGTAGAGAAAAAGATATTCCAAAAGAGCTATTTGTTTCGATTACAAGTCATCTAAATAAGTTAAATCTTTCAACTTCAAATTTAAGTAAAAAAAAATATATATTTGATGAGGGTATTGATAATTTATTGCTTAATGAAAAAGATTTAGTAGACAAGATATTCCTGGATTTACAAAGCCACTTGATTTTATGTGAAAAAAATTCTGGAATATGGAGTGTTGAATATTTGAATGAAATTATTTTTGGTCAAAAGAAACCATATGACCTTAAAAATCTAAACGAGGGTGTTCCCATAATGTGTACTAAAAATAATAATGAAATTGGATTGTCAAATGGGGATATTGGAGTAACTATAGGTTTAAAAAATAAAAGAAAATATCTTTTTAGAAAATTTAATGATAATAACGAAGAAATTATCTCATTAATTGATCCATCTAATTTAGAAAATGTTGTCCCAGCAATAGCCATTACTATTCATAAATCTCAAGGAAGTGAATCTGAGAAAGTAAGCATTTTGTGGTCACAAAAATATAGAAGAAATCAATATGCTCTAAAAGAAAAAAAAGAAAGTGAAAATATCTTTTGCAGAGATAATTTTGAAAGAAGGTTATTTTATACTGCTGTTACAAGGGCGAAAAAATTTCTAGATATATATTATTTAAATTAAATCTTATTTTTGAGAAATTAGTAAGATCTTAACCCCAAGATGTTAGATTAATAATTCGGCTCTGTAAGGCTAGTCAACAATTCAAGTCAATTTAGATATTTGTTGAATGCCTAATCAGAAGATTATTAGGCATTTTAAATGGCTTTAAAAAAAGATATTAACTCCCTTGATAGTGAGCAGGAAAAAACTCAGAATGAAGATACTTCCCTCCAGGAGTTAAAGAAGTTAGAGAACAAAAAAGACATTGAATCTCAATCATTGGAAGTATCGAAAAGAAATTATTATGAGAATGGATTTCGCGATTTTGGGTTTAATCAATCGATATTAAATTCGTTAAGAAATAAAGGATATATAAACCCAACTCCCATCCAAAAAGCTGCAATTCCGGAACTAATGTTAGGCAGAGATTTACTAGGCCAAGCACAAACAGGAACGGGAAAGACTGCAGCTTTCGCACTACCATTAATAGAAAAACTTGCTGATAATAAAGAATTAAATGCCAAAGTTTTAGTTATGACTCCTACAAGAGAATTAGCAACTCAAGTGGCAGAATCTTTTAAAAGTTATAGTTCTGAATCTAGTAATTTTAAGACGGTTGCAATATATGGCGGTACCGATTATCGAAATCAAATATCTGTATTGAAAAGAAAAGTTGACGTAGTAGTTGGGACCCCTGGCCGAATAATGGATCATATCAGGCAGGGAACTTTTAAAATCAAAGATATAAATTGTCTTGTTTTAGATGAGGCAGATGAAATGTTAAATATGGGTTTTCTTGAAGATATTGAATGGATAATAGATCAACTCCCAGATAATAAGCAGATGGTATTGTTTTCAGCAACAATGCCTAGTGAGATAAGGAATATAGCAAAAAAATATCTAAATGATCCCGCCGAAATATTAATTAAAAGTGTCAAAAAAGAAACTCAATTAATTTCGCAAAAATTTCTATATGTACAAAGGCATCATAAGTTAGATGCATTAAAAAGAATATTAGAACTTAATAACGAGGGAGTAATAATTTTTGTGAGGACAAAACTACTTACTACTTCAATAGCTGAAGCTTTAGAGAATTCAGGTCATACTGTGGCAGTACTTAATGGAGATATACCTCAAAATCAAAGAGAAAATACTGTAGATAGATTAAAAAAAGGATTTATTAATATCCTTGTTGCGACTGATGTCGCAGCTAGAGGATTAGATGTTGAGAGGATAAAACTTGTTGTTAACTACGATTTTCCTTTTGATAAGGAAACATATACTCATAGAATTGGAAGAACTGGAAGGGCAGGTAGATCAGGAGAAGCAATTTTATTTGTTAATCAAAGAGAAAAACATTTTCTAAGAAACTTAGAGAACTCAATAAGAACCAAGATTGAAGAAATTAATATACCAAGTAATAAAATAATAAATGAAAAAAGGATGGAGAAACTTATAGAGAATGTTAATGTTAGTTCTTTAGCTAAAGATGAAAATGAAGAAAATAAAGCTTTGATTATTGATGTACTAGATAATTTAAAAGAAAAATACTCTATGGACGATTCAAATATTGCAATGGCGGCGATTAATTTAGTAATAGGTAATAAATCATTTTTTGTTAATGAAGATGATTCTTGGATTCATAAACAAAATAATACTGATCGAAATAGATCAAATAGAAATAGTAATACTCGTATGAGAAATTCAAATAGAAGAAATAATTATCAAAATGATTCTTTTGAAACCTACAAATTTAACTTTGGTAAATTTGATGGGGTTAGAGTTGCAAATATTATATCCTCAATCTGTAATTCAACTAATATAAATGGTAGATCCATAGGCAAAATACAGATTTTTAATGATTACTGCTTAGTAGATTTACCCAGAGATCTGCATAGAGAAACAAAAAATAAATTAAAAAAAATTAAATTCAGAAACTAGGTATAGTGAATGAAAGTTAGCAAATGTAAATTCTTTATTTTTGTGAATCTGATAATCCTATTCAACTCTTTTAATAGTTATTATCTAGCTCAAACGAAACACAATTCAATCATAAAATTATTTTGTCTTGAGAGTGTCAAAGAGGAGATGTTGAAAGCAGATATGGTATATAGTGAAGAAATTGCTAATGAAACTTGTGATTGTTACTACTCAGAATTTACACAAACTTCAAGTCATCAAGATGCAAAAACAAAATGTAAATTAGAAACTAAAGAAAATTTAAATCATAATAGAAAAATTTAATTATTATTTTATGAGGTCTAAAAACAATCAAAATCCAATAATTAGACTTTATTTAAATCTCATTGAAGAAAGAAGGTTACTATTTTTTGCTTTTCTTAGTTCCATAATTAATAAAATATTAGATTTAGCTCCCCCTGTAATAATTGGTCTTGCAGTTGATATCGTTGTAAAGGAACAGAATTCATGGATTGCTGGTTTTGGGATAAAAGAAGTTCCAGCACAATTGATTTTTCTTGCATTTGCTTCAGGAGTAGTTTGGTCTGGTGAATCCTCCTTTGAATATTTATATTCGATTTTGTGGAGAAATTTGGCTCAGGTATCGCAGCATAAATTAAGAATTAAAGCTTATGAGCATATCCAAGAATTAGATATGGATTTTTTTGAAAATGATAATACTGGAAGACTATTATCTATTTTGAATGATGATATAAATCAACTCGAGAGATTTCTAGACCAAGGGGCTAATCAGATTATTCAGTTATTTATAACTGTATTAATAATTGGGGGCACTATGATTTTTGTCGCCCCAAAAATCGCTTTATTTGCATTCTTTCCTATACCAATCATATTTTTTGGATCAATTAAATTTCAAAGGAAGCTTGCTCCAAAATATAGAGATGTTAGAAATAAAGCTGGATTGTTGGCATCAAGACTTAATAATAATTTAAGTGGAATTCTAACCATAAAAAGTTTCACTAAAGAAAAATGGGAACTAAATAGATTAAATAAAGAAAGTCTCGAATATCAAAGAAGTAATAAGGCTGCCATAAAATTATCTTCTGCTTTTATCCCGCTTATAAGATTTGCAATCTTATTTGCTTTTATAGCGATTCTATTAATTGGAGGTTTCCAAACTTGGAATAAGACACTTGATGTGGGAACCTATAGTTTTTTGGTTTTTATTACACAAAGACTATTATGGCCTTTAACTACTTTAGGGCATGTTTTAGATGATTTTCAGAGATCTATGGCTTCAATAGATAGGGTAATTGATCTCATAGATACGCCTATAAAAATAAAAGATGGAAAAGTAAAAATTGAACCTAAAGATATCAAAGGAGAAATTATTTTTAATAATGTAAATTTTAATTATCCTGGACGAGATTTAACTTTAAAAAACATAAATTTCAAAATTGAAAATAACTCAACATTAGGAATTGTTGGTTTAACAGGTTCTGGAAAAAGTACAATAATAAAACTTCTACTTAGGATTTACGATAGTAATAATGGGTCAATAACCTTGAATGGCATTTCTATTAAAGAAATAAATTTGAGGGATTTAAGAAAGTGTATTTCTTTAGTGAGTCAAGAGACTTATTTATTTCATGGTAGTGTACAAGAAAATATTGCTTATGGCTCAATCAAACCAAATGTTAAAGATATCATTAAAGCTTCAAAGATCGCGGAAGCTCATAAATTTATTGAACAATTGCCAGAAGGTTATAAAACTATAGTAGGAGAAAGAGGGCAAAGGCTCTCAGGAGGTCAACGCCAAAGAATCGCATTGGCTAGAGCTGTCTTAAAGGATGCTCCAATATTAATATTAGATGAGGCTAC
>CACMCA010000004.1 GCA_902612005.1 uncultured Prochlorococcus sp. | reverse complement strand
AGAAGTTGAACCAGCTCTTGGTAACGGTGAATTTCTTGGTCAAAAGGACTAATAAATAAAGCAAAATTTATAAATTTTGCACAATAATTATTTTCCCTACACAGACCTAAATTTATCCTTATGAGTAAGAAGTATGACGCAGGGGTAAAGGAGTACAGAGATACCTACTGGACTCCAGAATATGTACCCCTAGACACCGATTTACTAGCCTGTTTCAAATGTACAGGTCAAGAAGGTGTTCCCAGAGAAGAAGTTGCAGCAGCTGTTGCCGCTGAATCTTCAACAGGTACTTGGTCAACAGTTTGGTCCGAGTTACTTACAGATTTAGAATTTTATAAAGGACGTTGTTATCGAATCGAAGACGTTCCTGGAGACCCTGAAGCTTTTTATGCTTTTATTGCATATCCTTTAGATCTTTTTGAAGAAGGTTCTATTACAAACGTATTAACATCTCTTGTAGGAAACGTTTTTGGATTTAAAGCTCTAAGACATCTACGTCTAGAAGATATTAGATTCCCAATCGCTTTCATCAAAACTTGCGGTGGTCCACCAAATGGAATCGTAGTTGAAAGAGATCGTTTAAATAAGTATGGAAGACCTCTACTTGGTTGTACCATTAAACCTAAATTAGGATTATCTGGTAAAAACTATGGTCGAGTTGTATATGAGTGCCTTAGAGGTGGCCTCGATTTAACGAAGGATGACGAGAATATAAACTCTCAGCCATTCCAACGTTGGAGAGAAAGATTTGAGTTTGTTGCAGAAGCAGTTAAGCTTGCTCAGCAGGAAACTGGCGAAGTTAAGGGTCACTACCTAAACTGTACTGCCAACACTCCTGAAGAACTTTACGAAAGAGCTGAATTTGCAAAAGAGCTAGATATGCCAATCATCATGCATGATTATATAACTGGCGGTTTCACTGCAAATACTGGATTAGCAAACTGGTGTCGTAAAAATGGCATGCTTCTACATATTCATAGAGCGATGCATGCTGTTATTGATAGACATCCAAAACACGGTATCCATTTCAGGGTTCTAGCAAAATGTTTGAGACTCTCCGGAGGCGATCAACTACATACTGGAACTGTTGTTGGAAAACTAGAAGGTGATCGTCAAACAACTCTTGGTTACATTGACAACTTAAGAGAGTCATTTGTTCCCGAAGATAGATCAAGAGGTAACTTCTTTGATCAAGATTGGGGTTCAATGCCAGGAGTATTTGCTGTCGCATCAGGTGGTATTCACGTATGGCATATGCCTGCACTCCTAGCGATTTTTGGAGATGATTCTTGTCTTCAGTTTGGTGGAGGAACACATGGTCATCCATGGGGTTCAGCTGCTGGAGCTGCAGCCAACAGAGTTGCTCTAGAAGCTTGCGTAAAAGCACGTAATGCTGGTCGCGAAATCGAAAAAGAGAGTAGAGACATTCTTATGGAAGCTGCTAAACACAGTCCTGAATTAGCTATCGCTCTTGAAACTTGGAAGGAAATTAAGTTTGAATTTGATACCGTCGACAAACTAGACGTTCAAGGTTAAACCAGATTTCAAAATTGAGGAGATTCTTCTCCTCAAACTTCTACAAATCTCGTTCTATTACGAGTAATTTCATTCACATTTAAATTAATTATGCCTTTCCAGAGCACAGTAGGCGACTATCAAACAGTTGCAACCCTGGAAACATTCGGTTTCTTACCACCGATGACCCAGGAGGAAATATACGATCAAATTGCATACATAATTGCTCAAGGCTGGAGTCCTGTTATTGAGCATGTTCATCCTAGTGGAAGTATGCAAACTTATTGGTCTTATTGGAAGCTCCCATTCTTTGGGGAAAAAGACCTTAACTTGGTTGTAAGTGAATTAGAGGCATGTCATAGAGCATACCCTGATCATCATGTAAGAATCATCGGATACGATGCTTACACTCAAAGCCAAGGAACAGCTTTTGTAGTTTTCCAAGGACGTTAAATCTACTTTTATGTAGTAAATATCTTTCTCCAAAAAATATTTTTGGAGAAAGTTTTTTCAAAAGAGTTTCACATTTGAAGATTATGTCAAAAAAAACCAGTAGAGAGATTGCATTAGAAAGAAGAAAGGCGATGAGTGATAGCGGTAAAAAAGCTGCTGCTTATTCTTCGACTACTAAAGATAGAGTTCGATCTTCTCAAGATATACAGATTTCTGGTACTCAGTCTTCTTCAAATAATCAAAATATTACTAAACCAGTTACAAAACATATCCCAAAAACCCAGGTAAGTAGAAAGTCTTCTTCAACAACTTTATCTAGTAAAGAGTTAGTAATAGAGAGAAGAAAAGCAATGTCTACTCATGGGAAATCAGCAATAACTTCATCCGATAGAACTCGTACTGATGTTAAAAAAGAAAGTCCTGTAAACACAGATAAAACTTCCATAAGCAAAAATCAGGAAGTTCAAAGCTCACATAATACAGAAATTCAAACACCAAAACAAAACCTTAAAAGAAGAATTAAACAAAAGAGAAAGCCTATTACTAATACAAGTAGAGATATTGTTTTGGCTAGAAGAGAAGCTCAATCCAAGCATGGTAAATCAGCAACTAAACAAAATACCAGTGCAGCTTCTTTAGCTAGAAGGGGAGACCCAGATTTAAGTAGTAGAGAGATTTCTCAGAGAGTGAGAGAGCTAAGAAGTAAAACTGGTGCCACAGGTAAAAAAGGTAATGGTAAATGTAGACCATGTGGTCCAAATAAGAATGGAGCCAAACAAAATATTGCAGATGCTAGCTGGAAAGTTGGTAAAAGTGAAACTGATTCAGGTCAAATAGTTACTGGAACACAAGCTAATAGATCTGTGAAAACTACAGGTAATGAAGCAAGTACATGCAGGACTGTAACTGGTACTCAATATATGGGATCAGAAGTAGTTGATCAATTTTGTCAAGATAGACCAAGTTATAAACAGCCACTTAGATCTACTATTACCTCTACAACATCGGGTAATAAAGTAACTGGAAATGAAGTTGGTAGATCTGAGAGGGTCACAGGCGATGAGCCTGGGACTTGTAAAAACCTTACAGGAACTGAATATGTATCTGCTAATCAATCACAGAAATATTGTGGTGATGTTCCCAAAAACCCTTCAAAGGTTAAACATAGTACTACAACTGAAGGATTAAAAGTATCTGGATCACTTCCTGGTAGATCAACCCTGGTTACTGGAGATGAATCAGGTTCTGGACATCAGTTAACTGGAGATCAATATCTTGGCTCAGAGCCAAATCCAAAAGGTAAAGCATTTGAAAAAGTTGGCAGTTACAACACTCTTAATGGGAATAATGTAACTGGTACGGGGGTAGGTAGATCAGACCATATGACAGGTAATGAACATGGGAGTTGCAAGAATGTAACTGGTGATGAGTACATAGGATCTCAACAATATGAGAAGTTTTGCGGTTCAAAACCAAAACCAGAAGCTAGAAAAGTAGGTTTAAGCCTTTCTTCAAAGTCAAATTTAATAAGCGGGACTATGACAGGAAGATCAAAAATAGTAACTGGAGATGAACCAGGTTCATGCAAAGTGTTAACGGGAACACCATACGCAGGCTTAGATCAGATTAATGAGAATTGTAATAATGAAACTTCTGAAAATATGAAATCACGAGCAACAGTTAATTCAGGAAATAATTCAAATGCCAGACTTACAGGACAGCAACCAGGAATTGGCGGAGTAATGACAGGTGCTAAAAAAGGTGCTTGTAAAAACTTAACAGGAACTCCTTATGTTGGTGGAGATCAGTTCTCACAAGCTTGTGATAATCCTCCACATGATACTGCTTATGCGAATCCGGAAAAGTCAGCAGGTAACTCTTGGAATGACTTCTCTGTCAAGTCACCATCAAGAGATAAATATTCTGAAAAAAATACTCAAGGTGTTACCGGTAATGAATATGAAAATGGTTCAAAGGTAACAGGACCTTTTGATATGGCAGTAGATAAGGTCACTGGTACTGAAAAATTTAGATTTGAACCGAATAAAAATATTACTTATAAGCAAAAAATGGAAATTGAAGAAGCAGACCGTGCTGCAAAGACACCAGAAAAAAGAGTCGCATCTAGGATTACTGGTGAAGGACAATCTGTAGGAAACGTAACTGGTGATGATTGGGATCGCGGTGATAAGGTAACAGGTACAGAAGGAGCATCTTCTAGAAAGAGAAATCCATCTAGAGCAGGTTTCATGAGCGCAATGCCTCCAATGGAAGCTAAAAGAAATGATGAAACAGAAAAACCAGATTTCTTGATAACTGGATCTAGTGGGAATACTCGTGAAGGACAACTTGTTACCTTTTCAGGTGGTGCAAGAGGTTAAGTAAATAATGCCTTTAAGAGGACTGGCTAAAGCCAAGAACTTCACATTGGGGCCAACAGCTCCAATGAAAACTTTTACGGAAAATATCCATATTCAAACTAAAGAATCAAATAATCTCCGAAATTCTGGAAAGTCTCATAAATTAACCAACAATATTCAAAATGAAAATCTATTTAGGTATGAAAGCAAAATAAAAAGTGATTTTGACGAAATTGTTCCAACTCTCAAGGAAATTGCTCGAATTCAACATCACGAAGATTTTATAAATAAGGCTCAGAAAATATCAAGAAAAAATTTGGGAATAGATTTACCCCTCCATGTATTAGATAAATCTTGGGTTAAACCTCTTGATATGAGAGCTTTATATGCATGGTGTGCTTTTAAACAGCATGAGAAACTTAGCGACAATTTTTTTAACAATGATCCACTGGAAGGAGCTGCTGGAAGTAGGGATGCGGAAGATTTTGAAAAATTTCTCTTAGATTGCGGAATACATTTACTTGATATAACTCCTTGTTCAGATGGAAGATTAGCTCATTCAGTTGCTTATGTGATGAGAATACCTTTTAGTTCAGTAAGAAGAAGATCCCATGCTGGAGCACTGTTTGATATTGAAAATACTGTTAATCGATGGGTAAAAACTGAACATAAAAGATATAGAGAGAATATTCCTAATGAAGCTCATAAAGATACCAGGTACTTAAAAGTTGTAACTTATCATTTTAGTTCAGTAGATCCTTTTCATCAAGGATGCGCAGCTCATGGGAGTAATGACGAGTTAGCTGCAGCAGAAGGAAGAAATAAATTATATGCTTTCAAAGAGGCTGTAGAGAATAGCTTTTGCTGCGGAGCTTCTGTGGATTTAATGTTAATTGGACTTGATACAGACACTGATTCATTAAAAATACATTTATCAACTCGCGATGGCGGTATAGATTTAGAAAAAAATATTTCTACATTAGAAATTTATAATTCAACAATAAATTTTTCAAAAGAGGATGCGGAAAGAGAAATTTGCCAGACAATTTCTAATCAATCTTCAAAAGATAAACTCAGTGGACTGGAAAAATTTACGTATAAATTAATTGTCAATAATATTTCTCAAATTGATTATGTTAAGAGTTTTCATAATGGTTCTTATGAAGATATTGGACATGCAGAGAGGTTTATTGGAGTAGGTATAGGTTTCAAAGAAGTACATCTCAGAAATTTAACTTATTTTGCTCATTTAGATACAGTCGAAGAAGGGGCGCCAGATTTAGATGTAGGAGTAAAGATTTTTACTGGATTAAATGTTTCTCAAGATCTACCTATTCCGGTAGTAATAAGATTTGATTACTCTGGGAAAGTACCCGGCGCAAAAGAAAGGGCAATAAATGATTGTGAAAGAGTTAATAATGCGATATCAATTAGATATAAAAATTTAGTTGATCAAGGTTTGTTACATACTTGCTCTACTATTAGAGATAGGGACAACATTCATTCCGCCCAAATTATTGGAATGTCTTTAGATAAAAAAACAGAGGAGGCTCACTAATTATGTTAATTTGCAAGGTTGTAAAACCACTTGTTTCTACCAATAGGATTCCTGGGTTTGAACATAAACATCTGCAGGTTGTATTAGATGGTTCTTCTAATAAAGTTGCAGTTGATGCTGTTGGCTGTAAGCCAGGAGATTGGGTTATTTGTGTTGGAAGTTCAGCTGCTAGAGAAGCTGCGGGAAGTAAATCTTATCCAAGCGATTTAACGATTGTTGGAATTATTGATCATTGGGATCCTAACAAGTCATAAAAGGGAGGATATAAATTGTGGAAATTATGAAGGTATTAGGAAGGATGGTATGCACTCAAAGAGTCCCTGGCTTAGGTCATATGAATTTACGAATTTTAGAAAATAATAAAGGAAAGAAATTAGTTGCTGTTGATCCTGTTGGAGCTAGAGAGGGTAACTGGGTTTTTACTGCTAGTGGCTCTGCCGCTAGATTTGCATGCCCTAATCCAGAAGTTCAAACTGATTTAACAATTGGCGGGATTATTGATTATTGGGAGAGTGACTAAAAATTTTATCTTCAAAAATTTATTGAGAAACTTTGTTGAAGGTATAGTGTAATTAGTCTTGAATAAAGAATGTAATGTGGAAAGAAAGAGAATCACCTTTGAGGATTGAAAAAAGATTTGAATTTGATCAATACTCAAAAATTAGTAAATTTATGGGGGAAATTGAGAAATTATGTAAGGAAAGGGATATCTATCCAAATATCAGCTTCGGAAAGAATTTTGTAAGTCTTTCAATATTTTTAGACAATAAAGAAATATCCGACAAAGAAAAAGACTTTTCAATGGATATTGATAAATTTTATTTAGAAGATTAGTTTTTTTTAATAATTATTTGGCTTTGCAATATCTCTTTTGATTAAAGCCATTAAATATGTTGGTGCTTTATATCTACCAGGTAGACATCTATTTAAAGTTTCAAGATGACCCCAACACACTGTTTTTTCTATATCTTTAACTGAGTTTCCTTTTAAAATTAATAGTCTAAGAGCTTTGCAAAATAAAGGATAACCTGCTTCTAGTTCATCTATATTAAGCTTTGCTGCTGACATAGAACAAAGATGAATTATCAACTAATAATCTATACAACTATGGTGCACAATTGGTTCATATTTCAAATTTCTCAATAATTAGAAATTAATCTAGAAATGCGATGCAATCTATTTCAACTAAAACTCCTTTTGGTAGAGATGAAACTTCAACACAGGCCCTTGCTGGAGGATTATCTACATTAAAAAAATCACTATATATTTTATTGACAATTTGAAAATTACTTAAGTCTGTTAAGTAAATAGTTGTTTTTATTACATCATCTATTTTGGCTCCACCAGCTTTAAGAACTTCTGCGAGATTTTTTAAAACTTGAATAGTTTCCTTCTCTATATCACCTAAACATGTTATTTCATTTAAAGCTGGGTCTATAGCAATTTGACCAGAACAATATATAAAATCCCCAGCTTTTATTGCTTGATTATAAGGGCCAACTGGATCTGGAGCATTTGATGTTTTAATTACTTGCTTGGGAGACATTTGTTTAAGAAGATACCTATCTATTTAAACCCATAAATCTTTATTTGCTCTTAAAAAAGTAAATTCTTCTATATTTTTTGCTCTTAAGAAAAGGTTTATTTTCATCTCTTCATCAAGTAAAAATGGAATTGTCAATTCATTAAGAGAAAGTTTTTTTTCAACTTCCGAAAGTTTATTTTTTATATCTTGATCTTTAGGCTTGAGATTCAATGCCCACAATATATTTGCCTTAGTATATTCATGTGCACAATATATGAGAGTATTTTTTGGTAAAGATTTGATTCTTTCCAGTGAAGAATACATTTGTTGATAAGTTCCTTCAAAAATTCTTCCGCATCCTCCAGAAAATAATGTATCGCCAATAAAAAGAACAGGATTTATTCCATTCAAAAAGAAGGCAATATGAGACCTTGTATGCCCTAATACTTCAATTACTTTTACTTCTTCACCTAAAATATTCAAAGTTTCCCCATCCTCTACAGATACATTTTGAAAAGGTATTCGCTTTTTTTCTTTTGAGGAAGCAATCACCTTTACATTTGGCCATTTTTCAATAAGAGGCTTCGTCCCTCCAATATGATCTGAATGATGATGCGTTTGTAAAATAGCTTCTAAATGAAAATTATTTTCATCTAAATATTTAATTACTGGTTCGTGAATAGATGGATCTACAACTACTACGGATTTATCTTTTACCCACAACCAAATTACGTTATCACTTAAAACTCTGAGTCCGATTATATTTCGAGCTTTATTAAAATCCATTGTTAACTTAGAATGAAGAATCCTTGGAAGAAATTGATCTATGTTTACTATAGCTTTACCAAAAGGAGCTCTGTTAAAAGATTCAATTTCTACTTTTAAAAGAGCTGGATTAGATTTTTCTGATGCGTTGGACGAAAAAAATAGATCATTAACCTTTGAATCAAGTTGCAAACGTGCTAAAGCCTTATTAGTAAGAAATGGAGATGTTCCTGTTTATGTAAGTTATGGCCAGGCTGATTTGGGGATCGTTGGATATGATGTTTTACGGGAATCTGAATTAAAAGTTGCAAAGTTACTCGATTTAGAATTTGGAGGTTGTCATATGTCATTGGCAGTTAGGAAAAATAGTAATTATTCCAAACCAACTGATCTTCCCGCTAATTGTAAAGTCGCGAGTAAATTTACAAAAACAGCAAGATCTTATTTTGATGAATTAAATATACCTGTAGAAATAGTTCATTTGACAGGATCTGTAGAGCTTGGTCCTATTACAGGGATGGCAGAAGCAATAGTTGATTTGGTGGCAACAGGAAAGACACTTAAAGAGAATGGTTTAATTAAGATAGATGATCTTTTTTACTCAACTGCAAGACTTATTGGAAATCCCTTATCAATGAGGTTAGATGATAATTATCTCAGAGATACGATTTTATCAATAGAATCAAATAATGCTTTATAGAAGATTAATTAAATGTTTTTTAAAGATTTTAGAAGGATTAAAAAGTTAGGTAAATATTTAACTAAAGATAAAAAAACAATCTATTTAATCTTAATAGTTTTGCTACCTGTGTCTTTCTCAGGGGCTATTCAGCCATTATTGGTAGGCCAAGCAATTACGATTCTTAAAAACGAAAGTACAGATGTTTGGCTAAGTAAAACTTTTTTTGGGCAGTCAATAAATGCCATAATCTTAACTTTGTTTATAACTGTTCTATTTAGATTAGTTCTGCAAGGATACCAAACTTACAATATCCAAGCAGTGGGACAACGTTTGACAGCAAGAATAAGAAGAGAACTTTTTGATCATTCTATATCTTTATCTCTTAAGTATCACGATAAAATGCCTGTAGGAAAATTATTAACGAGATTAACAAATGATGTTGATGCTTTATCCGAGGTTTTTGGTAGTGGAGCAGTTGGAGTCATTGCTGACTTCGTCAGTCTGATAGTAATTTCTTTGACAATGTTGTCAATTGATCGAGGACTTGCCATTTTATTGCTTTTGACTCAAATTCCAGTTTCATATTTTATTATTTGGCTTCAAAAACGTTATAGAAGAGCCAATTATCGAGTAAGGGAAGAATTATCTCAACTCAACTCTGATTTTCAAGAGAATCTTCAAGGTTTAGAAGTCGTTCAAATGTTCAGAAGAGAGGCTTTGAATAGCAAGAAATTTTCCAATACTGGAGTTGCTTATAAGAAAGCAGTAAATGGAACAATATTTTATGATAGTAGTATTTCAGCATTCATAGAATGGATTTCTCTTGCCGCAGTTTCCTTGGTTTTGGCAGTTGGAGGATATCTTGTTACTTCTGGAAATATTGGTTTAGGAACATTAACAACTTTTATTTTGTATTCCCAAAGACTTTTTGAACCTTTAAGGCAGCTTGCAGAAAGATTTACTCAGATACAAGGAGGTTTAACAGCTGTAGAAAGAATAAATGAATTATTGGATGAAGAAATACAGATTAAGGACTCTATTTCCGCAAAACATTTTTTAGAAAATGCTGAGAATGTAAAAAAGAAATTTAAGGGCAAAATTGAGTTCAAGAATGTTAATTTTTTCTACAACGAAGGAGAGCATATCATAAAAAATTTATCTTTCATGATCAATCCAGGAGAGCATGTAGCTTTTGTAGGGCCAACTGGTTCAGGTAAGACTACTATAATAAGGCTGTTGTGTAGGTTGTATGAACCTCAATCAGGCCAAATTTTAATCGATGATATAAATATAAAAGATATTCCTATTGCAACTCTCAGAAATATGTTGGGAGTAGTTTTGCAAGATACCTTTATTTTTAGTGGAAACGTCGCAGATAACTTGAAACTAAATTCTAATTTAGACAATCTTGAATTAGAAAATCTTTGTAACGAATTAGGTTTAGATAATTTGTTGAAAAAATTACCAGAAGGTTTGAACACCTTACTAAGAGAAAGAGGCGGGAATCTCTCTTCTGGAGAGAGACAACTTCTTTCGGTAGCTCGAGTAGCGATTAGAAATCCTGTGGTTTTAATAATGGACGAAGCAACAGCGTTTATGGATCCCTCTACAGAGGCTACTTTGCAGAAAGATCTTGAGAGAATTCTGTCAAAAAGAACAGCATTAGTAATAGCTCACAGATTAGCAACTATTGAAAGTTCTGATAAGATTTTAGTCTTAAAAGGAGGATCATTAGTTGAAGAGGGAACACATAGTGAATTGAGACTGAAAAAGGGTTTATATTTCCAGCTTTCTGAGCTTCAACAAAAAGGATTCGCGAATTTTTAATGATTTTTAGAAACCAAGGATCGTTAATAAAAAAATCAAACAGCATTTCAAGAGATGAGTTGGTAGATCTTTATGGATTAAATTCTTATGAGTTTACTCAAACAAATAAAGAAGAAATATTTGTATGTAGTAAAAATAAAGATTTAGATCTAATAGAACTAGATCAACTTTTGCAAACTGTTGGTTGGAGTAGAAGACCTATAAGGAGAGTGAAAAGAGCTTTGGAGTTCAGTATTTTGGTGGTTGGGTTATGGCGTCATGATGATAAATTCCCGAGACTAGTAGGATTTGCTAGATGCACTGGCGATGGAATTCTAGAAGCAACAGTTTGGGATGTGGCTATTAATCCTGTCTATCAAGGCCTTGGATTGGGGAAAGAGTTAATGAAATTTATCCTAAAAGAATTAAAAAATATTGGAATTTCTAAAGTAACCCTTTTTGCTGATGCTGAAGTGGTTTCATTTTATAAAAGACAAGGTTGGATATTAGAACCAAGAGGTTCTAAA
The DNA here is from genome assembly GCA_902612005.1 of uncultured Prochlorococcus sp. GTDB lineage: Bacteria > Cyanobacteriota > Cyanobacteriia > PCC-6307 > Cyanobiaceae > Prochlorococcus_A. Next base: position 111,028 of record CACMCA010000004.1, on the reverse strand, counting down.
TGTGCTTTTTGGTATGCAAATTAATCATTTTTTGTAGTAGTCAGAATATATAGATTTTAACGATTCGCCTTTTAACCATCTTCTTCTAAAGTTCCAGTTCTTAATCGCTTGAAGAAAAATATTAGTTCTTTCCCATTTCCTTGAACTTATAAAAATGGGTAAATTTAATTGTTTTAAATCTTTTTTATTTTTTAATCTCCTTAAAAAATCTATGTCTTCCATTAAAGGTATCTTACTAAAACCATTATTCTTAAAATAAGTAGTTCTATGAATAATTAAACCTTGATCACCATATGGTTGTTTAAAAAATTGACTTCTAATATTTACAAGAATCTCTAAGAATCTAAAAATTATCTTTTTATTATTAATTTTAAATTTAAAATAGTAAATATAATTATTGTTCCCATTTAAAAATGGATTTATTTTTCTAAACCAATCATGCGTTAATCTTGTATCTGCATGCAAAAATATGAGCCAGTCTCCTTTTGAATTCCTGGCACCAATATCTAATTGTAGACCTCGATTTCTTTCTTTGGATTGATATACTTTCGCCCCATAAATATTTGCTAAATCAATAGTTCTATCTTCACTACCACAGTCCACAACAATAATTTCTCCTTCTTTATGAATAGTCGATAAGTCTGAAAGCAATAATGGCAAATTATTGGCTTCATTGATAGTCGGTATGATAATTGAGATTTTAGACAAGTTGATTACTTTCTATTTTCGATATCAAATATTGTATCTATATCTATTTTTTTATCTAAAAACTTATATTTCAATTTTACAGAATCAAAATTATCAATTGTATTTTGAAGAACATTTTCTGTCCCCCACTTAATGTTAATGAAAGGTAAATATAGGTGCGTTGAAATTATTTTTTCTGATAAACCAATAAGCCAATATCCTCCATCATTAGATGGTCCTAAAATAAGATCATTTTGTTTAAGCTCTTTTAGAGTATTCAACAAATCTTGATGGCATAAATCTGGAAGGTCAGTACCAATAAAAATAATATTTTTGATCTTTTGTCTAGCACAAAATTTCTTGTTGATAATTATTTGCCTTTTCATTTTTTCTCCCAAGCAGCCTTTCCCCTGTAAATTAAATTTTTTGATACCTAATTCTCTAGACCATCTTCTACAATTTCCTACCCCCAGACCAGAAATAGCCATCGAAATATCAATTAGTTTATCTTCTTGAAGAAATTTTGTGACTGAAATAGTGTGTTTGGTCATCACACTTTGCACTTTGGCAGAATTACTTTTACCTATATCTTTTGATAATCTTGTTTTGCATCTTCCAAAACCATGCCATTTTGCCATGATAACAAGTAGTGCTTTATCCAATACTTCAGTGAGATTTAAAATAATTATATGCCTGATAAAAAAATAAAATTTATCTTTATAAATTTGTTTGATGCTTTGTTAAATAATTATAAATTTGTTGTGATCTTGTGATTTGGTAATGGCCAATTATTAAATTCCAACTAGATTAATAATCTAGATAATAAAACTTTGCAAGCAACTAATCCTATTTGGGCGGAAGTTCAACAATTACTCCAAAAAACTTTAAGTAAGCCTTCATTTGAAACATGGATAAGGCCTGCTAGATTTAACTGTTTTGAGAATGGCCTATTGACCTTAATTGCTCCAAATACATTTTCCAGTGATTGGTTAAGAAAGAATTATTGTGAAACTATTGAAAAAGCTGCAAAAGAAATCTGCGGCCATGATGTGAAAGTTGTTTTCAAATCTGAAACAAATACTAGAAGCGATTTGACAAACGAAGAGAAACCTAAAGAACAAAACGTTAATAATAAAACAAGATCTTTTTCTAGTAATAACCAAAATAACTCTTCAAAAAATCAATTCAAAAATCCTAATGGTTTAAATTTACGCTACGTATTTAAAAGATTTGTTGTAGGTCCAAATAGTAGGTTGGCTCATGCCGCAGCTTTAGCTGTTGCCGAATCTCCTGGGAGAGAATTTAATCCATTATTTATTTGTGGTGGAGTAGGTCTTGGTAAGACTCATTTAATGCAAGCAATAGGTCATTATCGAGTAGAAATAGATCCAGATGCAAAAGTCAAATATGTATCTACGGAGACTTTTACTAACGATGTTATTAGTGGTATTCGGAGAGATGGAATGACAGCTATTCGAGATAAATATAGAAATGTAGATTTGATTTTAATAGACGACATACAATTCTTAGAAGGCAAAGAGTATACACAGGAAGAATTCTTTCATACTTTTAACGCTCTGCACGAATCAGGGAGTCAAATAGTTATTGCAAGTGATAGACCCCCAAATCAATTGTCGGGAATTCAAGAGAGATTAATCTCTAGGTTCTCAATGGGTATGACTGCAGATATTCAACCGCCTGACCTTGAGACGAGGACAGCTATCCTTCAAAAAAAGGCAGAGCAAGAGAGGATGAGTCTTCCAAGAGAAGTAATTCAATTTATAGCAGGAAGATTCACTTCTAATATTCGAGAATTGGAAGGGGCATTTACCAGAGCGGTTGCATTTGCATCAATAACAGGCTTGCCAATGACAGTTCAATCAATTGCTCCAATGCTTGATCCGAATAGTGTTGGAGTAGTTGTTACTCCAAAACAAGTTATTAATAAAGTGTCAGATTTCTTTAAAGTTTCTACTGATGAATTGATTAGTTCAAGTAGGAGAAAACCAGTAAGTCAAGCTAGGCAAATAGGCATGTATCTTATGCGACATGGAACGGATCTAAGCCTGCCAAGAATTGGAGATGAGTTTGGGGGCAAAGACCATACAACGGTTATGTATGCTATTGAACAAGTTGAAAAAAAATTGTCCATTGATCCTAATATTGCAAGCCAAGTTCAAAAAATAAGGGATTTACTTCAAATAGATTCAAGAAAAAATTTATAGTTTCACTGTTAACTAGAAATAAAGTTTCTAGGATCTTGATCATATCTATGCCTGAAGGGTATCTTATCTATTTCTTTGATATCACTGAGTGATTCAATTTTATTTAATGATTTTCTTAATAACCTTGCAGAAATAATTGGCATATCTCTTGGAACTGAAATTCTATTTTTTAAGTATCTTAGAGAAATTCCTGAAAGTTTTTTGGGGATTATTACTTCGCCTGTCAGCATATGGGTCAATGCTGATCTCAGTGATTCCTCAAAAGATTCTTTATTGTAGGGGTTTACTTTTTGTAAATTGTCTTTATGCTTTATTACTCTTTTAAGGGCAATTCTTGCAAAATATTTTGAATCATAATTTTTATTTAATTCATAAATACCTAGACCCTCTCCAGTATCTATTAGCTCAGAGAAAGTAATCTGTTGTTCATTACTTTCTTTATAACATCCACCCATTTGTGGGGGTAAATCATGAGAGTGAGTATGAAAATCTCCTTGAGTGCCTCTATAAGCACTTGTCCCCTCAAAAAGGGTAAGCCAGTTGTCTACATGACGGTAATTAGATCTTAAATTAAACCCTTTATAATAAATCAGTGATGCATTCATCCTCTCCATATAGGGAATAAAAATTATATCTCCAACACCAGGCTCTGTATAACCTTTACTAGATACTGATGGATCAACAAACCCTGATTTTGATCTACTTAAGATTTCATCGAGTTTAGAAATGGATTCTTTAAACCTTTTTTTTCTAAAAGAGTTATCTAAAAAATTAAAGCTTTCTCGGCAGAGCCAATTACACCAGGATCTGAAAATTTCTCTTTCTAATTCCCGAATTTTGATAAGGTGACTAGATGTTATAAAAGATCCAAGTGCTCCAAATTCATTTTCTAAAAAAGCTATGATATCGTCGCTTTCAGTTATAACTTGCCCTTTAAATTCAATTGCAGGTAATTTACCTGATCTGACTTTTTCTAGGAACCAACTTTCTTTTTGACCGTAGCAAAACATATTTATTTTTTTGACTCTGTATGGAATTCTTTTAAATTCAAGCCATAACCATATCTTCTGACAGTATGGACACCAAGAATGCCTATCCCTATAGAGGGTAACTAATACATCATTTTCACTATGCCCAAATAATCTTAAATTTGCGTAGGAATTATTTATACCATTAGCTCTATCAAGATCTTCAACTTCAAATTTATTTAAATCATCCCATGTCAAAATCTCATTCATTATTTTAATTAAAGCTATAAACTAACGTTATAGTAATTGATTAAAAAAAGTCTTGGAATTTGAATTTGACTTAATTGTTGTTGGCGCTGGATCTGGAGGCCTCGCAGCGGCTAAACGTGCGGCTAGTTATGGAGCAAAAGTCGCAATCATAGAAGTAAATCAAATAGGAGGAACTTGTGTGATAAGGGGATGTGTTCCTAAAAAATTGATGGTTTATGCAGCTAAAAGTAAAAAAAATATGGATTCTTCTGAAGGATATGGATTAAAAAATGAAGGTATTAATTTTAAATCAAATATTTTATTAAAGAATGTTAGAGAGGAGGTTTCTAGGTTAAGTAATTTACATAGAAATTCTTTAAAAAAATTGAATGTAACTGTTTTTGAGGGCTTAGGAAGATTTGCAACTCAAAATGAATTAGAAATTATTTGTCCAAAAACGAAGAAAATTAAAAATAAAATAAGTTCAAAAAAAATTCTTATTTCAGTTGGAGGTAAACCAAAGAAATTAAATATTCCTGGGATAGATTTAGCATGGACTAGTGATGATATTTTTGAATTAGAAAAGTTTCCCAAATCAATATTAATAGTAGGAGGCGGATATATTGCTTGTGAATTTGCTTCTATTTTCAGAAATTTAGGTACTGAAGTAATTCAATTAATTAGAGGTCAACATTTACTTAATGGTTTTGATGAGGATCTTTCTTTATGCCTTGAGGAATCTCCCACTTTTACTGAAATAAATATAATCTCCAATACTCAATTAAGGTCTATCAAGAGAGTTAATGGAAATTTGGAATCTACCTTGGACTCGGGTGATAAACTCCTAACTAACAATATCCTTATTGCTACAGGTAGAGAACCAAATCTTTTACATTTAAATTTAGATTTTTTAAACCTAAAGATGGATGGCCAATATTTAGATGTTGATGAAGTTAATCAAACAAGCAACGCAAATATTTTTGCAGTTGGAGATATTATAAATAAACCAAACTTAACTCCAGTTGCAATAGAACAAGGAAGAGTTTTTTCGGATAATTTTTTTAATTCCCAAAAAAGAAAAGTAAATTATGAAAATATCCCTAAGGCCGTTTTCACTATTCCAGAAATTTCAACAGTTGGCTTAAGTGAGAAAAAAGCTATAGAGATTTACTCTGAAAAAAATATAAAAATTTTTAAATGCAAATTTACTCCTATGTCTAATACTTTTAAAGAGAATAAATCAAAATGTATGTTGAAGATTGTAGTTCATAAGCTAACTGACAAAGTCCTAGGATGTCATATGTTTGGAGAAACATCATCTGAGATTATTCAAATGGTATCAATTTCATTAAATGCAGGGATAACAAAAAAAGACTTTGATATTACTATGGCTTTGCACCCAACTATCTCAGAAGAATTTGTGACTATGTATGGCTAAAATTATGAATTAGAGAATTTTAATTTTTCTTGAATAATCAGAAACATTATAAGTAACGCAAAGTAAATAAATAAACCTATTCTTAATTCAGAAAGAAAGTTAAATCCATTCAAGAAAAGTATCTTATCGAGAATGTAGAAAATATAAAGATTAAGTAAAATAAATCCTTCAATTCTTGAGATTTTTCCTTTGCTCCAGAAAATCGGTAAGCATGCAAAGGTAGTTAAAACCATAAAAGGTAAGTCAACTTTTATTAGACTCTGTTCAATTACTAAACCTTTAAATCCTGAAAAAATACTGCAACTTCCAAGGATTAGAAGTTGATTGAGCAAATTGCTTCCTATTACATTCCCAATCGCAAGATCTGTTTTGCCTTTAAATGCAGCAATTATTGAAGTAACTAATTCTGGTAATGATGTTCCAGTTGCTACGATAGTTAAACCAATAACAATTTCATTAATACCCAAAAGATTAGCAAGAGTTTGAGAACCATTTACTAAAACATTTGAACCAAAACTTAAAAGAAAAATTCCCAATATTAACTTTAGTAAAATATTAAGCTTCCCTTTGTTGTTATCTTTTAATTCTTCTATCTCTGGTTCAGCATCTTTTGTCTCCTCTCCTTTTTCATTGATGGTATTGATTTCCCATATTGTATTTAAGATTAAACAAAATATTAGAAATAACCCTGCTTGCAATGTTAATAAGCCTGTTGATGACATAGCCCAAACTGCACAAGAAATTGCCATTAAAAGAGGTACATCTCTTCTAACTATTCTGCTTTTTACTTTAAGGGGTGTTATCAATGAGCTTATCCCCAAAACGACGAGCACATTAAAAATATTGCTTCCAATTACATTGCTTGCCGCAAGTGAATCACTGCCTTTAAAAATTGAACTTAAACTTACCAACAGCTCTGGCGCGCTTGTCCCAAGAGAAACAACTGTTAAACCAATTACTATTTGAGGTATTCCTAAAATTAAAGATAAAAATATGGCACCTTGAATAAAGAACTCTCCTCCAGCAAAAAGTAGAACTATGCCTAAAACTATTTCTATTATTGGAAATAAAAAGTCACTCATATTTAGGCTTTTATTTAGATAATGAAAATTTTCATAATTGGTTTATAACTATCCTCGAATATCTATAATTTATTGTCAATTTTAAATTGCTGTTAAAATTAACTAAATAGAAAAAATTTTGAAGACTTTAACCATAATAAAACCTGATGATTGGCATTTACATTTAAGAGAAGGTCTTGTATTAAAAAATATCATTCATTTTACTTCAGAATATTTTGGAAGAGCCATTGTCATGCCAAATACCAAAAGTCCCATAACATCAATCAAAAGCGCTATTTCTTATAAAGAATCTATTATTGAAGCCTTACCAGAAAGTTCTAAATTTGAACCACTTATGACAATTTATCTTACTGATGAGACTGATGAAGGGGAACTAATAAATGGTTTTAAAAATAATGTCTTTTTCGCTGCAAAATTATATCCTGCTAATGCCACAACAAATTCCAGTAATGGAGTTAGGAAAATAGAAAATCTATATAAAATCTTTGAATTAATGCAAGATTCTGGAATGCCTCTTTTAATTCACGGGGAAGTGACTGATTCTGAAGTAGATGTATTCGATAGAGAAGAAGTTTTTATAGATAAAGAACTCTCTCAAATAACTAAAAGATTTCCAAAATTAAAAATCGTTTTAGAACATATAACTACCTCTTATGCAGTGAATTTTGTTAAAGAAAATAATATTGGAGCTACTATTACTCCGCATCATTTGCATATAAATAGAAATGCAATGTTTTTTGGAGGATTAAATAGTGATTTTTACTGCTTACCAGTTGCTAAGAGGGAAAATAATAGACTCGCTTTAAGGAAAGCTGCCACAAGTGGGGAAAAATGTTTTTTCTTGGGAACTGACTCTGCTCCACATCTTAGGAAGTGGAAGGCTTTTTGTGGATGTGCAGGTATTTTTAATTCCCCAGTAGCAATAGAAAGCTATTTAACGGTATTCGAAGAGGAAGATGCTCTGGTTAATTTTGAAAAGTTTGCAAGTTTGAATGGCCCTAATTTTTATAATTTGCCTCCAAATAAAGAAAAATTAAAATTAGTGTCTAGACCAAATAAAATTAAAGAATTTATTGATGTTGTTGAAGAAAAAAATATTGTCGGACAAATAAAATCATTTCATGCAGGTGAAACTTTACAATGGCAAGTAGAAGGGATAGTAAATTAAAAAAATTTGATTTACCATGACAATTAAAAGTGTAACTATTCCAATTTTCTTTGTTAAATGGGTGGCTTTCGGCTACGATTAAATAGCGCAAATTTCTTTGGGAGTATGGCGGAATTAGTAGACGCGCCGGACTTAAAATCTAACCGAAATATAAATACACTAGCGTACAGCACATATAGGGATTAGGGTAAAACCTAGTCCCTTACTTAATTTATAACCTGTCCACTTAAGGACATTTATCCAACTTATATCTAGCGCGATCCATGCCTCCTTTTTTTATCGTGTGGCATCAAAATAAGGAGCTAATTGCTTCTTATTTTAGTTCGACTGTCAATAAATAAATGACTAAAAAATATCTGAATATATATAATTTTGAAAATCAAACTTTTGCGATGAAGAAATTATTACTCGCTCCTTTTTTATTAGCAAATCTGTTTTCATTCGGTGTTGAATTGAAGGCATATCCAAATTCACTATATGGTGAACCAAATCAAAATTCACGCAGAAATGTAAATTCATCTAAATTACAAAATTCTAATTCTAAAATTTATTTACTGAATTACGCCGCAGTTCTTATTAATCAAGATGGCGATGAAAACCGATACATAACTGGCTCGATGTTTGCTCCTTTTGTTTCTTATTTTCAAGACTCAATATCATGTCAAAGAGCTATTTTTAGTTTAAGGAATTTATTAAAAAGTTTCTACTCAAAAGAAGGGTCTTACAACTTCAAAACCTATTTCAGTTGTACTGCTAGTGAATCCAATGACTCCGATGAAATCCCAAGATACTATAATTTTCCTCTTGTATTCATTGAGGGAGGAGCTGGTAAAAACAAATCAAGAATACCTGGATTTCCAATCAATGAACCGATACCTTTTGCAAAAAGATCTTCCTGCAACACTTATGGCAGAAAGCTAAGAAACAATATTCAAGGTTGGGACATAAACTCTCATACTGATGGTCGGGATAAATGGAAATTGATGTATATTTGTTTAAAAACCAGTAACTGATAAAAAACAGCTTATTGCCTCTTATATTTCGAGAATTAAGTTATAGAGATGGATTTTAATCTATTAATTTTAAAATAGTTCTAGCGCGTCCATTGGTCTCCAAAAAATGTAAATATTCGCATTTTTCTTGGTTAAATGGGTTGCTTTCAGCTACGATTAAAAAGCGCAAATTCCTTTTGGGAGTGTGGCGGAATTGGTAGACGCGCCGGACTTAAAATCCGTCGAGCGATTTAGCTCGTGGGGGTTCAAGTCCCCCCACTCCCATTATTTAATTATTTATTTTTAGTTCTGACGATAACTTCCAATAGTTGTTATGTTTTAACTAAGCAACCATAAATCTAAATGGAAAGTTTTTTCAATAATTCATACGCTACTTTAATTGTTTATGTTGGAATCATCTCTACCTATTTATTGATTATTCCATTATTACTATTTTACTGGATGAATAATAGATGGAATATTATGAGCAAATTTGAAAGATTAGGAATTTATGGCCTTGTATTCCTTTTCTTTCCAGGTTTAATTTTATTTTCTCCTTTTTTAAATCTCAGATTAAAGGGAAGTAGTGGTAAAGGTTAAATAATTGACTAAAGGTAAAGTTATACAAATAGGTTTATTTATTTCATTAATAGGATTAATTAATTATGAATTGGCACCTCAAATTGGTATCGACAATTTAACAGCCACTACTCTCTCAAGTTGTATCTTGATTTTGATTGTTATTACTTGGGTAACATCTTATGTTTATAGAGTGGTAAATGGAAAAATGACTTTTATGGAACAAAGGAAGCGCTATAGAAAAGAGTATGAAAAAGTTGTTAATGATAAACTAGAAACCAAATTCAATTCATTGCCAAAGGAAGAGCAGCAAAAACTAATGGAAGATTTAGAGAAAAATCCATAAATTTTTTCATAAAAAAATATCTAAAATCATGAAAGATAACAAAATGCAAATTAATAAAAATGAATCTTTATCTAAGGTAGATGAGAAGTTTTGTGAGTTAAAAAATAATAAGAAATTAGCTTTGATGCCTTTTATTATGGCCGGGGATCCCAATATTGAAATAACTTCTGAGATCCTATTAAAGTTACAAGAAAATGGAGCTGACCTTATTGAATTAGGTATCCCATATAGTGACCCACTTGCAGACGGACCTGTTATTCAAGTGGCCGCCTCTCGCGCCTTAAAGTCAGGTACTAGCCCAAGAAAAGTAATTAAACTTTTAGAGTCTTTAAAAGGTAAATTAAATATTCCCATCATCCTTTTTTCTTACTTAAATCCATTACTGTGTTTTGGCTTTGAAAAGTTTTGTGAGATGGCATCTAATGCTGGAGTCTCAGGACTAATAGTTCCTGATCTCCCTTTAGAGGAAGCTTATAAATTTTCTAAAATAGTTAGTAACCATTCCATTGACTTGATTTTATTGGTAGCTCCAACTACTCCTTTTGAAAGAATGAAGCAAATATCAAACCATACGAAAGGCTTTACTTATTTAGTAAGTGTCACAGGTGTCACTGGTGAGAGAAACAAAATGGAAAATAGAGTAGAGAATCTTATTGCTAAATTAAAAGATGTGAATAGCCATCCAATCGCTGTTGGTTTTGGAATATCCACTCAAGAACACGTCAACAAAGTTCGTGAGTGGGGAGCAGATGGAGTAATTATTGGGAGTGCATTTGTAAAACGAATTTCTAGTTCAAGTGAAAAAGATGTAGTCGATCATGTTGGTGAATTTTGTAAAGAAATGCGTTTAGCGGCTGATCAAAAAAAATAAATACAGAGATAATTTATTAATAAAAAAAATTAATCATAGAAGATTAATTAAAAATAATATATCCAATTTATTTTTGTTTTCTTTAAGATTCTTCTGTAGGTAATAATCTGATTTGTTTTTTTCCTAGCTTAATTTCAAATTCATCACCTGCTTTTAAATCAAGCAGTGCTGTATATGCTTTCCCAATAAGAAGATTTCCATTGCCTTGAACTGTAGCTATATAACTAAGTTTTCTTCCACCTTTTCCAATACCTGCAACTCCGGAATCACCAAGATTAACCCCTTTTGCTTCTAAAAGTGCTTCATAAAATGCGGTAAAGTTTAAGCGTTCACCTCCGTTTTTCTTAGTGGAAACATATCCACAGGCGCGAACCAGATCAGATTTGCTAACATCACCAAGTTCTTTAACTTTTGCAAGGAGATCGCTACCAGTTAGCATAATTAATTAAAAGAAAGTTGTATTAAACAACATAGCAATTTGCGTGTAATATTTGCAATTATTTAGTATATATTTATTCTATAATTTATATTTAAAAATGGAAAAGTTTGTAGTTTTTGGAAGGTACTGTGAAGATGCAATTATTAAAAGGGAACCATTTCGTGAACAACATCTTATTAGACTTAAAAACTTAAAAGATCGCGATATTCTAGTTACCTTAGGGCCAACAAAATGTACAAAATATTTGTTTGGAATTTTTAATGCTAATGATGAGAACGAGTTGAAAGATCTTATTGAGAATGATATATATTGGGAAAAAGGTATATGGATTAATTATGATATTTATCCCTGGATTAAGGCATTTTAAATATGATTTACGAAAAAATTTAGTAATTATTAACTATTAATTGAATAAGAATTAATTTTAATGAAAATGCATAATAATTTTGATTTAATTATTTAACTATTTATCATATTTAGTAGTTAAAACGATATTTATTTAAAGGTTAGTTTTAATGAGGTTATATTATTTTTAACTAAAAATATAATATTTTAAATAATATTTATTCACTTGTATCTTGATTTATCTGATCTACTAATGAATCGATTATATCTAATTGATTATATGGCGCTGTTTGTTTTGTTTCTTGATAATCGTTCTTGATATTATTTAACCATTTTTGCTCAATCTTTATGAAATTTTTGGCAATATTGAACATGCCGCCTTTTTTATATAATTCTTTGATTTTGAGAATGATCTCGGAGGTTCTGCTCGATTTAATGTTTAATTCATTCCCCAAGTCTTTTTGGGAAAATCCATGAGATTTTAACCAATCTTTAATAAAGGAGATGAGTTCTTTCTCTTCCTGTGTAGATAATTTACTCATTCAATAAAACGGAAATAACTTATTAAGTTTTTTCTCTGCTCTTGCTCTTATTGAAGGATTCATGTATTTGCTCCATATACTGAGTACTGCTGTGAGGGCTACAAAATCATCACTAAAACCAACTAAAGGCATAAAGTCTGGGAAAAGATCAAATGGCATAATTAAATAGGCTAGCGCAGCCATTAATGAAACTCTTACTTGAGCTGGAGTATAAGGATCTAAAGCCATCTCCAAAACTTCTAAGGCAGGCTTGGCAATTGTTCTTCCTGCTTTAATAAGAATCTTGATAATGATATTTTCATCAAACGTTGAACTCTCTAAAACTTCGGCATCATAAATTTTTTCTTGGGTTTTGTAATTATCTTTCATCCTTATAAATGAAATTTATATATTTTTAATGGAATTTTAGCTAATACTATCAACTAATCCATTCTGTATTCCTGCTTTTCTGAGTTTTCTTAAGGCTCGTTGAACAACTTGTCGGCAATATTCCCTGCTACAACTCATATGTCTTGCAACTTCAGCTAAAGTTCTCCATTCATTTGAGCCGTCTAAACCAAATCTTAGGCTTACTATCTTTCTTTCTTTCTCAGTTAAATTTGCTTTATCTAACAACTTCCACGCAGAGGCTGTTCTTTCTGCTAATTCAGCTAATTCCATTGGGGGGGTCTGATCACTTGGAAGAATATCAACTAACTCAGAAGGATCTGATTTTGATTTAACAGTTCCTTGGAGACTAACAGTGATGCTTCTCAATTCACAAGAAAGGAGTTCGTCAATCTCCTCTTTGGTTATTTTCATTTCTTCAGCTAGCTCATCACTACTGGGTGGAATACCCTTAAGTTGCATAAGCTTTGATTTCGCAGATCTTAGTTTTGTAAGTTTTTCATTAATGTTAACAGGGATCCTTATTGTTCTACTTTGAGTTGACAATGCTCTATTTAAACCCTGCCTAATCCACCAATAAGCATATGTAGAAAATCTATGTCCTCTAGATGGATCATATTTTTCAACGGCCCTTGTAAGACCTAATGTCCCCTCTTGAATTAAGTCCAACAATTCTAATCCTTTTCCTTGGTATCTCTTAGCAAGGTTGACAACTAATCTTAGGTTGGCTGTTATCATCTCGTTTTTAGCCTTTTCACCAATTTTGATTTTTTTTCTTTCGGCTTCGGAATATTCACAAGCAGGCCCTTTCCCTCCTGCCTCTTGACATCTATTAACAAGCACAACCATTTCTTGGACTTTTCTACCCATTGTGAGTTCTCTTTCAGGAGTCAAAAGTTGATGACGACCTATTTCACCAAGAAAATCGCTTAATGAACTCACGATTTACCTCATTATCGATATATTCAACTTATAGTCAATTCAGTAATAAGCCATACATGTAATAATTAATTAATAATTAATTAATAATTATTAATTAATTAATTTACATTTTTTTCAGATTTTTAGGCAAAAAATATTATAAATTATAAATTTTAATTTTTTCTTCTTGATTCTAGAATAGCAAGTACATCTCTCCAGTCAACGCCTTTATGCTTAAGGGCTACTTGCAGATGATAAATTATATCAGCAGCTTCATTTGAGATTGAATTTTTATCATTATCTTTGCAAGCCATTATAAATTCTGCAGATTCCTCACCTATTTTTTTCAAAATAGTATTACTGCCTTTTGTTAATAAATGATTTGTATAACTTTTTTCTGATGGATTTATTGATCTTTCGTTAATTATATTGAATAATTCTGAGCAAATATTTGAGAAGGGAGTTGTTTTTTTCTCTTTTTTATCACTTTTATTAATTTGGATTTCGTTGAAAAAACAACTTTTTTCCCCAGTGTGACATGCACCTGAACCATTTTGTTGAATCAAAAGGATTAGAGCATCATTATCGCAGTCGAATCTTATCTCCTTAAGTATTTGGGTACTTCCACTAGTAGCTCCTTTTCTCCAGATTTCGGATCTAGATCTACTCCAGTAATGAACGTTTTTGGTTTCAAGTGTCATTTTTAATGATTCTTTGTTCATCCAAGCAAGCATAAGAATTGATCCGTCCAGCCAATCTTGTGCTATTGCAGGGATTAAACCATAATTATCAAAGCGTAGATCTTCTATCGAAAAATTAGTTGAATAAGTCATTATGTTTGTTATGTTAAATCCTATTCATTGTGTCTTATCAAAATTATCCTAACAGTTAATTGATGTATCTTCATTCTCTGAAATTTTCATGCAGTAAAAGTTACGAGGATTTTCCCTGTTCTCATAGGCAATGGCGTCATGAAGGCCACTGCAGATTTGTGCATGGATATTCAAGATCATTCACCTTTTGGTTCACTGCAAAAAAATTAGACCTTAATGGTTTTGTTGTCGATTTTTCAAGTCTAAAGCCCCTAGAAAATAGACTGAAGGAGCAATTTGACCATACTTTTCTAATAAATAAAGATGACCCTTTGCTGAATTACTGGGAAAAATTACATGACTTAGATGCTTTAGATCTGAGAATTATGGATAATGTGGGAATGGAGTTCACCTCTAAATTAATTTGGAGATGGGCTAATGAATACTTACAGGATAAGGATAAGGGCAGAACATGTTGTTGGAAAACAGAATCAAAAGAAAATAAATCTAATAAAGCAAGTTATGAGGAAATTCCTGATTGGTTCAAATCTTAGTTTAAAGTTGTTAATTTTAAAGTCATATAGGATTCTTTAATTAGATATTTAATCAACATTTATTTCTCCATTAATCAGATAAATATTAATCTCGTCTTTATTAAGGTAATGATTATTCAATATATTATTTGAAATTTTTGTCTCAATTTGTTTTTGAATAATTCTTTTTAAAGGCCTTGCACCATAGGCATGATCGAAACTATTTTCTACAAGTTGGTTAATTACTTCATCCGTAATTTTGAATTTTAAGTTTTTTTTGTTAAGTCTTTTTTCTAAATGTTGAAGCTGGATTTTCGCAATTTCTTTTATGTCATTTAATTCTAAATTATTAAAAATAACTATTTCATCAAGTCGATTTAAAAACTCAGGCTTGAAAAATTTTTTAATTTCATTATCTACAACTTTTTTAATTTCATTTGTATCTTCTTTTCTCACTGATAAATCATTTATTGATTGACTTCCTAAATTACTTGTGAGAACAATGATTGAATTTTTGAAATTGATTGTACGACCTTGACCATCAGTGATGATTCCATCATCAAGAACCTGTAAGAGAATATCTAAAATATCTTTGTGAGCTTTCTCTATTTCATCTAGGAGTATTAATGAATAAGGATTTTTGCGTACAGCTTCAGTTAGTTGACCGCCTGATTCGAAACCTAAATATCCAGGAGGCGCACCTATAATTTTGCTCACTGAATGCTTTTCCATATATTCAGACATATCCAGTCTTGTAATTGAAGAATTTGAATCGAATATTATTTTGGCTGTTACTTTACTTAGCTCTGTTTTTCCTACACCAGTTGGACCTAAAAAGAGAAAACTGGCTAATGGCTTGCTTGGATCATTTAGACCAGTCCTTGATCTCTTAATGGAATCTGCAACTGCCCTAATTGCACTATCTTGACCAATAATTTTTTCTTTTAGGATTGACTCGAGGCTCAAGAGTTTATCTTTTTCTGACTGGTTTAAGTTCTTTACTGGAATAGAGGTCCACTTTGAGACAACTTCAGCAATATCATCAAAAGTCACCTCTTGTCTCAAAAGACTTGTATCGCCATTTTTTTGGGAATTTACTAGGGACTCACTTTTTTCTTTCAATTTTTTTTGCAAAGAATTTAAAGTTCCAAATTCTAATTCTGCTGCTTTGTTGAGGTCAAAACCCCTTTTGGCTTGATCTATTTGCAATTGAACCGATTCAATTTCTTCTTTTATCGTGCTAATCTCATCAATTTCATCTTTTTCTTTTTTCCATTGAGCGCCTAATTCTGCCTGTTTATCTTTAAGGGATATAAGTTCATTATTGATTTTTTTTAATCTTTCTATAGAAAAATAATCCGTTTCTCTTTTTAAAGATAATTTTTCCATTTCAAACTGTAGAACTTTTCGATCAATTTCATCAATTTCTTCAGGTTTGGAAGTTATAACCATATTCAATCTTGAGGCTGCTTCATCGATTAGATCTATTGCTTTATCAGGAAGAAATCTATCGTTAATATATCTTTCGCTAAGGGTTGCAGCCGCAACTAAAGCATTATCAGAAATTCTCACACTATGATGAACTTCGTATCTTTCTCTCAATCCTCTTAAGATTGATACAGTATCATCTATTGAAGGAGCATCAACTTTTATCTTTTGAAATCTTCGTTCTAAAGCAGGATCTTTTTCTATATTTTGTTTATGTTCATTAATAGTTGTAGCACCAATACATCTAAGTTCTCCTCTCGCAAGCATTGGTTTTAATAGATTGCTTGCATCTAAAGAACCTCCACTAGCGCCTGCACCAACTACCGTATGAATTTCATCAATAAAAAGAATAATCTTACCGTCTGATTCTTTCACTTTTTTTAGAATATTTTTTATTCTTTCTTCAAATTCTCCACGATATTTTGCTCCAGCTAAAAGTGAACCCATATCTAATGAAATTAGTTTCCTATCTTGTAGCGCAGAAGGTACATCGCCATTAATAATTCTTTGAGCTAACCCTTCTACAATGGCTGTTTTTCCAACCCCAGGTTCTCCAATAAGAACTGGATTATTTTTTGTTCTTCTACTCAATATTTGAATTGTTCTTCTAATCTCTTCATCCCTACCAATAACAGGGTCTAAAATCCCATCTCGTGCAGATTGAGTTAGATCAATACCATATTTTTCTAAAGACTCATTAGAACTATTAAATTCATTTTTTACTGCCGGATCTGACTTCATTTTCTTTATAATTTCAAGAAATTCTGGAATACCTTTTTGATTTAAAATTTGAAATCCATATTTATCATCATAAGTGAAACCGTAAACTAAGTGTTCTGTTGATATCACTACATCATTTAAAGTATTTTTTATATCATTCGCCTTCAAAAATATTTTGTGAAGAGTATCACCTATATATAAATTATCTTGTCTATTTTTCATTTTTGCCTTCGCATTTAATGAAGAAATTATTTCGCTTTCAAGATCTTTTAGATTTACATTATTTTTTTTAAAAATCTTTTTTGTAATATTGTCATCTTTTATAAGAGCTAATAATAAATTATCAGAGTCTACATTTTGTTGATAATTTTTATAAGCAATTTCTTTGGAAAAAATAAAACAGTTCCAAGCAGAATTTGAGAATTCGCTTGGAACTATTTTCATCAATCAAATTTTGGGTATGACAGTAATAAATATTAAGTCAAAAGAGTGTTTAACTATTTAGAAGATTTATTCAACAATAACTTTACCTACCATTCCAGCGCCTCTGTGTGGCTCGCAATAGTAATCATAAGTTCCAGCAGTATCAAATGTTTCTTCCCAAGACTCTCCTGGAGCAAAAGCTAGATCTGCGTGGCTTAATTCCTCATGTCCATCAAAAACAGCATTGTGAGGGGCAAGTTTATTATTGACGAATTTAACTGTATCACCAGCACTAATGGTTACTGTACTTGGTTCAAATGCAAGCATTCCAGCATCTGTTCCAAGTTTAACTTCAACAGTCTTAGCTGAAACTGATGAAATACCTAGACCTAGAGTTAAAACTATTGCAAATAACCCTGCAAAAATTGAACGTAACATAATAGAAAAATTTTCTTATCTATACATATTACAAGGCTTTGGTAACCTAACCGCGAGAATTTTAATTGTTATTACAGCTTGGTAACTTTGATAACCTTAAAATATCATTCAGTGACTTGGCATAACTTTTAAGTTTAAAAGTCTCAGGATTAGTTATGGGGACATGATTAAAGTCATATTTTTTGATACTGAAGCTATCCCAAGGAGTGGTTTGGATGGGGAGAATTCTTAATAATATTTTTAGAATTTTTTTTGTAAGCGGTATTGCAAAAAATCTCCTCATATTATGTTTCTTTAAAAGTGTAATTATGGCATCATCAATTGAAATGAATTTTTGACCTAGCACAAATTTTCTAAAGCCTTTGTATTGCTCTTCTTTATGATTTTTAATTAGAAACCCGCAAATCTGGGCGATATCGTTTGCGTGTATAAAGTGAAATTTAGAATCGAGTTTTAAAAATCTTGCTAACCAAAGCCATTTCCCAATTTCTTTCAATCCACTAGTTAAATAACTCACAGGATATTTACTTTTTTTTCCAAGATTCCCTCCAAAAACCAATGTAGGGAAAACAGCGAATGTTTTTTCCGCAAATGAGCTTTCTCTAAGTCTCTGGAAACATTCATATTTTGTTTGAATGTACTCTGTTCCATAAATCAATGATTCCCTCATTAATTCTGTTTGGGTATCAAGAATACTAGCTGTTGAAAAATAAATAATCTTTTCTAACTTTTCAATATCAAGCATTTCTAGTAATTCTTCAAAAGCTTTAATATTTACTTCATAAGCTCTTTTTGGATCTCCCCAAGCTGTAGCAGTATGTATTAGGTAATTAATTTGCCTAATTTCCTTTTTATACCTATTCGATTCCCTGATATCGCACACCATTAACTTGACTTTTTTATTTTCTTGAACAGAAATTGGTAACTTAGTTTTGTCTCTTACCATGAGATAAAGCCTGAATTTTGTGTTTTTTAAAAACCAATCAACTAAATATTGGCCAACACATCCATTCGCACCTGTGATTAATAAGTTTTTATATGTCAAGATTTTGACTAGTAGGTGAGTTTTTTTCCATGTTCAAAAAATGTTTGAGCATTTTCTTCTGGAGTCCCTGGTAAAATCCCATGACCTAAATTAAGAATATATTTTCTGTCTTTAATTTTATGGAAAGTATTATCTATCCTTTCTTTTATTGATTCTTTGTTCCCGAATAAAATGCCTGGGTCAACATTACCCTGAATTCCAATACCCTTGGGGATTCTTTTACAAGCCTCTTCAATATCTACTGTCCAGTCTAATGAGATTATATCTACTCCAGTTTTTGCCATTCTTTCGAGTACCCCAGCACTTCCTGAAATGTAAAGAATTATCGGTGTTTCAGGGTATTCCGATTTTACAATTTCAATAACTTTTTTTTGATACGGCCCAGCAAAGATATCGTAATCTTCTGGACTTAGTTGGCCTGCCCATGAATCAAAAATTTGTACTACTTGCGCTCCAGATTTTATTTGATACTTAAGATATTCACCAATAGATTTTGCAAAATGATCAAGAAGTTTATGAAGTAAATCTGGTTCATTAAAAGCCATTGATTTTATTAAAGAATAATTTTTACTGCTTTTACCTTCAACTACATATGCAGCAAGAGTCCAAGGTGCGCCAACAAAACCTAAAACTGTTGCCTTATTATTCACATCTTTTTTTAGTGAAGTAAGAACTTGTCCAACAAAACCTAAACTCTCACTTGGATTTAATTCTTTTAAATTTTCTACCTGGTTAAGGGTTCTTATTGGGTCCTCAATAATTGGACCTTTACTTTCTATTATTTCAAAATTTATTCCCATCCCAGGAAGAGGTGTGAGAATATCTGAAAAAAGGATCACACCATCCGGTTTGAAAGCATGAAAAGGTTGCATTGAAATCTCATATGATAGTTCTGGATTCTCAGACCTCTCTCTAAAGCTTGGGTAACGCTCCCTTAAATCCCTATAGATTTTCATATATCTTCCTGCTTGCCTCATCATCCATACTGGAGGCCTATTTACTTTTTTACCTAATGCGGCAGAAAGTAGTAGTGGTAAATCTTGACCCATTTTTCAATTCGATATTTTTAAAAAAATTAAAATCCAACTTAAAAATCTTACAATGTAAAGCAGAGCAAAAGCGTTATGTGAACATTTATATGAAGCACTAAGTTAAATGAGCCTTCTTATTTTTTTGATTGATGTTTGAAGATACTAACGCTTAATGGGGGCAAAGCAAGTTCTAGAGCATTTTGATAATCATGAATATTGTAATTTATAGTTTCTTTACCACCCATATTTCCTTTGTTACTGCCCCCGTATCTAGAGCCATCTGAATTAAATATTTCTTTATAGAATCCTTCTACAGGAACACCTACTTTGTATGACCCATGAGTATTAGGTGTAAAGTTAGCAACAACGACAAGCCACTCATTAGTATGGTTTTCTCTTCTCATGAAACTTATAACCGAATTAGATTTGTCATTACAATCAATCCATTGGAATCCATAAGGATCAAAATCATTTTTCCATAATGCAGGTTCATTTTTATAGAGAACGTTTAGGTCATCAATCAAGTTCCTGATACCTTTATGAGGCTCAAATTCAAGTAACTCCCACTGCAGATCATCCCAAACATTCCATTCTTGTCTTTGCCCAAATTCCATTCCCATAAATATCGTTTTTTTACCAGGGTGGGTCCACATATAAGTTAGTAATGCTCGAGTATTTGCATATTTCTTCCAGTCGTCCCCTGGCATTTTATGCAAAAGATGACTTTTCCCATGGACAACCTCATCATGACTAAGTGCAAGCATAAAGTTCTCTGTATAGTTATATGTAATTGAGAAAGTTACACTATTTTGATGGAATTGCCTAAACCAAGGATCTATTTCAAAATAATCAAGCATATCGTGCATCCATCCCATATTCCATTTCAAGTTAAATCCTAGCCCTCCCATGTCAGTTGGTTTGGTTACCATTGGCCAGGTTGTTGATTCTTCAGCGATAGAAAGTGCACCTGGGAAATGTTGGAAGAGTACATGATTAGCCTGTTGAAGAAATTTAACGGCTTCTATATTTTCATTACCACCATTTTCATTGGGTATCCATTCTCCATCTGGACGTAAATAATCTCTGTAAAGCATTGAAGCTACAGCATCTACTCTTATGCCATCAATATGAAACTCTTCAAACCAATAAACGAGGTTGGCTACTAGGAAATTTCTAACTTCGTTTCTGCTGTAATTAAATATTAGGGTCCCCCATTCTTTGTGTTCACCTATGCGTGAATCTCCATGTTCATAAAGATGACAACCATCAAAAAATGCTAAACCATGCTTATCTTTTGGAAAATGACCAGGCACCCAATCAAGAATTACTCCTATACCCTCTTCATGACATTTATTTACAAACTCTCTAAATTCATTTGGGGTGCCAAATCTACTTGTTGGTGCATACCAGCCTGTAACTTGGTATCCCCATGAACCATCGAAAGGATGTTCAGATATTGGCATTAGTTCAATATGAGTGAATCCTCTCTCTTTTACGTAAGGAATGAGTTTCTTGGTTAATTCTGGATAAGTTAATAATCTGGTTCCAGGTTTTAAATCGGCTGCAGGCACTGGGTCTCTTGGTTCACCATTGTCCTCCAAATATTTATTATCTGTTGATTCATGTAGCCAACTTCCTAAATGCATTTCATAAACTGAAATTGGCTTGTTAATTTGACTAGAAGAATCTCTATTTGAAATCCAAGAACTATCATTCCAATTAAAGTTTTTCAATTTTGAAACTATTGAACCATTTTGAGGTCTGATTTCATGAAGGAAACCATATGGATCAGCTTTCTCATAAATATGACCTTGTTGTGTTCTTATTTCGTATTTATATTTATCGCCCTCGTGCATTGTTGGCATGAATAGTTCCCAAATTCCCCCTAATCTTTTTTGCATTGGATGATGTCTTCCATCCCAAGAATTTGTATCTCCAATTATCGAGATTGATTTTGCATTTGGAGCCCAAATGCAAAACATGACTCCTTTTTGATTCTTTTCTTCAATGAGATGTGCTCCCATTTTTTCCCAAATATGATGATGATTACCCTCTGCAAAAAGATGTCTATCAACTTCTCCCATCCACTCTTCTCTATATGACCAAGGATCATGTTGTGTATGCGTGATCCCTCCTCGTGAAATATTTATTTCGTAATTAGAATTCGGGTTTTCAGGCAGAATAGCTTCAAAAAGCCATTTATGGTTTATGCTTTCCGCCTTATAGGTATTGTTATTAAAATTTATTTTAACTTCGTCGGCTTCAGGCATCCATACTCTAATTACCCATTGTTCTTCATAAAAATGAGGACCTAATATTTTTAATGGATTATCATTGCAACAATTTTCTAGGTTGATAGCTTCTGATTTAATCCAGTCTGCTTGATTTGTTTCGATCATGACTGGTAGATATTAACGATTAATAATATCAAATGATTAACCAAAAAAATAATTATTTATTAAAAAAAGGGGTCATTTTCATAAATGTTTTATCAAGGCTAAAACTTAGAGTAATAACTCTATGATTTGCTGAAGGAGATCCAACATTTCCCTCCCCAAATCCAGGATTAACTCCAATAGCGGGATAAGCTGCTGTAGATATAGATAAGCGAAGTTTGCTATCTTTATTCAAACAAATATTTGTTGGTTGCATTGTGATTTGATAAATGCATTCCTCACTTATTTTGGAGTTTTTAACTCTTAAGAATCCGGTTGAAAATTGATTCACCTTTTCATTACCTTCTTCAACTAGAGATAAAGCAAGGCAGATATCGAAATTGGGCTGGTCACTTTTTACTTGGATTTCTAATGTGGGCACTCCTGTTAAATATTGATCTTCTTCAAAAGAATTAGTTTGAAAAACGCCTACATCTAGGCGTTTATCAATAATACCTCTATTAAACTTTCCTGGATTTGGACCTAAATGACCACCGTCAGATGGAGTTGGTCTCCATGGGTCATTAACAATTGTGAACCATCCTGATCCTTTTGAATTTATGGTCAGACTTCCATCTTCAACCTCTACATTTGCTGTGCCATCGCTTTTGAGCCCAAAAATAAATTCAGGGTGAAATTTATTATCTAATTCTTCCCATTTATTTAATGAAATATTCCATATTTTTTTCTCGTCTTTAAACTTCTGTGAATTAAAATTTTTATCTGATTTTAAATGTTTATCAAAAAATTTTAATAAAGATTCTTGTGATCCCTCCCACCAATTTAGATGTGTCGCATTCCCAATAATAATCTCTGGGCTTCCACCAGCCTCTTTAGATTTTTTATAAAGATCAAAGGCACCTTTTAAATGTGGATCCCAAAGTCCTCCAATAATTAACATAGGTTGCTTAATCCATGATGAAATTGGTTTAAATTCTTCAAATGGGCGACAATTATTTAAATTTTTAAGCCATTCCAAAACAAAGCTATTAGGATCATACTTTTTTAAAATATCAATTCCTTCCCTTAAATAACTTTTATTTTCTAAGGCTAAACTTATCTTTTCCCACTCAAGCAATTTATTTTCTCTTTTCATTTTTAGTGCTGCGATTTGAAGTCCCCATGCAATATTGTTATGCCACCAATATGCTCCTCCATCTGAACACCAATGATCCTTAATATTCATCCCAGTCATTGCTGGAGATAAACAATCGGGCGGCTTTGAATTTAATTCGCCAGTTAGTTGAGTAAATCCTTGATATGAAAAACCATATAACCCAAGTTTCCCATTACATTCTTTTAGAGACCTTACCCATTCATGTGTTTCTGAAGTATCGCTAGCTTCTTGAGAAAAACCATTAAAAACTCCTTCAGAAGAACCCATACCTCTAACATCTTGAATTATTACCATATACCCCTTTTTTGCCCACCATTCTGGGTGAGAATAGGTAATAGTTGAAGCTATTTCCCTGCCATATGGTTGTCTCATTAATAACGCAGGCCATGGTCCATTACTATTAGGTAACCAAATCCTGGATATAAGTTTTACACCATCTCTAAGTACTAGAGACTTGTCAAACCATCTTGAACCAGACATTTAGGCTTTAGATAATGTCTGGGCAGTGCAGCCCAATGACGTAAATAGAAAAGATCTCTGCGTTAACGGGAGTTAACTTTTTTTTGTTTGATATATATTTTATAGCTTGGTCTGAACTAGCTGAAATACCTTTGGAATTAAACTCTCTAAACTTATTACATAAATTCTCAGCTTCGTTTGGATTCTTTTTTACAGTTTCCAATAAGGTAGATTGACTTAAAACAGGATATAAAGAGTTGAAAAATAAAAATAAAAAAAATAACAAAGGTTTCATTATCACTAACTTTATCTAAATTCTACATTAAAAATTTTTTTTATCCAAGATCTCCAATAGATTTTTCGATTTGACTAGCTTTTTTAATCCATTCTTTTAAGAGAATAAAAGTTGTAACTGTCTCAGTTTTTACTCTAAGAATTCTTTCTAATCTAGCAATTTTGCGTTCTAATTCATAAGGTGTAGATAGTGATAATGATTTTATAGAAGATATACCGCAATGTAAAAGTAGATATCCTTGAGGTGGAGAAATTCCAATTTTTTTTTTAAAAATAGCTATAGCTCTAATTTTTTTTAGATTATTCAATGTACATAGTGAAGATCTTCTTTGAATCTCATTTATATCTAAGTCCGAAAGGTTACTTAATTTTTCAAAGTCAGTTAGATTATTTTGAATAAAAAAAGATTTCTCATGTCTAAAATTAGTTGGCAAAAAATTTAAAAAAGTTTTACTTTCCATTTTTAGAAGACTAATTCATTTTGACATTCTTCTGAACTTCTCCTATAACCACTGGTTTACTTACACCATCTGAAATTTTTTCAAGTTTTCTTATCTTGATTTTTACATTCGCACCAGATCTGCTACCTTTCCTTAAGTTTTCTGATAATTGTTCTAAAGTTGGTTCAATAGATTCTTCTGGAAAGTCATCATCTGCTTTAACAATAATTAAATCGAATCCATTATCATAAACAATTGGAAGATATTTTGCACCTTCTATTACAAGCTTTTCGGTGTAGCTTTGAATAAATGCCCAACTACTCAAAGAAAGCAATAATGAAAAGATAGTTGCTCCAATTATTCGAAATTTAAAACCAAAATTAAATATAAAAGCTGCTATTGTGCAAATGAAAAGAAATATTCCAAGGAATCCAAAAATTTTGGGTGAGTTCTCTAATAGTTCAAAAAAAGACATTTAGTGGCTTTGACCTGATTAATTTCTTATATTTTGTAAGCCTACTCTATTTTTGGGCTCTAACTTGAAAAAAATTAGATCTCTAAATTTAAATACTAAGATTCTTTTGGTAGGGATGCTTTTACCTTTGGGTTTTTTAGGCACTTTTTTATTAAATAATTTTTTAAAAGAAACTTATAGTTCTAGGAAAGTAGAACTAGAAAAAAGTATTGAGAATCTATTAGATAAAGATGTTGATTTAGGTGATTATGTCGGGATTAGATTTCTAGGTATTTCTTTGGCTAATTCAAAAATTAATGATAAAAAAAATATTGATTCTGAAATTACAGCCAAAAATGTATATGTGGGCATTATGCCTTTTAGATCTTTTTTAAAACAAAAATGGATTGTTAAAATAAGTCCTAAGAAAGCATCTATAAATATAGATAGAGATTTTTTTAATAGGGACAAATCCTATAAAAATGATCGAATTACAAAGAAATCACAATCAAAATATGAATTGAACTTTAACTTAAATAAATATTCAGATCTAAAGGTTAATAAATCAGGATTAAAAACAAAAATAAAAGGTAATATTATTTACAAGTCAAGAAATAGTCAAATCATTGCAAATGTAAAATCAAATTTTGATGAAAAGGGTTTTTTAAAATTTAAATTTAATACAAAGTTAAATCAAGACTTTTTAAAACTGGATTTATTTTCTAAGGGTTTAGATCTTGAGAATTCAGAATATATTATTGCTAATAGAAAAATTAGCTTTAAAAAGGGTACCTTTAAATCTAACTTTAAATTTAATAAATCATCAAAGGGTACATTTTGTGAAGGAAGATTTTCTTTTACTAATTTAAAAATAAAACCAGAAGATTTCGCAGAGAATATAAATTCAGATTCAACTAGGTTTTTTTGTAAAGATAATAATTTAGTTGGTAATACAGAAAAATTAAATTATGGAACTTTGACTTCGAATTTTAATCTCAATGTACCACTTAATAAAAGTTCCAATAATATTAATCTAACAGGAAGTATTGGATATATTAATAGCCTTAATCCAGATATCAAATTATCGGGTAATATTCCCTACTGGTTTGATAGAAGAGGTATTAATTTTGGTGATATAGATACTAGTTTCAAAATAAATAGAACACAATTATCTAATTTAAATATTTTCCGAAAAAATGATATTAGGGGTTTTATTACTGCCAAAGGAATATTGAAAGGAAAAATTACTGATCCTGATATTTCTATAAACTTTAATGTTGATTATCCGCACTTTAAAGGTATCCGCATTAGAGAAACATGGGAGGGCGATATTAGAAATGAAAATAATGTATTTCTGCTAAATATGAAAAATAGATATTCTCCAATCCCTTCATTTCTCTCAATTAAGTTTGATTCTGATCTTAAAATAGATAATGCAAATTTTATAAGAGTTTTTAACTCAAATAAAGGGACTGTAGGTATTTTCAAAGAGGAAGATGGTTATAACTGGCGAGCGGATAATTTTCCTCTTGATGAACTTGAATTATCTTTAAATAAAAATCAATTTGATAAGATTGACGGAATTATTAATGGTGAAGGATCAATTTCTTCAGACCAGTCATCTCTTGTTGGGCGACTTGCTTGGAGTTTAGGTAAATATAGAAATATTAATCTAGCCAATTCATTATTTGATTTCAGCGTCAACAATAATTATTTTTATATAAATTCTTCACTGTATCCAATTGATGGAGGAGTAATTGAAGTCGAATATGATTCAAATAAAAATAATTTAATTAATTCAGAATTCACGAATGTAAGTACTAGTTGGACTATTCTTACCGCTATTGATATTTTTAACTTTGATAATAAAAAAGTTATTCCCATAAGTAAATCGAATATTTTGGATGATTTGGAAATAAATAATTATAGTAAATCATTTAAAGAGAGGATCGATTTTATAAATAACTTTATTGAAAAAAGTAATGTGCTAGAGGATAAATTAAATTTGCAAAAATATTTAAATAAATTTAGAAGTAGATATAACGGGAAAATAACTATTAATGGCGATAGACCAGTCAATTACAAATTGAATGCAAAATTAAATGGCTATCTTGAGGTATCTGGAAATGACAATAAGAATAATAAAGAGGAATTTTCTATTGATTTGGAAGGAGGATTATTAAAAGGAAAAGGTTCCTTGAGAATCAAAAAATTACCATTAAGTGCAGCAAATATCTTTTTAGATAAACCAAGAGATTTTCTTGGAGGTTTGGATATGAATTTATTTTATGATCTTGATACAAAATCTTTTTCTAGTGAAATTTTTTCCAATAATTCATCAATAAAAAATAACATAATAATATTTGATAAAGGGCTGGTTGATTTTAATAATTATATTTTTGATATTGATTTTTCCCTTCTAATAAATGATTCTGAAATCCCAATTAATATTGAAGGCGCAATACCTATAAATAAATCAGATGAATTAGATCTAAGATTGATTGGGAATGGAAAATTTTTGGAGTTAATAGATATCTTAGCTGATGAATACTTTACCTTTAAAAAAGGTGATGTGAATCTTAGGATGCTCCTAAAAGGAACCTTAAATAAACCTCTATTAAATGGATTTATCGTAATTAAAGATTCTGAAATTGATTTTTTACGCAATATATTAAAAGATATTAATAGCTTAATAATTTTTGATTTTGATTCTTTAGAGATTAATAATCTAAAAGCAAAGTCTGAAGATTCTGGGGAAATTTTTATAAAAGGGTCTTTGCCTCTTTATGGTCTGCATGATGCCGAGAAGGCAGAAATTAATTTGATAACAAATAGATTTAATTTTAAAAAAGATAATTTTAATTTTTTAATTGATTCAGATATAGTTTTAAGGGGCTCATTTGAAAATCCTGTTTTGGGTGGATCTCTATCTTTTAATAATGGATTTATTAATTTTAATAGCACCGATCAAAACAATAAAAAAGAAAATGATTTTATAAGAAAAGACGATAAAAAAGATTGGCTAGAACTGAATTGGAACAATAATGAAAGTATTGAAATAATTTCAAATGAAACAATTTTGAATTCTGTTCTTTTAGGAGAAACTTTGCCTAATTATTTGGATAATTTGAGTTTTAATAATCTTAAATTAAAACTTGGACCAGAATTTAAACTTAAATATTCGGAGATAATTCAAGCTTATTTAGATACCAAATTAGACCTTACTATAAATGGCAAAGTAGGAAAAGATCTAAATGCTAGAGGTCTTATTTTTCTTAAGAAAGGTAGAGCAAATCTATATACTACACCGTTTAAACTTGATAAAAATAAAGATAATTACATTTTATTTGCGTCAAGAAGTGGTGTTGTTCCATTTATTAATTTTTCGTTGGTTAGTAAAGTTCCCGATTCAATTATACCTATAAGTCAAAATAATAATGATTTCAACATCTCTGGGGAACTTGATTCAGATACGACTTCAAAAGGGTTTGGATCATTTGGGATTGGTAATTCAAGGCTTATCAAAATTGAAGCCTCTTATGAAGGATTTTTAGATCAATTATCTTTTGAAGATGAAAATAAAAGAATCCAACTTAGAAGTACTCCAAGTTATAACAGATCACAAATAATTGGGTTGATTGGAGGCAACTCTGCAAATTTAATAAATAGAGCATTTATTTCCCAACTTAATAATGCAGATGCTTTTAGTGAGAGATTTCAGGTGTTTTTATATCCAGCTTTAATAGAAAATGATGATTCTTTAAATAATATTTTTTCCGACAGAAATTTAAATATAGAAAATGATGGGCAATCATCTTCTCAAGCTTGGGTGGCGGAAATAGGACTTGATGTTACTGATGCAATAAATTTTGCCTTTCAAACCGTTCCTGGAAGAGATGATCTTTCATCTTCGGGAATTTTGACTTTTCAGGCAAATCCAAATTTAGAATTATTAGGTTCTTATGATTGGAATGGTGATTGGAAAAGTCAAATTCAATTATTTTTTAGATATTAAGCCAAAAAGAAAGTTAGTTTAAAGAATCTTGATTTTGAATTATTATTTAATTAACTAAAAAATATTATGGCCAATATCTTTGAAGTTCCACAACCAGATAATGATCTTTTACAAAAAGCTGATCAAGTTCGTTTGGCATCAATAAAAATAAGTCAGAATAAAAATAAAAATAGAATTAAAGCCTTAAATTTTATGGCTAATTATCTAGAAAAAAATACTAATGAAATTTTAGAGGCCAATAATGAGGATTATCAAATTGCAGAAAAAAAAGGTATTTCAAAGGCTTTACTCTCTAGATTAAAGTTATCAAAAGAAAAATTATATTCAGGAATTGAAGGAGTAAGAAAAGTTGGAGAATTGACTGATCCTGTAAATCAAATTCAAATTAAAAGAGAGCTTTCAAAGGGATTGATCTTAGAAAGAAAAACTGTACCAATTGGAGTCTTAGGGGTTATTTTTGAATCAAGGCCAGATGCCGTGATGCAGATTAGTTCTTTAGCAATAAGATCAGGTAATGGAGTAATTCTAAAAGGTGGTAGTGAAGCCAATTTAACAAATACTGCAATAGTCAAAGCATTGCAAGAAGGTTTACATGAATCAGGTCTTGATAAAAATGCAATATGTTTACTAACAAGCAGAAAAGATAGCATGTCCATGTTAAATCTTGAGAAATATATTAATTTAATAATTCCTAGAGGAAGTAATGAATTAGTTAAATTTATTCAAGAGAATACTAGAATTCCTGTGCTAGGACATGCTGATGGAATTTGTCATTTGTACGTAGATATTGAAGCAAATCTAGAGATGGCTTTATCAGTCGCTTTGGACAGTAAAATTCAATACCCAGCAGCGTGTAATGCTATTGAAACTTTATTAGTCCATAAAGATATTGCACCAGCTTTTCTAGAAATGGCCATTCCTTTGTTTAATTCTAATGATGTTAAATTAATTGGAGATAAAAGATCAGTTGAATTAGGGTTAAAATATGAAGCTAGTGTAGAAGATTGGCAAACTGAATATTTAGATTTAATCTTATCGATAAAAATTGTTGATGATTTGGAGGAGGCAATCACACATGTTCAAAAATATAGTTCAAAACATACAGATGGAATAATTACTGAAAATTTAAGCACTGCTAATAAATTTATGAATGTAGTTGATAGTGCAGGTGTTTTTCATAATTGCTCTACTAGGTTTGCAGATGGGTTTAGATATGGGTTCGGAGCTGAAGTAGGGATATCTACTCAAACTTTACCTCCAAGAGGACCAGTAGGCCTAGAGGGTTTGGTTACATATAAATATTTCCTAAAAGGACATGGGAATATAGTTGATGATTTTTCATCTGGAAAGGCTATCTATACTCATAAGGATCTTTAAAATTTTTTAAAATGGAAACATTTTTAAAAATTGAGAATATTCAACTTTGGGCTAGAGTGGGCGTTCTTCAAGAAGAAAGGGAATTAGGCCAACTATTTAGTTTGGATATATTTTTGTGGACTGACTTTGAAAAATGTACAGTAAATGATGATATTAAAAAAACAGTTGACTATTCAAAATTAGTTCAAATTTTAAAAGATCAATCAAAGAAAATATATTGTTTCACAATTGAAAAATATTCAAACGCAATTGTAGAAATTATTGATCAAGAGTTTAAGCTTTCTAAAATTAAAATTATTTTAACAAAATGTAATCCTCCAATCACAGGTTTCGATGGGAAGGTGTCAATAGTAAGAATTCTTGAAAATAATTAAAGTTTTGGAAAAAAGAAATCCCATTATATTGATTCATGGTCTTTGGAATACTTCAAGTATTTTTTCTTCTATTACCTCAAAACTTGATGATAATGGCATTGAATATTTTGCCCCAACTCTAAAGCATTCATATGGAATGACTTCAATTTTGGAATTGACTAATAAATTAAACAAATTTATTTTAGAGAAATATGGTTTAGAAAAAGAAATAGATATTTTAGGATTTTCTATGGGAGGAATAATTGGTAGGTACTGGCTTCAAAAATTTAATGGATATAAAAGAACAAGAAGATTAATATCTATAGGTTCCCCTCACAAAGGAACTTTGATGGCTCAATTAATATCTAAATACCCTTTTAGAGGAATATCAGAAATGAAAATAAATAGTAAATTTTTGAGAGAACTTGCAGATAATGATTTTTTTCTTGATGATATCGAGTGTATAAATTTCTTTACTTATTGGGATTTAATGGTTTTTCCTGGCTGGTGGACAAATTTAAATTTTGGAAAAAAAATATCAGTAAAAGTATATAAACATAGAAATCTTGTAAGAAATAAATCTGTGGTTGACAAAATAATAGATGAAATTGTTAAGTAGTTCCTGATAGACCTAAGTGTCTTATTAAGGAATCTGTTTGTGGCTCTCTTCCTCTGAATAGTTTAAATATGTCTAGTGGAGGTAGGCTTCCACCCAAACTAAGTATTGTATCTTTAAATTTCTTTCCTATTAACTTTAAATCTTCAGAGTTTTCTAGATCAGCTTCTTCGAACATTGAAAATGCATCAGCACTTAGAACCTCAGCCCATTTATATGAGTAATATCCTGCAGAATATCCTCCTGCAAATATATGACTAAAACAACAAAGAAATTGATCTTCTTGAATTGGTTCAATAACAGTAGTTTGTTTTGCTATTTCTCTTCTTATTTCATCTGCTGTTTTACCTTTGTTTTTATCAATACTACTATGTAATCTAAGGTCTGTTATCGCGAAATGTAATTGCCTAAGAGTAGCCATACCACAATTAAAAGTTCTATTCTTAAGAAGCTTTTCAAAATTCTCGTCAGATAATTTTTCTCCTGTTTTATAGTGCTTAGCAATATTCAAAAGTGTGTTTTTGTGAAAACACCAGTTTTCCATGAATTGACTTGGAAGTTCGACTGCATCCCACTCAACATTATTTATACCAGCTGCTTGAGGAAGATTTACAGTGGTAAGCATGTGTTGAAGACCATGACCAAATTCATGGAATAGTGTCTGAACCTCTTCAAAACTCATCAAACTTGGTTTATCTTTTGATGGTGGAGTCTGATTACAAACAAGATAAGCTACAGGGAGTGTCTTTTTCCCAACATTATTTTTATTCAAACATTCATCCATCCAAGCCCCTCCTCTTTTTGATTCGGGCCGAGAATATGGATCGAGGTAAAAAGATGCTATTTGTTTATCTTTCTTATTGAGGATATTAAAAAACAAAACGTCATCATTCCACAGAGGTGCCTCATCAGTTGCCTCAACCACTTTAATTTCAAAAAGCTTTTCGCTTAATTTAAATAAACCTTCCAAAACATCATTTAGTGGGAACCATGGTCTCAAAGACTCTTGATCCAAATTAAACTTTTCCTTTCTAAGAAGTTCAGACCAATAACTAATATCCCATGGCTCAATATTCTGTGATTTTGGAAATCCATTAGCTTTAGAAAACTTATCGAGCGTTTCTAATTCAATTTTTGCGGTTTTGAATGCTGGTTCTCTCAATTCTTCTAAAAGGTTTTCAACATTTTTAATTTCTTTCGCCATTTTTGTTGACAAACTTAGTTCAGCCCAATTTTTATAACCGAGTAGGTTAGCCTGTTTAGTTCTAAGAGATAATATCTCTTCTATGATTTGAGAATTATTTTTTTCTCCTTGAGACGCTCTACCAACAAATGCCTTATATAGTTTTTCTCTAAGATTACGGTCGGTAGCATATGTCATAAAAGAAGTATAAGTTGGAATATCAAGACCTAATTTCCAAGGACCATTTTTAATATCAACATCTTCATCTTTTTTTAAGTGCTTGTATGCAGAAATCGCCATCAATTCAAGTACCCGTTCAGGCAGACCATCGACTTCAGATTTTTTATTTAAAATCAAAAACCATTTATTCGTGGCATCAAGTACATTGTTGCTGAAGTCTGTTGATAACTTTCCAAGCTTTTCAGAAATATTGTTGAAATTTTCTTGATCATTTTTTTGTAGTGAAATTCCTCTATGTTGCATCTCAAGAATTTCTTTATCTAAAATTCTGTTTCTGATTTGATCAAAATTATTTGTTTCTTTAAGCTTGACTAAAGAATTGTAAATTATTTTACTTTGTCCGAATTTATTACTCAAGCTAATAATCTCTGGAAGAAATTTTGAATAAATATCTCTAAGACTTTCAGAATTATTTACAGCATTTAGATGACTTATTACACCCCAACTCCATCTAAGAATTTCATTGACTTCATTTAGTGGATTTATTACCTTATCCCAATTTAAATCATTTTGAGTCAAATAATTAGATAAATTTTTCTCTATGTTTTTAAAGTCTTTAGCTATCTTCTCTAGTACTGATGGAAATTGTTTACTTATGTTTTCAGGAGTAAATTTTTTAAATTCTGGTAATTCTCCATATTTAAAAATTGAAGTATCCATTTATAAAAATAAATTAATTAAATAAAGTTGGAATGAATCCTACCAACTTAGCTAAAGTAAGCTGCTGACTGAGAGCATTGGTTGAAGATTCGTATAGATTTATGGCGATTTTTGGCCAAAAACCTATCACTAAAGTAGGCAATAATAAACTGAACCCAATCGTCAATTCTCTACCATTCATCTCTTTAACTGTAGCTAGAGCAGGTATCCTAGGGCCAAAGAATACCCTCCTACACATTGACAATAGATATATTGGCGTGAGAACTAAACCTATAGCTGCAATAAGAATCGTTATCGATCTAAATATAGAACTAAATCCTTCTTGACTAGTGATACCTAAAAATACAGTTATTTCACTTATAAAACCGCTCATTCCAGGTAGTGCCAAAGAGGCCAAAGAGCTCGCCAAGAAAAAAGCAAAAGTTATTGGCAAGACCTTTGCTAAACCTCCCATATTTGGTATGGAAAGAGTATTAGTTCTTTCATAGAATGAGCCCGTAACAAAGAACATAGCTGCAGCGATAAGTCCGTGACTGATCATTTGTAGCATTGCCCCGCTTATCCCCAATGCATCAACTGCTCCAATTCCTAACAGAACAAAACCCATATGACTGACTGAGCTACATGCAATTCTCCTCTTAACATTATCTTGTGCAAATGCATTTAGTGCTCCATAAATTATATTAATGATTCCAAGAATAATTAATGCAGGTGCAATTTGAAGATGGACTTCAGGTAGTATTTGAACATTGAATCTTAAGAGAGCATAACCTCCCATTTTTAAAAGTATTCCAGCGAGTAACATTGAAACTGGAGCATTAGCCTCTCCATGTGCATCGGGTAACCAAGTATGTAATGGAAAGATGGGAAGTTTTACTCCGAAACCAATTAAAAATCCTAAATAAGATAATAAAGCTAGGCTGCCCGTTACATGTTTATTGGTTAAATCGGTAATATTCAAAGTAAAGGTATCGCCACTCAAGGCCAGTGCTAACCCACTTATGAGTATTAATAAAGAAGCTAAAGCTGTATAAAGAATAAATTTAGTAGCCGCATATAATTTCTTTTTCCCTCCCCAAATCGCAATAAGAAGATATACCGGAACTAATTCAAGTTCCCATGCCAAGAAAAATAATAGGAAATCTTGAGAAAGGAAAACTAGTGCCTGTGCAGATGCTTGGACTAATAAAAGAGCAAAATATAAATTAGATTTTTTCTTAATTTTCCAACTAGCTGCAGCTGATAAAAATGTAATTAACCCACTTAAAGCTATTAAAGGAGCAGATAACCCATCTACACCAAGAGACCACTCTAAGCCTATTGATGGTAACCAGGAAGCTCTTTCTACAAGTTGTAAAGAGCTATCTGAAGTATTGAATTTTTGAAAAAGGACGCTGATTATTAGTAAAAAATCTATAAATAAAAAACTTAATGAGATATTTCTAGGGAGTGCATTATCTTCTCCTTCTTTTGAATTCAAGAAAGGCATTATTAATGCCCCAATTAAAGGCAGTAAAACAATAATCGATAGCCAAGGAAAAGATTCTAAATTCATTTATGTAATGAATAATTTTTTTATTCTAGTTGAAGTTGTACTAGCTTGAGACTATAACATTAAAAATGCCTAAGTAAAACTACTTACCAGATATAGTGCTAAATTGGCTGCCCGTTGTTTGAACGTTTAAGAACGGAGCTCTGCTAGCTACACCTGACTTCTCCCATGCTTTCACCATGGCTTGACTAACGTTTTTACCATTTTCTTTCTTACACAAAGCTAAGATACTTGGCCCTGCCCCACTAATTGCGCATCCTAAAGCACCTGCATTTAGTGCGGCATCTTTAACTTCTAATCCACCCTTAATAAGTTTCCATCTGTAGGGTTCATGAAGCCTATCAAACATTCCCTCTTTTATAAGTTCCGCATTTCCTGCTTTTAAGCCGTTTAGTAACAAAGTAAGTGCTCCCATATTTGTCACTGCATCATGTATAGGTACATTCTTGGGCATAACCTTTCTTGCTTCACTTGTGCTTAGACGAATTGCAGGTATTGCTACAACAGCTTTAATTGAATCGTGCCATTCACATCTAATGATTCTCCATCTTTGAGAAGAAGACCTTGCTGTCAAACAAAGCCCACCAAGAAGAGAGGGGACTACATTGTCAGGATGACCTTCAATATCAATGGCAAGTTCTAGGAGCTTTTCTTTGGACAATGGAGAGTCCATTATTGCGTTTGCTCCGATTAATCCAGCAACTATTGCTGTAGCACTACTTCCAAGCCCGCGTGCAGGCGGCACTGCTAACTTAACTCTTGCTTCAAGTGCAAAAGGATCCATTTTTGCGCTCTCCCATACTTTCTGAGCTGCTCTAAAAACTAAGTTTTCAGGTCCTCCCCTTAAATGATTACCATCTGTACTTTCCATTATTAAATCAAATCTATCACCACCACCTTCAATTCTTGTAAAAGTAAACTCATTATGCAAATCTAATGCTGCTCCAAGACAATCGAATCCAGGCCCTAAATTGGCAGTTGTGGAAGGTACTGTTACCCTTATTTTTTTACCTACCTCAGGAATAGACATTGTTTGTTTTTAATTTTTTAAAAGCATTTTTGCTCTGCAGGCTGCACTAAAAAGTCCAAACTCTTCATCTAAAATTACTTTCATAGGTATTGTTTTAAGAATATCTTTTAATCTTCCCTTGTCGAAAAATTGTTTTAAAAATAAATCTGAATTAAAGTTTTTGAAATGTTTTGATGCTGTTCCTCCAGAAATCCATAACCCGCCAAAGCACAATTCATGAAGAGCAACATCTCCCAATAGAGAGGCATAAGCACCTAACCAAATTCTTTCGACTTCAATCATTATCTGATCACCTTCTTTAGAAAGATTACAAATTTTTTCAGGTAGTTCTTTTCTTGCAGCATCAAAAATTTGTATTTTTTTTAAATATTGTTGTAGAGGATGGTTTTGGGCATCAGGTTTGCTTAGTCTCCATTCGGCAATTCTTGATAAACCAGTGCCACTAATAATTCTTTCACAAGATATTCTTTCAACTTTAAAGTAATTCTTAAGCCAAATTTTTAATTCCCATTCTAATCTTGATTTTGGGGAGTACTCAACGTGACCACCTTCACTAGCTAAAACTTTTACCTTTTCCCCTGAAATTATTCCTCTAGCAATGCCCAAACCAGTCCCCGCTCCAACAATGGCATGCAAATCATTATTAGTACCTTCATAATGGGATCCATTTTGGATAGTAGAATATTGATTTTTTTTTAAAAAAGGTATTCCATAAATTTGTACAGCGAAATCATTTATTAGCTCGCAGCTTTCAAATTTAAATTTGTTCTGCAAAGCATTTCCAGAAATATTCCACGACAAATTAATGATTTTTGCATTGTTGTTAGATAAAGGACCAGCCACAGCAAAACATGCAGAAGAAGGATGAGTAATATTTTTGCATTCTTTTTTGAGGAAATCTTCTAGTATTAGTTCAAAACAACTCCAATCAGACGATATATATTTCTTTTTGAAGATTAATTTAGGCGAATTATTATTTATTTCTTTTTTGAAAATTCCTAATAGAACCTTTGTACCTCCTAAATCACAAGCGAGAAAATTCATATATTGGAAATTATTCTGTTCTCCCTTTTTTTTCTATTAATTCATCCATCAATTTGCAAAGATTAGGTAAATTGAAAATTCCTAAATCTCTTCCATTCAAAGCTCTTAAGGCGACTGAATCAATTTCCTCTTCTTTATCTCCAATAACTGCAATTAAGGGAACTCTCCCGAGAGTTGCCTCTCGTATTTTATATCCTATTTTTTCATTCCTAATATCAACTTTTGATCGGTAACCATTATTATTTATTAATTCATTAAACTCTAAACACTTCTCAATATTTCTATCAGTAATGCTTAATAAAATTATTTGATAAGGAGCAAGCCAAATTGGGAATTTTGCCTCATATTGTTCAATTAAGATTCCTATAAATCTCTCAAAGGATCCTAAAATTGCTCTATGCAGCATAACTGGATTTCTTTTTTCATTATCAATATCTACATAAGTTGCATTCAATCTAATAGGCATTGAGAAATCAACCTGAATGGTTCCGCATTGCCAAACTCTATTAAGACAATCTTTTAACGAGAATTCTATTTTTGGACCATAAAAAGCCCCCTCCCCAGGTTGGAGTTCCCATTTTAGATTCTTATTATCGAGAGCTTTGGTAAGAGCCTCTTCTGATTTATCCCAAATCTCTTCACTACCTACCCTTTGTTCAGGACGAGTTGATAATTTGATAATGATTTCATCAAAACCAAAAGTTTTATAAACCTCGAAAACAAGATTTATAAAAATAGATACCTCTTCTTGAATTTGCTCTTCTGTGCAAAATATGTGCGCATCATCTTGAGTAAAGTTTCTTACTCTCATTAAGCCGTGTAGTGCACCAGAGGGCTCATTTCTGTGGCAAGAACCAAATTCAGCAAGACGAATAGGTAGATCCTTGTAACTTTTTAAACCTTGATTAAATACCTGAATATGGCATGGACAATTCATTGGTTTTATTGCATAAGTTCGATTTTCTGATGCAGTAGTAAACATATCGTCTCTAAATTTTTCCCAATGACCAGATTTTTCCCAAAGAGATTTATCTACAGCTTGTGGGGTTTTAATTTCTAAATAATCATTTTTTTTAAGTATTCCTCTTATGTATTTTTCCAAGACCTGATAGATTGTCCATCCATTTGGATGCCAAAAAATCATTCCTGGAGATTCTTCTTGTATATGAAATAATGAATGTTTTTTCCCAAGTTTTCTATGATCTCTTTTCTCCGCCTCTTCAATTCTTGTTAAATAATCTTTGAGTTCTTTTTCTTTAGCCCATGCAGTTCCATATATTCTCTGTAATGATTCATTCTCGCTATTACCTCTCCAGTATGAACCTGATAATTTAAGTAATTTAAAGTATCTCAAATGTCTTGTGTTGGGTACGTGAGGCCCTCTACACATGTCGATATATTCTTCGTGCTTGTATAAATTGATAAGACCTTCTTCAGGAATTTCTTCAATTATTCGTAATTTGAAAGTCTCATCTCTTTCTTTAAAAGTTTTAATTGCTTCTTCTTTAGAGACTTGTAAGATTTCAACGTCATAGTTTGTTTTTATTAATTTATTAATTCTATTTTCAATTTTTGTTAGATCTTCAGGAGTAAATCTGTATTCAGAAAAAATATCGTAGTAAAAACCATCTTCAATTACAGGCCCAATCGCCATTTTAATATCAGAGTAAATTTGTTTAACTGCATGACCAATAAGGTGAGCAAAGGAATGTCTTATTATTTCAATTCCTTCTTTATCTTTTGATGTGATGATTACAACTTTGGAATCTCTATTTATAGGAATTGTTGCATCAAGAAGAACATCATTTACTTTCCCAGCAATTGTTGCTTTAGCTAATCCCGCGCCTATACTCTGGGCAATTTCAAGAATAGTTACAGATTTTTCGAAAACCTTTTTTGAACCATCAGGCAAGGTAATTATTGGCATAATTTATTTCTCCACTGCAAAGAATCCCAACTTTGATTTAACTCTTTTTAAAGTCTGATTTGCTAAATATTCAGCTTTTTCCTTCCCTTCATTAAGGATTTTATTTAATTGATAGGGATCATTCATTAACAATTTATATTTTTTCTGAATAGGTTCTAGTGATTCAATAAGTTGTTCAGTAATTAATTTTTTAAATGTCCCCCATCCAGTCTCTGAGAATTCATTTTCACATTGAGAAATTTCTTTGCCAGATAAAATTGAATAAATCATCAAAAGATTTTTAGATTCTGGTCTCTCAGGGTTGTTATATTCAATTCCAATAGAACTGTCACTTTTTGCTCTTTTTATTTTTTTTGTGATTATTTCAGGTTGATCTAATAGGTTAATGCGACTGCCCTCATTAGGATCACTTTTGCTCATCTTTTTTGAACCATCAATTAAGCTCATTATTTTTGAACCATTCTTCATGATTATTGGTTGAGGGATTTTTAAAATATTTTTATCCTTACTAAATCTGGCATTAATTCTCTGTTGTGCAATATCTTTGGCAAGTTCAAGATGTTGTTTTTGATCCTCACCTACTGGTACGAAGTCAGCGTCATAAAGAAGTATGTCTGCAGCCATCAGTATTGGATAGTCAAATAATCCAATAGATACATTATTCCCTTGTTGAATGGATTTTTCTTTAAATTGAATCATTCTTTCCATCCAATTTATTGGGGTCATGCAATTTAATATCCAACAAAGTTCTGAATGTGCAGAAATTTGACTTTGAACAAAAATTGAACATATCTTTGGATCTATCCCACAAGCGACATACAAAGCCGCAGTAGAAAGAGTATTCTTGGACAATTCTTTAGGATTATATGAAGCAGTGATTGCGTGCAAATCAACTACGCATAGAAATGTTTCATATTGATCTTGAAGCTTAACCCAATTATTTATTGCCCCAAGCCAATTCCCAATATGTAAATCACCAGTTGGTTGAACTCCCGAAAGAATTCTTTTTTTATTTGTCATCCTCTTCTACTTCGATAGATTGGATCTCTTCAGTTGAAGTACTTTTTACTGGTCTTGCAAAGGGATCAGGAGCTGTTTTTGTCTTTTCTTCATAAGGATTTTGTGATTGTCTACTCGGAGAAGAGTTTTTGTTATTTTTTGCATATTCTTTGATTGATTCAATCAATTTCTCGTCTTTGATCATTTCGCTAAGAGTTCTAACAGAGAAACCCAGAACTGCAACTGTAGACCTTAACTGAAAGGTCTCTTGTATTGATTTAACAGCTTTCATTTCGTTATCACTCAATCTTATACGGAAACCTCCTCCATCTTTTCTACCGCCTGATCTATCTCTGAAATTAGATCTTTCATTATTAGAACGACCTCTGTAATTTTCTTGTCTAGGATTATTGATGAAATTAGAATTAGACATCTCGATGTTTCTTAAGTTATTTAAATAGTCTATTAATTTAGCATCTTGTTATGCAATAAGTCTTTTTAAATTCCTTAAAAATTTATCTATTGATTAACGACTTATGTAGTTTCGCTTTTCTCATTCACAACTTGCATTAAAATAAAATTAGAGAAATAAAGTATTGTGTTTGATATCAGTAAAGACAACCTTTTAAAGGATTTCATAAGGTTTCCAAAAAAAAATCTATTTATTATTCTATTATTATTAGGCTTTGGGGAATGGTTTGTCAGTGACTTAATTCATTTTGCAGGCGGCTCAATAGGATTTTTTGCGTTGTGTTTGGGGGGATATTTTTACCTGAAGAATGATAAGCCGAAATTTAACGAGCCAAATAATTTAGATGGTTGGATAAATCTATGTAATGAAGATTTAAATTTTTTTGAAGAACTTGAAGCAACAAATGAATTAGAGAAACAGAATTCAAAAAGACAAAAAATACTTGAATCGATTCTTAATAGATGTGAAAAAGAAAAAATAAGTTGCATTGGACAAATTCATTATCAAAACTGTCAGTCTGTTTTGAAAAGTCACTTTAAAGCAGATAAGTTTGACTTTGATTTATTCGAAAAACTTCCTAAATACAATTCTTCTGAAATTATTCCAGAAGAAGCTTTGAATAGTGATGCAATCTTGTATTTTATAAACTTACCTTTGTCAGCAAATGATTTTTTGTGGCTGGAAAAGTTTCCTAAAAATATGCCAATCTGGTTGGTGGCTTTAACTTCCAACGAAATAGAAACTAAAAATCAGATAGAAGATCTAAAGTCTCAAATTTCAAGCGACTTTATAAATAAAATTATTACTTTTGATTTGAATAAGAATGAAATAACAAATATACCCTTTTCGCTAAGGAAGTTTTTCATAAGTTCATCTAAAAATATTGAAAATACAAAAAAAAGGCTCTTGAAAGAACTTCATGTTGCCTGGCAATCTGAAATTGAAGGGATAAGAAGAATGCAGTTAAAAGGTATACAAAGAAAAAATCAAATTCTTGTCGCGACAACTGTTTTCTTATCTCCTATCCCATCAATTGATGTCATGGCAATGACAGTACTAAATTCATTAATGATTAAAGAAATTAAGTCTACATGGGGATGTAATTGGTCTCCTGAAATTTTAGATAAAGTATCTAAAGAGATTTTAAAGACTGCAATTGCTCAGGGAGTTATTGAATGGAGTGGACATACTCTAATTGGTATAACAAAATTACATGGCCCAAATTGGCTTGTCTCTGGAACATTTCAAGCTATCAGTGCTGCTTATTTATCAAGAGTATTATCAAGTTCTTTAGCTGATTTTATGGCAATAACAAAAGGAGTAGAAGAACCTGATTTAGATTTTATAAAGAAAAATTCTGGGAGAATTGTT
Organism: uncultured Prochlorococcus sp.; assembly: GCA_902612005.1. Taxonomy (GTDB): domain Bacteria; phylum Cyanobacteriota; class Cyanobacteriia; order PCC-6307; family Cyanobiaceae; genus Prochlorococcus_A. The sequence goes on along the minus strand of CACMCA010000004.1, from coordinate 69,261 downwards.
GAAAAAGCTTTTGAAAAAGAAAAAATAAATTGGAAAGGATTTATTTCTGATCTTAGAAAACCACTTATGAAACTATCTTTTAGTTCATAATCTAAGGATGAATGTTAAATATGAGAAAAAATATTCTTTTTTTAAGTTTGTTGCTTCTGCTTTCTCTCGCTTCAGGATCATGTAAGAGAATATCAAATAAAAATGAAAGTAAAGAAGTAATTCTCGCAAGTTTTACTGTTTTGTCGGACATAATTAGCAACGTTACTAAAGATGAGTTTATTGTTAGATCAATAACGAAACCTGGAGTTGAAGTTCATGGCTACCAACCGACTCCAAGCGATTTGGTAAATGCCTCTAATGCCTTTGTTTTTATTGATAATGGATTTGGATTTGAATTATGGGCTGAAAAATTTGTTTCTAATTTAAAAGTTAAAAGAATTACTGTCGCCGAAGATTTAGAACCTATTTTTATCAGTGAAGATTTTTATGAAGGGAAACCCAATCCTCATGCCTGGATTTCTCCAAAAAGAGGGATCCTATACGTAAATATTCTCGTGGATTCTTTATCAGAATTGAGGCCATCCAAAAGGTCATTATTTGAAGAAAATGGAAAAATTTATAAAGATAAACTCTCTAAAATAGATAAAGAATTCTCACTTTTTATTAATAACTTAAATAAAGACAGGAGGTATCTAGTAAGTTGTGAAGGTGCTTTTTCATATTTAACAAATGATTATGGATTAGAGGAAGTTTATTTGTGGCCAGTTAATGCTGAGAGTCAAATTACTCCCAAAAGAATGACAAGAACAATCTCACTAGTTAAAGAAAAAAATGTCCCATCTGTATTTTGTGAAAGTACTGTAAGTAAAGAATCTCAAATGGTTGTTGCAAACGAAACTGGGGCTAATTTTGGAGGGAATCTTTTTGTTGATTCCTTATCTGATGATAGTGGACCTGCTAGTTCCTATATAAAAATGCTTGAGCATAATTTGGATTTGATTAAAAAAGGGCTTTTTTGAATTATGGAAACAATCAATTATCAAAACTTTAGGATTGATGCAGAGAATATTTGCGTAGATTACAACGGTAAGGTTGCTTTGTATGATGCCAATTTAAGATTGAAGCCTGGCCAGATTTGTGGGTTAGTAGGGATGAATGGGGCGGGTAAAACAACTTTTTTTAATGCTTTAACTGGCTTTGTAAATATCTCAAAGGGAAAAATTAGAATAAATGGAGAGTCTGTAAGATCTGCTCAAAAAGATCAGACAATTGCTTACGTTCCCCAAAATGAGGGAATTGATAGTCAATTCCCAATAAGTGTTTGGGAAGTAGTGATGATGGGAAGATATGGTTCGATGAATATTTTTAGGTGTCCTAGAGAGTCTGATGTTCAGGCGGTTAAAGATGCTATCGAGAGAGTTGATCTTACTGATCATTTATCTACACCTATTGGAAACTTATCTGGAGGTCAGAGAAAACGAACTTTTTTAGCTAGAGCAATTGCGCAGAGAGCGTCAATATTACTCCTTGATGAGCCTTTTTCAGGAGTTGATATAAGAACTGAGAAACTTATCTCGGAATTATTTATTCAATTTAAAAATGAGGGAAAAACTATATTATTATCAACGCACGATATGATTCATGTCCGTGAATTTTGTGATTTGGTTCTTTTAATAAATAAAACTGTTGTAGCTTATGGCGAGACCTCTGAAGTGTTTACCCCTGAAAATATTACAACCACTTTTGGAGGGATCTCACCTGATTTTTTGTTTGGACCTGAATCCTAAATTTTAAATTATATGGAGCTTAGTTCTTTTTTAACTTTAGATTCATTCATAACAGATCCTTTAACTCATGGCTTTATGAGAAAAGCACTTCTTATGAGTTCATTAGTTGCAGCTGTTTGTGGTTTCCTATCAAGTTATTTGACTCTTAAAGGATGGGCTTTAATGGGAGATGCAGTATCACATTCAGTAATGCCTGGAGTTGTGGTTGCTTATGCATTAGGTCTACCTTTCTCATTAGGGGCATTTATTTTCGGAGTTGGTTCTGTAGCATTAATAGGGTTTATTAAGCAGAAATCTAGAGTTAAGGAAGATACTGTTATTGGGTTGGTATTTACTGGATTTTTTGCTCTTGGAATCGTATTGGTTTCTAAGATTAAAAGTAATATTGATCTGCACTCTATTCTTTTTGGTAGTCCATTGGGAATATCACTTTCAGATGTAAAACAAACTATATTCATTTCTTTATTGGTAGTAATTCTTTTATCAATTTTTAGAAAAGATTTAATGCTTTATTGTTTTGATCCTAGACATGCAAAAACAGTAGGGATTAACGTATTTTTTCTTCATTATTTACTCCTGACATGCTTATCTTTGGCAGCTGTTGTTGGCTTGCAGTCTGTTGGAATTATTTTGGTAGTTGCAATGTTGATTACACCAGGGGCTACAGCATATTTACTTACGGATAAGTTTGATAACATGACAGTAATTTCAGTATTAAGTGCAATTATCTCAAGCCTAATAGGAATCTATGTTAGTTTTTGGTTTGATCTTGAAACAGGTGGATCAATTGTCTTGGCACAAACTTTTATATTTTTATTTGCTTTTTTATTCGCTCCAAGATACGGAATATTTAAGTTAAAGAAACTATTTGCTGGGTATAAATGATTGTGGTAGAAGAAACTTTAAATAAAAAGTGGAATTGGTGGCCATTATTCCCCTTATATCCTTATGGGGAAAAGAAAACAATTTTAAGAGAATTAATTCCTGATCAAATATGGTCCTTAGAACAAATACAGGGACTCTATTATGTTGCGGTTCCAATAAGAATGACGGTAATAAAGGTTGATAATGGATTGATGCTAATAAATCCACTGCCTCCGACAAAAGAATTAATAAATGAGTTAGAAAAATTAATTGCGATTCACGGTAATATAAAAACAATAATTCTTCCGAGTGCCTCTGGACTAGAACATAAAATTGGACTTCCAGCTCTTTCAAGAATTTTTAAAGATGCAGAAATTTGGCTTTGTCCTGGACAATGGAGTTTCCCCATAAATCTACCACTAGATTTTTTAGGAATTCCATCAAAAAGATCAAGAATACTGTTTGAGGAAGGTACTCCACATACAAATTCCTTTAAATGGTCTTCATTAGGACCATTGAATTTAGGACTTGGAAGATATCAGGAGATAAGTTGTTTCCATTATCCTACGAAAACTCTTCATGTAACAGACGCAATAGTTGGGATAGACTCCACACCACCTGAGATATTTAATTTTGATCCAATTCCACTTCTTTTTCATTCTAGAGAGAGAGGAGATGAACCTTTAATTGACTCCATCGATCAAAGAAAAAAAGGATGGAAAAGGTTAGTCTTATTTTCATCTTTTTTGAAACCGGGGAAATTAAATATTCCACCTTTAAGGGAAATCTTTAAGTATTCATTCAAAAAAGATCTTAGAAATTGGAGATCTCATTTTGGTATATATCCCTTTCTATGGGATGAAGATTGGGAATCCTCTCTTGATGAAATAATGGGTAAAGATAATCCTAAGATTCAAATTGCACCAGTTTTACAAAAATTAATTTTTCCGCGTTCAAAAGAAGTGTTACTTAAGTGGTTAGAAAATATCAAGTCTTTTGAAGATATGGAATATTTAATTCCAGCTCATTTTACGGCACCAATAAAATTTACAATAGAAGATTGTCAAAAATTAATTAATGAAATTAATTCCCAAAAGTGGGACAAACTGCCGGAGGATAATAAATTTCTGATGGGTTTATATAAAAAGTTGTTTGAGCTAGGAATAATTCCTGAAGAAGTAAATCTTTAAAAACTATTATTATTCAATAGACATGTTTTCATCATTTTTAAGAGTTTGCTCAAGCTCTTTTCTTTGCTCCATTTGTCTTAAGAAATATCCTGTCATCATTGCAGAAGATAATAAATTGGCAAAGTTGTCTTTTGAAGATGTTATTTTCACGTCAAATTGATCTGAAGGAAGCATTCCAAGAAGACCTTGAACATTATGTCTAATAATTTCTTGAATATCTTCACTAGCTGATTTTGCTATTCTTTGCAAGACTTCCGGAGATTGTTTTTGTAAATATTGGATTAAATCATTTTCATCGTTTGGATCATTATTTTCAGTAGCAAGAAATTCTGGATTAAACATTTCTACAGCTTCAAGATATAAAAACCCTACAACATCACGTACCCATTAATCTAAATTATTAAGGGCAGGGAACCGAATAGGTCCAATTTTATTAAGCGGCCAATATCTAAAAATAGCGTTACCAATAACCTTTTCATAGGGTAAAAATCCCCAAATATGTGAGTCCATACTGTTATTTCTATTATCTCCCATCACCCATAATGACTCTTCTGGGACGATAAAAGGCCCTATAGAATAATTTATATTTTTGTCAAAAACGTAATTTTTTTGAGCGATATTATTTAAGTAAAGTGTACCGTCTCTTACTTCTACCTTGTCTCCAGGTATTCCAATTACTCTTTTTATCAGTGCAGTATCCGCTTCATAACCAGCATTAATTAATTGTTCCGGAACGTTAAAAACAACTATTTTATTTTTTAATTTTGAAAGATTTGATTTGGATGTGATTTTGGGGGTTACTTTCTCGACAAGAATTTTATCTTGTATTTGAAGAGTTGGTAGCATAGAACCGGATGGGATCCATCTTGGCTCTATAACCTGCCATCGTATAATTAAAGCAATAAATATCCAGATTAAAAGATTTTTAAAATCCTTTAGTATTGAATTTCTTTTTTCTTGAGTTGTAGACATGTTTTATTTAATTCAATTATAAAGAAAATCCCAAAGCGTTTATATAAATTATGACATCATCTATAGAATGCAAAAATTTTCTTAGAAGTTTACAACTTTTAAATCTTCTTATAAAAATAGGAGTTAAAAATTTAATACTTTGTCCTGGTAGTAGATCAGCACCTTTAGCAATAGCTGCTGGAGAATTGAATAAATTAGGACTGGTAAATATTTTTAATTCAATAGATGAGAGATCTGCAGGATTCCACTCTCTTGGGATTTCTGCTGCATCAGGTAATCTTTCTTTAGTTATTACCACTTCTGGGACTGCTGTAAGTAACTTATTGCCAGCAGCAGTTGAGGCAGATCGATCTTGTAAAGGCATAATATTTCTTACTGCTGATAGACCCTTAAGATTAAAAGATTGTGGGGCTAATCAAACAGTAAATCAAGAAGATTTTTTGAGTTCAGTCTGCAGAAGAGTTTTAACTACAAATCTAAATGGACTTCATGAAACACAAGAAAATGAAATCTTTAATTTGGTTCGAATTACTGAGAAACAAATATCAACCTTCCCTGGTCCTATTCATTTAAATATTCCCATTGATAAGCCTTTAGATATTTCATTTTTAAATAAAAAAAATGTTTTAGAGGTTTTTGAGAAAATTTATTTGAAGAAAAAATATGTGTTTCAAAAAGTTGAAATAAAGTCTGATAAAAATAAATTCTTAGAAATTTCAAAAAGTTTAGATTTATATGAATCTGGCATTATTTTGGTAGGCCCTTATCAAGGTTCTGTAAATGACTTATCTTCTTTCAATAAATCTTTAGAACAATTACAAAAAATTACTGGTTGGCCAGTATTTGCTGACCCTGTTTCAGGAGTTTATTCTGATTTGAGAGGATTAGTTGTGAATTGGGAATTAGTCTTGAGAAAAAACCAAAATCATATCAAATGTAAACAACTTTTAAGGCTTGGTCCTATGTCATCCTCAATTGATTTAGAAGAGTTTCTAACAAAGTTTGAAGGTATACAAATCCTTATAAAAGAAAAAAATTATAGAAAATTGGACCCTATAAAAAAATCATTAGAATATGATTTTGGGCTTTCAAATTTCACTTCAATAATATTCGAAGAATTATCAATTAATGAAAAAAACAAAAAGTCTCTTACGCCGTTAGCCCTAGATCTAATAAAGGAAGGTGAGCAAATTAAAGAGATTTTAAAAGAGAAAATTACAAATGATAATCAAATTACTGAATATAAGCTTGCAAATCTTGTTCCAAAACTTTGGCCAGCTGAAAATCCCATAATGCTCTCCGCTAGTAGTCCTATCAGAGATTGGCTTACTTTTTCTGAGAATGGTACTTTAACAAGAAATTGTTTCAGCTTTAGAGGGGCTTCTGGAATAGATGGTACTTTATCCCTTGCATTAGGAATTTCTAGAATTAAAAATCCTCTACTTCTCGTGACTGGGGATTTGGCTTTTGTTCACGATATAAATGGTTGGCTAATTGAGAATTCAGTCGACATGAATTTAACAATTCTTTTAATAAATAATAATGGCGGAAATATATTTAATCGTATTTATAAAAAAAATTTAAAAGAAGATGAACTAAAAAAACTATTTCTTATGCCTAAAGAAATAAACTGGCCAAAACTCTCAGAGAGCTATCAAGTACACTTTAAAAGTGTGACTAATTTTAAAAAATTACGAGAGGCATTTGATTGGAGCATTTCTATCCAGAAATCTGTAATAATTAAAGTTGATATTGATCCAGAAAATGAAATTAGTGAAAAAAATGCCCTTCTAGAAAAAATAATTGGCAGTTAAATTCATTATTTTCTATCTTTAAATAATTAGGATTCATGAAAGTATTACCCGGTAAAACAACCTTAAATTGGACAGAATGTAAATCTTACGAGGATATATTGTTTCATAAATCAGATGAGGGAATTGCGAGAATTGCAATTAATCGGCCTGAAAAAAGAAATGCATTTAGGCCACAAACTGTAGATGAACTCATTAACGCATTTAATATCGTAAGAAATGATGAAACTATTGGAGTAGTTCTCTTTACAGGTGCGGGACCTGATAAAAAAGGTATTTATTCTTTTTGCTCTGGTGGTGATCAGAATGTAAGAGGTGAATATGGATATAAAAATGATGAAGGGAATCAGAGATTAAATGTACTTGAACTTCAAAGATTAATAAGAAGTTTGCCTAAAGTGGTTATTGCCTTAGTTCCTGGTTTTGCAATTGGAGGAGGTCAGGTACTTCATTTAATTTGTGATCTCAGCATTGCCTCAGAAAATGCAATATTTGGTCAAACAGGTCCAAGAGTTGGTAGTTTTGATGCTGGATTTGGATCTAGTTATTTGGCAAGACTTGTTGGTCAAAGAAAAGCAAAAGAAATTTGGTTTTTATGTAGAAAATATAATTCGAAAGAAGCACTAGAGATGGGCTTGATAAATGCAATTACAAAGATTGAAGAATTAGAAGCTGAGGGTGTAATCTGGGCAAGAGAGATTTTACGTAATAGTCCAACTGCTATTCGTATTCTTAAAGCTTCATTCAATGCGGAGAATGATGGGATTGCGGGTATTCAAGAATTATCTGGATACACAACTCAATTATTTTATTCGACTGAAGAAGCACAAGAAGGTAGAGATGCCTTTCTCGAAAAACGTCCACCAGACTTTTCTGACTATAAGTGGACACCCTAGTTTATTTTTCAAAAGACCTTTTTAAATAATTATCAATGAGAATTCTTCTTGCCGCTGCTGAATGTGCTCCAATGATCAAAGTTGGAGGTATGGGAGATGTGGTTGGATCATTACCTCCATCTTTGATAAAACTTGGTCATGATGTAAGGGTAATAATTCCAGGATATGGGAAATTGTGGAGTCTTTTAGAGGTATCGAATGAACCAGTCTTTAGAGCAAATACAATGGGCACTGACTTCTCTGTATATGAAGCAAAACATCCCATGCATAATTATGTGATTTATCTAGTGGGTCATCCAACATTTGACTCTGACCAAATATACGGAGGCGAAAATGAGGATTGGCGTTTTACATTTTTTGCTAGTGCTACTGCAGAATTTGCCTGGAATTGTTGGAAACCTCAAGTTCTCCATTGCCATGATTGGCATACTGGGATGATTCCTGTATGGATGCATCAAGACCCCGAAATTAGCACTGTCTTCACAATTCATAATTTAAAATATCAAGGCCCTTGGAGATGGAAACTAGAAAAAATGACTTGGTGTCCTTGGTATATGCATGGAGACCACACTATGGCTGCGGCAATGTTGTACGCAGATAGAGTGAATGCTGTTTCTCCGACTTATGCAGATGAAATTAAAACCCACGAATACGGGGAAAGTCTTGAAGGATTACTTAATTACGTCTCAGGTAAATTAAGGGGAATTCTTAATGGCATAGATCTTGATGAATGGAATCCAGCCAAAGATCCAGTTTTACCCGCAAAATTTAGTATTAAGAATTTAGAAAATAGGCAAGAAAATAAAAAAATTCTGCAGAGAGAAATGGGTCTTGAAGTTAATCCTAAAAAATATCTCTTAGGTATGGTTAGTAGGTTAGTTGATCAGAAAGGGGTTGACTTACTTCTACAAGTTTCGAGAAGACTTTTAGCCTATACAGATTCTCAAATAGTTGTTTTAGGGACTGGAGATAGATATTTAGAGTCTGGATTATGGCAACTGGCATTAGATTACCCAGGAAGATTTTCAGTATTTCTTACATATGATGATTCTTTATCAAGGCTTATATATGGCGGATCTGATGCATTCTTAATGCCTAGTAGATTTGAACCTTGTGGTATTAGTCAACTCCTGGCTATGAGATATGGCTCTATTCCAATAGTAAGGCGAGTTGGAGGTTTAGTTGATACAGTTTTACCTCATGATCCAGAAAATAATAGTGGTACAGGTTTCTGCTTTGATCGCTTTGAGCCTATAGATTTCTATACTTCTTTAGTAAGGTCCTGGGAAGCCTTTAGGCATAAAGATAGTTGGGAATTACTGCAAAAAAGAGCTATGAGCCAAGAGTTTAGTTGGCAAAGATCAGCTCTTGAATACGAAATTATGTATAAGGATGTTTGCGGAATAAAGGAACCATCACCAGATGTTGCTGAAGTTGAGAAATTTTCTTATGGACAATCAGCTGATCCATCTTTAAAAAAAAGTATGACTTAAATTCTTAATGGATCTTTCTTTATTAGAGTTAAAAGATGTTTTAGGTGATATTAAAAATCTGGGCGAGGAGGGAATAGATTCTTTAAATTTTAAGAATATAAGTATTGATAGTAGAACTTGTTTAAAAAATGATCTTTTTATAGCTATCAAGGGTAAAAATTTTGACGGACATAGTTTTCTTCCTGAGGTTTTAAAAAAAGGGGTTAAATCAGTAGTTATTAAAGAAGGTATGCAGAAATTACTTCCTGATAATTTTCCTCGTTGGGTTGTGAATGACACTTTAGAGGCATTTCAAAAATTAACCTTGCTTAAAAGAAAAAAATTAAGTATTCCTGTGGTTGCAATAACTGGTTCAGTCGGTAAAACAACTACAAAAGAAATGGTTGGTGAAGTTTTAAAGAAACTTGGAAAAATTAAATTATCTCATGCAAATTTCAATAATGAGATTGGTGTTGGTCTTACTGTTCTTGCCACAGATAAAGAAGATAAAGTTTTGGTCCTTGAGATGGGAATGAGAGGTCTTGGACAGATCGAAAATTTATCTAAATATACTGAACCCGATATTGCAGTAATTACTAACATTGGGACAGCCCATATTGGATTGTTAGGCTCTAAAAAAAATATTACTTATGCAAAGTGTGAAATTAGTAAATTTTTAAAACCCAAAGGAGTTGTAATAATACCAGCAAATGATTTACTTCTTGAAGAAACTTTAAGAGAATCTTGGAAAGGTAGAGTAATAAAAGTAGAACTTTTAAATATTGAAAATCAAAAGGAGAGTTTTAAGAAAGATTGTAATTTACGAGGATTTTATGATCCTTCGAATAAGATAATTCTAATTGAAGAAAATACCTTTAAAATTTCATTTGATGGATTTCACAATGCTTCAAATTTCTTATTTGCTTATGCAGTTGCTAAAGAGCTAGGCATTGATTTTAAAACTTTTAATAAATTTGATTTTGTAAGTTTAGCTGGAAGAAATAAAATTATTAAATCAGTAAAAACAACGATATATGATGAATCATATAATGCTTCGCCAGAGTCAGTAAAAGCATGTATTAAAAACCTGATTGAAAAACCGAGAAATAAATTTTTCATATTTGGAAGTATGCAAGAATTAGGAGAAGATTCTGAAAAATATCATAAAGAAATATTCAACTTAATAAATAATTCAGACATAGAGAAGTGTTTATTTATTTGCGATAAAATAAATGAAAAAATTTACACCAATTATCTAAAAGATAAAAAAAAATTTTTAGTCTTAAATAATATTAAAGATGTACCTAAAGAGATAAACAAATCTACAAAAAAAGGTGATTCTATTCTTATAAAAGGGAGCAGATGTTGGCAACTTGAAAAAATTATTGAATTAATTAATTAGATCACAATTTCTTTCTTTCCCAATTTTCTATATTTACTTGCTTAGTTCTTGAGATTGCTAATGAATTATCTTTAGAGTCTTTTGTGATTACTGAACCAGCTCCAGTTGTAACTGATTCCCCGAGATTAATTGGCGCTACAAAAACTGTATTTGCCCCAATACTGGAATTCTTACCAATTTTTGTTTGATGTTTTTTCTGACCATCAAAATTTGCAGTAATAGTACCTGCTCCAATATTTGTAGAGCTTCCAATAATAGAATCGCCAATATAACTTAAATGATTTACTTTAGATTCTTCCTCCAATTGACTATTTTTGATTTCAACAAAATTACCTATTTTGCTAAAGGAAGATATTTTGGAATTAGGTCTTATATGACTATAAGGGCCAATTTTTATAGAATCTATTATCTGAGAAGCATATACAGTAGAGTTTGCAATTTCACAATTTAATCCCACATTAGAATTCTCAATAAAAGTATTAGGTCCGATAATGCAATGACTATTTATTTTGGTATTTCCTCTTATATGTGTATTAGCCTCTATAGTCACGTCCTTACCAATTTCAGCTTCTTCACTAATTGAACAACTTGCTTTATTTATAAAAGTTACACCATTCAGCATATGCTTTTCTTTAATTGAATTCTGAATACTTTCCTCGCACTCTGATAGTTGAATTCTATTATTTATTCCTTGAAGCTCTCCATCATCCTCTACCTCGAGGCCTAAGGAATTTTTTAGCAAAGACACTGTATCTGTTAAGTAAATCTCTTTTTGATTATTATTGCTTTGCAAGGTATTAATTATTGCTGACAAGTTACTCCAGTTAAAACAGTAAACACCTGCATTTATTAATGGATTTTCTCTTTCTTGATCATTGCAATCTTTTTCTTCAACAATTCTCTCGATAAGATCACCCTTCAAAAAAACTCTGCCATATCCATGAGGATTTGTTTTCTTTGTAGTAATTAAAGAAACATCAGCATTTTTTGAATCGTGTAAATATAAAAGTCTTTTTAGAGTGTTAGGCCTAATGAGTGGAACATCGCCGTTAAGTACCAAAAGTTTTCCTTCATGATTTTTTACTTCTCTACAAAGTATCTGAATAGCATGACCGGTTCCTAATTGAGGTTCTTGAATAACAAAATTGATTTTTTTATCGTTTGGGATTGACTTTTGTACCTCTTTTGATTTGTGTCCGGTAATTACGAAAATTTGATCAGGTTTTAATTCTATACATGTATCAATTACTCTTTGTAGAAGACTTTTGCCAGAAATTTTATGTAAAACTTTTGGCAATGAGCTTTCCATCCTAGTGCCCTTGCCTGCCGCTAATATCGCAACACTTAACATGTTTATTTGAAATCCTTATTTAAATCTAACTCTTAATGGATAACTTCGTCATTCCCCACCTCTCTCTCCATTTAGAAGTCGATAATAGATTTGAGAATAATTGCTCATTTAATCTTCTCTTGATTATATCTTCTTTACTTGAATTTAAATCTTGGTCTCTATATGGAATACTAGCTTTAGTTAAGAGATGTTCCTCTTCCATTAAAGATAACTTTTCAAAATTGCAATTAGGTTTTAATTTATTTTTATCAAATTTTGATATTGCGACAGTTCCCTGACTCCAAAAAGTTCTGTTTTTAAAACTTGGCTTAATAGTAAAAATTTCTAATCCAAGATTTCTTAAAGTTTTTCTTACTGCCGCTGAAGAAGAATAAGTTATTAAATAACCCTGAGAATTAAGATTTTCTGTGACTTTAGATAAAAATTCAATTGTCCATACTTGTGGGCATTTTTGAGGAGAAAAACCATCTAAATAAATCAGATCGAATTTAATAGATGAAGGAATAATGTTGATTTTTTCTCTAGCATCACCCCACAAAACACTACACTTAAAAAATTGATCCTCAAAGTAATCTTTTCGATGAAGTGATTCAAAGATTGTTCTGACTTTTGGAGTCCATAATTTTAAAAAAGATTCATTTCCTAGCGAATATTCAAGAGGCTTTTTATCAATCTCCAACGCATACAAATTTAAATATGATTTTTGTGTAATTAATTCATCTAATAAAGAAGCAGAATTATATCCTAAGCCAAAACATATATCCAAAACATTAAGAGATTTCCCTTTAAATCTTTGCAAATTAGAAGTAGCTGTAAACTTTGACTTTGTTTCCTCCAACGCACCCAATAAACTATGGAAGTTCTCTTGAAAAAACACACTTCTTAGAGAGTAACTACCATCTTTAGTTAAAACTTCTATTAATTCAGACAAAAACTTTTTAGGCTAGTTAGTTAGTTTGGCCAGCTCTTCCCAAAAAGTGGGATACGAGACGCTAGCTGCATCTGCCCTCATGATTTTTGAGGTACCTTTGGCAAGAAGTGAAGCAATAGCGAGACTCATTGCAACTCGATGATCTGTCTCACTATCTACTTCCGCAGAATGAAATTTTGATTGCCCATTAATAATTAAACCATCCTCTTTTTCTGTTATTTCAGCACCGAACTTTTGTAACTGTCGTGCCATGACTTTTAATCGATCTGTCTCCTTAACTCTTAATTCTTGTGCATCCTTAATTTCAGAAACTCCATTACAAAAACAGGCAGCCACAGTAAGGATAGGAATTTCATCTATAAGTTTCGGGAGAATATCTCCTTTAATAGTGAATGATCTTAAATTATTTGAAGTCTTTACTTTAATAGATCCAATGGGTTCACCTGCAATAGTGGATTTATCTAAAATTTCATAATCACACCCCATTGAATCCATTACATTTAAAATTCCTGTTCTAGTGGGATTTAGTCCTACATTCTGAATTAAAACCTCTGAATTTGGAACAATAGATGCAGCAATCATCCAAAAAGAAGCAGAGCTTATGTCGCCAGGAATCAATATTCTTTGGCCAATTAAGTCCCCCCCTGACTTGATAACTACATTCCTTCCTAATTCTCCTCTGATACTAATGTCTGCTCCAAATGCTTTTAACATTCTTTCGGTATGATCTCTTGAAGATGCTGGTTCAATAACAGAAGTGGTTCCAGAAGCTTTGAGGCCTGCCAATAAGATTGCAGATTTTACTTGAGCACTCGCTACAGGGGTTCCAATAACACACCCTTTTAATTTATTCCCATCAATCGAGATTGGAGCTTTGTTTCCTTTTTCTCTACCAAAAATTTTGCCACCCATCATTGATAACGGTTTGCCAACTCTCCCCATTGGCCTTTCATTAAGAGAAATGTCACCAGTTAAGATGAAGTTCTTGCCTTCTTGACCGGCAAGTAACCCCATTAATAATCGCATGGTGGTTCCTGAATTCCCACAATTGAGAATTTCTTTGGGCTCTTTAAATCCATCAAGACCCAATCCTGAAATCGTAAAAGGCTCATTTTTTTTTATTTCGGGAATGTTTACACCTAACTTTCTTAGACAATCAGCAGTTGAAAGTGGATCTTCAGAATGTAAGAACCCCTCAATAGTCGTCTCACCCTTAGCAATACTTCCTATTATTAGAGCTCTATGAGAAATAGATTTATCTCCAGGTACTTTTACTTTTCCTTTTAAATTAACTCCACCTTTTATTGTGCGGATATTATTCATTTTCAAATTAATTACTTGATAAGATTTATGTAAAAACAAATTAGTTTTATATTATCAATAAGTTTGTTTTTTAAAAAAAAATAATCAAATTAAGTAACTGTTTTCTATAATAATTAAAGAAAAGGATTTGATTATTAATCTTACTTATTATCACGTTGCAAAGGATGTTCCTGAAAATATTCCAGATATTGCTGTGGTCATTGATGTTTTAAGAGCTACAACCACAATTTCTTGGGCTTTAAAAAATGGAGCTGATTCAATACAAGTTTTTGCAGATTTAGATTTATTAAAAGAATCTGCAATTAAGTGGCAAGCTGAAAAGAGACTAATGGTTGGAGAGAGAGGCGGAAAGAAGATTGAGGGCTTCGATTTAGGAAATTCTCCTTTATCGGTAACAAAAAAAGTAGTTAATGGTAAAAGATTATTTATGAGTACGACTAATGGGACTAAATCATTGCAAAAAGTTCAAAATGCTAAGCATTTATTTGCTATGAGTCTCCCAAATAGGAAAGCAGTTGCCGAAAAAATCATTTCATTAAAAAGTGAAAATGTTTTAATACTTGGTAGTGGTTGGGAAGGCTCTTATTCACTTGAGGACTCTTTAGCTGCTGGTGCTTTGGCCTCATACCTAAAACAACATTGTGATTTCGAAATTAATTTTCTGAATGACGAATTACAAGCTGCTTTGGCACTGTGGCATGTCTGGGAAAATGATATTCTGAAATGTTTAAAAACAGCAACCCATGGCAAAAGATTGACAAGTCTTGGAGATTATGAGGATGATTTTAAATGTTGCTCTGAACTTGATTGCTTAGATATTGTTCCAGCTCAAGTTGAAAGAGGTGTTATTCGTGCCTCATGATTTACGAATTGGTTCATTAGGAGTAAAGTCTTGACTGATTTTTTGGTAGCTGCATTGCAAATTACAAGTACTTCAAATGTTGAAGCAAATTTTACTGAAGCAGAAGAACAGATTGAATTAGCTGCTAGAAGAGGTGCTGAGTTAATAGGATTGCCTGAGAATTTTGCTTTTTTAGGAGGAGATGATGAAAAACTTAGATTAGCTTCTGAATTGTCAGAGAAGTGTGCAAATTTTCTAAAAACTATGTCACAAAGATATCAAGTATTTCTTTTGGGAGGAGGGTATCCCGTCCCTGCTGGTGATGATAGTCATACTTTTAATAGGTCAGCCTTATTTGGGAAAGATGGACATATTTTGGCAAAATACGACAAGATTCATTTGTTTGATGTTGATTTGCCAGATGGAAATTTATACAAGGAATCATCCACTATTTTATCTGGAGCAGAATATCCGCCTGTTGTAGATGTCCCAGGTTTATGCAAAATAGGATTATCTATTTGTTATGACGTTAGATTTCCTGAACTGTATAGATATTTGTCTTCCAATGGTGCAGAGCTAATTATGATTCCCGCAGCTTTTACAGCATTTACTGGGAAAGATCATTGGCAAATCCTATTACAAGCAAGAGCAATTGAGAATACAGCATATGTAGTCGCTCCAGCTCAAACTGGGATTCATTATGGAAGAAGGCAAAGTCATGGTCATGCAATGGTAATTGACCCTTGGGGTACAGTTTTATCTGATGCTGGAAAAACTCAGGGAGCTGCAATAGCACCTGCTGATAAAGAAAGAGTAAAGAAAATTAGGGAGCAGATGCCAAGCCTTAAACATAGGAAAAATAAATTGTTTTCAAACTAATGATAAAGTTTTTAGATAATAAACTTTTTCGTTATTTATCCGTTTTTTTATTTTTAAATCCTTCAATCCTTCCAGTTAAATCTTCAAGTGCTCTTGCGGCATGGGCTATTAATACTAATGGGGTTTTAGAATTAAGAACTAAATCAAATACATATTTAAAAGCATACTTTCAGAAGGCTAACCAAATATCGGGAGATAGATTCTGGGTAGATTTTCCTGGAGAATTAAAAAATCCCAGAACAATACAAGGTAATGGCCCAATAAAAGAAATTAGATTAGGAAAACCAGATAAGGGTAAAACAAGACTAGTAATCGAATTTAAGGAAGAGATTTATTTGAAACCTTTGACTTGGCAAATGGTTGGCTTAGATCAAAATAGATGGAGAATTAAATTATTTAACCCAAAATATGCATTTAAAAAGATTGGTGAAGGTTTAGTTGAAAATAAAAGGGTAAATATCAAAGCAAATCAAAATTTAATTCATAAGAAGAAAAACAATTATGGTTACTTTAAACTACCAGAGGTAAAACGAAACAAGTTTGAGGTTGTAATCGATCCAGGGCATGGAGGGCCTGATCCAGGAGCAATAGGGATTGGTGGTATTAGAGAAACAGATGTTGTTCTAGAGGTTGCAAAAATAGTTAAAAATTTACTTTCTCAGAAAGGTGTCAAAGTAAGGTTGACTAGAACATATGACCTTGATTTGGATTTGTCTCCAAGAGTTTCCATTGCTAATAATACGGATGCAGATATCTTTGTAAGTATTCATGCAAATGCTTCAAGAGGGAAAAGAAGGGATATTAATGGATTGGAAACCTTTTATTACAGAGGGTGGAGAGGAAGATTACTCGCGAAAAGAATTCAAAAACAAATTTTAAGAGTTTCTCCTGGGAGTCCTGATCGAGGAGTTAAACAAGGTCGATTTTATGTAATTAAAAATACTAAGATGCCCGCAGTCCTTGTAGAGATTGGATTTTTAACGGGAAGATTAGATGCAAGAAGATTAGAAAAAATAACCCATCGAAAAAGATTAGCCTATGCAATTGCAAAAGGCATACTCGAATATCTAGATAAAGTAGGGTGAAACTTAAAATAGGTATATTTGATAGCGGAATAGGTGGTTTTACTATCCTTAATTCTTTACTAAAAACACGTAAAGATGTAGAAGTTTTTTATTTAGCGGATACAAAAAGGATTCCTTTTGGGAACAAAAGTTCTAAAGAGATAAGATTAATTGCGAAGGAGATTTGTACTTTTTTTGTTGATAAGAACTTAGATGCACTTTTAGTTGCTTGTAACACTACTAATGCGTGTGCACTTGATATTCTAGAAAAGAATCTAAAGGTCCCTTGTTTTGACCTTATAAACTCAGTATCGGAAATAGTTGATAAACAAACAATAGGACTCTTGGCAACACAAGCAACTGTTCGATCATCGTATTAC
Source organism: uncultured Prochlorococcus sp. (assembly GCA_902612005.1). Classification (GTDB taxonomy): domain Bacteria; phylum Cyanobacteriota; class Cyanobacteriia; order PCC-6307; family Cyanobiaceae; genus Prochlorococcus_A. The sequence continues at coordinate 52,107 of CACMCA010000004.1, read as the reverse complement.
AAAAATGCTATAAATTCTAAAAAAATTAATACCACAATATTTCAGCAAGAATGTCCAGAATTTGTATCAGAAATTGAAAAAGAAAAATTAAATATTGATAAGTTAAATAATCTTTCAGACTTATACTTAAGACCTCTTATAAACAAAAATATTGAAGAATTAATACTTGGATGTAGTCACTATCCTTTGATTTATGACTTTTTAAGAAAAAAATTAGATTCAAATATAAAAATTATTGATCCATCGGTAGCATTAATAAAAAAATTTAATGAATCTTTTGCTATTCCAGAAACTGACCGCTATGAGAGTATTTCTTTCGAAAATGTAAAATTTTTTGTTACTTCAGAAAGAGATGAGTTTTCCAATAAAGTAAAATTTTGGCTTGGAATTAATAAAGAAATTAGGTTGGTTAACCTCCGAAGTAATGTTTGATTCCTTAAGATATATGAGAGGCTAATCATGAATACAGTAACAGAGCTACTACAACCAGTTGAAAATGATCTTGATGATCTTATTTTAGAACTGAAAAATCTAATAGGAGCTGGTCACCCAATTCTTCAAGCAGCAGCAGAACACCTTTTTAGTGCTGGGGGGAAAAGGTTAAGACCTGGTATTGTTTTATTGATTTCAAAAGCTATATCTCCTGAATTTTGCTTGACAACCAAACATAAAAGGCTTGCTGAAATAACTGAGATGATTCATACAGCCTCATTAGTTCATGATGATGTTGTTGATGAGGCGTCTACAAGAAGAGGAGTAGATACAGTTCATAGTAGATTTAATACCAGAGTAGCTGTTTTGGCGGGTGACTTTTTATTCGCACAAGCAAGTTGGCACCTAGCAAATCTTGACAATGTAAATGTAGTTAAATTACTCAGTAGAGTAATAATGGATTTAGCAGAGGGTGAAATTAAACAAAATTTAAATAGATTTGATTCGGCTCAATCTTTCTCCAAATACATCAATAAAAGTTATTGTAAAACAGCATCATTAATAGCCAATAGTTGCAAAGCAGCTGGAGTTTTGAGTGGAATTAATGACGAAAACTTAACCTCGTTGTACGATTTTGGCAAAAATATTGGTTTGGCATTCCAAGTTGTAGATGACATTCTTGACTTTACTGGAAATGATAAACAACTTGGAAAACCTGCTGTAAGTGATCTTGCTAGTGGTTATCTTACCGCCCCAGTTTTATATGCCTTAGAAGAAAATAAACAATTGTCTGTTCTGATAAACAGAGAACTTGCTGAAAAAGATGATCTAGTAGATGCTCTTAATATCATCATGAACTCTAAAGCTATTGAAAGTTCCAGGAAACTAGCTGAGGATTTTGCAATGCTTTCTAAAGAAGCTATAGTCTGGCTTCCTGATTCAGAATATAAAAGAGCTTTAATGGCTCTTCCAGAATTTGTTCTAAGCCGTATTTATTAGATCTATTAGAAATAAATCTTTGAGCTAAATTAATATTAAAATTTTTGAAAACCCTAATTTTTTCGACTAAATTTATTAAGCATAGATTTATTTAATGTCATTAGATAAAAAAAATTCAATCAATAACATACTTGAAGAAAAGAGAATTTTCCCTCCATCAAAAAAATTTGCAGAAAACTCAAATTTTAGTACTCAAGAAGAATTACTAAGTCTAAAAAAACAAGCATCAGATAATCCTATTCAATTTTGGGAATCTTTTGCAAAATCTGAATTAGATTGGGTTGAGCCATTTGAAACTGTATTAGATAACGAAAATGCGCCCTTTTTTAAATGGTTCAAAGAAGGTAAACTCAATATTACATATAACTGCTTAGATAGACACATTAAGAAAGGGCTTGGAGGAAAAACAGCACTTATATGGGAAGGCGAACCCGGAGATAGCAAAAAATACACTTACGAAGAACTTCTAAAAGAGGTATGTAAAGCAGCTAATGCATTAAAAGCAATTGGTGTAAAAAAAAGAGATTTGGTATGTATTTATATGCCGATGATTCCTGAAGCGATGTTTGCGATGTTAGCTTGCGCAAGGATTGGCGCACCTCATTCAGTTGTCTTTGGAGGATTTTCTTCAGAAGCTTTAAAAGATAGGTTAATTGATGGAAACGCCAGATTTGTTGTTACTGCTGATGGTGGCTTTAGAAAAGATAAGGTGATTGAACTTAAGAAAGCAGTTGATGCGGCCATTGAAAGTGGGGCAGATAAAGTTGTTGAAAAAGTAGTTGTTGTTCAACGATCCCAAAAAAATATTTCGATGGTTGATGGTAGAGATTTTTGGTGGCACGAATTATTAAAAGATCAAAAAGACCATTGTGAACCAGAAATAATGAATAGCGAAGATAGACTTTTTATTCTTTATACTTCAGGCTCTACTGGAAAGCCCAAAGGTGTAGTTCACACTACAGCTGGTTACAATCTTTGGTCCCATTTAACATTTAAATGGATTTTTGACTTAAAAGATGACGATATTTACTGGTGTACTGCTGATGTTGGTTGGATTACAGGTCATAGTTACATAGTTTATGGGCCTTTATCTAATGGTGCTACTACCTTAATGTATGAGGGAGTGCCAAGACCTTCCAATTTAGGGGCTTTTTGGGAAATTGTTCAAAAATATAAGGTTTCTATTTTTTATACTGCACCAACTGCAATAAGAGCATTTATGAAGTCAGGGCGTGAAATACCTGATAAATATAATTTGGAGAGTCTTAGACTTTTGGGTACAGTCGGTGAACCAATTAATCCTGAAGCATGGATGTGGTACAAGGATGTTATTGGTAAAGATAAATGCCCTATTGTTGATACTTGGTGGCAAACTGAGACTGGTGGTGTGATGATAAGTCCCTTGCCTGGAGTCGTCGCTACAAAGCCAGGTTCAGCTACTTTCCCTCTGCCAGGAATCGAAGTTGAAATTGTCGATAAGAATGGAGATAAGGTTAAGGAGAACGAGGGTGGCTATTTAATTATTAAGAAACCTTGGCCAGGAATGATGAGAACAATTCACGGAAACTCAGAGAGATATTTGGATAGTTATTGGGAATATATTTCTTTTAAAGGAGAAAAAAATGTTTATTTTGCTGGAGATGGAGCACGCATTGATGAAGATGGATATATATGGATTATGGGAAGAGTTGATGATGTCATAAGCGTCTCAGGACATCGGTTAGGAACAATGGAAATAGAATCTGCTTTGGTAAGTCATAAATCAGTTGCAGAGTCTGCAGTCGTTGGCAAAAAAGATGATTTGAAAGGTGAAGTTATAGTTGCTTTTGTATCTCTAGAGAAAGACGTGAACGGTTCTTCAGCATTAGAAGAGGATCTAAAGAAACATGTTGTTAATGAAATTGGAATTATCGCAAAGCCTGAAAAGATTATAATTTCTGACTCTCTTCCGAAAACACGTAGTGGAAAAATTATGAGGCGAATTTTAAGATCTTTAGCTGCTGGAGAAAAAATTAGCGGAGATATCAGCACTCTTGAAGATAGTTCTGTTTTGGAAAAGCTGAAAGAATTATCTTAATCAGATTCATCAATTAAATTTGAAATTTTTTTTATAGTATTTCTTTTTAATTCATCATCGGCCCAGTCTCCCAAAAAATTTTCTCTTAGTCCTGCGCTTGCAATTATAGTGTGCGTACCTTTTAACATTACCCCCTTAGAATTATCTTCTTTTCTTGCTTTCAGACAAGAAAATAATTTATCTGTTTGATCTAATTCGTCTGAGTTGAATTTTATTAGGTAGTTATTTTTTTGATTATATGTTTTTTCAATTAATAGCAAAGTTCTTTCAGGGCTTGGGCTGAATTCACTGTTGAATTCTAATTTTTGAGAAATTTGTTTCAAAAATGGAATAGATTTGTTAGCACTGAAGTTATTAAAACTTATTGATATGAATTTTTCGCAATTTCTTCCACCATCAGGGGAAATTAGATGAAGTTTGCAGCCTAGGCTATGACCAATTCTTATTGAAGGAATTGATGTTCCTATTCTCTTTGATAAAGATATTCGACAATTCTTGAAATCCCTCCATGCTTTAATAGCAAGTTGTTGGTGATCAAATTGTGGAGTGTATTTATATGCATGCACTGCATAGTTTTTATTAATTAAACTCTCTATGAATCTTTTGTAAGTTAAATCTGGTTTAGAAGCAAGATAACTACCACCAATAAATTCAACAATTTTTTTAGGATTTGAAGGCCAATAACAAAAATTATTAAATTGATATTTTGTAAAAGTCATCTTTCATAAACTAAGAATGTTTCAAAAATTATTTTCTAATCATGTTCCTTAATTTATATTAATTTAAGAGAAATTTTTATTAAATGCGTCAAGATAAAGAAAAGTGTTTTCAGCTAATTGGAACTATCTAACAAAAAAGAATTAAATCAATTGGATATTCTCCAGGATAAAGTTATCAGTTATTCATCTGAAGATAGTATTGCTAGGCAAAATAAAAAAATTGAAAAAATTTTAATTCTTGATACTGAAACAACAGGTTTAGATGAAAATAAAGATGAAGTTATAGAAATAGGTTGTATATTATTTGATGTATCTTTTAAATGTGTACTTTCACAGGTCTCATTCTTATTCCCGGTTAATAATAACGAAGCAGAACATGTTAATGGTATATCTGCAGAAGTAACTAAAATCCCTCAACCATGGGAAGATGGATTAAATTTCTTTTTAAAACTTGTTGATTGTTCGGATTGCATTGTCGCGCATAATGTAGAGTTTGATAAGAAATGGTTTGGGAAAGGAAGATTACCAAAACTTAATAAAAAATGGATATGTAGCTTAGAAGATATTAATTGGTCTTTTCAAAAATCACTAAAAAATAGACCCTCAGTAACTGATCTAGCTTTATCTTTTTCAATACCGGTTTGGAATTTACATAGAGCTTTATCTGATTGCTTTTATATATCTGAAGTCTTCAAAAAATGCGAAAATTTAGAGGAACTTTTACTTAAAGCTACTGAACCGAGGTTTTTATACAAGGCACTGATTAGTTACGAAGATAGGTCTCTAGCTAAAAATGCTGGATTCAGATGGAATAGTCCTGTACAAGGAGCTTGGTCAAGAAAATTAACTACTGATGAGGCAAAAAATCTTGATTTTAGAGTTGAGATTTTGAATTAACATTTAATAAATTTCTGACCAAGAAAATATTTAGTGCATCTTACAAGGCATCCATTTATTACCCATTTTATGTGCTCCAATACATCCGAATTTTGAGGCAGCCTTTTCTGCTTCTTGTTTAGTGTTAAATAGATCTGACATCATATTTTCATTGCTTGAATTTGAAATTTGATTGGAATGATTATGATGATTGTTATGAGAATTAGGTGAATACTCCCATATTCCCATAGTAGTGATACCGGCAGAGATAATACCCATCCCAACTACTGATAAATTGACTATTCCCATTGCAACTGCCCCAAAAGAAAATACTCCCATTGGTACTATTCCAATACTTATTACTCCCATTGGTACTATTCCTATTGAGACTATACCTAGTGGTGCTATTCCAAAAGCAATTTTTTTTGGTTTTGTACCGCAATGCTGATTCTCTTTATTTTTATTAATTTCCAATAGATTTTCTAAATGTTAAATTAAAATTGTCCCATAGAACAACCAATCAAAGATTAATTTCTACTTGAATTAAAAATTTTGAATTATTTTCTAGAACTTTGAATAACCTAAAAAATCTTAGAGGAACAGTCGACCTATTGCCTGATCAATTAACAAAGTGGCAAAACGTCGAGAAAATTTTATTAGAGCAGCTTGCAAGAGCATCTATCAAAGAAATAAGAACTCCAATTTTGGAAATGACCGAATTATTTATAAGAGGAATTGGTGAAGGAACAGATGTTGTTAGTAAGGAAATGTATACTTTTCTTGATAGGGGGGAGAGATCCTGCACTCTTAGGCCTGAAGGAACCGCTTCTGTTGCGCGAGCGTTTATACAAAACGGTATGTCTTCTAATCCACTTCAGAAACTTTGGTACATGGGCCCTATGTTTCGATATGAAAGACCTCAAGCAGGTAGACAAAGACAGTTTCATCAGTTAGGTGTTGAGTTTATAGGATACGATTCAGTCAGAAGTGATGTTGAAATTGTTGCTTTAGCTTGGGATGTCTTGAGTAAATTAGGGATAAAAGAACTTAATCTTGAAATAAATACATTAGGTGATGTAAGTGATAGATTAAATTTTCAGAAATCCTTTTTAAAATGGCTTGAAATAAATAAAAATTCTCTAGATATAGATTCTCAGAATAGGATTACTAAAAATCCTTTAAGGATTTTGGACTCTAAAGATATTCAAACAAAAAAAGCTCTTAAAAATGCTCCAAGATTATTTAATTTTTTGTCTGAAAAAAGTCATAAAAGATATTTAGACTTCAAACAACAATTAGAGGTTTTAAAAATACCTTACGTGGAAAATTTTAATCTAGTAAGAGGTTTAGATTATTACACCCACACAGCCTTTGAAATTACTAGTGGCGCTCTAGGCTCTCAAGCTACAGTTTGTGGAGGAGGAAGATACGACAATTTAATAAAACAAATGGGAGGGCCAAATACTCCTGCAATTGGTTTCGCTATTGGTTTAGAAAGATTAATTTTACTAGCGGGAAATGAGCTTGAAGTCCCAAGAAATACTGACATTTATATTATTAATAAGGGCTACATTGCTGAACCATTAGCTATGGATTTATCAAGAAAATTAAAAAAATATGATTTGTTAGTTGAGTTGGATTTAAGTGGATCTTCGTTTTCTAAACAATTTAAAAAGGCTAATAAACTAAAATCTAAAAGTATTATTGTTATTGGTGATGATGAAGCTACTAAAAGAGAATTTATTATAAGACTATTTGATCAATCAGGTAATGCGAATAAAGAAGAGGTCATTTCTTTGGAGAATGATTTTGAATTAGAAAAGTGGATAAATAATAACTTGCTTGCAAAGTGATGCTCTTAAAGTTAGTAATAATTTTTCTTTTAATATTTATTTTTTTTAATTTAAGGAATTTTCTTAAATTAAATAAAAATCTAAAAGTTTTAAAGACTAAAAAATTAACAACTTTTAATAAGAAGAATCTTAATAATTGGATGAATTTAACTAAAAAAGAAAGATATAACTTATCAAAACAAGATTCTGTTAACTATATGGACAGAAGAAAACTTTTATTAGATGAAATTAGAAATGAATATAAAAAAATATCTAGAGAAAATTTTGAGGAAAACATTAAGAAAAAATAATTGTGGAAAATTTCTGGACTTCTGATAAATCCATAAATGGATTGAGACATTTTGTTTTAGTAAATGAGACTAAAGAAAAAGGAAATATTACTTTTTTAATGGTTTCTGTAGTTGATTCTGAAATTAATTTAGAAACTACTTATGAAGAATTAATAAATAGTGGAAATTGGCATAAGGGTTGGATTAATCTCCCAAAACTTCAATCGATAACTGAAGAATATGTTGACTATAAATCCCTCAAAAAAGGAGAAAGTATCGATGAGATATTTATTAATGAAAATTCTTTATTTAATATTTCTTAATTTTAAAAAAAACTTTCAAATCTCTTCTCTTTATAAATACTAGGTTTTTTCTTACTTAATAATTATTTAAAAGTTATACCCCTTTCATAAAAATAAAATTAACGTTATCAAGGATTAATAATATTTACTTTAATTCAATGTTAGGGGATATCTGGATTTCATCTGAGTTGACCGCAGAAAAATTAGGAATAACGGAAATTAAACTTTCTTTTTTACGTGAAAATGGGATACTTAAGCCAGGAATTCATTGGAAAAGCTCTCCGCTTGGTCAGAAAAAACCTTGGAAGCCTAAAGCACTTTACAATATAAAAAAGTGTAGAAATATAATTAGTAAATTTTATTTTGAAGAGAAATATGATAAAACAGCCTAAAGTGAAATATATTTTTTGAGATTAATTTGGAAGAATGTATAAACCTTTATTCGATTAGATTCTCATCCTTACACTCAATTAGAGTGTTTTGCAAAGTTGGATATAAGTTAATCATATTTATATATTGTTTTGATTTTCTGTATGATTTTGCAGCCTTTTTGTAATGAACTTCCGATTTCATTTCCAGTGAAAATTTTCTAGAAGACTCTTGAGAAGTAGTCATAATATTAGATGTCTTATCCCATATTTAATAATTGTTTGAGAAAGAGGCAATAAACGAGGTGGTTTAATGAAACAAAACATCGTTTAATGTCAGCAAAATCAAATTTATTAGCCTTTTCTGAATTGAAGAATAACTATTTATTTTAGAAAACTTTTACCTAAGAGAATAACTTTTCTTCATATAATCTACCTTCTTTACTCTTGTATTGCCCTATGAATAATTTTTATTTAGTAATAGCTAGGATTAATAACCTTTACAATTTTGTTATGAATTCAACTGTTTGGTGAAATATAAAGTATTCTCAAAACGTTTAAGCTAATCAATTCCTAAATGCAAACCTATGGAAATCCAGATACTACCTATGGATGGTGGGCTGGTAATTCAGGTGTAGCAAATCGCTCAGGAAAATTCATCGCTGCTCATGTAGCTCATGCAGGATTAATTGTTTTCTGGGCGGGTGCATTCACCCTTTTTGAACTTTCACGATTTGACCCAACCGTCCCAATGGGTCATCAACCTTTAATCGTTCTTCCTCATTTAGCAACTCTTGGAATAGGGTTTGATGCTAATGGTGTTGCGATGGGAGACACTAAACCTGTTCTAGCTATAGCAATAGTACACTTAGTTTCTTCTATGGTTCTAGCAGCTGGGGGACTATTACATTCTTTACTTCTTCCTGGGAATCTTGAGGATTCTGATGTTGCAAGAGCCAGAAAATTCAATATTGAATGGGACAATCCAGACAAATTGACATTTATTCTTGGTCACCATCTAATTATTCTTGGTTTCGCTGTTATCGCTTTTGTTGAATGGGCAAGGGTACATGGAATTTATGATCCAGCTATTGGTTCTGTAAGACAGGTTGAGTACGAATTAAATTTGGCCAAAATTTGGAATCACCAAACAGACTTTTTAACTATTGATAGTCTTGAAGAGGTAATGGGAGGTCATGCTTTCCTTGCTTTTGTTGAGATTACTGGTGGAGCTTGGCATATAGCTACAAAGCAGGTTGGTGAATATACCAAATTCAAAGGTAAAGGACTTCTATCAGCAGAAGCTGTTCTGTCATGGTCATTGGCTGGTATAGGCTGGATGGCAATTATTGCGGCTTTCTGGAGTGCAGCTAACACAACAGTTTATCCGACTGAATTCTTTGGTGAACCACTTGAATTGAAATTTAGTATTTCTCCTTATTGGGTAGATACTGTTGATCTTCCTGATGGTGAGTACACTTCAAGAGCATGGTTAGCTAATGTTCATTACTATTTTGGATTCTTCTTTATTCAAGGTCATCTATGGCACGCTTTAAGGGCACTAGGCTTTGATTTTAAGAGGGTTACTAATGCTATCAGTAATATTGATAGTGCAACAGTTACTCTTAAAGATTAATTCACAAATTTCATTATTAATATCAAAAGGCTCCTCTTATCGGAGCCTTTTTTATTTGAAAAATTTTGTTTATTAATTTAGATTTAGAATCATATGTTTTTGAAATCATTGAATATTTTTTCTCTACAGAATAATGAAATTTTTTCAAATTCTCTTTTAATAAGCTTTTTTGGATTATTAATTATATTTTTTTTATTGATTTTTGGAAGGAAATTGAAACTAGCTGTTCAACTCGAGAGATTTGGATTGCCGATAGCAGTTATATCAGGAATTTTAGGTATATCTATTGGCCCATTTGGAGCGATACACTTTTTGCCAAAAGAAACAATCAATGTTTGGAGTAATTTTCCCACTCCTCTTTTATCATTAGTCTTCGCAACTTTAATGATGGGAAGACCCATCCCGAATATAAATGGTTTGGTTAAACCAATTTTTAATCAATTTCTATTAGCTCTTTCACTAGGTTTCGGACAATTTTTTGTTGGCGGTATTATTGTTAAATATTTTCTGCCCCCATCTATGGATGCAAATCCTCTAATGGGATGTTTAATTGAGGTCGGTTTTGAGGGTGGTCATGGAGCGGCATCTATAATCGGTGAAAGTTTTAATAAACTAGGTTTTCCAAATGGTTTAGATCTGGGTTTGGCTATGGCAACAATGGGTCTTTTATCCTCTTCAATATTGGGTAGCATATTTATTTTTCTTGGTAGAACTTTAGGTCTTTCAGATACTGAGGAAATTATTGAACAAAAAGATACTCTAAAGGGAAAAAATAATATAGGAATTTTTGCAGATTTAAGAATTTTTATAATAAATCTTGGGTTCTCCGGTTTGGCAATTTCTTTTGGTGTTTTGCTTCTTAAATTTTTAAGGTATATTTCAAGTTATTTTGGTGATTTTTCGCAGGAGATTATTTTTTCATTACCAGTATTCCCTTTTATCCTTATAGGTTCGCTCCTTATTAGATATATTTTAGAGAAAACCAAAAATACAGAATTTATTTCAAATATTCTACAAAGAGAGATTGGTATTTTATCCACAGACTTATTGATTTTTACAGCCATGGCAAGTTTAGATATTGCAGTTGTTTTTGATAATTGGTTACTTATTTTAGTTTTTAGTATTTTCGGTTTATTTTGGAATATAATCTGCATTGCTTATTTTGCATACTTTATTTTTGACGATTATTGGTTTGAAAAAAGTTTGATAGAGTTTGGAAATTCTACAGGTGTAGTAGCATCTGGGTTACTTCTTTTAAGGCTTGCCGATCCTAAAAATATTTCTAAGACGTTACCAATTTTTACGTCAAAACAGCTATTCGCTCAGTTAATTCTTTCTGGGGGGCTTTTCACTGTTCTTGCACCATTAATGATTTCTAAAATTGGGTTAGATTATTGGACAGAAATTTGTGCCCTGATTACATTCATAATTCTTTTTATTGCATTGATTTTTAATAAAGCAGATATGAAAAAGTTTCAAAAATAACCCTAGAATAGTAAAAGCTTAAATTTTATTTTAATGTCATTTACTTCCTACGATATTCCACCTCAAGAAAATAAAGGGAAGTGGTTTAGGAGTCATTTACTCGGAAGGGAAATCGAACTTGGTGAATTGTATAGTCTTGGTTCAAATGATTTAGATTTGCTTATGGCAGAGACTGCAGAAATCAGAAGCGATCTTGATTTTAAGGAAAAAAATATAGGCAAATTTAGGACAGCAGGATATTTTTTGGAGTTAGCAAGAATAATTGAGAAAAGGAAGTTGTTAGAAAGTTAATTAGATGGGAAATAATTTTTACTAGAATATGGTTCCCATAATTCATATTTATACATTAAGGATTTAAATTCTCTATTCTTCTCAAAAGAATCTAACCAGTTTTTTATTGAGGATTCAAAATAATTTGTCCTTTTTTGACTTTCACAAGCGATTCTAAATTGTCTTACAAAAGGCCAAATAGACCAATCAGCGATTGTGGGGCTATCTCCAAAAAAGTATTTGTTTTCTGTAAGAAGTTCGTTCCATCTCTTGATATATTTAATAGCATTTGTGAAATGAAATTCTTCATCACTATTCTGATATCTTGAGGCATATTTAAATCGATCTAAATGATATTTGAATTCGTTATCGTTTTCGTTGATTATTTTAAAAATATCTTCCTTTTTGTTCTCAGGAAAATAAATTAATTTAATGTTTTCCTTTTTTGACTCTGAGAGAGCCCAAAGTATGATTTCAAGACTTTCTTCAATAACTTCACTATTTTTTTTTATAAGTATTGGAACAGTTTTCGTCTTTGAATTATTTAAAAAATCTTGAGGTTTATTTTTTAAATCAATTTCTCTTATCTCTACTTTTATTTCACAAATTAATAGGGCCCATCTTGCACGAATTGCATATGGACATCTTCGAAATGAATATAATGTATCGTTTTTCATATTGTAAAAACTTTTAAATTCCCTGATTCTTTTAGTATTATCTAATTAGGAACAGTATTAATTTTACAACGCAAATGTCGGGATATGTTTACCTTATTAGAGTGGGAGACCTTTATAGGATTGGGAAAACGGATAATCTTGAAAAGAAAATTAAGAAATTAAAGCCAGATGAATTATTAACATCAATTATGACAAAGGAGCCAGAAACTCTTGAAGCAAGATTATTAAGAAAATATAAGTCGCAAAGAATTCCTGAGACTGGTTATTTAAAGCTCTCTAAAAGACAAATTAGAGAATGTAAAAAGCAATTTGAATTAAAGGGAAGCTTACCTCACACTTTAGATGCTGAGGTTTCCATTACTCTATTTGCATCTTTTTTATTGTTTGGATTAAGTTCCTTTGTTTTTAATTATTTAAATTTTGGATTTGCAAAATCTATATCTTATTCTTTCGGAATGGCATCTCTACCAATGGTTATATTATTTATTACTGGTAGTTTTGGCGGATACTTTTCTGAAGATTTATCTCTTTTTTCATTGTTGACTAATCGAATAAAAGGTTTATTTATAGCAATTGCTATGCTCTCAATAGCTTACTTAATTTTTAATTTAGGTTAAATTTCATAATTACAATTTAAGGCGATTTCGAATGGAACTGATTGGGTAGGTAACTTTAGAATAGTTGAGCATATTTCAGCGATATCTTCAGGCTGTGTCATGCTTGATTTTTCTAGGGAAGAGATATTTTGGGCCATTTCTGTATTAACCCAACTTGGGCAAATTGCTGAAATCCTTATGTTTTTATCCCAACCTTTATTTTTCATTGTTTGGCATAATCCCATCAAAGCAAACTTTGAAGAAGAATAAGCGGCTAAATCCCCTTTGGATCTTTTCCCACTCATTGAAACTAAAACAATAATTCTTCCTCTGCCTGAGGCACATAAATGCTCCCAAGAAATCCTACATAAATTCCAAATTGCCAAAAAGTTGATATTTAGTGTATTTAAAATCTCTTCTTCATCACCATCTTTGAATAAGAAAGGAACTTTCGATAATACTCCAGAACAATTTATTACCGAATCAAATCCACCAAATTCATCTAAGGTATTTTTTATCCAATCTACAGCGGTACTTTTTTTTAGTGCATCATAGTGGTTGATTATTATTGTCCCTTCTGGCCATTTGTTTGGATCAATAACACTTCCTTTTAAAGATTCTAAATCTCTTATTCCAATACTAATTCTATTGCCTTCTTTTAATTCTTTATGTGCAATTTTCAGGCCAATACCTCTATTGGCTCCACTTATTAATATGGTTCTCATTTTTAACTATAAATTTGGAAATATTATCCTAAGTAACATTTTAAATTCTCTACCATGCATAATCATCAAACCTTTCTTTACACTCCATGGAGCCTTTATAAACATTACGCACATCGCGTATACAATCTCTCTTAAGGAGAGAGTATCAGTTAGAAATCCATACCATTGATTTTTAGGTAATTGAAAAAAACTGCCAAAAAATTCTCTCAAGAGTTTTTCGTCAAACCTCATGAGTTTTTCTAATCCAAATTGGTAAAGTGATTTCTTTCTAATTAATTCTTTTGACCATAGTGTTTCCCAACCTTTTCTTGCAATATGATAGGTACTAAGATTTTTATTTTTAATAGCTTCTGATACTGCTTTCGCGACAAGTGGAGCTCTTCTTAAAACATTACCAATTAAGTATCCTGATGCAGGATGTACCATTGAAGCAGCACCACCATATCCAAGTATTTGTTGTTTGAAATCTGGTATTGGCATATTCATTGGTAGAAACAAGCCAAGCTCTTCATGTTGCATGCTTGTAATAGATATATTTCGATATGACAATCTCTTCTCCAGTCTATCTTTTAAATTTTCCATGGTTAGAGGATTTACTAAACCAAGAGATGTTTCTTCAAGAAAATATTTCCCATTTCCCATATCCATGGCATAAAGAAAAGTAGGCGGTTCTTTTCTTTGCTCTTCATTAAGATGGTCATTCCTATAGTCCATTAATACAAACTGCCCTTTTTTAAGTGGAGGTTTACTGAAATTACCAACTATTCCATAACAAGTTTGTACTGCTAAAGGACCACATGGTTTTAATTTAAGAAAAACAGGGTCATATCCTGTTGCATCTACTACTAATCTTGCAGAGTAAGTCTTGCCATCTTTTGTAGTTACTGTACTTTTATATTTTTCATAATCAATTTTGTTTGCAAGACCTTGATGCCATTTAATAAAAGACTTATTGCATTCATTAAACCAAAAATTGTGGAGTTTCTTCTTATCAAATAATCCGTAATCTAAAGAATGCTCTGTGGCTTTGTTCTCATCATCCTGTTCTTCTAAAGCGCCATGTCCAAAAAAACTTACAGTATTCTTCCATCTATATTCGAGTAAATCCTGTAGTCCAAGTTGATCAACTTCTTCCCCCCAAATGCCATAAGTGTTTGGCCAAGGTTCATCTGGTCCATTTGGAGAAAGAACTTCAACATCTAATTTTTCCTTTCCTAAAGCTGATGCAATTGCCATGCCCGCCGGCCCTGCACCCAAAACAAGAACATCTGGCATGTTTTCTTTTAACATTAAATATAAATCTTATGATTAAAGAAATTTATGGAAAAATTTATTATTTCAGCGATTGGGCTTTTATATTTCATCCAATACTTGTAATGAGAGTAGATTTATAATAATCAAATTACTCAAATACTAGTGACTAAGTTTTCAGTGTTTTAACAATAATTTATAAGATTACAAAATAAAAAAAACTTTATTTATTTTTTTATCATAAAAAAAATATAGGAATTTAAATGATTAAAAATAAAAATATTTTAATTACTGGAGGTAACTCAGGCATAGGTTTTTTTGCCATTATTAATCTACTGAAGAAGAAAAATAATTTATATGTTGTAATAAAAAACGAATTTAGAAAAAATCAATTTCTCAAAAAAATTGAGACATATTTTGATAAAATTTACCTTAGTAAATTTTTAAATATTATTGAAAATTGTGATCTTTCAGACCTAGAGAATATTAAAAAAATTAAAGATTACTTTATTAGTAAAAAGATTTTTTTAGATGTAGTTGTTTTAAATGCAGGATTACAATATACAGGCTCTTTTTACCCTAAAGTATCAAAACAAGGCATAGAATTAACTTTTGCGGTAAATCATCTTGCACATTTTTACTTGGTAAATATCCTAAAAGATTTTATTAGAGATAAAGAAGAATCTAGAATCATTATTACATCATCAGATGTTCACGACCCAAAAAGTTCAGGTGGCAGTATAGGAAAGAAAGCGGGACTTAGTAACCTAGTTGATTTTAGAAAAAAAGTAACTGGGCAATTTTTAAACTTTAATGCTGATGAAGCTTATAAAAATAGTAAGTTATGTAATATTTTGTTTGCTAAAGAACTTGAAAAAAAATTAAAAATGTCCTCTAGTAAAATTTCTGTAGTTACTTGGGCTCCAGGTCTAGTAATACCAAAAGATGATTCGGGTTTTTTTAGATATAGTAAACGTTTTAATCTCTTTGGATATTTAATTTTTTCTAAAGTTGCAAAAAATATTTTAGGAATATCTGAAAGTATAGAAAATGCTGGAGAGATACTGTCTAAGATTATCCTTGATTCAAATTATAAT
The DNA here is from genome assembly GCA_902612005.1 of uncultured Prochlorococcus sp. GTDB lineage: Bacteria > Cyanobacteriota > Cyanobacteriia > PCC-6307 > Cyanobiaceae > Prochlorococcus_A. The sequence goes on along the minus strand of CACMCA010000004.1, from coordinate 36,475 downwards.
AATATTGGTTTCATACATTTAAGTAATAAACTTATATCTTTTAAAAAACATAAATTAGTTGAAAGTAATGTCAGTGATGAAGCAAATAGTGCTGAGTTGGCTACAAAACTATGGATTTTAAGTGAAGAGATTTGCAGATCATTTGGATTTGTTACTTTCAATATTTAAGGTTTGTGTCGGAAATGCAAACTCTATATTATTAACAGCGAATTCCTCAATTATTTTTAAATTTATCGATTGTTGAGCTTCCATTGCAGCAAGATAATTATTTGTTGGTATGTAATAAACAAGTTCGAAATTAAGACTGAAGTCGCCAAAATCTGTGAAATGACATCTATCAAAAGATGCATCTTTTGTCTCTTCAACTATTTTTTTTATTATTTTTGGAATCAATTTCATCAGTTTTGGAGAAGTTTCATATACAACTCCTAATTTGTGCACTAACCTTCTTTTTTTCATTTGTGCGTAATTTGAAATTATTCCATTTGTAAGGGCGCTATTGCTCATTACTATTACTTCTCCATTGATACTCCTTATCCTTGAGGATCTTACTCCCACTCTCTCAACCATTCCTAGGACGCCATCAGATTTTATAAACTCTCCTTTTTGAAAAGGTTTATCAAGCAAAATTGTTATATATTCAAAAAACTCTTGAACTGGATCTTTCAAAGCTAATCCTGCTCCAATGCCCCCTGCACTGAGTAAAGCCCAAATAGCAGTCATTTGAACACCTATATTTTGTAAGAAAAATATTGAACCAATCGTCCATGTTAATGCTTTTATTAAAGGCGTAAGTGAGGATATCATTGAACTGATTGAGGAATCATTGATTTTCGATGTCGATTCAGTCAAAGATTTGATTAAAACTTTGTTGAGAGCTTTTATAATAATTATCAAAATAAATAATTTCAGAATATTCAATAAGACTGAGATAAAAGTTATTTCATCAGCAAAAAAATAGTCAATTGAAAAATAAAATGAGAGAAGGAAACCTATAGGTTTTATAATTCCTGAGATCACCTCAAATATAAAATCATCGATATTTGTTTTTGTTCTTTTGGAAATCTTTTTAAAAAATATTTTTGAAATTTTAGAAATTATTATCGATAATAAAGTTCCAATAAAAAAAATAGATATTGCCAAAAGGAAGTTTTCAGTAACTAATTTCATATTCAAATAAACCTAAAAAATTTATCTTTAATAAAATTTTAAATTATCTCTAAACAACAAACCAGTCTTTATTTTTCTTTAACTCATTATTATATCTCTAATTTCTTTAAATTCTTTTCTATCCGCAGTTTTGCATAATTCAAAAATTATTGATTCAGTTGTTGTTAATATCGCCCCGCTCTGAGTCATTCTTTGTAATCCTATTTCATGATCTAACCTATTTCGACTTCCCATGGCATCTGATATGAGAATAACTTCAAATCCTTTTTGTAAACAATCTAATACTGTCTGTTGAATACAAATATGCGTTTCGATCCCACAAACTATCAAATTAGTAATTTTCTTATTTTTAAGTTCTTTTAAAAATTCTTCTAATTTAGCTAGGCTGAATTCCATTTTTTCAAATTTTCTAAATCCTGCTATGGGTGATAATTCAGGTAAAGTTACCCCCAATTTAAGAGGATTCTGTTCAGATATAAATATGTTTTTTTCTAAAATTTGATAAGCACTTAATAGCTTTTTGATGTTTTTGATTATTGAATCCTTATTAAAAATTGGTCTTATAATTTTTCCCTGAATATCAATAATTAGCAAGGCGTTTACTTTCGATGATAATTTATCAGAAGAGATTTCTTGATCATTCATCATTTACATTTAAGGATACATTTAACATAATATTTTGAAGAACTTTAGTAAACATTTTAAATCAAAAAGTTGTTTTACTCTCATCTAGAGTTATTATTGAGAATAGCCATTGGTTAGTTTTGCCATTATCCTCTCAATACAATGTCATTACATCTCCTCTTGGTGATGGTTTACATAAAGATGGGAAGAGGTTAACTCCTCAGAGGCTAAAGGTTCTTAATTTATTTGAAAATATTGGCTCTGGGAAGCATCTTAGTGCTGAAGAGGTTCATGAAAAGTTAGTTAAAACAAGCTCCAAAGTTTCACTTGCAACAATTTATAGAACTTTAAGACTTTTAGTACAGATGGGTTTGCTTCATGAATTAGAACTCAGTGAGGGTGGACATAGATATGAATTGCTTAGTAACGACACACCGGACCATCATCATTTGATTTGTATTAGGTGTGGAAGAACAGAAGAATTCGAAAATGACGAAGTTTTAGAGGCAGGCAAAGTTGCAGCAAAAGTTAATGGTTTTAAACTAATTGAATCCTCTTTAAATGTAAGAGCTATTTGTCCTAATTGCATTTAGCAGGTTTTAACTTAAAGTCCCTCCGCAACTTGATCCTGCACCTGCAGTGCAAGCAAAACAATGTTCTTTTACCGCTACCCCGTAGTCAAAAGTAAATGATTCATCCATTAGATCAAAAAGTGTCTTTGGTCCTTTATTCTTTCGGAAATTTATCTGTTGGTTAAAGTCACAATCATAAATTTCTCCTAGCCAATTTACGCTAATTGTCTTTTTACACATAAGATTTTCTAAATTTTTTTCATTAAAATTTTCTTTTAGTAATTTATAATAATTCTTTAGTTTCCCTTCTCTTCTGAGAGTTTCTTCATATCTATTTATTGGCATATTAGTTATTGTGTATAAATTATTAAAAACAATATTGTATTTTTCAAATAGTATTTTTTTATAATCCTTCTCCAATATTTCCTGAGAAGGAGGAAGAATTGGGCTTACAGGATTGTAAACGAGGTTTAATTGTAATCCATTTTCTTTCTTTCCATAGCCTAAATCATTAAGAATTTTTATGGCATTAATACTTTTTTCAAAAACCCCAAAACCTCTTTGAAACTCAACATTGTTTTTTTCATAACACGGAAGCGAAGCAGTAACTATCACTTTATTCTTTGCAAGAAATTGAGGCAGATCTTCGTAACCTTCTTCAAAGAAAATTGTCAAATTACACCTGTCAATAATATCAACTTGTTTTGTGCTCAAACTAGTTATTAGGTTTTTAAACTCTGGGTGAAGTTCTGGCGCGCCACCTGTAATATCTAAAGTTTTGATTTTGTATTTTTCAATTATTTTTGGAATAAGAGATATAATTTCATTGGACATCTTTTCTGTTCTTAGTGGACTTGAATTGACATGACAATGCTTACAAGCTTGGTTACATTTATAACCTATATTAATTTGCAATGTTTCAATAGATTCTTTATATATTGAAGGGAATTTTTCTTTCATAAATATATTATTTATAAATTTTCATTCGAAAATCAAAAAGTTAACTGTTTTTTAAATTTTGATCTCTTACTAGCAAGTTCAATAAACCAATTTATATATTCTTTGGGACCATTTTTAAAAACTATGTCAAACTTTAATTTGTCATACAAATCACTGATCCCTATTAAACCAGTTTTTTTTGTAGAAGGCCTTTCAACTTCACCAGAACTACTATCTACAAAAATTATTTTATTATTAATCCCAAATTCATTACCTAATATTTGTATAAATTCTAGAAAAGACCTGTCACTTCCTCCTCTTAAATAATTTTTCTTACCATTATTTTTTTTTGAGGTTACTGTGTCCCCAACTCCTACAATCAAAGGCATATCCTCTTTTTGAATAGTTCTTTTGCATAAATCAATTTTTTCCTTAATAGAATTTGGTGAGTTTCTAAAATTAAAATTACTTCCAAAAGGAGCTTTGCCAGTTTTATGCTCAATAAATTTATTTAAAAGAAATAAAACTCCAGAATCTTTAACTGCTCCTTTGATAAGTAATTGTATGTCTGTTGATCCAATATCATCTTTAGAAGAAAGTTTAATTGTTTCTCTACCATTTTTATTACCTAAATTTGGTGAAATATGAAGGAAAAATGAGTTTTTGAGGCCTTCGGATTCAGCTTTTAAGATGATTTCATTCATCATTTTTTCAAAACTAATTTGAATAAGCTTTCTTTTATCAGAATCTTTGTGAATTAAATCAAATAGACTATTGAAATTAATCGTTGGCGAGAATCGTGTTTCACATATTGATTTTACTGCGTGAAAATTGATATCTTCTTGACTAAGTTCAGGAAAAATATTCTTTACTATGAAATTAAATTTTGGTCTTATTAAACTAGGTACTTTTGATAAAAAATTTAGTTCTTTTTCTGATACTCCTTCAAAACTTATTTCACCATCGTTGTCTTGATACTCTACTCCACAGGCAGCTAAGCCTCTTAAATATAGCTCTTTGTTTTTAGGCTCAGTATCGCTCCTTATACTCCTTTCTATTATTCTGTTAACTCCTCTTGGACCTTCATGTTCACCGCAAGTTAATACAAAGAATTCCTCGGCAAATTCTTTTACTGCATAAATATATTTTGAATCTAACTCTCTAGTCATTGGATCTTTAACTAGAGGGATGCAAACTCCGTCAATGTCTTGAATAAATAAGATATTTTTTGAAGAAATTAATTGTTTTTGTATTTTTAAATTACTTGCCATATATTCCATATTTATAATAATTTCTCTTTTTATTAAATATATTTTTAAAAAATTATAAATTAAATAATTCAATATTTACAATAAATAATTTGCTATGGTCAAAAATTGCTTTAATGTAGAAAAATGTTGTTAAAGGTAAGAAATTAAAAAAATTATCAAGAATTTCTAAAAATGAAGAATAATTTCATAGAAAACATAAATGATGAAAAATATTTTTATTCATTGATTGAAGATATAGAGAAAAGCAAAGTTGGATTCTACAGTGTTGGTTTATATCCTGCATCATTAGCATACAACTGTGCTATGCATGGAAAATCAAATAATATTCTCTTAGCTCCTAGGAAAGATAGAGATTTGTTAGGTGCTTTCTCAAATGATGTTCTTTCTGATATGGATAATGAGATTATTGAAAAGATTAAGAGAATGGGACATTATTTTTCAGAGGGGAAAAGAAAGTATTTTGATCTAAAAGATCTTCTCTTGGAATGTGAGTTGGTTATTCTTGCTTCAAACAGTAATCACATAAAAGATGATGTTAAACATGCTTTAGAACTCAGAAAAACTTTAAAAAGAGAAAATGTGGTTCTTGGCTGTCTCGTTGGTTCTTTTTGCGTTGATAATAAAAGTAAAAACCCTTTTATCCTCTGTAATAGATATCCAAATTTAGCTTTTTTTACAGGATTTCATCGTCACGGAGCTTTACGAAATCCTAATGATAGTTTTACTGCAAATTTCTGCCATCCTGATGCCCTAACTGCTTTAATAGGAGCTCGCATTTTAAATCAATTGTCCCCCAAAATCCAAGTTTCTCCGGGAGTTCATAATATTGAATGTCAATATATAAAATCAATAAAAAATATCTCATCCATATTTGCAGGTTTTGTAAATAACTTTCATTCCGATAAGCCAGGTATGCTACCTAGCATTAATACAATTTTGTTAACTCAATGTTTAGATCAGGCCGCATCAGTATCATTACAAGTTAGAAAAGAAAATAAATTAGAAAATAAATATCTTTCATTAAAAGAACTTGGTTATGGTGAAGAAATAATTAGTGCAAAGGAAATAATTAATGATAAATTTTGTGAAAAAGGAGATTATACTTTTTCTCAATTAAATGCTGTTAAGGCTGATGTCTTAGGCAGTATGACTCTACCAACTGAAGGAAAACCAACACGGAATTTTCAAGCAGGACAAGTTTTATCAGATATGCTTTTGCAACTCAATAGATGTCCAAAAGATGTCTTGGAATTTGTAGATTGGTGTAATAAATACTCTCTAAGTCAAGGAGGTTTAGAAGGTTTAAAATCTTTAAAATTTTGGCCAGACATTTATCAAGAATTCAAAATTAAAAATAATAATTGTTCAATGATTAATCTTATTTATTTATGCTTTAATGCTAATTCAGAAGAAAAAAAAGAAATTTATAAGGTTTTAATTAGTTCAGAAGAGATTACTAATTTTTGCCAAGAATCTGTGAAATCCGAATTATCTTTAGAACTAAATGAAAAATTAAAAGGAGATTATCTTTTTAATGATACTGAAAACCTTTACAAGAAATTGTTTATTAAAAAAGAGGAAAATGATATTAAAAAAAATGAATATAGTAATCAAATTTCTAAAAATTATCCAAGCTATATCAATGTATTGAAAATAATCAATAATTATTTTAATAATTGATTATTTATTTAATTTACTAAAAAGCTAAGTTCTTCATTTATTTACTAATCTTGATTGCGGGGTTAGAATTATTATGGTTTTAAAAGGTTTTTTTGAAAAAGGAATTATCACATCGTTCTCATGAACTGAAAGCACTTGGTTGGAATCAAGAAGATTTAACAAGATACGAAGATTTATGGGAATACAGTCAAAGATGGGGATTAATAAATTTAGAAAGAGAAGACAGACAGTTTTTAAAGAAGGCAGAAAAGTTACTCCCAAAGATCCAAAATAAAAAGACATCAGTTAAAAAAACTATTGAAGAAAAATCATATTATTTATGGCTAAATTTTTACCTCGATGAAATTAATATTTTTTGTAATTCTAATCTTCCAAAAAATAAACAAGGTGTTTGGAAACTTTTAATTGAAGAGGAAATAAAACTTCTTAAGGAATTAAAACCAGTTATGGGTCTCCCAGATACTATAAAAGCCAAAAATCTATTTGAAAATAGAAAGGAGCTCATAAAGAGAGCTTTTAGTGAATTTGAAGCTAAAAAAAACGATAAGGTTTTCAATTTTGATGATGTTCTAAACAACTCTGATAAAAATGTTGGCAAGAATTGGAAATCAATTACTGAAAAAGATCCTGAAGCTAATAAAACTTTTCCAATAATAGATTCTGCGAATATTGAGAAACTCAGATCTGCGATAAAAGAGGATTTGAGTTTATATATGAAGGATAATTACCCTTCATTAAAAAAGGATTTATAAATATTTATCTTTTTTTTGTTTTTTTTTTGGACTTTTTTAAGTTAAATAGATAATAGGATTATTTAAAAAATTTTGAGCAACCAAAAGTTCGAGACTCTACAGTTACATGCAGGTCAAGTGCCTGATCCAACTACAAATTCTAGAGCAGTTCCCATTTATCAAACTAGTTCATATGTCTTTGATAATGCCGAGCATGGCGCGAATCTTTTTGGATTAAAAGAATTTGGAAATATTTACACTCGACTTATGAATCCCACCACAGATGTCTTTGAAAAAAGGATGGCAGCTTTAGAGGGAGGTATGGCAGCTCTTGCAACATCCTCAGGTCAAGCTGCTCAATTCTTGGCAATCGTGAACTGCATGAAAGCAGGGGATAATTTTGTCTCTACTTCTTTTCTATATGGTGGGACCTACAATCAATTTAAAGTACAATTTCCTAGATTAGGAATAGAAGTTAAATTTGCTGATGGCGATAGTATCGATAGTTTTAGAAATAAAATTGATGATAAAACCAAAGCAATATATGTCGAATCAATGGGAAATCCTCGATTCAACATCCCAGATTTTAAGGGAATCTCTGCTTTGGCGAAGGAAAATGGAATTCCTTTAATAGTCGATAATACCCTTGGTGCGGGTGGTGCTTTAATAAGACCAATTGATTTTGGAGCAGATGTTGTTGTAGAAAGTGCAACAAAATGGATTGGTGGACATGGAACAAGTATTGGAGGGGTTATTGTTGATGCCGGAACCTTTGATTGGGGAAATGGTAAATTCCCATTAATGAGTGAGCCAAGCGCTGCTTATCATGGGCTCGTTCATTGGGACGCTTTTGGTTTCGGAAGTGATATCTGCAAATCTTTGGGAGTACCTGATAATAGAAATATAGCTTTTGCGTTAAGAGCAAGACTAGAATGCCTGAGAGACTGGGGATCAGCTCAAAGTCCTTTTAATTCGTTCTTGTTATTGCAGGGTTTGGAAACTCTAAGTTTGAGAATAGAAAGACAAACTTCTAATGCTCTTGAATTGGCAAAATGGTTGAATTCTAATTCTAATGTAAGTAGCGTAAATTACCCTGGTCTAGAATCTGATCCATATTACTCAAGTGCCAAAAAATATACTACTGGAAGGGGAATGGGTTGCATGCTTATGTTCTCTCTTAATGGGGGTTATGAAAATGCAGTAAAATTTATTGATTCCTTAAAATTGGCGAGCCACCTTGCTAACGTTGGGGATTCAAAAACATTAGTAATTCATCCGGCTTCAACAACTCACCAGCAATTATCTGAAGAAGAACAATTATCTGCAGGTGTTACTCCCACAATGGTAAGAGTATCTGTAGGAATTGAGCATATTGATGATATAAAAGCAGATTTTGAACAAGCACTTTCACAAATCACATAGGAAAGGAGATTTATTGGCTTTAATAATTCCTAGTAACTATCACAAGATTAGTGATGTTGAGAAAAATCATATATCTTGGATAGAACCAGAATTGGCGAAAAGACAGGATATACGTCCTCTTAGGATTGGTATTTTGAATATCATGCCTCTTGGCAAACAGTATGAATTTAACTTACTACATCCACTTGGTTTATCTCCTCTTCAAATAGAGCCAGTTTGGATAAAGCTTAAAACTCACTCTTATAAAACATGGGATCTTAATCATCTAAATAATCTTTATATAACTTGGGAAGAAGCAAATAATCCTGAACCGTTAGATGGAATCATTATTACTGGAGCACCTATTGAGCATTTAGCCTTTGAGGATGTTAAGTATTGGGATGAATTTGTGAAAATTGTAAATGAAGCTAGAACTTCTTGTGCGAGTACTCTTGGATTGTGTTGGGCTGGTTTTGCGCTTGCTTATTTGGCAGGGGTCGATAAGAAAGTTTTTGATAGGAAATTATTTGGGGTATTCCCTTTAAAAAGTCTTGTTCCTGGCCATCCTTTGATGGGTACACAAGATGATGAATTTTTTTGTCCTCAAAGTAGATTTGCAGGATTATCAGATTTGGAGATGGAGAAGGCTCAAAAAGAAGGGAAATTGAATTTATTGGCTTATGGCGAAACCGTCGGATATACAATATTTGAATCTAATGATCAAAAACAACTTATGCATTTAGGTCATCCTGAATATACGGTGCATAGAATTATTAGTGAAATTGAAAGAGACAAAGAAAAGGGAGATGTTCCTCCTCCTGAAAATTTTGATCTAAATAGTTCAAAAACTGCTTGGAGATCGCATAGGAATTTGCTTTTTCAGCAATGGCTTTGGTTTTGTTACCAAAAAGTTAGTCTTAATTAACTTTTTTAGTGAGCGCTTTCTACGCCACCTAGTCTCTCAAATAAGTTAAGACTTTCTTTATTTAATCCTACAATTTCAACTTTAGAACCACCATTCTGGAATTTTCTAATAATTTGCTCAAGAGCAACAACGCCACTTTGATCCCAAATATGAGCTAAAGACATATCAATTACAATATTTTCTGGATGTTCATGAATATCAAATCCTTGTGAAAAATAAATTTTACTTACAAAAAATAATTGTCCTTTTACTTTGTAGGTGGTCAAATTATTTTCTTTCACTCTTGAGACCGTTATAACTTTTGCGACTTTTCTACTGAAAAGAATTGCAGCTAATGCAACTCCAGCAATAACTCCAAGTGCAAGATTATGAGGTTTTGTAAGCATAGTAACTGCAAAAGTCATAAGCATAACTGCAGTATCGCTTTTAGGTATCTTTCTAATATTTTTTAATCCATTTATATCTGCTGTACTTATTGCGATTGTTATCATGATTGCTACTAAAGCAGCCATTGGTATTGCTCCAATCCAAGACTTCAAGAGGATTATCATAATTAGGAGAGATATACCGGAGGAGAGGGTTGATAATCTAGATTTACCACCATTTTCAGTATTCATTACAGATTGCCCAACTAGGGCACATCCTGCCATCCCACCAAGTAGAGATGTCACAATATTTGCGATGCCCTGTCCTCTTGCCTCTTTATTTTTATTAGAACTTGTATCAGTTACATCGTCTAAAATATCCTGAGTTAAAAAAGTTTCCATTAAACCTACAAGAGATATTGCAAGTGAGGTCGGTAAAATTATCCCTAATGTTTCAAAATTAAAAGGTACTTTCCCATTTTCTATTGATCCAAAAGGTAGAGAAATACTTGGTAATCCATCAGGTAATTTACCTAAATCGCTAACTGTTGGGACATCTAGATTAAAGAATATGCTTATGATAGTAATTACTACTATCGCGATAAGTTGTGATGGAACTACCTTTGTGATTTTTGGAAGCCCATAGATAATTATTAATCCTAGGATTACAAGGATCCAAACTACTGGGATCTGAGAGTTAACGGGATATTGATTTAAAGTTTGTTCAACTAATCCTTTTGATTCTTTAATTCCTATTCCCAACTGAGGTAGTTGTGCTTGAAATATTAGAAGTGCAAGTGCATTTACAAATCCACTTAATACTCCTGTTGGTACGAATCGCATTTGATAGGCAAGTCTTAAATATCCCCAAAGAATTTGGAAAATTCCAGTTAATATTCCTGCTGCGATAAGATATGGGACTCCTAACCCAGGAGCTTGGGATTCTCCATAAGCAACAAGTCCAGTCATCAAAAGAGCTGTTGAACCTGTAGCTGAAGTGATCATCCCCCTTCTTCCTCCAACAATCGCAATTGTTATAGACAAACAAAATGCACCAAAAAGGCCAACTTTAGGATCTACACCAGCTATACCTGAAAAAGCAATTGCTTCTGGGATCATTGCAAAAGCAACAACTAAGCCAGAGAGAATATTTGACTTTGGATCATTTAACCAATTTTTTGATAAATATCTTGAGAAATTTGACATTGTAAGTTTCTTTATAATTAAGAAGTTACCTCATAAAGGAGGTAAAATACCTTGTGGGTCAAAAATATTCTTTAAAGTTTTTAATTCATTCATTCTATTTCCAAAAGCTAATGTAAGTTCTTCCTTATGAGAATTTAAATGATTATGTAATTGGGCTAAATGAATATTTGGATAAAACCTTCTTAACTTACTCCATGATTTACGAATCCAGTCCAAAGCGACTTCTTTTTCTTGAAGATCATTTTTTTTCCATGATGCATATATCCATGGTTTCCAAGTACTTTTTCTATGAACAAAAAAACTTGAGCCATAATTTAACTTTTTAGTTTTGCAACCTAGTTGTTGAGAAGCAATATAACAGGAATCATTTGGTTTATTGTCCATTATTTCATTCAAACATTTTATAAATATTGGGATATCATTTTTTAAATCTTCTCCAAGAAGACTAATTACCTCAGAATGGTTATTTGCATTCAGCTCATATAGATTCAATTCCTTTGGGAAGAAATTTATATTGTTAAAGTTCTCATACAATGTTTTTCCTAGAGTGGGAAATTTGTCTAGAGGCATTAAGCATTCTTCTGTTCTTTTATCCTCTAAATTATTTTTGAGTTCAGCAAATATATATAAATAAATTTTTTTGGCATAAATCCATTGAAGACTAATATTTTCTGGAAATTCCTCAGATAATTGTATTATTTCTGAGAGTTCATTTTGATTTACAAATCCTTCAATAACCTTTATTGGATTAGATTGGATAGTCTTAAGTTCTATTTCGGTAATGATTGAGAAGAAAGGGGCTGCGCCTTTAACTGCTTCCCAAATCAATTTTTCTTCTGGATTTATTTGATTTTTCTTTAAAGAGAAAAATGTGCCATTACCCAAGAAACCCTTTATTGATTCAATATTATCAATGGCTAATCCGTAGGCTCTACTAAGTGGGCTTACTCCACCAGTAAGTATATATCCGGCCCCAGGAAGTTTAGAGAGTCCGATTGGGAAACTTCGATTATGTTTTTGTAAATGATTTACTAAATCCCCCATTATTACTCCACCTCCAATTGTTACTAAATTGCTTTCTCTATCTAGGTGAATTTTGCTGTGATTTTTTCTTAGATCAAGAGTTGTAAAACCATTTTTTGCACAGCTAGAGGTTGTACCTCCACTGCATACGCAAAGGTGCTCCAATTTTTCCTTAGAATAATTATCCTTATTAAATAAAGAATCATCCACGTCATAGATTAATTTCTTTAACTTTGCGTCCTTTGAGTTAATATTTGGAATTTCAAGCAAATTATTATTTTTTTTCACTACATAATATTGTTCTTTACTATTATGTTATAAGTAATAACTTAATATTGGATAATTTAGAATCGAAGTTAAATAATCAAGTTGCGATTCTTATCTGTGGACACGGGAGTAGAAATAAACTAGCTATTACTGAATTTCAAGAATTAACTAAGCTAATTCAAAAAAGATACCCAAACACTTTAGTAGAATATGGTTTCTTGGAATTCGCTAAACCTTCAATTGTTGATGCGCTAGAAAAGTTAAAAGATAATTCTATAAAAAAAATAATTGCAATACCCGCAATGCTTTTCGCTGCTGGCCATGTAAAGAATGATATACCTAGCTTGCTTATGAATTATTCAAGTAAAACTGGTATTGAAATAATTTATGGAAGAGAATTAGGTATTAATAATTTAATGATTAGTGCAGCTTGTGAGAGGGTAAAAAATGTATTTAAACAAAATAATACGCTCAAACCTGAAGAATCATTATTAGTTGTTGTTGGTAGAGGCTCTTCCGACCCAGATGCGAACTCCAATGTTTCAAAAATAACGAGAATGATCGTAGAGGGTATTGGTTTAGGGTGGGGGGAAACAGTTTTTTCTGGTGTAACTTTCCCCCTTGTTGAACCTGGCTTGAAAAATGTTGTCAGACTTGGGTATAAAAATATAATTATCTTTCCTTATTTCCTTTTCTCAGGTGTGCTTGTCACAAGAATAAAAAGGCAGACTGAATTAGTTGCGATTAATAATCCACATATTACATTTTTACACGCAAAATATCTGTCTTCACAGTCTTATGTGGTCGACACGTTTGCAGAAAGGATTGGAGAGATTCTTAATGATGAGGGTAAGAATTTTATGAATTGCTCTACTTGTAAATATAGATCAAATTTATTTGGCTTTGAAAAAGAAGTTGGAATGTTACAAGAAAGTCATCATGACCATGTAGAGGGTTTGGGTATTAGCTGCGATTTATGTGATTCTGAATGTAATGGTGCTTGTGAAATACAAAATCAAATCCCAACTCATAATCAAGAAAAATCAAACTTAGGAGAAGGTGATTACTTAGAACATGAACATGTCGAGGCTCATCAACATGAACATAATCACCATCATCACCACAGTACATATCCAAATTCAAAACACCCTTTGGGACCTGTCACGCTTCGCTTGCTTAATGAAGATCAAATCTTAAGAAAATCCGTTGAAAATAACTGAATCATCTGTCTCTTTCTCGACTAAGTCTTAATAGACTCAGTATATATAAGTATTCCTAATATAAAATCTTAAAAGTATTTTGAGCTAGATTTTCCACAATTTACAGGTTGTTTTCCACGTCCAAATCCACATTGGATTAGAAGTCCCAGCAGTTTTAAAAAAAAACAGGACTTCAACATTATTGTTGACTTTTCTTTAAAAAATTATCTATTTCTTTATTTTAAAAGTCAGTTTTAAAAAATTTAGCTTATGACATGAGTCTCATTTGATAATTTAAAAAGTTTACATGCAGATTTTTTTTGATGTTTTTAGAAAAAAATATCATTATGTACATGATGTAAATATAGATTCATGGATCAAATTAGCCATTCAAATTTAACTGATAAGAAACTTGTCGAATGTTCAGCAAATAAAGTCTCTTTGGAAACAGAGCTTTCAGAGACTCTCTATAACACTATGAAAGATTTTGTATTAAGTAACCCAACTTGGGACCAATATAAACTTATAAATTCAGCATTAGCTACTTTTCTCGTTCAAAACGGATGTACAGATAATTCTGTCTCAGAGATTTATTTAAATCAATTATTTACACCTTCTAAGTCTTTTTAATATTCAAACAAGCTCTTCTACTTAATGCCATCATTGTAAGAGTTGGGCTTTGCCAAGATGATGTGGGCCAGCATGCTCCATCCAGTACAAGTACATTCTTGCATCTCCATAATCTATTGAATTTATCAACCACGCTATTTTCTTCATCAGTTCCCATTGGTGCCCCTCCCACTTCATGTATGTAATATCCTGGGGGAGGGGGATTATTTGAAAGTGCGATCAAATTTTTTGTAAATATACTCCCTAATGGGATATTTATTAGTTCATCAATATTTTTTATTTCTCCATTTGCAGCTTTTATTGATTTTCGTATTGTATTTTCCATATGTTTTGCCATGTTCAACTCATTCTCGCTCCATTCGAATTCAATGAAGGGAATTGGGATACCCCATTCATCTGTTTTTTTTGAGAGAGAGACTGAGTTTTTTTCTCTAGGAAGGACTTCACCATGGGCGATAAGAAAGCCAATGGATTTGTTTTGGTCTTTTTGCAAAAATTTAGGTATTCCTAATCTATCAATTGCCCCCCAGATTCCATAACCTCTATGGAAATTTAAATCGTCAATCTCTGGTAAATTTGAACCAAATGGAATAAAGAAGCTTCCTGCTCCAGACAGATAGGGAGGATTATCTAATGGTTTAACTGAGTTGTTTGTTTTTGGGACTGAAAAAAATCTACACATAGATACGTGATCCATGAGGTATTTGCCTAATTTTCCAGAATTATCTTTAAATCCTGAGGCATTTGATTTGTATTCTGAGTTAAGGAGTATTCTTAGTGTTGAAATTGTTGATGCGCAAAGAAGAATTAAATCACAATCCAATACTTCTTTGTGTCCATTCTTTAGGTTTACAATCGTTAGTTTTGAGGCAAGCTCTGTTATCTTGTTAATCTCAAAAGACTCCACTAGGTAATTAGAGATTATTTGTACATTACCCGTATCTAAAGCTTTTTTAAAAGAGCTTCCTATGCTAGAAGACTTGGGCCATTTTTTTTCTTTAACTGATGAATTACGGTCAAATCCTCTTGATTGGATAAATGGATAGTTTAATTTTAATTTAACTTTGCTACCAAATACATTTTCGTTTTCTGTAAGAGGAATTTCACCAATATATTTACCGTTCGGAACTTCCTTGATATCATCTTTTCGTCCATAAATTCCACAAAAATTTTCAATAAAATCATAGTGAGGGGAAAGGTCTTCGTATGAAATAGGCCAGTTTGGTCCGAATCCGTCTTTTTTAGCTGGATGAAAATCTTCTGAGGAAAGTCTTAATGTGATACCTCCCCACGTTAATGATCTCCCTCCATATTGTTTCCCTTGAGTCCATAGGAAGGGCTTTTTTTGGGGAAAGTCATAAGGATGTTTCAATTCATTTGAATATAAATCAGGATTATTTTTCCAATAACCAGGATGTTGGGATTGATTAGCATGTTTTTTTGTTAAAACTCCCGATAATCTTTTAAATGTACTACTAGGCTCATAATTACTCGCCTCAAGCCTTTTGATTTTTGGTCCGGCTTCTATTACTAAAACTTTGACCCCCTGCTCTGCCAACGTAAGTGCTGCTATTCCTCCTGTAGCTCCAGAACCGACAACTATTGCATCATAAGGACTTATATCCAAAATCTAGTTCTTGATTTGTTATTTCAATAAATATAGCATTCAGTAAATAATAAATTTTTAGATTTCGGCTTAAGAAGTTAGAATTTATTGAAATACTACTCAAAAAATGAGATTTATAATTTTAACTGTTTTAATAATTGTTTTAACCTTCCCTTCTAGAAGCTTCGCTGCATTGGATTATGGAAAACAATCCTTGGTAGGAGCAGATTTTTCTGGGTCTGATTTAAGAGGTGCAACTTTCTATTTAACTGATTTACAAGACGCAAATTTATCAGATTGTGAGCTCCAAAATGCGACTCTTTATGGAGCAAAATTGAAAGATACTAATTTAAGTAACTCCAATTTAAGAGAAGTAACTTTAGACTCAGCTGTTTTAGATGGAACTGATTTATCAAATACTAACTTGGAGGATTCTTTTGCTTTTAGTACACAGTTTGATAATGTAAAAATTCAAGGTGCTGACTTCACCAATGTATTTTTGCCAAAAGATATTGTTAGGCAATTTTGTGAAAGTGCTTCAGGTACCAATCCATTCACAAATAGAGATACTAGAGAAACTTTAGAATGCGATTACATTTAAATTTATGCACATAAAAGTTCTTTTTTAATTTTTCTTTGTTTATAAAGTGATCTTCCAACAGGCCAACCTAAAGTAGATAAATGTCTCATTAAAGAATTTGAGTAATTGAAATAAAGATTGTTTGAATATTTGATACCAAGTTCTTTTAGAGTAGTTATTAATAAAAATAGATCTTTCTCGTTGCCTTTTTCCCTATCTAATAAAATTAATCTATTACTCGATAATTTTTTTTCTAGAACCTTATCATTTTCAGCAAAACCAACTTTAAGTGAATTAAATTCATCAGAGTAAAGGGTATAAATAATTCCATCTTTAAATTTATCTTTAGAAGTATTTGCATCAAAACTTGATGATATTAATGTTTTGTGTCCTTTTATGATTTTTCTTTTATTCATAATTATTTGATTTCATTCTGAGCTATTTCGTATTTTTCCAATAGATTGTTTACTTCTGCTAGTGCAATTCTTTTTTGACAGGCCGAGTCATATCTATTTATTGCTACTGAAGGTATTGAACCTTTGCTTTTCATTTCTCTTAAACCAGTTTCTAAACACTGAAAAGCAACACTCGACAGATCCCGACCCTCTGCTGCGGCCCAAACTTTTAAAAGATAAGTAAGATTTGATGGCACCGAGATTTGCACTTTGTTTGAGTTTGAAGTATTTAATGCAATATCATCGAGACTAATTTCTTTGGAGGAAATAGTTTCTTTAACCTTTTTCTTCAAAAATTTTACTTGGCTTATAGCGTCCTCTTTATTCTTGATTTTTTGTTCTATTTCAAATAACTCTTCCTCAGAATTAATTAAAGCTTCTAGTGCCCATTTAGCATCATCTTTTGCAATGGCGGTTCTATTTAGCCATTCATCTCTTATTTTTGACCAATTACTAGGCATAAGCTTTATGCGATAATTCTATAATAAATAAATCTAAATAGATTGTCTACTAAATCTATTCTGATTTTATATAGATTACATAAATTCTTAAATTTGTTATGTGTGTGTTTTAATCCTTTAATCTAAGAAATAATGTTTTATAGCAACTAAAACTAAAGAATCTATCCAATATGATTTTATAGGTATTGATTTCCATTTAATTGAAAAAGATATATTAGATAATCCATCTTTTTTTGATCTTAGTTATTTGTTTATTTAATTTAAACTTCCTAACTTTTAATCTCTTTCAATAAGTTCAATTTTATAACCATCAGGATCCTCAATAAAAGCCAAGACAGTAGTACTGTTTTTCATTGTTTTAGGTTTGGTTGTTATTTTACAGCCATTATTTTCTAATCCTTCGCAAATTAGATGAATATTATTTACTCCAATAGCTATATGACCATATTTATCTCCAAGCTCATAGTCTTCAGACTTTTTGTCCCAGTTATAGGTCAATTCAATTACTGTGCTTTCTTTTTCTGAGCCATAACCAACAAATGCCAAAGTGAATTTTCCATGAGGGTAATCCTTTTTTCTTAATAAATTCATTCCTAATCTATTGACGTAGAAATCAATGGATTTATCTAAATCTCCAACCCTCAACATTGTATGTAAGATACGCATTTTGAATTATGAACCTTAATCAATTATCTAATATTTAATAACCATCTGCCAAAGTTGATTTTTTCGAGGCTAAGTTTTTTATTGAGTTCAGAAAAATTAGGTTAAAATATGTATACGGTATTTTCAATAATATATTGAATCAGATATTCCAGAGAATCTCATCAGTATTTTTGTATACTTTGCCATTAAAGGCATCAATACCTTTTGGATATTATTTGTTCTACAAATATTCATTTTTAAAAATACTGTTATTACTAACTTTCCCGATAGCAATAATTGAAAAATCTTTGCCTTTTGGTAGTTTTTTATTATTTATAATTTTGTTTGCTGGATTAGCGAGAAATCCAAATGTTCCCTATTTCGTTAGATATAACGCCTGCCAAGCATTACTTATTGATATTGCTTTGATAATAATTTCATATTTCTTGAGAATATTTCCCATAGTTGAATTAGGCTCAATAATTTTTATATTTATACTATCTATTTTTATTTATTCGATTTCTCAATGTATTTATGGAGTTGAACCTGAAATTCCCTTAATTAGTAAATCTGTAAGAATGCAAATTTAAAAAGATTTATGTATTTACTGACTTTCTTCAGCACTCATTCAGAATAGATTCCCATCTTTGTTGACTTGCTTTTATTGCTTGTATTGGTGGATTAGCTCCCTCTATTTCAAATGCTTTAATTAATGATTTATTAGCTAATAGTCCTAATCTTGCCGCCTCTCTTTGCCTAGAGCATACTTCTTTTCTTGATCCCTCTTTTAGACTTTTTTCGATTTCTTTAAGAATCTGGCTAGCTTCATTCGATTTAGAATAAAAATCATTCATGTAAATATCAAGTGCGGTATCAGCAAAGATTTCAACTGGAGAGATTATTGTGACTAAGCACACTATAAAACTTACAAATGCCAACATTTTCATAAGAATCTTAAGTCAATTTTTTGTTAGATCTCTTTAATACTAAATAAAAGGTAAGAACGCTAATTGTTCCAGATGGGCCTATTAAAATGTGCCAAAATTGATCTCCACTAATTGAGAGCCTTGTTCCGAAGAAAGTCGTAAAAAAAATACCAAATATTGGGTAAAGGATAAAAAGCCAATCTTTAAAAACTCTTTGCCAATTTATAATTAGGAGGATACTTATTATTACTTGAAAAAAAAGAGCAATAGTTTTATCAAATAAAAAATATGAGATTATTGAACAAAAAGAAATGAAAAAATTAGTTTTCTGAATAATTTTATTTTTTATAACTGATATTGATAAACATGTTAGACCTAAAGACAGGAAAGAATAAAATAACCAATTAAATAAAGAGGAATGATCTACATAAATCCAAGATGTTTGGGTATGATCTATCATTTCTGAAATTGATGCCAATCCTAAAAAAATAAAACCGAAAGGTATCAATTCGTGCTTGCGAATGTGTTTGAATTTTTTGATAGATCTAATTCCTAATAATATTGGGATTATTGCCGCCTGAAAATGGGCTAATAATAAAATTGAAAAAAACAAAATAAATTCGAAAACTCAATTAATCTGAAATTTAAAGACAAAAATCTTGTTCAGTTTATCTTAGTAAAGATAGATACCATTGCCCGATTACTATGATCAATATTGTAAGAACAAAAGGGAAAGCAGGATATCTTGCCTGAAAATTAGCGGGTGGCCAAGGAGACCAAGATATTAATCTACCTTGAGGTTCATTTGAAATAGCTTTTTTTTTCGATTTTTTGGATAATAAATTTTCTGTACCGAAACCTTTACTCATTAATAAAAATAGATTTATTTTAACAAAGACATACCAAAAAGGCGTTCATATTATTTTGTTCAACTTAAGATGCTTTTTATAAGAACGGAGGGGGTGGGATTCGAACCCACGGTGCCCTTGCAGACACGCTAGTTTTCAAGACTAGAGCCTTAAACCACTCGACCACCCCTCCAACGGGTTATTCAGTTGTGGTTGAACCTTTGAATTATAGCATAAGAAGGTAGTCATAGTCTATTAACTCACCTAGTAGCAGTAGCTTTAAGTAGTTAGAATATGTAATTAAATTTAGCTTGACAGGATCCGACCTTAGTTGGACATCCTAGGACGTAATAGTTAGAATAAGTCCACCGAAGGGAGTCCACCCATTTAATTGCATCCGAACAATGTCAAAAGAACAGCCAAAAGGAATATTTACGACTATTTGGCAAAACCTGAAGAGAAGTACGATAAAGATTATTCAAAAGAAAGACAGAAAATTAGGAAATATATTAGAAAGGATGACTTAGCAACAAAAGCTCAAGGTGGAGTTATTGATTGGCAATATTTGTTGCAAGACGCCGATAGTTTTTAATAATTGACAGTCGATTTACAATAAGGGGCAATTAGCTCCTTTTTTTGTGAAAAAATTTCTACTACCAATATTGCTCTTTATCTCTTTACCTAAAACTATTATTAGTTCAGAGCTTAATAGGGAATTACATAAATTATGTTCTTCCGCAATTGATTATACCGGGTGCATACAGTCAAATACAAAAAGTAAGACTTCAATTAGTCCCGCAAACTCGAATAAACAAATCTATTTGTTTTTTCAAACTAATACAATTAGTTCTAATAACGGGCATTACAATTTAAATGAGGCAACAATTATAGCCACCCCAAGCATTAGAGCTTGTAATACATTAGCAAGCAAAAAAAATTCCTTTTTCAATACCGTGGGTAATTCTGTATATTCAAATATGGGGACCTATTATAGATGCATTAAAGGCGCGAAAGATGGAATAGGTAAGTACAAATTATATTTATTTACTCAAAATAGATATCGTTCAGATGTAGTAGATGACGGAACACAACCCTCATTTTTTTACAGTATTCCAATGCTAAATGTAAGTCAGTGTCTTAGAAGTAAGCTTGAAATTAAAAGTTTGATAAATGAGATAAAAAACACAGCTGTTAATGAATATATTCCTGATGAACATGCTGAATGCGTTAGAACCCCTATTTAGTTCCATATCTACTTGTTCAATAAAATCCTGTAGAGATTATTTTTAAATGAAACGAATACTACTTGCACCGCTATATTAAATACGATTGACAGTCGATTTACAATAAGGGGCAATTAGCTCCTTTTTTTGTGAAAAGATTTTTAATTCCTTTATTAGCTGCTCTTGCTTTACCTTCTACAGTTCAAGCTCTGCCTTATGAAGTCAATAATAATTCTAGAGATATTCACAGAAGATGTACCTCTTCAATTGATTATCAAAAATGCATTAATTCTTATTCACAAAATGAAGATTTAACAAATACAAATGCCAGAAGAAATAAAACTTATTTATTTTCCGTCGCAAATACTGGAGGAGATGTTCACAGTGGCTTAAATGGAAGAAATATTATTCCAACGAATAACTTAAGACATTGTCAAAGCTTAGCTAGAAAACAAGAACAATTTTTTAGTGAAGCATCCTCAAATATGACTAAAAATTTTACTCTATTCTATAAATGTATTAAAGGAGTATCTGAAGGGAATGGAAATTACAAACTATATATATTTGCTCAAAATGTATGGAAGCCTAATACAACTGATAGTCAAGCTGCAAATGCTTTCCACATTAATATAATTCCAATGAAAAATTTTTCCCAGTGCTCAGTTGCTAAGTTTCAGATTGATAATTTAGCAACTCAAATGCAGGCCAAAGCCACAGAAGATTTATATCCTGAATTTTATACAAAATGCATAAAGTCTCTGTATTGAACTATTGAAACGCTTACTACTTCCACTACTAGCAGCCCTCGCTTTACCTACTGCTGTTAATGCTTTTCCTTTTGGAAATAATCTTGAAATAGAAAATAAAGTCGGAGAAAAAACTTTAATAAAAGGTAAAACTGTTTCGACTGAAAAATTTTATAAAAGTGATCTTATTGGGTTAATTGATAATAATATTTTGATATTAGAAAAAAAAAGATCAGAGCATCAAGGACTAATAGATTTTTGGCAAAAACAATTTATAGAAGAAAAAGAATATGCCATAGAAAAATGTAATGAAAACTCTTCCTCTATTTTCTGTGATGAAGTAGAGGCTCCTTTTTCTAAATCATATTTAGATGACCACGTAAGTAAATTACCCAAATATGAATTGCCAATTACGAAAAAATTAAATTTTAAAACTAAAGTTGTTAAAGATAAATCCTTTGAAAATATTATTCATATTGTTTCTTTAAATTTTATTCCAGTTTATATAGACCTCAATAATAATAAAGAAGTTGGGAAGGAAGAAACGATATATTGTTTTAACTCAAAATTAGATAAAACATACAAGGGTTATTGGATAAATGAAAGTTATAAATCTGATAAGGAATTTTTTAAGAATGGATTATTGTTAGATAAAGTGTGCAAAAAATTTGCAAAGTTTTAAATGAAACGCTTACTACTTGCACGGCTAATTGAATTTCTAGATTCTTGATAAATAAATTTAATTCTTTAACTTATAAAAACTTCACATTTTTTTGGTAATTTATACTCTTTTACTCAATAAATATTTGAGAATTTTAAATAATCATGCTATTTAATTATCCCGACCTTAAAAAGTCATGATGAAAAAAACAAAAAACACACCTCAACGTAAAACTACACTTAAGTGGAACGTTAATGGAGAACTATCTTCTATTGATATGGCAAGAATACTTGAGGCTCTCTCAGTCAAAGAGTTAAGCGAGTGTGAGCTTGCATGTAATAGAGATGCAAAAAAATTGAATCTCGGTATGTGGTGGTAGATAGTTTTTGCTGTCATAAAAAAAGAGGGTAAAGCTGCGCCATATAGTTTCGCACTAAATACTGCAAAGTTGTGCTAATTTGTCCAAATTTCTTCAGTTCTTCTCCAACCCTGAGCAATTAATTTTTTCCATTCTTTTCTAGCATCTTCTTTCTTTAATTCTTCTCTTGTGGTCATTACAGGTGGTTCTTTACCCCATGTAGAAGTAACCTTTCCTGAATCAATAAACATATATTTATAAAATTGGTCTTTATTTTTTGTATTTTCAATAAACCTTTTTACTCTTGATCTATTTGAATTAACCAACCAGTAAGACTTAGCCATTAATTAAGCGGTGCAAGTAGTAAGCGTTTCATTTTTTAAATAAATTCTGTATGACATAAATATCTTCTGCCTTTGGATATTTCTGCTGAAAAACCTTTATTGCATGATTTGGAGAAATTGCAAAAAGATTAGTCTTGATTCTATATTCATCTACTAATCCTGATATTAGATAGCTTTTCATAAAAAAAGGGAGCTATTGCCCTTTATTTTAGATCGATTGTCAATATTATTCTTCAGGCCATTGATGAGGAACTAGACCACTGGTTTCATCCCTGCAGAGAGTAATTCAATTTCTTTGAACTTGCTCAGCCCAGCATAGAGAGTTTGTCATAGGTAAAAAAAATCTAGCTACTGTTTCCCTACTTCGATATAAAGTATGTTTAAAACAATTAGAAAGAGAAAATAAAATAAGGGTAATTAACAATTTTTATTTTCAAGAATTATTTTTCTTGCTACTAATAGAAAGCCAATACAAAATAAAAAATGCTTTACGTTCAGCATTGGTCATTCAAGACTGGATATCATCAAAAAGGTGCAGAAAAATTTCTCGGAGGGGGAGGAGATTATCCTGGAGTTGAAATTATTGGAAGATATCATGCGCCGGGCTCTCTAGAAGGGTGGATAGTCTTAAAGACAGATGATCCAAAAGCAATATATCAGCATGCAGCTGAATGGGGTGAATTCCTTAATTGGGAGACTACACCGGTATTTACTGATGAAGAAGCAGGTCCAATAGTCGCCAAAGTCTATTCATAGTTAGTAATTGAAATTCGATCTACACTAAGGGGGCAATCGGCTCCTTTTTTATGAACACACTCATCGTTTCAACTTTTAGCTGCACGTTTGAAGAATTCAAAACCGACGTTTCTGGATTTATAACAGCAATGGGTCAAGAAGTAGTTTCAGAATATGAATTCGTGCAAGCTGGCGAGCATAAATCTCATTTACTCATGAACGTCTTAGACATGGAAGCACTTGAAGCTGAAATGACTTCAGATGCAGCTAAAGAATGGGACAAAAAAAATAATTGTAAAGATACCGTCTATGCAATTGAGCTTGTTGGATAAAAATTAAACTCTTACAAATACCACTATCCGAAATTCACATTTTCTTGAAATAAACCAAATAAGTTATTACCAACTAGGGCAGCGATTATTAATACGAAGGCAACTATAGCGAAAAGAGCACTAACATCTTTAATGTCATAAGGTGCTTTAAATAAAGGTTTCTGGTCTGCCATGGTTATCAAATCTATAAATGAAATTGAATCATATTATTTTAATGCTTGTGAGAAGGATTAAGTTATTCTTTTAGTTTTAAATTGGACAATAAAAAAGCCACTAAAAGTGGCTTTTCCTATCTATTGTTTAAAAAGACTAGCTTGTATAAGCTTTGCCTCTGTAAGTTAGTTCATTATGCTGCTTCTTAGCTGCTTCCTTGTTCTGGACGTACTTTTGTCCTCTGTAAATTAGAGTCATTTTTTAAGCTCCGGTTTCGCTTAAGTCCCCGTTCCATGGCTTAAGTCGATTTGCGGCTTGCTAAATGCAAGTTGAACGTTTTGGTAGCAATTGCTACAAATTTATACTAACATCCTGGAAAATTATTTGTCTAGCTCTGTAATAAATAAATTTAATATATTAATGATAGATTAGGTTTCTGCTAAAAATATTTACACATTATCCCTATGTAATTGCTGACAGGTTACATTTTGTTCGTTTTTGAGAAGTATTTTTTATTTAATGAACTTTTAAATGTAAAATTCTTAAGATTATAAAATTTGTTTTATGTTTTCTAGAAGCAAAAAACCTACAGTAAAAAAATCTGCAATAGTTGAAGAGACTCCATTATTTGCTCAATTACTACCATTCGCAAACAGAATGAATGATAAGGTTCAATTGGTAAATGCTTTAGCTTTTACTTTTATTATGGGATTCTCAATTTTTGGAATTGCTCTGTGGAAACTTTCAGCGATTACTTAATTATTTAATTTTTGCAAAGCATTAATTTTTGATTCTTTGTTTTTGATTATTGTCACTAACCATTTAGAGGCAAGTCCCCTAGAAATTGATCTATTTTTTAGAAATCTACATATGTATATGTGTAGATTTTTTTCATTTTTGGAGTTAAATTTTTCTTCAAATTCTAATATTTCTTCTTCTGAGGTCCTTTCCCTTAGCTCATCCACTAAAGCATGACTAGAGGAATCATTAAATAAGTTTCCAATATTTAAGCTTAATGTCATAAATAATTTATATCCCTATTTAAGAAATAGCCATAAATTAAATTTTTAAAAACAAATTTATATTTTTTATTTACAAATTATTTAAAACTTAATCTTTCGGTTTAGCCAGAGGAAGTAGGCACTTATCTGAATCGCACCCAGCTGGCCCAGCTTCAGATAGTTCTCCAACATCATATTTATTGAGAGCGTCAAAGAAATCGTTGTTCACTTTCCTCTCTATTACTTTATTTTGCAATGATATGTATTCCTCTTTACTTATTGGTTCAAAAGGCAATCTAGGGAAAGTTGCGTTAGCACTAAATCGAGCTAGTAATGCTGCTGAAATATATCCCTCATTATTTTCTATCGCATTATGAATAGCCTTAGCTAGATCCTCGATTTCATTTTCTCTAAATTCTACGGTTGCAGAGGTATTATGCTCTGTGTAAAATTTCTGCACTTGCATGTAAAAATCAAATTGAGCTAGTGCTGAGAAATTATTAATGTCTATTTGGTCTGCACCATCTATATTTGCCCAACTAACTTCTGTAGGTATTTCAACTAACCATTCTGTACATCTTGGATCAAATGGATTATCGAGTAAGCAACCATTTTCATCTTTATCGGATTGAGATGGCACTACTGAGTAACCATAATCCATGCAAGCCAAAGCGATTGGATCATTTTTCCTGAAAGTTATTCTTCTAATGAATCTTTGAGCCTTAGGAGGATGCCATCCTGGGGCTGCTCCAGTAAGTAGACTTTTAGTCCCAGCTGGCTGGACTGTTGTGCATCTATTTGGTCTCCTTAGATTATGTTTATCACAATATTCCCAGACAGTTTCTTTTACTATTTTTCTCCAAGAATCTAGGAATTTAGCTTCCTTCTCCTTGAAAACCTTTCCTTCTTCACTATTTGGTCTTCCTGCTTCCCACCATTTCAACCATGGCGTTCCAAAGGCATGGACACAAAAATCAAATAATCCAGTGAAGCTTACTCCTACAATAGGATCATATTCCCTACTTTTTCTGTAACGCTCAACTTCAAATTCATGATTAAGTAAGCATGCTACAGAAAGAGCTGCTGCTTTAAAAGCTTTTTTTTGCTCTTCAAAATTCTCAGGATCTATCTGATTTAAATGAACTTCAGCCAAATTGCAGTGGAAATCATTTCCCAAGATCTCCCCACAAGGGTTAAGTCCATATCGACTCATCCTGTGGTCTAGCTCTTCTTCAGAGAATGGACCATAACTACTATTTATCCAATTTCTCGCTTCATCCTTACCTTGCTCTGAGTAGATTTCAATAAATTCCTTTCTCAATTCGTCATCTTTGAGAATATCTGCATTTGACCTTGCGATTGCTTCTGGAGCAAATTGAATGGCTCCCTCACCTGAGTGGAATTGTTTTGTTACAGCATCCAAAACAGTTTGGAAAGTGGGCTTTGTATGGTAAACCCTAGTATGATTAGCCATCCTGAGGGCATCTTTTTCAGGATCTATTCTCCAATTACCATTCTCATCTTGACTCCATAAATTTTCTTTTGCCGATGCTGCCTCCTTATCATCTGAAGCAAATTGTCTCATTCCAGCGCTTCTTCTTATATTTCCAGCAACTATAGTTACTGCAGCTTCATCAATTAATAAACAACACTCTACTGTGCTTAATTTCCTGCCTATTGCCTTCCCAAGAAGTGATGCGACTCTAGAGTAGAGATCTTTTAATTTAATAGGATTTGCCATCCCACCAAAACCTTTTAATGATTCTCCAGCAGGCCTAATATCTTCCAAATTTATATAAACATCAATTTCTCTTTCAAGATTTTTATTACTTGATGCCTCAAGAAGATATTTATAGCTATCTACCCAGCCTCTTCTGCTATCTCCAACTTTGATATGAAGATCTTTTCCTTTGATTTCTATTGATGACTTTTCTTCTCTTTGATCTTTAGGAGTTATTCCAACTTCACTGACTGATTTAATATTTATTTTGTTAATTACCGTAGGTAGATTTTTTATAAAATGAGGCTCAATTATTGCACCTGTTCCACATCCCATCATTGCTAAGTCCATCATTAATGCGAAGGCTTCCCAATCAATTAAGTTTGTTGAGGTGCAGTTGTATGCCCCTGAGAAATTTTGGTTCTTATTAATCCAAGGGGTTCCGCCTATCCATAACCATCTCCCTGAGGGTTGGGCTTTTTGGTTACTTTGCATCTCTCTCATTAGGATCAATTCTTCATCAGAAAGTTTTCCTAATTCTTTTAATCCCGATAAATTCCTTTCGCCTACTTCGCTCCAGTTCTCCCTTTTACCAGAGGTAGTTTTCCTACTGTAAGATCTGAAAAAAACAGGATAAGCAGCTGGTGCAGTTTTTGGAAAATCATCTTTTTTAAGATTATTGGAATTGCTCTCTGAAAAAGCTTTATTTGGTGCAAGAGTCACGATAAAAAAAAAGTATGTAAATAACCCGTACTGGAAGAATAACTCTACCTGTGGCGTCTGCAACCATTCTTACCACTATTTAACGGTTTGTGTAGAATTATGTTTAATATGAAATCTTTGTTTCAATAAAGGATATGGAAAGAATCCCTGAACCTGAATTAATGGAAGAAAAAGAGCAGGTTATTTCTTATGACAAAGCTGATTTTTCAGAAGGGGAAGTTAATTTAATTAATCAAATAAATCATTATCTTTTGAGGAAAAATATTTCTTTAGGTGAAAAAGATTTAATAGTTGATTTAGGATGCGGCCCAGGAAATATTTCTGAGAAGTTAGCAATAAAATGGCCTAAAACTGAAGTAGTTGGAATAGATGGTTCTAAGGAGATGATTTTGAGAGCAGAATATAATAAAAATATCTCAGATAATAAAAAAAAATTAAAAAATTTACGCTACATTTGTTCTGACATCAAAGACATTAAATCAAATAATTTTTTATTTAAAAAAAGAATTAGTTTGCTTGTAAGCAACAGTTTGATTCATCACATAACCAATCTTGAAGATTTCTTCAACACTATTAGAAGTTTGTCTAGTAATATCACTGTAAATTTTCATAAGGACTTAAAAAGGCCATTAGATGAAAAGTCCGCTTTAGAACTCAAAGCACAATGTTCAACAAAATTTAATGAGATTTTAACTAATGATTATTATGCATCTTTAAGAGCTTCTTATACTCTTAAGGAGTTAAAAAATTTTACTTTAGAGAATGATCTATCTTCTTTAGATGTGTTTGAAGAAGGTGAAAATTATTTAATAGTCTATGGTAATGTTTAATAACTAAGTGAAAGGCCCTTATATTATATAAATGAGCTTAGGTACTAAAATTCTAAATAATAAAGAAATACTGGATGCGGTAAATAAAAGAAGAAATTTTGCTATTATTTCACATCCAGATGCTGGGAAAACGACTCTCACCGAGAAGCTTCTTTTGTATGGAGGTGCCATTCAACAGGCAGGAGCAGTAAAAGCTAGGGGTAATCAGAGAAAAGCAACCTCAGACTGGATGGAACTTGAGAAACAAAGAGGTATTTCTATTACATCAACTGTATTGCAATTTGAATATGAAAGATCAGTAATTAATCTATTAGATACACCAGGACACCAAGATTTCTCCGAAGATACTTATAGAACATTAGCTGCTGCTGATAATGCAGTTATGTTGGAAGATGCTGCTAAAGGATTAGAACCTCAAACTAGAAAATTGTTTGAAGTTTGCAAGATGCGAAAAATACCAATATTTACTTTCATAAATAAAATGGATAGACCAGGAAGAGAGCCATTCTCTTTACTTGATGAAATTGAATCAGAACTTGGATTAAATACCCTACCTATAAACTGGCCAATTGGGAGTGGCGAGGAATTTAGAGGGGTTATTGATAGATTTTCTAAAGAGGTGATTTTATTTGATAAAGCAGTGAGAGGGAAACAATCGAATGAGAAAAGATTAAGTCTTGAAGATAAAGAGCTATCAAAATATGTAGAGAGAGATTTACTTGAAAACTCACTTGAAGAATTGGAGGTTCTTGATGAGGCAGGATCTAAATTTGAAAAAGAAAAAGTTTTTAATGGCTCTTTAACCCCAGTTTTCTTTGGATCTGCAATGACTAATTTTGGCGTAAGGCCATTTTTAGATAGTTTTTTAAAAATGGCACAAAAACCAACTTCAAGAAATAGTAATAAAGGGGATATTGAACCGGCAAGCGATGAATTTAGTGGGTTTGTTTTTAAGCTTCAGGCAAATATGGATCCAAAGCACAGAGATAGGGTTGCTTTTATAAGAGTTTGTAGTGGCAAATTTGAAAAGGATATGTCAGTTAAACATTCCAGAACTGGGAAAACAATCAGATTATCAAGACCACAAAAAATATTTGGGCAAGATAGAGAAGTAGTTGATGATGCCTATCCTGGAGATGTTATTGGTTTAAATAATCCAGGGATGTTTTCTATTGGAGATACTCTTTATACGGGTGCTCATCTGGAATATGAGGGCATACCATCCTTTAGTCCTGAAATATTCAGTTGGCTAAGAAATCCAAATCCCTCAGCATTTAAAAACTTTAGAAAGGGTATTAATGAACTTCGAGAAGAAGGAGCTGTTCAGATTCTTTATGACTTTGATGAGAGTAAAAGAGACCCTATACTCGCAGCCGTTGGCCAATTGCAGCTGGAGGTAGTAACTCACAGATTAAAAAATGAATATGGTGTAGATGCAAATCTTGAAGCAATGCCATATGAATTGGCTAGATGGATTTCTGATGGATGGCCAGCCATTGAAAAACTAGGCAGAATATTCAACTGTAAAATAGTTAAAGATTGTTGGAATAGGCCAGTTATTCTTTTCAAAAATGAGTGGAATCTAAATCAGTTTGTGGAAGACAATAATCAATTAAATTTAAACAAAGTTGCGCCCGTTGTTAGTGGAGTCGAACCAATTGTTTTATAAAGTCTTAATGGATTATAAAATTAGTTAATCTATTAGTATTGGTAAAAAATTTTGGATTCAAACAGTAATAAAAATAATAACGAAAAATCACCTTATGAAATTTTAGGTGTAAAAGAAGGTGCTGCTTTTGAGGATATTCAGAAGGCTAGAGATATTAAAGTTAAAGAGGCTGGTGAAGACTTAATTTTAAAAGCGAAAATAGAATCTTCCTTTGATCAATTACTCATGGGCAGTTTAAAAGCTAGGCAATCAGGAAATGTAAGCTATGAAGCTGTGAGTGCCTCAAAAAAAGAAAAACAAATTAATCAATTTACCAATAATAATTTCCCACTTCTTTCTAAGATAAAAAATTTAAATAATAACTCTAACAATTCAAGTCAGTATAGTCTGCCAAAAATAACTACCCCCTCATTTGATAATCTTTCAATAAAAATATCTGTTGGGTTATTATTTTTAATATTGTTATTTATCAGTCCAGACTCTAATAATAGACTTTTACTCTCTATCTCAACATTAATACTTACCTATACTCAAATTAAATCGGGGAAAAGATTTATAGGTTCTCTGGGTTGGAGTGTTACCTTTCTCTCGATAGGATTAATATTTGGTGGATTGCTTGAAAATAATTCTTTCATACAGGAAGTATCAAACAACTCTTTATCAATACAAAAAATTCAAAGTATTCCGGCCATGGTTATTTTATGGCTAGGCGTAATTTTTTTATGATTGATTTTCTATCATAGATTTAATTTCTTCATAATTTATAAGATATTTATTTTTACAAAATTCACAAACCAACTCTGCTTTGCCATCTTTCTTGAGGATGTCCTCTAACTCGCTCTTATCAAGCATTTTCATCGCATTTAAACTTCTTTGTTTGGAACACTTGCATTTAAAACTCACTTCTTGAGAACGAGCTTTTTCGGAGATTGATTTATCGTCAATATCGGGAAATATATTTCTAATTAACTCAAGAAGATTATCTTTTGACTTAAATAGATCTTCGCTGAAAGAATTAATTTCTTTGCATCTTTCTTCAAGTAGTGAGACTAGCAGAGGGTCAGTATCTTTTTTCGGTAAAACTTGAGCTAATAAGCCACCACTACAAATAACACTTTTATTTTGAATTTTTTCTCCAATAAATACAGCAGAGGGAGTTTGCTCTGAATGATATAAATATGAAGCTAAGTCTTCAGCAATATTCCCATTTACTAGTTCAACAGTGCTTGTAAAGGGTTCTCCAAATCCACTATCTCTAATTACATTTAAATATCCTGTACCTAATGCTTTTGTGAAATCAAAAGAATATTTATTATTGTCTATTTTGACTAGGTCCAATTCTAAATTAGGATTCCCTACATAACCCCTAACTTTCCCGTCTCTACCTGCATCAACTAGTAATCCCTTTAAAGGTCCGTCAGATCTAACTCTTAAAGTGACTCTACCATGCATTATTTTCATCGAGCTTGCTAAAAGCAGTGAAGCACTAAATGCTCTGCCTAAGATACAGGTGGTTAAGTAAGAAAGGCCGTGTCTTTTTTTTGCTTCTAAAGAAGATTCTGTTGTTAAGACCGCAATTAATCTTATTCCTCCATTGGCTGCAGTAGCCCGAACTATCCTATCCTGCATGATTTTCTTTCATAAAATTTTTGATTTTCCCTTTTTCCAAGAATAATATCCTAGAAGGAATTCCCTCAAATAAGGCAGGTTCATGAGTAACAATAATAATTGTATTTTTATTTTTTAAATCAAGAATTAAATTCTTCACATCATTTCTCATTGAATAATCTAATCCAGCAGTTGGTTCATCAAGTAAAAGAATTGAGGGGTTTCTTAGTAGTTGAACTGCTACAGCTAACCGCCTTTGTTCTCCGCCACTTAGCCGTTCTGGTGGTTGAGTCAGATTAACTTTTTTCAAACCAACTTTATTTAAGACTATTTCTATATTTTTTTCTCTTAAAGATTTATGGCCTATTTTTAATTCTTTACCAATAGTTGTACCTATAAAGTATCTTTCGGGAAATTGGAATACTACTCCACAAAACCATCTTCTTTGTTTAGGAGACAAAATTTTATTCTTCCAAGTAATTTTTCCCTTTTGCGGATTTGTTAATCCGCTTATTATTTCGAGTAGTGTTGTTTTCCCTGAACCACTATTGCCGCAAATTAAAATGATTTCATTTTCATGAACTTTTAAATTTAAATTGTCTATTATTTTTCTTTCACCAGTTTGGGGTTGATAAGATATTTCTTTTAAATCAAGCATTATTAATTAAGTTATAGGTATGAATTTGAATCTAGTAATAACTTACTTATAATAGCTTTAGATATAAAAAGATATTAGTCAATATGAATATAATTTTTAGGGAAGTTGATCCTTTTAATTGTTGGATATGGATCAGGTTTGCAGAATCACCAACTCAAGACGAAAAAAATTATTTAGATGGTGTTTTTGATAGTTGGTACGTTTTGGGAAGGTTAGGTGGATTTAATTCTGAAAATTTGCAAACTCATGAAGAGGGTTCCGATCTAAGTTGGATGTCCTATGATAATGACCAAAAAAATGCATCTCTTCCAGCCTTAATGCATAATTTAGGAATTATGGAATATCAAAATCTTTGGGGAAGATGTTGGGTTGATTTTGGAACTTCAGACTCCATTTCAATAGATATATTAATTAATTCTTTGAATGAGATATCAAATAATTATGTAAAAATTGAAGAGTTAATTATTGGGGGTGAAAATAATGATTGGTCAGTTGAAGAACATGAAGATTTAGTTTTCAAAGATTAAGTGTTTTAGATGGAAGACTTGACAAGATTAATTATTTCCCATGAAAGAATTGAAAATATTAAGAACAATAATTTAGAACTTTCTAAAGAAGAGGCTCATTATTTAAATAAAGTAATGAGGATAAAAAATGGTAAAAAAATATTTATAGCTAACGGAGAGGGTTCATTATGGAAAGCTATAAAAGTTAAAAATGATTGTTTAGAAATAATTCAATTAAAAAAACCATACTTATTTCAAGAACAAGAAATTTTCTCATTAGGCATAGCTGTTGTTATACCAAAAAGTGGTTTTGAGGATATTTTAAAAATGTGTACTGAAATAGGAATTGATTATATACAGCCATTATTTTCAGAAAGACAGGTAAACAAAAATTTAAATTTTTCTAGAAAACTTTTGAGATGGAATTTAATTATCAATGAAGCTGTTGAGCAAAGTGAGAGATTATGGAAACCATCTATTTTAAATGGAATGGATATTATTGAATGGCTAAAAAGTAGAGATAATCAAGAAAGAGTTTCAATTTCCATAACTAGAGAAGAAACAATATATGACTTAAATCAATGGTTAAGAAAACAACAAGAATTTGGAAATAAAAAAGGAGGTATTTTTTGGAATGTGATTGGTCCTGAAGGAGGTTGGTCCGCTAAAGAAATAGATTTTTTTAAAAAAAATAATATTACCTTTGTTAAGCTTTCCGACACTATCTTGAGAACTTCAACGGCTAGTATTAACGCATCATCAATTCTTAATCAGTGGAGAATTGATTTGAAATTAGAGAATTAGATAAATATGGATTTAATTAGAAATCAATTTTTTATAGGTTTTTGCACTAATTTTATTTTGATTTATATATTTTGCAGGATTCCTTTGATGACGAAAAGTGGTTGGGTAAGTGCAGGCATCTTAGGCACAATTTTGTGGGGATGTTTGTCTTGGCAGGGATGGATGTCAGTTGTAATTTATTTATTATTTGGATCCCTCGTTACCAAAATAGGTTTTAAATTTAAAAAAGCACAAGGAATTGCTGAAAAAAGAGGCGGCAGGAGAGGTCCTGAGAATGTATGGGGCTCAGCAGCTACAGGATTATTTCTTGCCATTATGACCAAATTTGATGCTGCCAATGAAGTGATGTTTAAAGTAGGTTTTGCTGCAAGTTTTGCTGCAAAGTTGGCGGATACTTTTGGCAGCGAAATTGGAAAAAGATTTGGTAAAGACACATACTTAATTACTTCACTTAAAAAGGTGGATAGGGGAACTGAGGGAGGAATAAGTATAGAAGGAACATTAGCTAGTGTTTTGGGATCAATATTTATGGCTTTTATATTGCTTCGTCTATCAATTATTTCTACAAAATATCATTTTATAGTTGTTGTAGTTTCTGGATTCTTGGCAACACTTTCCGAAAGTATTATTGGTGCTAAATTTCAAAACAAATATAAATTAAGTAATGAATTGGTAAATGCTATTCAGACAAGTATTGCTTCTGTTTTTGCTATCTTTGCTCTTATTTTATATTCATATTTTTTAAATTAATAATATTTGGAAAGACCTAAGATTCCTTCCATTTTGTAAGAATCTCCCAGCTTTTAAGTCTTTGGAAAAGCCAGAAATGGCCTTCGGAATTTAGATGAATTCCATCATGCGTAATCCAACTTTTACTCCTTTTATCAGAGTACATTTCTCTAAAAGTAGGAAGAAATGGGACATTCTGATTGAGGCATACTTCCTCCATTCTCCTTTCATAAGAATTACAAAAATCATTTGAGTACCATAGACATCCTGCGAACGGCATTTTGCTTTCGTCAACTGGTGTCAAACCAATAACAAATACATTTGTTTGAGAGTTCATTTCATTAATTAGCCTCTCTAATCCATATTCAAATCCATCTATATCTAATTGATGTCTTCCATTTATCTGACCAATTGCTGCAGTGTCGTTAAGACCTACACTTAGTAGGATTGCTTTAGGTTTATTTCTTCTCGTTTCTCCTCTAGATGACCATTCTTTTTCCCATCTAGATGAAACTTTTTCTATCCCATCTCCCCTAACGCCAAGTTGATAAATAACTGGCCCATTTTGGTTATTAACCCAATCTTTTCTAAGCCTCTCACACCATCCACCACCCTCATTATCTCCCCATCCATAAACTGAGCTATCTCCAATTACAACAAGCTGTTTTGGTAAACTAATCACTATAACCGGAAAAAATAATTACTTGATTTAACAAATTATTCCTACAAATCAAGTTAAACTATTTTTGATTTTACCATTTATTAATTCTCCAACTATCGCGATGGAGCTGTAAGCTATCAAAACTATGGTGACTTCTTGCCATGCGAAGGAACTTAGTGATTCTTGCAATTGCCAACCTAGACCAACACTTCCAATAACCCCAACGATTGCAGTTTCTCTAATAATGATGTCAGATCTATAAGTGCAATATGCTAAGTAACTTTTTGCTTGTTGAGAAAATAAACCTAAAAGCCAACTAGTCTTTTTTGAGATTCCTAGAGATTTCATTGCAATATAATTTCTCTTGTCTTGGCTATCTAGATTTGTAAAAAGTAATTTGCTAGTAATACCAGCGTTGTGGAGACCTAATGTTAAAGCTGCTAAAGATAAAGAAGGATTATTAAAAGTTAATAGAGTTAGAAGTATTACAGGTGTAGGTATTAAACGTAATAAAAATGCAAAAATTTTTATAAAAATTTTAGAACTATTGTTGTTAAAAATTCCTATTACTAAAGGAGGTAAACTAATTGCGATTCCTGTTGATAAAAGACTTAAAATTATTGTTTCTAATATAAGTTTTAATAAATCAAATAATCCTAAATCTGAGCTTGATTTAAATAGAGAACTAAGGGAATTAAAATTCTCGAAATTATTATTAAAAATAAAATAAAGAAAATATGAAAAAGAAAATAAAATTGTTATGAAAAAAACTGCAATAAAAAAAATAGATAGGATTTTATTTGTAGTATTAAATTTTATTTTTTTGAATATTAATCCAGAAAGAATTATCAAGATTGCTAAGGACCATAAATAAGTCCATAACTCTCTAAAATTCAAAGTTTGGAAAGATAAAAAAATACTGGTACCTATTCCTCCAATCCCAAAAAGTCCTAAAATCACAGTACTTCTTATTGAACACTCTAATCGATATAAACCAAAGTTTTTCAATGTATTAATTATTGGATTCCATATTAAAGTTAGTAAAGAAGAAAATTTAGGTGCATTTATTTGATTTATAGATTCAAAACTTTTGTAGTCAATAGTTTCTAATTGTTCAGCAAAAACTTTTGAATTTACAGCAATATAAGGTATACATATAGCTATTATTCCTATCGAGAAATTTATTCCATATATTTGCATTAGTATTATTCCCCAAACCACTTCGTGTATGGATCTGATTATTGTTAGAAAAAACCTTATTATGCGGTAGAAAAAATTTGGAATATTAAATATTTTATAAAAAATATTTGAGGAAATTATTCCAAAAATTGCTCCAAAAATAATACTTACTAACCAACTAAAAAAACCAATTAAA
Source organism: uncultured Prochlorococcus sp. (assembly GCA_902612005.1). Taxonomy (GTDB): domain Bacteria; phylum Cyanobacteriota; class Cyanobacteriia; order PCC-6307; family Cyanobiaceae; genus Prochlorococcus_A. The sequence goes on along the minus strand of CACMCA010000004.1, from coordinate 115 downwards.
ATAGTTTCATTTAATCGCTTAATTACGGTAATAATAATTTCATTATCGATCTTGGGATTAAATGCAGAAATTAAGAATTCTTGGAATAATTTAAATCCTCCAAAATGAATATTGT
>CACMCA010000003.1 GCA_902612005.1 uncultured Prochlorococcus sp. | reverse complement strand
TAACTTTTGCTTTCGTACCTGTTAAAACATTTGCTTTTTCTGAAAGAGGAAATGCACAATTTACAGATGTTGTTAACACAGGGAAAGCTAATGATTGCCCTACATTAGACTCATCTCTTGTCGGGTCAATATCTCTAGGGAATGGAGATAGCCTGAAAGGAATATGCATGCATCCAACAGAAGTTTATGTCAAAGTTCCTGGTACGAAAAGAAAAGCTGCAGAATTTGTTTCTACAAAAATTATTAGTCCTAGAAATAACACCACAGTGACAGAAGTGTACGGAGATATAGACTCAGGAACTTTCACCGAAAAAGGTGGTATTGATTTTCAACTTATAACTGTATTGACTCCCGGTGGATTAGAAGTACCATTTGCATTCTCAGCAAAAGATCTTACAGCTGATTTACCTTCATCTATTGAGCCAGGTACGGAGGTTAGTGGTTCAACATTTACACCTAACTACAGAACTGGTGATTTTCTAGATCCTAAAGCAAGAGCTAAAAATACTGGTGTTGAATATGCTCAAGGTTTAGTTGCATTAGGAGGAGATGATGAAGAACTTGCAAAAGAAAATATTAAAGTTGATGTGAATGGTACTGGAGTTATTACTCTATCAATCAATAATGTAGATTCTGACACAGACGAATTCGCTGGTACTTTTGAAGCTATCCAACCTTCAGATACAGATATGGGATCAAAAGATCCACTTGATGTAAAGATAATTGGAGAACTTTATGGAAGAAAGGCTTAAATCCTACTTAATTGAAAAAGGGGGTTAATCCCCCCCTTTTTTTTTCAAAATTTTTCTTTATCAATTTAAAAAATGGAATTACAACAAAAAACAAAAACAGACCCTAAAGGGCTTATACCGCCTTATGGAGGGAAACTAAAAAATTTAATCATAAAAGATAATAACTTTAAAAATGATCTTATCTCTAAAGCTACTTATGAGTTTGAATGCAGTGAGAGAAATGCATGTGATGTAGAACTTTTGATGGTTGGTGCTTTTTCTCCCTTGGAAGGTTTTATGGATGAAAATAACTACAAATCGGTTATTAAAAATAATAGAGATACAAGCGGTTTGCTTTTTGGCTTACCGATTGTATTTGATTCAAACAATGAAGAAGTAAAAGCTGGTGAAACAATCTTGCTTACCTACAAAAACCAAAAAATAGCAGTTTTAGAAGTAAGTTCAATATGGGAACCAGATAAATCCTTAGAAGCTGAACTTTGTTATGGCACTAATTCTTTAGATCATCCTGCTGTTAAGATGATCTTTAATGAGAGAGGAAGATTTTATATAGGTGGTAAAGTTTATGGTTTCGAACTACCAGTAAGAGAATTCCCCTGCAAAACACCTGCAGAAGTAAGAGCTAAACTGCCATCAAATCATGATGTAGTTGCATTTCAATGTAGAAATCCAATTCATAGAGCGCATTATGAATTATTTACTAATGCCTTACTCTCAGATAATGTCTCTCCTAATTCAGTTGTTTTAGTTCATCCAACCTGTGGGCCAACTCAACAAGATGACATCCCTGGAAAAGTTAGATATTTGACCTATAAAGAACTGGAAGAAGAAATATCTGATGAAAGGATAAAATGGGCTTTTTTACCTTATTCAATGCATATGGCAGGGCCAAGAGAAGCTCTTCAACATATGATAATCAGAAGAAATTATGGCTGCACCCATTTTATTATTGGTAGAGATATGGCTGGCTGTAAGTCATCATCAACTGGTGAAGATTTTTATGGCCCATATGACGCCCAAAATTTTGCGAATAAGTGCGCAGCCGAATTGATGATGCAAACTGTTCCTTCAAAAAATTTAGTTTATACCAAAGAAAAAGGATATATTACAGCTGAAGAAGCTAAAGAATTTAATTATGAAATTATGAAACTTAGTGGTACTGAATTTAGAAAAAAATTAAGGAGCGGTGAACCTATTCCTGAATGGTTTGCATTCAAAAGTGTAGTAGATGTTCTAAGACGCTCTTAATAATGTTTTATTATTAGTATTATAGATTTATTAAAGATTATTTATCGTGAACAAACGCTGGAGAAACGTAGGACTTTATGTTCTAGCTGTAATTGCTGTAATTTTCATTGGTACTTCTGTATTTGATAAACCTAGTACAGAAAATGCTACAAAAACTTTAAGATATAGTGATTTTATAGAGGCAGTTCAAGATAAAGAAATCAGTAGAGTCTTAATATCTCCAGACAATGCGACTGCTCAAATTGTTGAAAATGATGGAAGCAGATCTGAGGTCAATTTAGCTCCAGACAAAGATTTATTAAAAATATTAACTGAAAATAATGTAGACATTGCTGTAACTCCCACAAAATTAGCTAATCCATGGCAACAAGCTGTGAGTAGCTTAATTTTCCCAGTACTTTTAATTGGGGGCCTATTTTTTCTTTTCAGAAGATCCCAAAGCGGGAATGCTGGAGGTGGTAATCCTGCCATGAGTTTTGGTAAGAGCAAAGCCAGACTTCAAATGGAACCATCTACACAGGTAACCTTTTCAGATGTAGCAGGTGTTGAAGGAGCAAAATTAGAGCTCACTGAAGTTGTAGATTTTCTTAAGAGCCCTGATAGATTTACTGCAGTCGGAGCAAAAATTCCAAAAGGAGTTCTTCTTGTAGGTCCACCTGGGACAGGAAAAACGTTGCTAGCAAAAGCAGTAGCTGGAGAAGCAGGTGTACCTTTTTTCTCAATATCAGGTTCAGAATTTGTAGAGATGTTTGTAGGAGTTGGTGCTAGCAGAGTTAGAGATCTATTTGAACAAGCTAAAAAGAATGCTCCCTGCATTGTGTTCATTGACGAAATAGATGCAGTTGGAAGACAAAGGGGTGCTGGTATGGGTGGAGGAAATGATGAAAGAGAACAAACACTTAACCAACTTCTAACCGAAATGGACGGTTTCGAAGGTAATTCAGGAATCATAATAGTAGCTGCAACTAACAGACCTGATGTTTTAGATTCAGCTTTAATGCGTCCTGGAAGATTCGATAGACAAGTAACAGTAGATAGACCAGATTACGCTGGAAGATTACAGATACTAAATGTTCATGCGAAAGATAAAACTCTTTCAAAAGACGTTGATTTAGATAAAGTCGCTAGAAGAACACCTGGATTTACTGGTGCAGATTTAGCCAATCTACTCAATGAAGCAGCAATACTAGCGGCCAGAAAAGATTTAGATAAAGTAAGTAATGATGAAGTAGGTGATGCCATTGAGAGGGTAATGGCTGGGCCAGAGAAGAAAGATAGAGTCATTAGTGATAAGAAAAAAGAATTAGTTGCTTATCACGAAGCTGGTCATGCACTAGTAGGAGCTTTAATGCCTGATTACGATCCTGTAGCGAAAGTTTCAATAATTCCTAGAGGTCAAGCTGGAGGTCTAACATTCTTTACTCCAAGTGAAGAAAGAATGGAATCAGGTCTTTACTCACGTTCATACCTTCAAAATCAAATGGCAGTAGCTCTTGGTGGAAGAGTTGCCGAAGAAATAGTCTATGGAGAAGAAGAGGTAACAACTGGAGCTTCTAATGACTTACAACAAGTTGCCAATGTAGCAAGACAAATGATCACTAAATTTGGCATGAGTGACAAAATAGGTCCAGTCGCTCTAGGTCAATCTCAAGGTGGAATGTTTCTTGGAAGAGATATGAGCTCTACAAGAGACTTCTCCGAAGACACAGCCGCAACAATTGATGTAGAGGTTTCAGAACTTGTTGATGTTGCCTACAAGAGAGCTACAAAAGTTTTAACAGATAATAGAACTGTCCTCGACGAAATGGCACAAATGCTAATCGAGAGAGAAACAATAGATACTGAAGATATCCAAGATTTACTTAATAGATCAGAAGTTAAAGTAGCAAACTATATCTAGTTTTAAAAATTTAAATGTTTAATGAATATTAAAGAAGATTTTTCTGATTTACTCCTAGAAGATTCTTTTGTTTTACTGATAAAACCTGAAGATAATATTTACTCAAATACTTCTATAAAGAATTCGTTTTTTGAAGAATTAGAAAGCTTAGTAAAATTAGGATTAAAAAATATTGAAATAGGTTGGTCAAAAAATAAAAAATGGTTAGATTTTGTAACCCAAATCAAACTCAAATATCCAAGAATTAATTTAGGCTCTGCTTCCATAGTTAATAAGCAATCAATAGATGATTCATTAAAAATTGGATTAAATTTTTCTATGATGAAATTCTGGGATAAAGATCTTTTCAATTATTCGAAGTCAAAAAATTATTTATTAATTCCCGGAATTAACAATTTAAAAGATCTTGAGGAAGCGATAAATTTAAACTGCAACATTATCAAAATTTATCCAATCAAATGTAAAGATGGTTTGATTGATATACTCAACTTTAAAAATGTTGATTTCATTGCTGCTGGAGGCCTATCAATAAATGATATAAAAACTTATAAATCTTTAGGATATAAAGCAATCGTGATTGGAGCTAAAGGTATTATAAATAAAAAATTTGATCCAAAAATACGTGAATGGCTCAAAAATAATTAAATCAAAGATAAATATAATTTACTTAACGAAACCACTAATTATTTATTAAGCCACATTGAGCTTGATTCAGAAGTAAGTGATCAGCAATTACTAAAGCCACCATAGCATCAACCATAGGAACTGCTCTTGGTAGAACGCAGGGATCATGTCTCCCTTTTGCCTTCATCAATACTTCTTTTCCTTTAGCATTTACCGTTTTCTGTTCTTTCCCAATCGTTGCTGTAGGTTTAAAAGCTATCTTCATCTCAATATTTTCGCCATTACTTATTCCTCCCTGTATACCGCCTGAATTGTTAGATTTTGTTTTTAACTTACTAATATCATCAGACTTAATGTAGGCATCATTATGTTCGCTTCCTTTTAAATAAGTTCCAGAGAAGCCTGAACCTATTTCAAAGCCTTTTGTGGCAGGCAAAGACATCAAAGCCTTTGCTAAATCAGCTTCTAATTTATCAAAAACAGGCATTCCTAGACCAGAAGGAACATTTCTTACTATACATTCAATAACACCGCCACAAGAGTCTCCTTGACGCTTCAATTCCTTAATTCTCTGAATCATTTCTGATGATACCTTTTCATCAGGACATCTAACAATATTAGAATCTATTTTATTGAGAGAAATCTTCTCTTTATTTATATCAGAATCAATGTCATGTATCCGCTTTACCCAAGAAAGTACTTCAGTGTTGCAGAAGTTTTTTAACAATTGTTTTGCTACAGCACCAGCAGCTACTCTCCCAATTGTTTCTCTTGCAGAGGCTCTTCCACCACCAGAACTTGCCTGAATTCCATATTTCAGATGATATGTACCATCTGCATGGGAAGGTCTAAATACTTGCTCCAAATTATCATAATCTCCTGGCCTTTGATCCTTGTTTCTTACCAACATTGCTATTGGAGTTCCAAGTGTTAACCCCTCCTTTATCCCGCTTAAAATTTCAATTTTATCTTCTTCGTTTCGAGGTGTTGTAATGTCACTTTGTCCAGGTCTACGCCTATCTAACTCATTTTGTATCAGATTTCTATCTAATTTTAACCTTGGGGGACATCCATCAAGGATAACTCCTACTGCACCACCATGTGATTCGCCAAAAGTACTAACACGAAAAATTCTTCCAAAACTACTACTCATAGAAATATCAAATGTTTTATCTATATATAAACATTATATAAAACCAATTGAAAATTAAACAAAAAAAAAGCCCCCTATTTGGGGGCTTGTAAGTTTAAGAACTTTAAGCTTAACCGATAGCTGGAGCTGAAAGAGCTACTGTTGTAGACTCAGCTGCTGCTAGATCAAGTGGGAAGTTGTGAGCGTTACGCTCGTGCATTACTTCCATACCTAGGTTTGCTCTGTTAAGAACATCACCCCATGTAGGAACAACTTTACCGTTTGCATCAACAACTGACTGGTTGAAGTTGAAACCGTTAAGGTTGAATGCCATTGTGCAGATACCCATTGAAGTTAACCATATACAAACAACTGGGAATACAGCTAGGAAGAAGTGAAGACTTCTGCTGTTGTTGAAACTTGCATATTGGAAGATCAAACGACCGAAGTAGCCATGAGCTGCAACGATGTTATATGTTTCTTCTTCTTGTCCGAACTTGTAACCATAGTTCTGAGACTCTGTCTCAGTTGTTTCTCTGATTAGAGATGAAGTAACAAGTGAACCGTGCATAGCTGAGAATAAAGATCCTCCGAACATACCAGCAACACCAGCCATATGGAATGGGTGCATAAGAATGTTGTGCTCTGCCTGGAAAACAAACATGAAGTTGAATGTTCCAGAGATACCTAGAGGCATTCCGTCAGAGAATGAACCTTGACCGAATGGGTATACAAGAAATACTGCGAAAGCTGCTGAAACTGGTGCAGAGTATGCAACACAGATCCAAGGACGCATACCTAAACGGTATGAAAGCTCCCACTGTCTTCCCATGTATGCTGAGATACCAATTAGGAAGTGGAAAATTACAAGCTGGTAAGGACCACCGTTGTATAACCACTCATCTACAGTAGCTGCTTCCCAAATTGGGTAGAAGTGTAGACCAATAGCATTAGATGAAGGAACAACTGCACCTGAGATGATGTTGTTTCCATATAGGAATGAACCAGCAACTGGCTCTCTAATTCCGTCGATGTCTACTGGTGGTGCTGCGATGAATGCAACGATGAAGCAAGCCGCTGCTGTAAGTAGGCATGGGATCATTAAGACTCCGAACCAACCAACATAAATTCTGTTGTTAGTTGATGTTACCCACTCACAAAACTGTGGCCAACCTTTTAACAGCGAAGAACGCTGCTGCTGAATAGTTGTCATGAGTTCGTTATGTTATTGCCTCTATATGAGACATTTAAGTAAAAACGGACTTTATAAATTCCGTCTTAAACATCATAGTCCAATATCTTATTAAATGTGCTGAGCGAAACTTATATCTTTGATAACTTTTGCTTATTTATTATCTACTTGTATAAATAGACAAAAAAAAAGCCCCCTATTTGGGGGCTTGTAAGTTTAAGAACTTTAAGCTTAACCGATAGCTGGAGCTGAAAGAGCTACTGTTGTAGACTCAGCTGCTGCTAGATCAAGTGGGAAGTTGTGAGCGTTACGCTCGTGCATTACTTCCATACCTAGGTTTGCTCTGTTAAGAACATCACCCCATGTAGGAACAACTTTACCGTTTGCATCAACAACTGACTGGTTGAAGTTGAAACCGTTAAGGTTGAATGCCATTGTGCAAATACCCATTGAAGTTAACCATACACAAACAACTGGGAATACAGCTAGGAAGAAGTGAAGACTTCTGCTGTTGTTGAAACTTGCATATTGGAAGATCAAACGACCGAAGTAGCCATGAGCTGCAACGATGTTATATGTTTCTTCTTCTTGTCCGAACTTGTAACCATAGTTCTGAGACTCTGTCTCAGTTGTTTCTCTGATTAGAGATGAAGTAACAAGTGAACCGTGCATAGCTGAGAATAAAGATCCTCCGAACATACCAGCAACACCAGCCATATGGAATGGGTGCATAAGAATGTTGTGCTCTGCCTGGAAAACAAACATGAAGTTGAATGTTCCAGAGATACCTAGAGGCATTCCGTCAGAGAATGAACCTTGACCGAATGGGTATACAAGAAATACTGCGAAAGCTGCTGAAACTGGTGCAGAGTATGCAACACAGATCCAAGGACGCATACCTAAACGGTATGAAAGCTCCCACTGTCTTCCCATGTATGCTGAGATACCAATTAGGAAGTGGAAAATTACAAGCTGGTAAGGACCACCGTTGTATAACCACTCATCTACAGTAGCTGCTTCCCAAATTGGGTAGAAGTGTAGACCAATAGCATTAGATGAAGGAACAACTGCACCTGAGATGATGTTGTTTCCATATAGGAATGAACCAGCAACTGGCTCTCTAATTCCGTCGATGTCTACTGGTGGTGCTGCGATGAATGCAACGATGAAGCAAGCCGCTGCTGTAAGTAGGCATGGGATCATTAAGACTCCGAACCAACCAACATAAATTCTGTTGTTAGTTGATGTTACCCACTCACAAAACTGTGGCCAACCTTTTAACAGCGAAGAACGCTGCTGCTGAATAGTTGTCATGAGTTCGTAAAGTATGTCTCTAAAAGTGAGACGTGTAAATAAAACGGAAAAATTTCCGCTCTGAAGATCTTAGACCAAAATCGCTAAAAATGTGTAATTTTTTTTATTTAAGTAAAATTATTTTTTGCAACTTTTAAGATAGTAACCTCCATGTTTTAATATTTTCTTGGTTATTTAGGATTCAACTTGGTAATAATCGAGTGGCTTCTTAACGGAAAAAGATCAAAAGAGGTAGTTTCCTTAAGAGAGGCTAAGTATAGAAGATTGCAATTAGAGGCTTTTGGAGCTGTTGTTTATTGGAGCGAAAGAATTTAGGTTTTGAAGGTTTAGGAATTAGCAAAAAAAAATTAAATTATTGAATATTAAATAAACTTATCTATTAAATAAAAAATTCTTATTAGTTTTCAACAATTTATTGTTCCGGTTTCTTAATTTAAAGGCTCTCAAACTCTTGTACCCATTGTTTGTTGGAACAAATAACTTCTTTTTTTGTGTAGCTCATGGCAATTTTTTTTTCCTTATAAGCGACTTCGCCAATAAAAACAGGCCAAATCAATTGGTCTCCATCATATTTCTGAATTACTCCTTGGCTATTAAGAAATAATGGATCTCCTTTTTTAATAATTTTCCAATCTTGGTTTATTCTCTCAGGATGAATTAGGCTATCAATATCTCCTTTTTCATCTCTTGGATAATCTATACTACCTTGATGAACGTGAACAACTAATTCCTTTGGTAGTTCTATGAGATTGCTTTTTAACTTATCTATTTCTTCCCTTAGGGAACTAATTATTATCAAGAATCTATCTATAATTTTTGGATCATAAAAATTTTGTGCTACAGCTCCTATTTCAATAACTAGACCACATGGCCAAGCTTCTACAAGAAAGCCTGTTTGAGCTGCATCTTTTTCGTGCAAATAAATAGGCAATCCAAATTTGTTCTGCAGTAATGCGGCCAAACAAAAATCTTTGAATCTCCTCCCATACAAAACAATGCTTGTTCCCATATTTGCAGTGGTAGTATGCAAATCGATTGCAATTTGACAGGGTTTAGATCCGTCAATTCCAAATTCATCTACTAAAAATTTGGCTCTATTAGTTTCATAAAAGCTATTCTTATGTTGTTCAAAATTTTCACTTTCTTTAAAAGACCTATTTAAATCTATATCTATATATCTGCACCCTTTTTCATAAGCAACAGGATTACCTATGATGTACTCATACTCAATACCATAATGTAGCCTATTTTCATCTCTATTAAATTGATTAATAGCCCACACAGGATTAATTTCATTCCCATGGGTGCCAGAAACGATAAGTATTCTTTGAACAGTCATTTTTTCTTTAAAAATAAATTTTCATGCAAAATAAATATCTTATAAAGGGCTCCAGAAAACTCTGGTTTTGGTTTTGGACCCAATTAATGAATGGCTTCGCGCCATCAAATTTACATGGTAATTATAAAAGGCCTAAAGGTATAACAATTAATAGTAAATACGATATTAATAATGAGAATGGACAAATTTATTTATTAGTAGGTCATTCTTGTCCATGGTGTCAAAGAACTTTACTATTACACGAAATAAAAGATTTATCTAAAAAAGTTAAAGTAATTTTTTTGAAGGCAGATGTTGAGCATGGCGAATGGATTTTCAATACGAAGATTAAGGGATGTATAAGACTTTCAGAACTTTACAAAAAAGCTAATAAAAAGATTATTTTTAGAGCGACATTACCTCTTTTAATTAGTTTTGTAAAAGATGAGGTAAATATTCTGTCTAATGAAAGTTCACAAATTATAAGACTACTCAATTCAATAAAAAGTGAATCTAAATATAAGGCATTAAGTATTAAAGATATTAATCAAAAATTTTTAGATTTAATTAATAACAGCATTAATGATGGAGTATATAAATGTGGTTTCGCCAGAAACCAATCAGCTTACGAAAAAGCCAGTAAAAATCTTTTCGCAGCTATAAATGAAATTGAAAATTTACTACAGAAAAATAAAGGAGACTGGATATTTGGAGAAGAGTTAACCTACGCAGATATTTACCTTTTTCCAACGCTTATAAGATGGGAATTGATATATAGCAAACTTTTCAAATGTACTGAACAAGAACTATCAAGTTTTGAAAAGATTATTGAATGGAGATTAAAATTCTTTAAATTATCTAACGTACAAAGGACATGCTTCGACAATGAATGGAAAAAAGATTACTACAAAGCTTTATTCCCTTTAAACCCAAATCAAATAATCCCAGTTCTACCATCTCTAAAGGAAATAATGAAAATAGAGACCTAAAAATATAAATAAATCATTTTCAAAAAAAAAATGATGTTGTAATGAACACTTATTTAGTTCATAGATAATGCAATTTCATTAGAAATTAACTATGTTATGTATGTCTACTAAAGTACGAAAAGCTTAAAATGAAATCCATTGACGAACACATCCAAAAAGATCAATCGGAAATCGAATCTGCAAAAGCAGAGGGCAATCTTCCAAAGGTCAGACATTTAACTGAAGAGCTAAAAGAACTCGAAGAGTATAAAGATCATCATCCAGATGAAAAACATGACCCTAATGCTTTGGAACTATTCTGCGATGCCAACCCGGATGAACCAGAATGTCTTGTTTATGATGATTAAGTCTTTTTTGATAGATAATGCACATTAAAAAAGGGCTCTAAAAGCCCTTTTTTTTATTTATTAATTCAATTAGTAATCTCTATTAAAGTCGGATGGACTTCCCGTAAGTGAACATACAACGGACTCTTCATTTTTCATTTCCTTGACTTCTACAATTGGTCTTCCCATTTTCTTCAAAACCTCTATATCTTGAATAGTTTGACATCTTGCTATTATTTTTCCTTGTTGATCAAAGCAAGTATAGAAATTCATATTTTGTTTAAAGAGGTATCTTATTTATGACTAATTTTCATTATTAAATCAAGTGTTTTTTTGACAAAAAAAATTTTTAATTTAAGTTAGATCCTTTTCCACACTTCAGAAAGCAGTGAAGATAAACCTTTTTTTAAAGATGAAGAAATAACTAAAACTTTCTTTTTAGATAAATCTTCTAACTTTTTTGAAATTATTTTCAAATAATCATCATCTACCAGCTCCATTTTATTCAATACTATTATCCTCTCTTTATCTAAAAGACCTTTTCCATATTTTTTTAATTCCTGCTCAATTATCTCAAAATCATGTAAAGGATTTTCTGAAATTGCATCAATTAAGTGAACAAGTATCTTCGTTCTTTGGATATGCCTTAAAAAATCATGGCCTAAACCTACTCCATCAGCTGCCCCTGATATTAGTCCAGGTATATCCGCAAAAAGGCAACCATTCCCATCAATTTTTCTTACTACACCTAAGTTAGGTATTAGAGTTGTGAAAGGATAATTTGCGATTTTTGGACGGGCAGATGATACAACAGAAATCAAAGTACTTTTCCCAGCATTTGGAAGACCTATAATCCCAACCTCTGCAAGAAGTTTTAGTTCTAATTGAACCTCCCATATCTCACCATCTTTTCCTTCAGTGAATGATTCTGGGGCTCTATTTTGATTACTTAAATAGTAAGCATTACCATGTCCACCTCTTCCTCCAATGGCAATAGTTAAACACTGTTTATGTTTAGTTAAATCTCCTAAAATAATGCCGGTTTTAATATCCCTTATTTCTGTACCGCAGGGTACTTTAAGGATTGTATCCTCACCTGAAGCACCTGATCTCTTATTAGGACCTCCTTTGCATCCATCTTCAGCAATTATTTCACGTTTGAATTTGAAATCTAATAATGTTTGAAGATTATTATCAGCCATCAAAATAACTGAACCCCCTCTGCCGCCATTACCCCCAGAAGGTCCTCCAGCAGGAACGAATTTTTCTCTTCTAAATGAAACTATTCCATTTCCACCTTTTCCAGCTTTGAGAATAATGTTGGCTTGATCAATAAATTGCACTTAATACGTTGATTAAATTATTTTCTAGGCATTTTAAATTTTATTTTATCCATGCAATACTGCAACCAGCCCCACCCTCATTGTTGGCTGCATCTTCAATTTTATCAACATAATTTAAACCTGATAACCAATTTCTTAGTCCTTTCTTTAATTTCCCTGTACCAATTCCATGAACAATCCATAATGGTCCATGAAATTTTCTAATTTTCTCCTCAATAATTATTTCAGCTTCATGAACTCTTAACCCTCTTACGTCAATTGTATTTTTACTAGTCCTAATTTTAGAAAAAGAAAAATCTTCTCTTGTAGAGTTGATCTCAATTTTTGACCTTTTGAAATTAGGCTTTTCTCCATTAATACCTTCAAAGTCATTTACAGATAATGTGCTTCTAAATGAACCACATTTAATTTCATAAAAACCACCTTTTTTATCTAAATCTACAATTTGTCCCGTACTATTTAGACTTTTAATCTTTACAAAATCGCCTACCTGAGGATTCCATGATATTGACTTTTCAGATTTTTTTTGGGTTAAATGTTCCGTCTCAATTTCCTTTAATCTTTTTCCAATAATTCTCGTATCCTCTCCATTAACGTTTTTATCTCTTAATTTTTTAATCAAATCTATCACCTCTTTTTTAGCGGATATAATATGTTTTGATAATTTAGACCTTTCAATTTCCTGGATTTTTTGAGCATTTATTTTTTGATATTCATAATTTCTCTTCAGTTCATCATGTAATATTTCAGTCCTTGCAATCAATTCTGCAGCAGCTTCTGCGGAATTTTGTTGTTTAATTCTCTCCTCCTCAAGTCCTTTAATAATACTGTTAATGTTGTCAACTTCTTTTGGCTTTAGATAATTTGCAGCTTCATTGAGTATGCTTTCATCCAGACCAATTCTCTTTGAAATTGACAAAGCATTACTTCTCCCAGGAATACCCCAGTTAAGTATATATTTTGGCTTTAAAGATTCCTCATCAAAGGCAACTGATACGTTTTCAAACCTTGAGTCGTTATACTTTAAAGCCTTAATATCTCCATAATGTGTAGTTGCCAAAGTGATATCAGATTTATTTGCAAATTCTTTTAATAAAGCCATCGCAAGAGCACTTCCTTCAAGAGGATCTGTGCCGGATCCAATCTCATCTAACAAAACAACTGATAACCCTTTCTTATAATCAAGTGAATCTAATATCTCTTTTATGCGGGATATATGCCCACTGAAGGTAGATAAATTTTCTTCTAATGATTGATTATCTCCTATATCCACATATATATTTGGACAAAAAGGGATAATAGGATTATTAGTTGAAGGTATCAATAATCCTGCTCTAGCCATAAGTAAAGACAAGCCCAAACCTTTTAGAGCTGCTGTTTTACCTCCAGTATTTGGACCTGTAATAGCTACAACCTTAATATTTCTATTTATATAAAAATCGACAGCTACTGGTGGAGGGGCTCCTTTTTTCTTATGTTCCCAAATCAATAACGGATGAGAAAAACCAATTAAAGAAATAATAGGATTTTTCTCAAATGTAGGAGTTTTGCCTCCAATCCATTTCGAATATCTTGAACGCGTTAGGGCATTTTCTAATCTTAATAAAATGGATGCCATTTCAATAAGATTTTTTGAATTATCACTAACAACCTGAGACCATTTCTTTAGTAATTTAAATTCTTCTGCTGTGATCCTAGCCTCTAAAGAAGCAATCTTATTACCTTTAGTTACTACACTTTCAGGCTCAAAATATACTGTATTTCCTGAAGATGAAGAGTCATGAATTATTCCTTTAAATTTATCTACATAATTAACTTTCACTGCTAAAACAGGCCTTCCATATCGATCTCCAATAGTAGTATCTTGCAAATAAGATAAATTCTTTTGAATAAATTTCTCAACTAATATTTTTCTTTCAAGTTTCTTAGATAAAAATTCTTTTCTAAGAATAGATAGTTCATTACTAGCATTGTCTGAAATCCTTCCATTCGATTCAATGCCTTTTTTAAAAATCGTTTCGATATTCCGATGGTCAATTAAATTTTTTGTGAATGATGAAATATAAGGCCTTTGTTCAAAATCTAATACGATTTTTTTTAAATTTCTTGTTGCAGCAATTGTTTTCGCTATTTCTAACAATTCAGAAGATGAAATTACCCCTCCCTTCGAACAAATTTCAATATTTCTACTAATATCAAAAACACCAGAAAAACTAATTGATTTATCTAAATTTTTTTCTAGCTCATTAATTTCAACAGTTTCATTCAAAAGTCTTTTAGATGCCTCGTATTCTGAGGGTATAACAAAACTTAAAATTGCTCGTTTACCCATTTCCGTTGAGGCGAATGAAGATAAATGCGTTTTTAATGAATCCCACTCTAAAAGGTTTATAGATTCTTCTTCTAAGGTGTTATCTGAATATGATTTTTTAGAATAACTTTTCTCTTGCATACAAAAAAAAAGAATCAAACATTCGATTGAATCCCTTTAGGAGGAACATAAAGCATCTCAAGCCAGTTTCCTTCAGTATCCTTCATATAAAAAGATGCTGTTCCATCTCTATGCTCATGTAAAGGACCTACTTTTACACCAGAATTTTTTAAATCATTTTGAATATTTTCCACTTCTTTTTTATTTTCAAAATGAAAAGCAAAGTGAGGTCCCGCAGCTTTGTAGCTGGGGCCTAACAACGCAAGTCCATCTTTCCCTTGACCTGCCTCTAAATAAGACCAATCTTTATCATCCCAAACCAAATTCATACCAAGCTTAATATAAAAAGATTTCGCCCTTTCGAGATTCTCTACTCTAAGTGCAATGTGACCAATCCTATTTACTCCTTGTGAAAACTTCAAAACAAAGCAATTAATTTATTACTTATCTAAGAATAAACCAAATTTTTGTTAATAATGAGTTTTTAAGTATCCTGCAACCATTGAGATGCATCACAAGCATGATAAGTGAGTATTAATTTTGCTCCTGCTCTTTTAAAACTAAGCAATGTCTCTAAAACAATATCTTTTTCGTTAATCCAGTTCTTCATAGCAGCAGACTTTACCATGGAATACTCCCCACTAACGTTGTATGCAGCTATGGGCTTATTTGAAAATGTGCTTAGTCTATAAACAATATCCAAATATGAAATTCCTGGTTTTACCATCAAAATATCAGCTCCTTCATACTGATCCAATGCAGATTCAATTAATGCCTCTTTTGAATTGGCAGGGTCCATCTGATATGTAGACTTATTGTCTGGAATTATTTTCTTACTATTTTCTCTAGGAGCCGAATCTAAAGCAGTTCTAAACGGACCGTAATAAGCAGATGAATATTTAGCTGTATAACTAATAATACCTACATCACTAAATCCCTCACTATCAAGTGCAGTTCTGATTGCTCCCACTCTTCCATCCATCATGTCACTAGGGCCAATAAAATCTGCTCCAGCTCTAGCTTGAGTTAAAGCTTGTTTTTTTAAAATTTCAATCGTTTCATCATTCAATATTTTTCCAGTTTCATCAACTAAGCCATCATGTCCATCACACGAGTAAGGGTCCAAGGCAACATCTGTCATTATTGCCATTTCTGGAATCTCTTTTTTTAATATTCGAATAGCTTTAGGTATTAAACCGTCTTCATTAAAACACTCTGATCCATCTTCAGTCTTTAAACTATCGTTAATTTTTGGGAAAAGAACCACACACCTTATTCCCAGTTCCCATGCCCTAGTAACCTCCTTTATTAAGCCATTAATATCCCATCTATAAGTTCCGGGCATTGCTGAAATTTCCTCTTTTAAATCTTTTTCATGAATAAATAATGGATATATAAAGTCAGATGCCGTTAGATGATTCTCTCTAACCATCTCTCTAATTGCTGCAGTTCTTCTTAATCTTCTAGGACGAATAATCGAATTCATTTGAATATAATTTAAATTGAAAAATATTTATCTAATACATTAATCGCTCGCCTCGCACATAAATCAATCAGGGACTACTTTTGTTCAGGAAAATTAACTAAAATTTATCTAAATAAGAGAAAAAAAGTTACAAAAATATTTTGCACAATCTTCATTTTTCACAAATTTACATCATTAAGAGATAATATCTTCTAGTTAAGTATTTATTTTAAGGAGAGCATCTTTGAAAATAATTAATGGATTTCATCTAAAAAATGTAAGAGGCGATATTCTTGGAGGCATCACAGCCGCAGTGGTGGCTTTACCTCTCGCTCTTGCTTTTGGTAATGCTGCGTTAGGGCCTGGCGGAGCAATTTATGGACTATACGGAGCAGTAGTAGTTGGTTTTTTAGCAGCATTATTCGGCGGAACACCTGCTCAAGTTAGTGGGCCTACAGGTCCCATGAGTGTAACTGTTGCAGGGGTAGTGGCAGGCTTAGCAGCAGTAGGGGTTCCAAGAGATCTTTCTGCAGGACAAATTTTACCTTTAGTTATGGCAGCGGTAGTCATTGGCGGCTTACTGCAAATATTATTCGGAATTTTAAAATTAGGTAAATACATTACTTTAGTTCCATATTCTGTTGTTTCAGGGTTTATGTCTGGTATTGGAGTAATAATCATTGCGCTTCAGATTGGACCATTACTTGGAATTAGCACTAGAGGTGGAGTAGTCGAATCTTTAACTACTGTATTTTCGAATTTCCAGCCCAATGGTGCTGCTATTGGAGTAGCAATAATGACACTAGGTATAGTTTTTCTTACTCCTAGAAAAATAAGTCAGTGGGTTCCTTCTCCTCTCTTGGCCCTATTGATAGTTACCCCAATATCAATATTAATTTTTGGAGATGGAGCTATTGATAGAATTGGAGAAATCCCAAGGGGAGTTCCATCTCTAAATTTCCCAAGTTTTAATCAATATTTTCCAATTATTTTCAAAGCAGGATTAGTCCTAGCAGTACTTGGCGCAATTGACTCCTTACTGACATCTCTTGTAGCAGACAATATTTCTCAAACAAAACATAATTCTGATAGAGAACTTATTGGTCAAGGAATAGGAAATGCTATTGCAGGTCTGTTTTCAGGTTTACCTGGAGCGGGGGCAACCATGAGAACAGTTATTAATGTTAAATCTGGAGGATCAACTCCAATTTCTGGTATGGTTCACTCGGTTGTGTTGTTGATAGTTTTAATTGGTGCAGGACCTTTAGCTGAGCAAATACCAACTGCATTGCTAGCAGGAATTCTTATTAAAGTAGGCCTAGATATTATTGATTGGGGGTTCTTGAGGAGGGCTCACAAATTATCTTTAAAAACATCAGTAGTAATGTACGGCGTACTTTTAATGACTGTTTTTTGGGATTTAATTTGGGCAGTTTTAGTCGGTGTATTCATAGCAAATATGCTCACTATTGATTCAATAACCGAAACTCAGCTAGAAGGTATGGATGAGGATAATCCTTTGTCAGAAGATGATCAAGGAAAAAATGCTTTACCTGCGGATGAAAAAGCACTTCTAGATAGATGTTCAGGCGAGGTAATGCTATTTAGACTTAAGGGCCCACTTAGTTTTGGAGCAGCTAAAGGCATATCTGAGAGAATGATGCTTGTAAGAAACTACAAAGTTTTGATATTAGATATAACTGATGTTCCACGACTTGGAGTGACTGCGACTCTAGCAATAGAGGATATGATGCAAGAAGCAAAAAATAATTCCAGAAAAGCATTTGTTGCTGGTGCTAATGAAAAAGTAAAAGATAGATTAGCTAAGTTTGGAGTTGAAGGCATTATTGAAACAAGAAAAGAAGCTTTAGAGACTGCTCTAAATGAAATAGCCTAGTAATTTATGGAAATAAATCCAATTCTGCAAAATGTATTAGCCCCGCCAGTTCTTTTCTTTTTGATTGGAGCAATATCAGTACTTTTTAAATCTGATTTAGAAATACCAGCTCCATTACCTAAACTCTTCTCCTTATATCTCCTACTAGCTATTGGGTTTAAAGGAGGTATAGAGATACAGAAAAGTGGTTTTACAGATCAAGTATTGCCTACTTTAAGTGCTGCAATACTGATGTCACTTTTAATCCCGCTGATTGGATTTTTAATTTTAAGATTAAAGTTTGATGTCTTTAATTCAGCCGCAATAGCAGCAGCATACGGTTCAATTAGTGCTGTTACATTTATTTCCGCAGAAAGTTTTTTGGAAAGTCAAAAAATAGCCTTTGATGGGTTTATGGTTGGCGCATTAGCTTTAATGGAATCTCCTGCAATAATTGTTGGATTATTACTTGTAAAATTTGCAGCCCCCAAAAATAGACCAAAAACAAGAAAAATGCATCTAAGCGCAATATTACACGAATCACTTTTGAATGGATCAGTTTATTTACTGCTCTCAAGCTTAATTGTAGGATTTCTCACTGCTTCCAGTAATCCCTCAGGGATTGCAAAAATGGAGCCTTTTACGGGACAATTATTCTATGGAGCAGAATGCTTCTTCTTGTTAGATATGGGAATAGTCGCTGCTCAAAGATTGCCGAGACTGAAGAATGCGGGTTCGTTTTTGATTGGCTTTGCCATTTTTATGCCTTTGTTTAACGCATTTATTGGTGTTTTCGTTGCAAGATTTTTATCTTTAGGGCCTGGCAACGCACTTTTATTTGTGGTTTTATGTGCAAGTGCCTCTTACTTAGCAGTTCCTGCAGCGATGAGGATGACAGTTCCAGAAGCTAAATCTAGTTATTATATTTCCACTACACTAGGTCTAACTTTCCCATTCAATATAGTTCTTGGCATTCCCATATATATGAGTTTAGTTAATACCATTATCCCATTGTCCCCTTTATAAAAATGAAAAGATTAGACTTGATATTTAGTGAAAGAGAACTAGATGCAATCATTAAAACATTAGAAAAAGCAAATGTTCCTGGATATACAGTTATGAAACATGCCACAGGCAGAGGGCCTGAAAGAGTTGTTACTGAAGATATGGAATTTACAGGATTAGGATCAAATGCTCATGTAATTGTTTTTTGTGAGCAAGAGTTAATAGATAAAATGAGAGATAACATTAGGGACGATTTAAGCTACTACGGAGGAGTTGCTTATATTTCTGAAGCAACACCCCTTTAAATTAAATAAGCAAAATTTATTTTTAAGAATGAATCCAATCTACTCTTATATTTTTTCGACTATTTAAGTATCTATCAATTGACATTGCAGCAATAC
Source organism: uncultured Prochlorococcus sp. (assembly GCA_902612005.1). Classification (GTDB taxonomy): domain Bacteria; phylum Cyanobacteriota; class Cyanobacteriia; order PCC-6307; family Cyanobiaceae; genus Prochlorococcus_A. Next base: position 116,971 of record CACMCA010000003.1, on the reverse strand, counting down.
ATCCATCAGAAGCAGCAACTACGGCTTGCTTAAATGGTGTATTTCTTATATCTCCAATAGCCCATACTCCATCAGAGTTTGTAGACATAAAGTCATCAACAATAACTCCTCCGTCATCTTTTAAAGCAATTTGATCCCCTAAAAAATCAGTAATCGGCTTTGAACCACTCATGTAGACAAACACTCCATCTAAATTTAAATTGATAGGATTTTCTTCTTGTTTATTTTTTACAACAACCCCATTAACACCCATATCATCGCCCAATATTTCCAATAATCTTGTTCTACTCCAATGTCTTATATTTGAATTATCCATCAATTCCATAGCTTCTTCATTATCTGATTTAGGATCACTTGATGTAATCCAATGCACAGTTGATGCAAATTTAGTTAGAACAGTTGCCTCTTCAATTGCCTCCTTGTTCACTCCAACAACCGCAACTTCTCTATTTTTATAAAAAGCCCCATCACATGTAGCACAATAACTTACTCCTTTGCCAAGAAAATCCGCTTCGCCCTTAAATGATGCAGGCCTACCCATTGCTCCACTTGCAAGTACAAGTGCTTTAGCTTTGAAAGTGCCTTCGGGCGTATAAACTATTTTCCATTCTCCACTAGCATCTATCCCAAATACTTGTGCTCTTCTATAATCTGTGCCATATTGCACAGCCTGTTCTCTCATTAAAGTAAGTAATTTCTCTCCACTTATATCAACCGGAACACCTGGATAATTAGCTATTTGATGAGTTATTGCTAAGGCGCCAACAGATGGATTTTTATCTAAAATTACTGTCTTTAAGTTTGAACGAGATGTATAAAGTGCGCAAGTACATCCGGCCGGGCCTCCTCCGATAATAACTACATCTGACTCAATGATTTCCAATTTTTAAAAACTCCTTTTTAGTAGTTAATTAGATGAGTTCTTGGTTAGAAGATATTTTGAAAGTAAATACCTAAACCTTTATATAGATATAAGTTAAAAGAAAAAAGAGAAAAAAGCTTAATATAGAAACAAACTTACATAGGAAAAACATAAAAAATTAATTATCAAAATGATCAGTTACGTGAAATGTTCTGTATTGATCTATTATTAGGTCATATCGAAAAATCAATTTCCGTTGAAACATTATATTTTCATGACCAACTCTGATTACCTTTTAAAAGCTGCCATTAAGAAAGTAACCGAAAAATTAAACGAAATATTGGTTGAAAAAATTGAAGAAGCAACAAATATTGCTCAGGATGCTCCAGAAATTCTCAAAAAAGAATTTGACAGTTTAAAAGAATCCATAATCGAAGAAGCATCAAGACTGGAAAAAGCCGAAAATATTCAAGAAAATGAGTCTACAAATACTTATCAAGATTCCAAAATAAAAAAAGCTTTAAATGAAATTGAAGGTATCAATAAGCAAATTGATCTCTTTAATAAAAATATAAATAATCAAATTAAATGAGTTATTACATTCTTCATAATCGTTTAAAAAAATTGAAGAGGGCCTTTCTTATTTGGATTACTCTGATTTCGCTTTTAATAAATTTATGGATAGATAATATTAGATTTACAATTTTCCAAAATAAGAACAATGAAAAAAGTAGGGTCCAAATTAAAAGAGCTAGATGGTTTACAAATCAATTAATAAAGCTTGGATCAGCATTTATTAAAATTGGACAATTATTATCAGCGAGACCTGATTTAATTCCTAATACCTGGATACAGGAATTGTCTAAATTGCAGGATCAAGTTCCTAATTTTTCATTTGCGCAAGTTGAAGAAACTATAAGAGAAGAACTAGGATCTAAGTTTAATGAAATAGATCAAATAATATGTGATCCGGTTGGATCAGCTTCATTAGCTCAAGTCCATAGGGCGACTTTAAAAGATGGTAAGAAAGTAGTATTTAAAGTTCAAAGACCTAATTTAAAAGAATTATTTATTATAGATTTGGGTATAATGCAGCAAATAGCAGGATTATTGCAGAAAAATAAGAATTGGAGTCGAGGTAGAAACTGGGTTGAGATTGCTAAAGAGTGTAAGAAAGTTCTCATGAAGGAGCTTGATTTTAATTGTGAAGCACAATATGCAGCAAGATTTAGACAGCAATTTCTTGATGATGAAAATGTTGAAGTTCCTGAAGTAATTTGGGATATGAGCAGTGAAAAAGTCCTTTGTTTAAGTTATCTAGAAGGAACAAAAATAAGCGATTTAGAAAAATTACAATCACAAGAAATTGATTTACCTAAAATCGCAGAAATAGGTGCCGTCAGTTATTTAAAACAATTAGTAAATTACGGTTTTTTTCATGCAGACCCTCATCCAGGGAATCTAGCAGTTTCAAATGAAGGTAAATTGATTTTTTATGATTTTGGAATGATGGGCAATATCTCAAATAATCTTCAGACAAGATTAGGGGGGCTGGTTAAAGCTGCTGCGTTAAGAGACGCCTCATTACTTGTGAGTCAATTACAACAAGCTGGGCTAATTTCACAAGATATTGATGTAGGACCAGTCAGGAGATTAGTCAGATTGATGCTAAAAGAAGCCTTAACTCCGCCATTTAGTCCAAATATTATTGAAAAATTATCTGGAGATTTATACGAACTTGTTTATGAAACACCATTTCAACTACCAGTAGATTTAATCTTTGTGATGAGAGCTTTATCAACTTTTGAAGGAGTTGGTAGAATGCTTGATCCAGGGTTTAACCTTGTATCAGTTACCAAGCCTTATTTAATAGAACTTATGACTTCAAATAATCAAACTCCCAACGATTTCATTAACCAATTTGGAAGGCAAGTAGGTGAATTAGGATCGAAAGCTGTCGGCATTCCCAAAAGAATAGATGAAAGTTTAGAAAGATTAGAGCAGGGCGATTTAAAATTGCAAATAAGAATGGGAGAGTCTGATAGGCAATTCAAAAAAATGTTTACTGCTCAAAAAACTTTAGGCCATTCAATTCTTATAGGAAGCTTATCAATTGCATCTGCTTTACTTGTAAGCAATAAACAAAATAATATTGCATTGTTGCCACTTTTATTTGCACTACCAATAAGTATTGATTGGATAAAGTGCCAATTAAGTATGAGTAAAGGCTCACGTTTAGAAAAACTTAAGCGCTAAAAAAACTATATATTTTTGGGACCTAAACCTAAAGCTCCAGCGAATCTTGCTTGATTTCCCAATTCCTCCTCAATTTTTAAAAGCCTATTGTATTTGGCAATCCTTTCACTTCTGCTCAAAGAGCCTGTCTTGATCTGACCCGATCTTGTTGCGACAGATAAATCTGCAATTGTTGTATCTTCAGTCTCACCACTCCTATGACTAATAACACTTGTGAAACCAGACATTTTAGCTAACTCAATAGCTTCCAAAGTTTCAGTTAATGTTCCAATTTGATTTACCTTTATTAGGATTGAATTGGCAGATTTTTCCATAATCCCTTTCCTTAATCTTTCTGTATTAGTAACGAATAAATCATCACCTACAAGCTGAACTTTATTTCCTAATTCTTTATTTAATTCTGACCAGCCCTCCCAATCATCCTCAGCTAAACCGTCTTCAATTGAAACTATTGGATAATTCGAAACTAATCTTGAAAGATATGAAATCATTTCAGAACTATCTAAACTTTTACCTTCATATTTATAAATACCATCACTATAAAATTCAGTACTAGCAGCATCTAAAGCTAAAGATACCTGTTCACCAGGCTTAAATCCGGCTTTTTGAATTGCTTCTAATAATAAGTCCCCTGCTTCTTCACTTGATGACAAATTAGGTGCAAATCCACCCTCATCGCCTACAGCAGTAGATAGACCTTTTTGATCGAGCAATGATTTTAATGAATGAAAAATTTCAGTACCCATTCTTAATGATTCACTGAAATTATTAGCTCCATGTGGGACAAGCATAAATTCCTGAAAATCAAGACTATTTGGTGCATGAGCACCACCATTTATTACATTCATTAATGGGACTGGAAGGAGATTGGACAATGGATCTCCAAGATACCTATATAGTGGAACGTCTAAAGCATTTGCTGATGCTCTGGCAGTTGCAAGACTTACTGCAAGGATTGAATTTGCTCCAAGGTTAGATTTATTAGGAGTTCCATCAATTTCAATCATTAATTTATCTACAGCAGTTTGATCTAAAGCTGACAATCCACATAAAGCTGGGGATATTGTTTCATGAATTTTATTAACAGCATTTAAAACACCCTTACCCATATATTTTGAACCGCCATCCCTTAATTCATGTGCCTCATGAGCACCAGTGCTAGCTCCGCTGGGAACAATTGCTCTACCACATGCACCACATTCTAAAAATACTTCTGCCTCTACAGTTGGATTACCTCTTGAATCAAGGATTTGCCTTGCTTCAATAGTATCAATAAGAAAATCAATAGTTTCTTTCACAATTTAATTATTACTATTTAAATCCTATTAATAGCTGAACTATTTGGCTAATATCTGAAATAAATATGTTAACCAATTATAATTTTTTAATTTCACAACAACTTAAATATTAGTTAACGCTTTTATTAATTCCAAAGTCCCTGCAAACCCTCTATTAACATATTTTTAAAATTCATCTTACAATTTAGAAATTATTGGATGATTATTAATGCAGATACTATTTAGAATATTAATTAATAATCAACTGTAGTTTTGATAAATTTATGAGAGAAACACTTACATCTAGTCCTGAACTATTTAGCGATATCAGTTGGAATCTTCTTTTATTAGGGGAAGAAACAGCAAAAAAATGGGATCATAGCGAATTTAATATTGAACACATAATTCATACATTGTTCTCATCAAGTGAATTCTTTGCTTTCATTGAAAAATTATCAATCGACCAAGATACAGTTTTAGACATAACAGAAGATTTTTTAGAAGATACACCAACAAATGAGTCAGATATTTTTACTATCGGAGAAGATTTAGAAATTTTACTAGATAATGCTAATCAGATTAAAATCCAATGGGGATCCAGATTCATAGAAATCCCTCATTTACTAATTGCTCTTGGAAGAGATTTAAGAATTGGTAATTATGTTTTTGAAGAAGGCAACCTTTCGATAGAAAAATTAGAAGAAGAATTAAAGTTTTTCCCAAATATTAATCAATCAAAAGATTCTTTTAATTATGAGAACGTGCTAGATATAAATAATCAATCTAATTTTGAATCAAATAAAGAGATTTTAGGAAAAGAAGAAAAATTTAAAGAAGCTATTGTTCCATTTCCCAAAAGTAAACTTCAAATTGAAACCAAAAAACAAGTAGGGAAAGATGAAAATGCTCTTTCAATTTATGGAAAAGATTTAACAGAATCAGCTAAAAAAGGTTTACTGGATCCTGTTTTAGGGAGAGAAAATGAGATCAATAATTTAATGAGGGTACTCTGCAGAAGAAACAAAAATAATCCTATACTTATCGGCAATCCTGGAGTTGGTAAAACCTCAATTGCAAAATTACTTGCGCAATTAATTGTGGACAAAAAAGTTCCTGATTCTTTAAAAAACTTAAAAATTATTTCGCTTGACTTAGGTGCTTTAGTTTCTGGGACAAAATTTAGAGGCCAACTAGAAGAAAGATTAAGTTTAATAATGCAGGAACTAAACAATCCAAGCCAAGGAATGATTTTATTTATTGATGAAATTCATTCAATATTAAGTTCTGACAGATCTTCTACCGACATTAGCAATATCTTAAAACCTTTACTGGCAGAGGGACAACTGAGATGTATCGGTACAACAACACCTGAGAAATTTCGTGAAACTATTGAAAAAGATCAGGCATTAAATAATTGCTTTCAAAAGATAGCTGTTAATGAACCTTCAGTAGAATTAAGCGCAAAAATACTGCAAGGTATCAAAAAGAAATATGAATCGCATCATGGCATAAAAATTTCTGCAGAAGCTGTAAACTATTCTGCAAAATTAGCCGACAGATACATCAGCGATAAATGTCTTCCTGATAAAGCAATAGATTTAATTGATGAGGCAGCTGCAGAGTTAAAAATCGAGTCTAATAAAAAGCCTCAAATAATTCTCCAACAAGAGAACAAACTTCATACTATTAATGAAAAACTGAATAATTTGCAAGGAGCAAATATCGAAGCTCAAGAAAAACTGTTGAATATGAGGCAACAATCAGAGGTAAAATTGAACGTTCTTTTGGACAATTGGAACAATTTGCGAGAAGAAATGGAGCAATTATCTATTTTAATGAAAGAAGAAGATAAGCTAACCAAACAAATTAAAGATAAATCAAATCGCGAAATTGAAAATGATCTGGATTATTTAGAAAAGCTTGAAGAAGAGTTAAATGAAATAGAGAATGAAATACAAAAAGTTGAAGAGAACTTTAATAAAATAAAGAAAAATAGAAATTTCCCTTTTAAATATCAAGTTGAACCCGATGATATTGCTGATGTTATCTCAAAAATCACAGGAATTCCAATTTCTAAAGTAGTTTCAAATGAACGTAAGAAATTAGTCAATCTAGAAACAGAACTAAGTGAAAAAGTTATTGGACAAGAAAAAGCCCTAGAAGCTGTTGCTGCTGCAATTAGAAGAGCTCGCGTTGGCATGAAAAGTCCTAAAAGACCTATCGGATCTTTTTTATTTATGGGTCCTACAGGTGTTGGCAAAACAGAATTAGCAAAATCTCTTGCAACAGCTTTATTTGATGAAGAAGACGCACTTTTAAGATTAGACATGAGTGAATATATGGAGAAAAACGCCGTAGCAAGACTTTTGGGAGCTCCTCCAGGTTATGTTGGTTATGAAGAGGGAGGTCAATTAACTGAAGCTGTAAGACGTAAACCCTATTCAGTAATACTTCTTGACGAGATAGAAAAAGCACATACAGAAGTATTTAATATCCTTTTACAAGTCTTAGATGAAGGAAGATTAACGGACTCTCAAGGAAGGACTGTGGATTTCAAAAATACCGTAATCATAATGACTAGTAACCTAGCTGGTAAATCTATACTGGAGTATTCACAAAAAATTTCTCAAAGTGAGGGGAAGTCAGAAAAAGATCAACAAAGTCTAGATAATTCCATTAGTAATGCATTATCTTCGATTTTTAGACCTGAATTTTTAAATAGAATTGACGAAGTAGTAAAGTTTGATCCATTATCTATTGATGATCTTCAAAAAATTATAATTTTACAAACAGAAGATTTAAAAAACCTGCTACTTGAGCAGAAAATAAATATTGTTATAGACAAAAAAGTTATCAATAAAATTGCACATGATTCTTACGAGCCTGAATATGGTGCTAGGCCACTTAGCAGGGAACTTAGAAGACAAATAGAAAATCCCTTAGCTGCAAAACTTTTAGATGATAACTTTAAAAACAAAAAAAATATCACAATTAAACTTAACCCTGCTAAAAAAGATGAGATCGTTTTCAAACCTAGCTGAGGAGTAAATCAATAAGCTAAAATAAAATTAAAGCGTAAAGCTTAATTTCAAAAAAAATTTTGTGACAAGTCCTACTACTAATAAAGAACCTCTAAAACAGGATTCTCCTGAAATTGAAGAGCCTAAAAAAAAGAATAATTTTTTTAGATCTACCTACGATGAGCTTAAACTTGTCGTGTGGCCAAATAAACAACAACTTTTTAGCGAATCAGTAGCGGTTATAATTATGGTATCCTTTTCTGCAGCAGCTATAGCATCTGTTAGCAGATTCTATGGATGGGCAGCCTCGCAAATTTTTGGTTGAATATCCCTAAATATCCACTAATAAAGATTTTAATTAAGCTTCTAGAAAAAAAATGAGTAATGAATTGACTACAAGCCTTGCTTCTTCAAAAGCAAATACAAGCATCGCAAGATGGTATGCAGTTCAAGTAGCGTCAAGCTGTGAAAAAAAAGTAAAAGCGACTCTTGAGCAGAGATCAGTTACTTTAGGTGTTAATAATCGAATCATTGAAATTGAAATTCCCCAAACTCCTGGAATTAAATTAAAAAAAGATGGAAGCAGACAAACTACTGAAGAAAAAGTTTTCCCAGGTTATGTACTCGTAAGAATGATTTTGGATGAAGATACAATGATGGCTGTAAAAAGTACTCCAAATGTAATTAACTTTGTTGGTGCTGAAGACGGTCGAGGCAGCGGAAGATCGCGAGGTCATATCAAACCTCGACCATTATCCAGACAAGAGGTGAATAGAATCTTTAAGCGTGCATCAGAGAAAAAAGCAGTAATCAAGTTAGATATTGAAGAAAAAGATAGAATCATAGTAACTAGTGGTCCATTCAAAGATTTCCAGGGAGAAGTTATAGAAGTTTCCGGAGAAAGAAATAAATTAAAAGCATTACTTTCAATATTTGGGCGCGAGACTCCTGTAGAATTAGAATTCTCCCAAATCAATAAACAAAATTAATTTCTAATTGTTCAGGTTTGTCGAGTAAAATTATGATTTTCTACTTCAGCTTAAGTTTTCTAATCTAATGGCAAAAAAAATTGTTGCAGTTATCAAGCTTGCTCTACAAGCAGGCAAAGCAAATCCTGCTCCTCCTGTAGGGCCAGCTTTAGGACAACATGGTGTCAATATCATGGCATTTTGTAAAGAATACAACGCAAGGACACAAGATAAAGCAGGATTTGTAATTCCAGTTGAGATTTCTGTTTTTGAAGATAGAAGCTTTACTTTTATCACTAAAACACCCCCTGCTTCCGTCTTAATAACAAAAGCAGCTGGTATAGAAAAGGGATCAGGCGAATCCGCAAAAGGCTCTGTTGGGAATATAAGTAAAGCTCAATTAGAAGAAATAGCCAAAACCAAGCTTCCTGATCTAAACTGTTCTAGTGTTGAATCAGCAATGAAAGTAATTGAAGGTACTGCTCGTAATATGGGCGTCTCCATCACTGATTGAATTCAAGACAAAACTGCTCTCTACTTAGGGGAGGTTAATAAATAACCGTCTGCACCCAAAATTATTATGAAAAAACTATCCAAAAGAATGGCGGCTCTATCAACAAAGATAGAAGATCGCATTTACGCACCACTTGAAGCTCTTAGTATTATCAAGGAAAATGCTAATGCAAAATTTGATGAAACTATTGAAGCACATATACGTTTAGGTATTGATCCAAAATATACTGATCAACAGTTAAGGACCACTGTTGCTTTACCACATGGCACTGGCCAAAGCATCAAAATTGCAGTTATTACAAGCGGTGAGAATGTATCGAAAGCTAAGACTGCAGGAGCAGATTTATTTGGCGAAGAGGATCTTGTGGAAAGCATCAACAAAGGAAATATGGAGTTTGATCTACTTATTGCAACTCCAGATATGATGCCAAAGGTTGCAAAATTAGGAAGAGTTTTAGGACCTAGAGGTTTAATGCCTAATCCTAAAGCCGGAACAGTAACTAATGATATTGCTAATGCAATCAAAGAATTCAAAGCTGGTAAGCTCGAATTTAGAGCAGATAAGGCAGGTATCGTTCATGTCCGCTTTGGAAAAGCAAGTTTCACAAAAGAGGCTCTATTTGAAAACTTAAAAACTTTACAAGAATCAATTGATAAAAACAAACCAAGTGGAGCTAAGGGAAAGTATTGGAAAACTTTTTATGTAACTTCAACAATGGGGCCTTCAGTTCAAGTAGACATAAATGCAGTACAAGATTACCAACCTGAAGGTTAACGCTTTGTAGTATAATTTAAAGTGCAATAATACGGCCAAAGAAAGTAGGTTGATTTAGTTATTCTAAATTCTTAATTCCTACCGAGGACTCGTCTTAAATTATTTCTTTTTGGATCTAATAAAAGCGGCCTCTTTAAAAGGACTTTGCCGCATTTCCTGCTCTCCCTAAATTACGATCCAAAAAACATCAATGGGCCGAACACTAGAGAATAAGCAACAAATCGTTACTGAGATTAAATCTCTATTAAACGACTCGGAAATGGCTGTAGTTCTTGACTATAAAGGTTTAACTATCAAAGAGATGTCAGATTTGCGATCTAGATTGCAAAAAACTAACGGCATTTGCAAAGTTACTAAAAATTCATTAATGCGTAAAGCTATTGATGGAGAAAGTAATTGGAACGATCTTGAATCTTTACTGAGCGGAACTAATGCTTTTGTCTTAATCAAAGAAGATGTTGGTGGTGCTGTAAAAGCTATCCAATCTTTTCAAAAAGACACCAAAAAATCCGAAACCAAAGGAGCTTTATTTGAAGGCAGACTTCTAAGCGATTCTGAAATAAAAGAAATTGCAAGTCTTCCATCTAAAGAAGTATTGATGGCAAAAATTGCTGGCGCTCTTAATGGCGTTGCAACAAAAATTGCGATCTCTATTAATGAAGTACCTTCTGGACTTGCTAGATCACTTAAACAACATTCTGAAAAATCAGAATCCTAAATTCAAAACCTAATTAACTTTTAAGAAAATGTCCGCAAAAACTGAAGAAATTCTTGAATCTTTAAAATCTCTATCACTTTTAGAAGCATCTGAGCTTGTAAAGCAAATTGAAGAGGCTTTTGGTGTATCTGCTGCAGCTTCTGCAGGTGTAGTAATGGCAGCTCCAGGCGCAGCTGGCGGTGACGCAGATGGTGGCGCTGCTGAAGAAAAAACTGAATTTGATGTAGTTCTCGAAAGCTTTGATGCAGCTGCAAAAATCAAAGTACTTAAGGTTGTAAGAAATGCAACTGGTCTAGGTCTTGGCGATGCAAAAGCACTTGTTGAATCTGCACCAAAAACAGTAAAAGAAGGAATAGCTAAAGCAGATGCTGAATCTTTAAAGAAAGAGATTGAAGAAGCTGGCGGTAAAGTTACACTTAAATAAGAGTACATTTTTTCAAGCCGATAACCTTAATATCGGCTTCAAAAATTATGAATAGTGATAGTATTGCGATTGAAGCCGCAACTGATGGAGCCTGCAGTGGTAATCCTGGCCCAGGTGGTTGGGGCGGTTTAATAATTTTTGAAGATAACAGCGAATTAGAAATAGGTGGTTCCGAGCAAAATACTACTAACAATAGAATGGAACTCACTGCGGCTATAAAAACTCTTGAGAAATTAAAAACCTACAAATTAAAAGAGAACTTTAAACTAAGAACTGATAGTAAATATGTAATAGAGGGTTATACAAAATGGATTATTAATTGGAAGAAGAATGGATGGAAAACAAGTTCAGGGAAACCAGTTCAAAATCTTGATCTATGGCAAAAAATTGATCAATTAAGAATTAATGGCCTAATAATGGAATATGTTAAAGGTCATAGCGGGGATAAACAAAATGATAGGGTTGATAAAATTGCAACTAATTACAGCAAAGGTATATCTATAGAAAGTAACTTAAAAAAAACAGAATCCTCAGTTGATTTTTTTGAAAAAAATGCACCTCTAGAAATTCAGGAATTATTTTCCCGCAATGAATTAATTCAAAATTTTGCAGAAAAAAAGTACTTGTTAAGTTCACCTGAACTAGAAACCTTATTAGGTAATGAAAACCACTTAAAGATAAAACAATATTCACTTTTTGAATGGCGTAATTGGATATTGATTCCTAAAGATAAAAAATATTGGATAATAGAAAAAAAGAAGCCTAATTTTTTATGAATGATAAGAAGGGGGGATTTAAAAATCTTTATAAAAACCTGATTACCCCTGTATTAAAAAAAGACTCTGGAATTGATGCAGAATACTTAACAAATTTATCTCTTAGTCTCCTATCATTCAGTTCAAGAAAATATAATTGGCCTATAGTATCTTCTATCTTAAAAAATCTAAATGAAGAATTTTCTGTAGTTGATCAAAGGCTAACTCAGAACATATGTGGAATAAATTTTTGTAATCCAATTGGTTTAGCTGCGGGTTTTGATAAAAATGGAAATGCCGCAAATATATGGAAAGATTTTGGTTTTGGATTTGCTGAGCTTGGTACAGTAACTAAATTTGCTCAGAATGGAAATCCCAAACCAAGGTTATTTAGATTGGCAGAAGAAGAAGCAGCATTAAATAGAATGGGTTTCAATAATAATGGTGCTGAAAATCTAGTTAAAAACTTTGTCGAACAAGGTATTGAGTTTAAAAAAAACAGGGAGAATATTTGTTTAGGGATAAATTTCGGGAAGTCAAAAATTACAGGTTTATCTCAGGCAAAAGATGATTATTTAACTTCTCTAAAATTATTAATTCCATATTGTGATTACGCAGCAATAAACGTTAGTTCTCCAAATACTGAAGGACTAAGAAAATTACAAGATCCAATTCTTCTAAAAGAACTTCTTAGAGAAATTAAAAACTTACCTAATTGTCCACCATTATTTGTAAAAATTGCACCAGATTTAGGCCTTAAAGATATTGAAGATATTTGCCAATTAATAATCGAGGAAAACATCGATGGAATAATTGCTACAAACACCAGCATTGATAGATTAGGTCTTGAAAATAGAAAGATCAGGCAAACTGGATTATTACTCTCTCAAGAGAATGGAGGATTAAGTGGAAGGCCTCTCCAAAAAAAAGCAAATCAAATAATAAAACATATACATAATATTGATAAAAAGATTATTTTAATTGGGGTTGGTGGAATAGATAGTCCTGAGTCAGCTTGGGAAAGAATTTGTTCTGGAGCATCATTAATTCAACTTTATACAGGATGGATATATAAGGGTCCACAATTAGTACCAGATATACTTGAGGGAATTATAAAGCAACTCAATAACCATCAATTATCTAGTATAAAAGATGCAATTGGATCAGATTTAAAATGGGTTGAATAAAATTAGAGAATGAATAATGAACCTCATGATTACTCAACGTTAGCCATGCAAGGATCAAACTTGAAGCACGGTGGAAATGTATACGCAATTGCGAAAAAATTAAATTTATTACCCTCTGAAATCATTGATGCAAGTGCATCATTAGTACCCTTTGATCCCCCTCAAATACTCATAGATTCAATAAATGCGGAAATTAAGAATCTTGGCTTTAGATATTACCCAGAAAGAAACTTGAGTGATCTGAAAGAAATAATCGGCAAATTTCATGGGATAAATCCAGAGAATATATTGCCTGGGAATGGAGCTTCTGAATTAATAACCTGGGCAGGTTATGAAGCATCCAAATTCGGAATAAGTTGTATTCCTTCTCCATCATTTGTTGATTATGAAAGATCTTTAAATTGTTGGAATAACAATTTTATACATTGCGAATTACCAAAAAACTGGAGTGATATTTTTCCTCAATCATTTCCGCTTCATCCAAAAGGTGATGTTATTTGGATAACAAATCCACATAATCCTACCGGCCAATTATGGGAAAAGAATTCATTGGAGGAAGTTGTAAAAAAATATAAATTAGTTATCTGCGATGAAGCTTTTTTATCCATAACACCTAATGGAGACAAAGAATCTTTAATACCATTAACCAAAAGATTTGATAATTTATTAGTCTTGAGAAGCTTGACCAAAATCTTCAATATTCCTGGACTTAGATTAGGTTACGTTATTGGCTCATCGAAAAAACTTAAACAATGGGAAATAAATAGAGATCCTTGGCCTTTAAATTCATTTTCTATTAAAGCCGGGATTGATCTACTAAGTAATAAGAAATTCTATGAACAGTGGACAAAACAGATTCACAGCTGGATAAATATTGAAAAAAAGAGAGTATTTGAAAAATTATTAAAAATAGAGAACCTTAAAATTCATAACTCTTCAACCAACTTTTTTTTAATAGAAAGTGAAACATCCTTGTCGCCAAATATAAAATACTTAGAAAATAAGGGAATATTGCTTAGAGAATGCACTTCATTTAGATTTCTTGACGAAAAGTGGGCAAGAATAAGTCTACAGAATAGAAAAAATAACACTCTTTTATGTGAAGAAATTCAGAATTCCTTTAAAAAATAATCAATATACTTTTTAATCTCATTTTTAGATTTAATTTTATTATTATTTTCCATATTCTTCTTCATGAGATCTAATATTTCATAATGTTTTTTTCCCTTTTTTGATTTTATTTTAAAAATTCTTTCTAGAGTTTCTTCAAAAACTTCTTTAGACATATTATTCTGATTGATTAAAACTGAGCCTCCACTTGCAGCAAGAATCATGGCATTTTTCTCCTGATGATTATTTTTAGAATATGGATATGGAATTAAAATTGAAGGTTTTTCAGCCTGCATTAATTCATTGATTGTTCCTGCACCAGATCTCGATATTACAAGATCACAGTTTTGAATTAAAGCTGCTATTTCATTAGTAAATTTCTTTTGAATATAATTTTTGGAGTTTTTTACATGAAAAGGTTTTAGATTAGATTCGCCAACAATATGAACTATCCGAAATTGTTTTTTTATTAAAAACTCCAGAGATTCATAAAGAATTTGATTTATAGCTTTTGCTCCTTGACTACCTCCCATAACAATCAAAAGAGGTCCATTTCCTTTTGGAACCCATTCTGGCAAAAAATTAAATTTATAGAATTGCTCTCTTAAAGGTGTTCCAGTGAAAATAGTTTTACAATTTTTTAAATAAGAATTTGTTTCTTTAAATCCTAAAAGAACATAGTTACATAAAAAACCAAAATATTTCGTGACCATTCCTGGAACTACATTTGATTCATGAATAATGATAGGTATCTTTAGAAGTTTTGAAGCAACAATAGTAGGGGCAGATATATAACCTCCAGTCGTAAAAACCAAGTTAATTTTTTTTTCTTTTAAGATCCTAATTATTTGGAAAGTTGACATTAAAATTTTTATATATTGATAAAACAAAAAAATATTTTTTCTTGGTGTCTTTAAATTCAAAGTCTTCAAATTATATTTTTGGGGAATCAAATTCGCATCAAGTCTTTGCTGAATACCCAACCAATGAATATTCCACTCATCTTCCACCTCTTTAGAAACTGCTAAAGCTGGAAAAATATGGCCTCCTGTTCCACTAGCTGCAATTAATAAATTATTTTTTTTAGACATAAAAACTTAAATTAGTAGAATGAAAATAATAAATAATAAATATGTTGAATTTAAACTTATTCAGAAATATAGGATTCCCTCTCTACATATTTATTTATCTCATTCTCCCCTATTCAGCAATAACGCAAACTTTAAAAGTTGATTTTATGAGAAATTTAGAAACCTCATTAAATGAGCGAGACTTAGATTTTATTAAAAAAAATTTTAGAAATGATGAAAACCAAAATATTCCAAAACAATTTTCAAAGATTATTAATGATTTCCCTAACAGCAAATGGAAGATCAAAAGATTAAAATCTAATATTCCAGATGAAGATATTTTGCGAATAAAAGTTTCTGGGGAAAAAATAGTTAACGGAGAAATATATATACTCGAATCCAAATTTGATTATTTATTTTCAATCGTAAATGGAAAAATAAGTGAAGGGATTATCAAAAATTTATTCACCACAATAAGAAACGATAATAAAAAAATAGATATTAGTTTTAAAATTCCTGATAGAGTTCTTACTGGTTCAAAATACGATATCGATATAATTCTAAATAAGCCTCTTGAAGAAGTGATTATTGCTGGAGCTATAAAACCTCATCAAGTTAATTCATTTTTTGAACAAGAAATATTATTGGAACCATTGGCGTCTGGAGGGATTTTTAAAATTACAAGAGCCCCTTCAAAACCAGGGATGCAAATTTGGTCAGGAATCATAGCTCATCCTGAGGGAATGATTACTTTCACAAAGAGCATTGATATTGTTGATGAGATATAGCCTAAGCGTCGTTTAACGCAGCCACACCTGGTAAAGTTTTACCTTCTAAAAGTTCCAAACTAGCCCCACCTCCGGTAGATATATGAGACATTTTCTCAGCTAATCCTGCTTTTTCAACTGCTGCAACTGAATCTCCACCACCAATTATTGTACAAACTTCAGAAAAAGCACTTAAGTCCGCAAGAGTCGTAGCTATTGCATTTGTACCATCTGCAAATTTATCAAATTCAAAAACTCCCATTGGACCATTCCAAATAATTGTCTTACATTCTGCAAGAGCATTCTGAAAAACTTTAATGGAATCTGGACCAATATCTAGACCCATCCAATTCCCACTAATTGCATCAATTTGAGATATTTTACTATTGGCGTCAGGAGAAAATTCATCAGCCAAAACAACATCAGTGGGTAATAATAACTCTACTCCTTTTGCTTTCGCTTTTGCTTCTAAATCTTTAGCAAGCTCGAGTTTATCTTCTTCTACAAGGCTCTTTCCGACATCTAAACCTCTAGCTTTATAAAAAGTGAAAATCATACCTCCACCAATCATGATTTTGTCACACTTATCTAGTAGAGAATCAAGTACTCCTATTTTGCTACTAACCTTTGACCCTCCAACTATTGCTGCCAATGGACGATTTGGGGAATCTACTGCTCCTTGTAGGTATTTCAATTCTTTTTCTAAAAGGAATCCAGCTACTGAGGGACTTAAATAATTTGTAACACCCTGAGTTGAAGCATGCGCTCTATGAGCAGCACCGAAAGCATCATTTACATACATATCTGCATGTGATGCTAATTTTTCAGCAAACTCCAGGTCGTTCTTTTCCTCTTCACCAAAAAAACGAACATTCTCAAGTAAAAGAACATCTCCATTAGATAAGCTATTTGATTGTGCAACTGCTTCATCACCAATACAACTGTTAGTAAGAGCAACATTTTGCCCCAACAATTCACTTAATCTTGCTGCTACTGGAGTTAATCTCATTTTTTCATTTACCTGACCCTTCGGTCTACCAAAATGAGCAGCTAGAATGACTTTTGCAGAATGATTAATAAGATATTCAATAGTTGGGATCGCTGCACGAATACGCGTATCGTCGGTTATTTGACCGTCTTCATTTAATGGAACATTAAAATCTACTCTTACAAGAACTTTTTTTCCTTCTAAATGTGTCTTATCAAGACTGGAAAGAGATAATTTTGACATTAAACAAGCTATATTTATAATCTCAAGAGCCTAACGTTAATTTGGGCTTATTGGGTTAAAAAGTAGTTACTGTTACCTATGCCTTAATAAATTTTAAGAATTAACGATTATAAAAATTTTTAGTTATTAAATTTATACTAAAATTTAGAAGTAAATACTTTTGAAACTTATAAAAACTAAAAGGAATACAAAATTTTATTTGATTTATTGAAGTGGACATACCCAAAATCCAATGGTACCCAGGCCATATCGCAAAAGCAGAAAAGAAATTATCTGAAGTTATCAATAAAGTAGATTTAGTTATAGAAGTGAGAGATGCACGAATTCCTTTGTCAACAGGACATCCACACTTAAATAAATGGATAAATAATAAAAAACATATTCTTGTCATTAACAGATCAGATATGATCTCCCCAAATACAATCAATAGTTGGAATAAATGGTTTAATTCTAAAGATCAATATCCTCTTTGGTGTGATGCTAAAAGAGGAATAGGGATTAAAGAAATTTGTAAGTCAGCCAAAGATTCTAGGTCTTCAATCGACGATAGAAGACTCTCTAGAGGAATGCGAATTAGGCCAATTAGAGCCCTTACACTTGGTTTTCCAAACGTAGGAAAGTCGGCATTAATTAATAGAATCGCAAAAAAAAGAGTTGTAGATAGCGCTAGGAAAGCAGGCGTGACTCGTAATTTAAGATGGATAAAATTAGAAAGTGGTATAGATCTGCTAGATGCTCCTGGTGTTATACCTCCAAATTTAGAAGATCAAAAATCAGCACTTAATCTTGCACTGTGTGACGATATTGGAGAAGCTGCTTATGAAATAGAGAGTGTCGCAATTGGATTTATCAAAATTATATCCACTCTCAACAAAGATAAGAATGCGAATATTTCAGTTAAACAAATATCTAATAGATATGGAGTTGATATTACTAAAGGCTTTAAGAGTCCTTCTGCTTGGATCGACGAAGCAGCTTCAAAACATACCTCTGGCGATAAAAGGAGAATGTCTCATAAGTTATTAGAAGATTATAGAAATCAAATGCTGGGTAAAATTGCTTTAGAAGTCCCACTATGGAATTAAATAATCAAAATTCTTTCGGCATTGGAGAAGGTGAGCTTATAGAAATTATTTATGAGCTACCTCTTCCTATGAGGCTAGACAGATGGTTGGTAAGTAAAAGGCCAGAACAAAGTAGAGCAAGAATTCAACATTTTATAAATTCAGGGTTAGTACTTGTAAACTATAAGACTGCGAAAGCAAAGACACCATTAAAAAATGGCGACAATATTCAAATATGGATGCCTCCTCCAGAACCTCTTATTTATTTGAAACCTGAAAAAATGGATTTAAATATCCTTTTTGAAGACGAGCACATCATAGTAATTAATAAACAATCAGGACTAATTGTTCATCCAGCCCCTGGACACAAATCTGGAACTTTAGTGAATGGATTACTTTTTCACTGTAAAGATCTACCTGGAATTAATGGGAAACTAAGACCTGGGATTGTTCACAGATTAGATAAAGATACCTCCGGATGTATGGTTGTTGCAAAAAGCCAAGAGGCATTAGTAAATCTCCAGAAACAAATTAAAGAAAAAATAGCATCACGCGAATATATTGCAGTAATTCATGGAGCACCGAATTCTGAAGAAGGCCAAATAGTGGGAAACATTGGCAGAGATAAATTAAATAGATTGAAATATAAAGTAGTTGAAGAAACTTCAGGAAGGTATGCCTGTACCTATTGGAGATTAGAAGAAAGATTTGGCAATTACTCATTAATGAGTTTCAAACTAGATACGGGGCGAACGCATCAAATAAGAGTACATTGCGCTCACATTAATCATCCAATTGTGGGTGATCCGTTATATGGAAGATGTAAAAAACTACCATGTAAATTAGATGGCCAAGCTTTACACGCCATTAAGCTTGGACTTATACATCCAATAAATGGTAAAGAAATGATATTTGAATCAGAATTACCATTAGATTTTAAAAAATTACTAAGTGTTCTTAAAATTAAATAAGATTCAAAGAGGAATTTAGAAGCGATTTTGTATACGTGTTTTGAGTTTTAGTGAATATTGTGGAACTTTCTCCTTCATCAACTATCTTTCCGTGATTCATAACTAGCAACCTATCACAAAATCTTTTAGCAATGCCCAAATCGTGAGTAATAAAGATAATCGTTAAATTCATTTTTTCTTGCAAGACTCTAAGTAATTCAAGAATCTCTATTTTTACTGAAGCATCCAACATATTAACGCTCTCATCACAAATCAAAATTTTTGGTTTCAACAATAGCGCTCTGGCTAATGAAATTCTTTGCAGTTGACCACCAGATAATTGGCTAGAATAAGAATTAAAAAAATCATTATTTAAGGGAAGATTCAAATTTCTAAACATTAATTTTATTTCTTTTTCGATTTTTCTTTTATCTGAAATTTTTTGAATAAAAAATATATCTTCCAAAATACTTTTAATTGTCATTTTCGGGTTCAAACTTGAAAAAGGATCTTGAAAAATAATTTGCACTTTATTGTTCTTTTTAAAAGATTTATTTTTTTTCGATGCATGATTTTTATCATAAATTTTGATTTCACCACCTCTTACTTTAAGAAGTCCAATTAAAGCCCTACATAATGTACTTTTACCACTCCCTGAAGAACCAACTATTCCAAGAGTCTCATTCTCATATAACTTGAAACTAACTTCATTTAAAGCCTTATTCCATTTATTAATGAAAATTGAAGAATTTAATTTATACCAATGTCTTAGGTTATTTACCTCTAGAACGACCTGATCTCGAGCATTATTTTTAGTATTTGGTTCTAATACTATTTTTGAAGCATTTACTAACTTTTTCCCGATATCTGATTTTGGTGATTGAAAAATATCTAATATATTCCCCTTTTCAACAATCGATCCCTTTTCAATTATTGCAACTTTTCTACACCACTTTGCTGCAAGATTAATATCATGACTAATTAAAATTAAAGTTGTATCAAATTCATTACATAGATGAATTATTTCTTGCATAATTTCAAAACTTGTTTTGGTATCTAAGCTTGTTGTAGGTTCATCAGCTATTAATAATTTAGGTTTCAAAGCAAGTGCCATTGCTATAGAAACTCTCTGTCTCATTCCGCCGCTAAATTGATGTGGGAAAGAATCAAGTCTACTTTCTTCAATTCCGACTTTTTGAAAAACTTCTCTTACTAATTTTTTAATCGCTAAAGATGATTTAGTTTGATCATATGTTTTAAATAATTCATATAAATGATCCCCAACTCTCATAAGCGGGTTAAGTTTTTTTATAGAGTCTTGATAAATAAATCCAAAATTCTTTCTTCTAAATAATTGTGCATCTTTGTTGTTTATTTTCCTAGGATCTACATTAGAAATCGATAGATACCCTTTAGAAGTTGCCTTTGCAGGCAATATATTTACTAATGTTTTTGCAAAAGTGGTCTTTCCACATCCAGAAGGTCCTATTATGGCCAAATGATCTCCACTATCTATTTCCAAATTAAAATTTTTGATAATAGGTTGCTGTTTTAGACCATATTTAACAGTAAGATTTTTAACTACAATAATTTTTTCTTTATTTTTTTCCATGATTCATAGCAAATTTTTCTAGACATAAATAAAATACATCTAAAGCAATATAAAATGTCCGAGGCAGCTGCAAATTCAAAAGAAAAAAACGAAATTGAAGTTTCCAAAACTATTTTGCCTGAAAATAAAAAATATGAAAGTGAATCTTTGAATTATCAAATAAACATTCCCGATTGGCTTCTTAAAGATATTCATAATTTTGAAAAATCAAATAAAGAAAATGATGAGAATCAAAACCTTATAGTAAAGGCTTTTAAACTTGCTTATAAAGCTCATAATGGACAATTCCGTGCGAGCGGCGAGCCATACATTATCCACCCGGTTGCTGTTGCAAATCTACTTAAAGAAATAGGTGCTAGTTCATCTGTTATTGCTGCAGGTCTTTTACATGATGTAGTTGAAGATACTGGCATTGATTTATCTGAAATAGAAACAAATTTTGGATTAGAAGTAAAAATACTTGTAGAGGGTGTAACAAAATTAGGCGGCATTCACTTTAACAATAGGACTGAAGCACAAGCTGAAAATCTTAGGAAAATGTTTTTAGCTATGGCCAGCGATATCAGAGTTGTCTTAGTTAAACTTGCAGATCGACTTCATAACATGAGAACAATTGAATGGCTAAATGATGAGAAAAAACTAAGAATAGCGAGAGAAACAAGAGAGATTTATGCACCATTAGCTAATCGACTAGGAATAAACAGATTTAAATGGGAATTAGAAGATTTAGCTTTTAAATTCCTAGAGCCTAAAGAATATCTAGATCTTAAAGATCAAATCGCCGTTAAAAGAAGTGATAGAGAAAAAAGATTAAAAGTAACTTTGAATCTTATGAAGGAAAACTTGATTTCAGCGGGTTTGAAAAATTTTGAAATAACAGGAAGGCCAAAACATCTTTATGGCATCTGGAGCAAAATGGAAAGACAACAAAAGCATTTTCACGAGATTTATGATGTTGCTGCCCTAAGAATTATCGTGGACAATTCAGATAGTTGTTATAGAGCTTTAGCAGTTGTTCATGATACTTTCAAACCAATTCCAGGTAGATTTAAAGACTATATAGGATTACCAAAACCCAATGGATATCAGTCCTTACACACTTCTGTGATTGGAAGACATCGACCTATTGAAGTTCAAATTAGAACTACTTCGATGCATCAAATTGCTGAATATGGTATTGCCGCTCATTGGCAATATAAAGAGGGTGGTTCTCCTGCTAAAAGTAATGCCGAGAGATTTAATTGGCTAAGACAATTAGTAGAATGGCAACAAGAAGGTAATGAAAGGGATCATAATGATTATTTAGCTTCAATTAAAGAAGATTTATTTGATGAAGAAGTATTTGTAATCACTCCAAAAGGGGATGTTGTTGGTTTAAAGAAAGGATCTACCGCTATAGATTTCGCCTACAGAATCCATTCTGAAGTTGGAAATCACTGTAATGGAATAAGGATTAATGAAAAGCTTTCTCCATTATCTACAGCACTTCAAAATGGTGACTTCATAGAAATTTTGACAAGTAATAATGCTACTCCAAGCTTGGATTGGCTGAACTTTGTAGTTACGCCAACTGCTAAAAATAGAATTCGCCAATGGTATAAGAAAAGCCATCGTGATGAAACGATCAAAAGAGGTAGAGATTTACTTGAAAAAGAAGTAGGTAGAAACGGTTTTGAAGCATTACTTTCTAGTGAAGCTATGAAAAAAGTTGCAAATCGATGCAATTTAAAAACTACTGAAGACCTTCTTGCATCTCTTGGTTTTGGTGGTTTAACTTTGCATCAAGTATTAAACAGACTAAGAGAAGAAATAAAATTACAGACAGAAGATGTAAAAAATGATTCTGACTCTGAAATAGCAAAATCTCTTAAAAGTAATAATAATTTATCCACTAATCAATCTAATACAGCAACTAAATCACCAATTTCCGGGATAGAAGGTCTTGATTACAGAATAGGTAAATGCTGTTCCCCACTCCCAGGCGAGGATATTATCGGAACTGTGTCGCTCGGCAACCATGGGATAACTATACATAGGGAAGATTGTGAAAATGTAATACCAATTCCAATAGAGAGAAGATTACCTGTCGGTTGGAATCAAGATAATAAAACTGGCGAAAATAAGTTTCCAATTCAGCTACGAATAGAAGTAATTGATCGAGTTGGAGTTCTTAAAGATATTCTTATGCGGTTATCTGATAAAGGTATAAACGTTAGTGATGCTAATGTTAAAACTGCTTATGGTAAACCAGCTATTATAAATCTTTGTGTAGGTCTTGAAAGTTATAATCAACTTCACAAAACAATTGAACAAATTAAATCAATGGCAGATGTTTTAGATATTGCCAGAGTTGGACAAAGTTAATTTTAAAATCAGATCAATCTATCTTTTACTTTTTATCTTGTAGATAAAGAAAACAATACTGCCGCAAATCAAAGCTAATAAAATACCTACACAAAATGAACCTAAGAGTAATTTTAAGGAAAAAATTCTACCTTGTTTCCATAAGTCATCAATAACTAAACTTTTTTCAAGAATTTTATTAGAAGGATTATTTAAAAAAATTGAACCAACTTTATAGTTAAAATAATAAAGTGGAATATAAGTAAAAGGGTTGCTGATCCAGGTACCAATTGCAGCTAGAACAATATTGCCCTTAGCTATTTTCGCAAAAAATACTCCCATTAAAGTTTGAAAACCAAAAAATGGAAAGCAACCACTAAATACCCCTATAGCTAAACCTTTAGCATTAAAGAAAGGACTTCCATTCTGACTCCTAAATAATGATAGAATTTTCTTATAGGTAATATCTCTTTTAAATCTCATTCAGAAAAAAAATTTCAAAATTAAATTCTTGATAATCTTACTTAATTATCCATAACAAAGCGAGAGATGGATTCGATAGTTACTACAGAAGATACGATAGCCGCAATTGCTTCAGCTATAAGTATTGGGAAGGGAGGAGTTGCGATAATAAGAGTATCAGGGAAAGACGCAATAAATTCTTGCAAAAAGATTGTTCAAACTAAATCTAAATATGCATGGGAATCACATAGAGTTTTTCGTGGTTTTATTCAGGAAAATAAACAAAATAAATTTATAGATGAGGTTTTAATTTTAGTGATGAAATCCCCAAATAGCTTAACAGGAGAGGATGTGGTTGAAATTCATTGCCATGGCGGAATTATCATAGTAAATAAAGTTTTAAAGATATTATTATCTTGTAATTCTAGAGTTAGACTTGCAAACCCAGGAGAATTTAGTCAAAGAGCTTTTCTTAATGGGAAAATAGACCTTACTCAAGCCGAGTCGATTAATCAATTAATTAATGCAAGCAATACCAGATCAGCAGAGTTAGCCTTTAGCGGGGTTCAAGGAGAAATAAAGAAAAAAATTGATGATATTAAAAATGACCTTATAAATCAACTTTGCGAAATAGAAGCGAGAGTTGATTTTGAAGAAGACTTCACAGATTTTGATTACACCAAATATCTAAAAAACATTAAAAAAGTCAAAGAAAAAATAGAATTACTAATAGAAAATGCAAAAAGAAATTCATATATTCACAATGGAATATCCATTGCGCTTATAGGTAAAACAAATGTTGGCAAAAGCTCTTTATTAAATTTGCTTGCAAAAAAAGAGAAAGCAATCGTAACTAATATTCCTGGAACAACTAGAGATGTTATTGAAGTTAATTTAACTATTAATGATATTCCAATGAAAATAATTGATACTGCTGGCATAAGAGAAACTCATGAACAAATTGAAAGTATTGGAATTAAAAAAAGTTTTGGGAAAATAAAAGAGTCAGATTTTATAATTTATATTTATAGTCTTGAAGAAGGATTTAATGAAGAAGACAAAAAAATAATAAAAGAAATTCCCAAAGAAAAATTAATTACTATTTTGGGCAATAAAAAAGATTTAATTGATTGCAAAAATATTAATTCAAATGAGTTAAAAAACACAATTCTTATGAGTATTAAGAATAATGATGGTGAAAGATTATTAATAGACACAATTATAAAAAAATGCGGATTAAAACAAGTAGAAAATATCAATATATTTTTAAACGAAAGACATCTAACAAATTTGTCTGCTTGCTTATCTAATTTAAAGGATACTGATGAAATAATTAAAAATAAATTGCCATTTGATTTGTTATCAATTGAGCTGAGAGATGGAATTCAAAACTTATCTAAAATAACTGGTCAAGAATTAACAGAGGAACTTCTAGATAATATTTTTTCTAAGTTTTGTATTGGTAAATAAATTTGAGTTAAATTACATAGTGATATATAGTTGATTCTCTAACTTCAGTTTAATTTTTATTAATTATTTCTTAGTTTAGTGGATTTAAATACTCCAATAATAAGTAAAATCATTGATAATTGGATCGATGAAGATATAGGTAGGGGAGATCTTACAAGTTCCTCTATTACAGAAGAGAATGGTAATGCATATTGGATTGCAAAAGAAGAGGGTATATTCTGCGGGGTTGAAATTATAAAAGAAATTTTTAGAAAAATTGATTTAAAAATCAGTCCAAAATTTAATATCTCTGATGGAGATCAATTTGTTAAAGATCAAAAACTCTTAGAAATATATGGGCCTTCAAAAAGTTTGCTAGCTAGTGAAAGAATAAGCTTAAATATAGCAATGCATTTATCTGGAATATCAACATGCACAAAGAATCTTGTAAGTAAGTTAGAAGGTACAAATATAAAATTAGCAGATACTAGGAAAACGACTCCTGGCTTAAGAATATTTGAAAAATATGCATTCAAATGCGGAGGTGGAGTCAATCATAGAATGGGATTATACGATGCAGCTATGATAAAAGAAAATCACATTGGATGGACAGATAATCTTAATAATGCAGTAAAAAAAATTAGACTAAATTCACCTTTTACAACTCATATCATAATTGAAGCTGAGAATATCGAACAGGCAAAAGAAGCAATATTAGCAGGAGCAGATAGTGTCTTATTGGATGAACTTAGCCCTGAAATAATCAAAACAAACATTCAAGAATTAAGAGATTTATCAATGAATAGCTTAAAAAAAGAAGTAAATAAAAATTTGATAATAGAAGTTTCTGGAATTAACCCTGAAGAAATTAGTAAATATCTAATAAAAGGTATTGATTTGATTTCAACAAGTTCTTCAATCACCAAAAGTAATTGGATTGATTTGAGTATGCGTTATATTAATTAACTATATAGATAAATAATTGAATAATTAATGCTAATCATTTTTAAAGAATTAACAAAACAATTTGAACAATCTCTTTTAGATAGTCTTGAAAAAAATGATAAAAAAGGAGAATTCGAAATTCTTCGAAAAAATTTAATTACACAATCATCAAAAGAGGAATTTGGTGATTATCAATGTAATGTTTGTTTAAGTTTATCTAAAATATATAAAAAGAACCCAAGAGATATTTCTAATGATTTTATTAACCTTTTAAATAAAAATAAAAGCATATCAAAATTATGTAAGAGTCTAGAAATAGCTGGACCAGGTTTTATAAATATAAAATTAAAAGATGAGGTTCTAATAAATGAAATTAAGTCAAATATTCAATGCAATAGGGCTGGCATACCTCTAATTAGAAAAGATTTAAATAGTGGTTTGTCCAATAAAGTTATTGTAGATTTTTCTAGCCCTAATATTGCTAAAGAAATGCATGTAGGGCATTTAAGATCAACAATAATAGGTGACTCAATATCTAGAATTTTCGAGTTAAGAGGTTATGAAGTATTAAGACTCAATCATGTTGGTGATTGGGGAACACAATTTGGCATGCTTATTACTCAGCTCAAAGATTTATATTCAAATGATCTAGAAGAAATAGGAAAGATCAAAATAAGTGATTTAGTTGAATTTTATAAAGAATCAAAAAAAAGATTTGATAACGAATCTAAATTCCAAAAAAGATCTAGAGAGGAAGTAGTTAAGTTACAAAGTGGAGATATTAAATCGATTCAAGCATGGAAATTATTATGTGATCAATCAAGGAAAGAATTTGATGAAATCTATAAAAATTTAAAAATAAAAATAGAAGAAAGAGGTGAATCTTTTTATAATCCCTTCTTAAAATCAGTTATTGATGATTTGAATTTAGAAAAAATATTAGTAGAAGATCAAGGAGCAAAATGTGTATTTTTAGATGGGATGACTAATAAAGAAGGCAAACCTTTACCGCTAATTATTCAAAAAAAAGATGGGGGGTTTAATTATGCCACTACAGATCTTGCTGCTATAAGATACAGATTCAATAAACCTCCTAATGGCGATGATGCTTCAAGAATTATTTATGTAACTGATCATGGGCAAGCAAATCATTTTGCTGGAGTTTTTCAAGTTGCAAAAAAAGCAAAATGGATCCCAGAAAATTGTCAAGTAGACCATGTCCCTTTTGGGTTAGTTCAAGGAATTGATGGCAAAAAACTAAAGACAAGAGAAGGTGAAACAATACGCCTAAAAGATTTATTAAATGAAGCAGTTAGAAGAGCAAAAGAAGATTTATTGAAAAGATTAGAAGATGAAGATCGTTATGAGACCGAAGAGTTTATAGCAAATACTTCAAGAATTATTGGATTAGGAGCTGTTAAGTATGCAGATTTAAGTCAAAATAGGATTACCAATTATCAATTTAGTTTTGATAAAATGCTTTCCCTAAATGGTAATACTGCTCCTTATTTGTTATATACACTTGTAAGAATTTTAGGAATTAAAAGAAAAAATAATTTTGTTTATGACTCTAAAGATTTTCAGTACGTAAATTATGAACATAAATCTGAGTGGAAACTTATCAGAAAATTACTTAAGTTCGATGAAGTCATAATTTCTATTGAAAAAGACTTAATGCCAAATAGATTATGCAATTATCTGTTCGAGCTATGTCAGACTTTTAATAGATTCTATGATCAAGTTCCAATCCTCAAAGAAGAAAAAAATATAAAAATTTCTAGGCTTAATTTATGTGACCTAACTGCAAAAACACTAAAATTAAGCTTAGAGCTTTTAGGAATTGAAACTTTAGAAAGAATGTAATGAATGATTTTGATCTATTAAATAATCTTTTCCCAAAACCAAGAGAAGAAATAATAAATATGCAGTCTTACTCTGCACCTTTAGAAAATAGAAGAAATTTACTCCGCTTAGACTTTAATGAAAATACTTTAGGTCCAAGTCCTAAGGTTCTAGAGGCATTACAAGCGATAAAATTAGATGAGATTTCAATTTATCCAGAATATAATTTTTTAAAAAAATTTTTATGTGATAAATATCTTGATTCAAGAAAATTTGGTAATGATGAAATCGGAATTTTCAACGGAGCAGATGCAGCAATAAATGCAATTTTTAATTGCTTTGGAGAAAAAGATCAAATATTTCTAACCACTAATCCAACTTTTGGTTACTATTCTCCTTGTGCAGAAATCCGAGGAATGAAAAAAATAAGTTGTTCTTACATTGGAGAAAATTTTCTATTCCCAATCGAAGAATTTAGGGAAAAAATAATAAAGCATAATCCAAAGGTAATATTTATTTGCAATCCAAATAATCCAACAGGAACTGTTCTAAGATCTCATGAAATAATTAATTTAGCCAATATCAATAAAGATTCATTAATAGTTGTTGATGAACTATATGAAAAATTTAGTGGGGATAGTCTTCTTGAATCGATAGATTTTGAAAAGAATAAAAATATACTAATAATCCAATCTCTCTCAAAAACTGCAGGTTTAGCTGGTTTAAGAATAGGTTTTACTTTTGGCAATAAAAATTTAATTCATTATATAAATAAAGTTACAGGACCATACGATGTAAATAGCTTTGCTATAACAGCAGCATTAGCAGCACTTAAAGACAAATCATATATTGATAATTATGTTTTAGAAGTAAAAAAAGCAAGGGAATGGATCTTCAATAAATTTAAATCAACAAAAATCAGAACCCATTTTAGTGGAGGTAATTATTTCTTAATTTGGCCAAACAAAGATCCTAAAATCTTAATAAAACAGATGAGAGAAAAAGGAATTCTTATTAGAAGTATGGAAAACAAAAAAGATATTGGTAAGTCAATAAGGGTTAGTATTGGCACTAGAGAACAAATGATTTTTTTTCTGGGAGAATTACAAGGTCTTAGATTTAATAAATTAATTACTGAAAATATAAATTGTATTTTGATCGATTCTTTTAGGTTTTATTTTAAAATCTTTTCCAACATACTTTACTTTAAAATCTTTCATATTTTCGATAAATAAATCAGCATTTGAGAAATCACATTCTTTATTAATTTGTTTGCCACGTACAAAGTGAACAGGAATAACGACATTAGGTTTTAAGACTTTAACTATTCTTGAGGCTTCTTCACCATCGTAAGATTTTATTCCTCCTCCAATTGAAATAAATAAGATATCTGGACGAGATAAAATAATTTTACTATTAATATCAATATCACCAGCAGCTCCTCCCATATGAACAATTTTAAGATCATTCTGCTCCCAACTCCAAACAGTTGCCATCCCAAATCTTCTTCCATCTACTCTGTCATGTGGTACAGAAATTCCATTTAATAAAATATCCTCATATTGATAGATTCCAGGCTCTACAAACATTAATTGATCATTCGGGTTATATCCTTCATCTAAAAGCCTAGAACTAGCCAAAATGAAATCTACATTTACTTCTTTTGGCTCTTTTAAATTACTTGCACAACCTATTGCCTTAAAGGGATTTATGAGAATAGATTTTTCTTCACTATTAATTAAAAAACTACTATGTCCCAAACTTTTTATTACTAAATTCCTTGCCAATAATGAGGTAGGTAAAAAAGAGCTAAATAATATAAAGAAGAAAATGTTTTTAATTTGAGAAATCATAAAATTAACTTTTTTGTATTTTACTTTTGATCAGCCATTTTTAGAAAATTACTAATTAATTTATGACCAAATTGTGTTAATACACTTTCAGGATGGAACTGTACTCCGTGTAAATGTTTATATTTTTTATGAGAAATAGCCATAATAGTTGAGTCTTCTAAAGTCGCAGTTATCTCAAAACAAGATGGCAAAGAACTTGAATCAACTATAAGACTATGGTATCTAGTCGCCACAAATGGAGTCTCGATATCTTTAAACAACCCTTTTTGATTATGAAATATTTTGGATGTCTTACCATGCATAAGTTCTTTACCAACTACAACCTTACCTCCAAAAGCTTGGGCCAAGGCTTGATGACCTAAACAAACTCCCAATGTTGGAATATTTTTAGATAATTTTTTTAGTATTGGAAGACAAATTCCAGATTGATCTGGATTTCCTGGACCAGGAGATAATAAGATCCCGCTTGGATTTATTTTGATAATTTCTTCTAAAGTAATCTCATCATTTCTTTTAACTATTAATTCTTTAGTTATTTCATGCTCAACTGAAAGTTCTCCTAAATATTGAACAAGGTTATAAGTAAAACTATCGTAATTATCAATAACAAGAAACATATTTATATGGATTTAAAATAAAAACTTTATTTTAGGAACAAAGATATACAAAGCAATAATAACAGAATTAATGGAAGCTAATAATACTGCTC
Source organism: uncultured Prochlorococcus sp. (assembly GCA_902612005.1). GTDB lineage: Bacteria > Cyanobacteriota > Cyanobacteriia > PCC-6307 > Cyanobiaceae > Prochlorococcus_A. The sequence goes on along the minus strand of CACMCA010000003.1, from coordinate 86,809 downwards.
CTGCAGAAGTATCTTTTGAAATTTTAGCTAAACTACTAAATTCTTTTTTCAATACTAAATCGACTAGTGATTCAATAGATGTGTTTAATATTTCTAGTATTAAGACAGACATAATTGTGGCAATCAAAATTACATAATTGCTTATACTTATTTGCAGTAAAAAACCAATCATTAAACTTGTCACTGCAAAAATTAATTGAATTTTAAAATTTCTTGAAGTGTTTAATACGTAACTAATTCCACTGAAAGCATACTTAAAACTTTTTAATACATTCCTAGAAGTTTTATATGATTCTTTTCTATTTTCTAAAGAGTTTATTTTTGTTCCCATAGATTTTAATCTAATCGAGTAATTAAATATTCCTGAAAATTTAACATATTTTCTAAAGCAAGATCATTATTATGTTCCCATCCCAAAAGATGTAAAAATCCATGACTAGCCAACCAGAGCATCTCTTTATAAATTGAATGTTTATATTCATAAGATTGCTCAATTGCCATCTCTAATGATATAAATATATCTCCCAACTCTATGTGATCTAAATTATTTAGAGATTCATCAGAAATAATTGGGAAAGATAGAACATCAGTTGGTCCATTTTTTTGCATCCACTTCTGGTTCATAAAAGCAATTTCTTGATTAGATATTATCTGTAAGCCTAATGAGAAAGATTTTTTTTCAAAAATGAAATTTGGTAATTTATAATCGTCTTTTTTTAAAATTATTTTTAGCCAAGTTAAAAAAACTTTCTCCCAAAAATTAGATTCAAAAATAATCTTATTATTAGAATATTTAAACTTATTTGAAAATTGAGAAAATTGATTACATTTAAAAACCAAATCTAAATTTATTTCAGAAATAATTTTTTCTGTCATACATTCTTATACAGGAATATTGGGCTTACCTATTGTGGCTACAAGTATTAATATCCCAATTAAAACTAGAAAGGTTATTGAAAAATGAGAAATACTTTTTGAACCCTTCCTTACCATGTTTCGCATAGCAAGCTTTATAAAGCTTGGTGGAGCAACTTTTTTTTCTATATTTTCGTTTTTATTTTTCATTAGTTATTCAATAGATTCGTTAGAAGAAATATTCATGCGTAATAATTCATGAATGAATGGTTCAAGTCCACCATCTAAAACACTATCTAATTCGTTAGTCTCCTGCATAGTCCTAAGATCTTTTACCATTTGATAGGGATGGAAAACATAATTTCTTATTTGATTACCCCATGCAGCTTCCACAACATCACCTTTAATATCAGCGACTTCTGCAGCTCGTTGTTCTTTAGCAATCACTAATAGTTTAGACTTTAGAAGTAACATAGCTTTTTCTTTATTTTGTAATTGAGATCTTTCTTGAGTGCATCTTACTGAAATCCCTGAAGGCAAATGAACAATTCTTACTGCTGTTTCTACTTTATTAACATTTTGTCCTCCCGCTCCACCGGATCTACTCGTTGTAATTTCTAAATCTTTTTCAGGTATATCAAGAGAAATATTTTCATCTAATTTTGGCATTACCTCCACCCCAGCAAAGCTGGTTTGTCTTTTACCATTAGCATTGAAAGGAGAAATTCTTACTAATCTATGAGTTCCTTTTTCATGTTGTAAATATCCGTATGCATATTTTCCATCAATTTCAAAAGTTACACTTTTGATACCTGCTTCTTCTCCTTGAGATAATTCATTGATAATTAAACTCATTTGATTATTATCTGCCCATCTTGAATACATTCTCAATAATATCTCTACCCAATCCTGAGCATCTGTTCCACCGGCACCTGCGTTAATAGAGACTACTGCTCCTTCCTTATCGTATTCACCACATAACAATCTTTCGAATTCCCATTTATCTAAATTCTCTCTTAATTTCATTAATCCCTGCTTGGATTCAACAATCATTTCCTCTTCAGGTTCTAAAGAATAAAGCTCAAGAGAGGCATTAGCATCAGAAATAAAAGTTTTCCATTTATCTAACAATTCGAGTTGTGCTTTGACATCATCAAGGATTAACATTTGTTTTTTTGCTTCTTCTTGATTCTCCCAAAATTCAGGCTGAGCAGAGATTTGTTCTAACTCTCTCCTTTTCGCTTTTAATCTCGGAACGTCAAAGACAATCCTGAGCATTACCCAGGCGCTCTGTTAGTTCCGAAAGATCTTTTTTGAAATCTGTAATATCTATCAAAATAGAATTTAATCGTTATTTATAATCTAACAGGCGTTTTGTTTAATAGTATAAACTAAGTATTATTTTAAAAAAATGTCCAAAGTTGAAATTTATACTTGGCAATATTGCCCATTCTGTATTCGAGCAAAATCTCTACTCAAGAAAAAAAATATAAATTTTACAGAATATAAAATAGATGGAGACGAAGATGCCAGAACATTGATGATTGAAAGAGCTGATGGTAGAAGAACGTTACCACAAATATTTATAGATAATGAGGGTATCGGAGGCTGCGATGATCTCTACACATTAGAAAATGAAAATAAATTAGACACATTGTTAAACTAGATCTTATGAAATTTCTATTTGTGATAGATCCAATTAAAAATATAAATCCCTTAAAAGATTCAACTGCTGCTTTAATGCAAGCATCTTCAAAAAAAAACATTGAAATCTGGAGTTGTACTCCTCAGGACCTTGAAGCTAGAGGTGATGAAGTATGGGCATCTTCCGTAAAAGTTGAAGTTAATCCTTGGATTTCTTTAAAAGATAATGATTGCATACCTCTCGCCGAATTTAATTGCATTTGGATGAGAAAAGATCCTCCTGTAAATGAGGCTTATTTATATGCAACCCATCTTTTAGAAGTTGCCGAAAGAAAAGGAGTAAAAGTAATCAACAAACCCTCATCGTTAAGAGCATGGAATGAAAAGCTAGGTGCTTTGAGATACAGCCACTTAATGGCCCCTACAATAGTTGCGAATAAGGTAAAAGATCTTATTAATTTTGCAAATATAAATAATGAAGTAGTCATAAAACCTCTGGGAGGAAAAGGTGGTCAAGGTGTTATAAGGATAAATAAAAATTCTCCAGGTATTAAATCAATAATTGAATTAATCACTTCTCAAGAAGAATTACCCGTTATGATGCAAAAATTTATTCCTGAAGTCATAGAGGGTGATAAAAGAATAATTATCGTAAACGGTGAAGCGATTGGATCAATAAATAGGATTCCTCAAGGAGGCGATTTTAGGAGTAATTTAGCAATGGGAGGAAAGGCTGAACCAACATTATTAACCGAAAAAGAAATAAGTATCTGTAAAGAATTATCTCAACACTTCAAAGATGAGGGTTTATTTTTTGTAGGTATTGATGTAATAAATGGAATGCTTAGTGAGATTAATGTAACCAGTCCAACAGGTTTAAGAGAAATAGAAAATTTATCCAATAAGAATGTTTCAGAGGAAGTTATTGAAAAATTAGTGGAAATTATCTAGGATTTTTAGCGAAAAATATTTGTTTTGCTATAGATTCAAATTTTAATTTAATCTCACCTATTTCTTTCTCTAAAACTGAGCCTGAAACTATACCTGAACCGGCGGTAAATTCAATATTTTCTTCAATATACCGAGCTCCTCTTATTGTTAGAAGAAATGAAGCATTTCCTGATGAATCAACCCAACCCATTGGAGAAGCATAATTTCCCCTAGGAAAAGACTCAAGAGTGTTTATCCAATCCAAAGCTGGATTTTTGGGGTAACCACAAACAGCCGGAGATGGATGTAAGTTTTTAAGCAATTCAAAAGGACATAGATTTTCAACTTTAGAGAAAATTAGTGTTTGCAAATGAGAAATATCTCCAAATGAATTTACCTTGATATCACTTTTTTTAAAGTTTTTTATTTTTGAAACTTCTAAACATTTAATCAAATACTGTGTTACATAATTATGTTCCTTTAAATCTTTAGTACTTTTTAGGAGTTTCTTAAAATTTGAATTAGTAGAGATAGTTCCAGCAAGAGCCTCCAAAGTTAAATTAGGTTTAATAAAAGAAAAAAATTTTTCTGGAGATGCTCCAAACAAAATATCCTTACTATTTCTTTTCCAAACGTATCTGCATGTATTTGGATGATTCTTTTTTAATCTTTTTAAAATTTCTACTAAATCTAATTTTTTTTTAATTTTTATTTTAATCCTATTGGCTAAAACTATCTTTTCGAGAATACCTTTTTCTACCAATTGAATTCCTCTATTTACTACTTTTTTCAAACTTGTATTAGAATTTTCTAAAGAGCGTGAGAAATCATCAAAAATAGGTAAATTAAGACTAGTTTTTAAGCCGGATGATTTTATTATTTCTGAGCAAGAATTAATAACTTGATTTCTAATTGTCCAAATTTCTTCAATTAATGTTCTTAATGATGATTTACCTTCAACATGACCATTGATTCTTAACCAGCAATTCTTATCACTTTTAGTAATTAATATTTTTGGTAGAATGGCTTCCAAACTTGGGATATCTGAAGATAAATTCTTGTGATTCAAATTTTCAGAGAAAGAAAATAAATAAATTATTTTTGAAAGTGCAGAATTATTTGATTCATTCGTTAAGTTAATTAAATTTTTAAAATTCTCCGAATTAAACTCTTTTGCTACCTCAAATCTTTTTGGACCATCCAAAGTAATATATTTACATTTCTCGAAAGCAATATATGAAATGCCATCAGATTCCTCCCAAAATGAAGAAAACGGATATTTATTTATAAACAATTCATACACTTGAAATAAATCAATACAAGGAATCTCAACACAAATACTAACTAATCCAGAATTTTCCACTTTCTTATCGAAAGAGGTAAATACATCTTTTAAAAAATCTGTTAAGTTTAAATCATTTTTCATTACTTATTGAAAATAACTAAAAATCATGCAATAAAGTAAAAAATGTAACTCAATTTATAAACTACATTTAATAATTATCTAATTTTGTTTGTTAGTTAAAAATGGACGAAGATAAAAAAAAATTATGGCAACAAGCAATAAAATGGCCTCTTTATTCAGTTGCCATACTTCCGGTTTTAATAACAGGGGCTTATTTACTCAATGAATATGAAAAGGTAAAAATTTATAATTTGATTGCATTTACTTTAGCTGCAATTTTTATATTACTTTGGGAAAATCTAACTAATGATTTATTCGACGCAGAAACAGGAATAGATGAATTTAAATTCCATTCAATTGTAAATCTTGTAAAAAATAAAAAAATAATTTCATTTATTGCTTATACATCTTTAGTTGTTGGTTTAGTAATAATTTCAATTATTTCAGTATCAACAAGTATGAACATTTTGATTTTAGTGGCAGCTTGCTGTTTCTTAGGATATTTATATCAGGGGCCTCCTTTTAGATTTGGCTATCAAGGTTTAGGAGAACCATTATGCTGGCTTGCATTTGGACCATTTGCTTACTCTGCAGTCTTAATTGCGTTAAATCCATCTAATATTTACTTCGAAGATATTCCTTGGAAAGTTTCTTTATTACTTGGTTCAGGACCTTCCTTAGCGACAACTCTTGTATTATTTTGTTCTCATTTTCATCAAATTTCTGAAGATAAAAAGCATGGAAAAAATTCACCTTTAGTTCGCTTAGGAGCAAAAAAAGGTTATCAATTTGTGCCTTGGATAATTTTTACAATATATATTTTTCAACTTTTCACTATAGCTACTGGATTTATTCCAGTTTTTTGTATCCTTTATTTAATTAGTTTTCCTCAAGCGATAAAACTTATAAATTTATTAAGATCTTCATATAAAAAACCTTCTTTAATTAAAAATAGTAAATTCATCGCAATAAAATTTCAAACTCTTAATGGAGTTGGTTTAATCGCAGGATTAATATTTAATCACTTCCTTAATTAATGTACTTAATACTTCATAAAAAACCATATAGATTTAACTTATCCAACAAAGTTGAAAATTCTAAAACTACTTACCTTACAAAATCGGGTTGGATAATTAAATTAACAAGTAATGATAAAAAAATTGGTTTTGGAGAAGTTTCACCGCTTCATAAAGAAGACTTAAAAAAGTGTGCGAAACAACTAGATATGATCCCTGAGTATGTAGAAATATTTAATTTATCTGAGCAAATAAAAAATTTTCACCCATGTATTCAATCAGCAATAAATTCTGCATTAGCTGAGATAGATGGAAAAATAATTTTTAAAGAAAACTATTACTTTGATGAAATTGATAAAACAGCCATACTGTTGAATCCTGAAAATGTAATTTCAGATCTAAATAAAATTAAAAAAAGACAATCTAATATTGGAAAATCAGTAACCATAAAATGGAAAGTAGCATTAAAAAATAACAATGAGGAAGAGGCAAGTTTAGAGGAAATTTTAAGCCAAATAGGCAATAATATTAAGTTAAGAATAGATGCTAATGGTTCTTGGAGAAGAAATATAGCTAATAGATGGGCTGATATTTTGAAGGATAACAAAAATATAGATTGGTTAGAACAACCTCTCTGTGTTGATGATATTGATGGACTGACAGAACTTAACAAAAAAATCCCTATAGCCTTAGACGAATCACTTTTAAAATTTCCAACTTTGATTGATGAGTGGAAAGGTTGGCAAATTCGAAGGCCTTCTCAAGAAAATAATCCAGTTAAGCTTTTAAGAGAATTAGAAAATAAAAAAGCTTTAATATCTATAAGTACCTCATTTGAAACTGGTATAGGGAAGAGATGGCTTTATCATTTATCGTCTCTACAATTACAAGGACCAACTCCAAAGGTTCCAGGTTTAGCAATGAATAAATTCCCTAATTCGTTTTTATTTTTAAATGAAGCAAAAAAGATATGGGATCTACTATGAAAAATAAAATTCATACTATTGAAGTCGAAAATAACGAAACTCAATCTGTACAGAAAATTATTGAAAAAATTAAAGAGAATAAAATTATTTATGTAAAAAACAAATTTTATGAAGACAAAGATGTATTAGATTCAATTACTGAAAATGGGCCAGCAATTATCTTAAACAGTAGTGGGAGTTCTGGAAAACCGAGAAAATGTTTTCACCATTTAGATAATCTTAAATTATCTGCAGCTACGTCAGGTCAATGGCTAATAGAACAAGGATTTGAATTGCAAAACTGTTTAATTTTAAATACTTTACCCCTGAACCATATAAGTGGATTAATGCCAATTTTTAGAAGTCAAACTTGGGGATGTGCTTGTATTAATATTTCTCCGAATTTGATAAAAAAAACTCGAGAACTTTTACTTTTTACAATTAAATCTAAAAAAAATAAAAAACACTTGATTACATCATTAGTACCTACCCAATTACAAAGACTTTTAGATCAAAAAGATGGAATTAGTTGGCTGAAAATTTTTGATCTAATTTGGGTAGGTGGAGCTTCAATTTCAGACGACACAGCAGAACAATGCATAAAAGAAAAAATAAAGTTAGCACCTTGTTACGGCTCAACTGAAACAGCAGCAATGGTTACGAGTTTAAAACCAAAAGAATTCTTAATGGGTTTTAAAAATGTTGGAGAAATACTACATGATACAAAAATAAGAATTAACGCACAAGGATTAATCGAGATAAGATCAGCCAGAATTGGAATCGAAATAATAGACACTTTAAAAACTGAAAATTTCAAAAATAAAAATGGTTGGTGGCAAACCGGTGATTTAGGTGAAATTAATCAAATCAATAATTCTTTATATTTAAACTTTCTTGGAAGAAGTGATAACGCTTTTAATTCAGGAGGGGAAATCGTTTTCCCAGAAGTAATTGAATCTAGAATAAATGATTTCATTATCAAAGAAAATATCCCAATTAATAAATTCAATATTTCAAAAGTATCTAACAAATTATGGGGAAATAAAATTAAAGTAATTGTTGAATTTAGAGAACTTACAAATAAAAAAAGTATTGAAATTTCTTTAAATTTATTGAAAAAATTTTCTCAGAGTTGGCCTAAACATGAAAAGCCAGAAAAGTGGATTGTTAAAAACAAAAACACCATTTCAGAAAATATAAACTATAAATTTAACAAATAATAATTAGCATTCTTTTAAATTTGTACTTACATTTGAAGCCTCTATCCATCTTTCTAACTGATCGGGAAGTTCTATTTTATTTCTTGAATCAACATCTAAAGAACAATGTATAATTTTCCCTTCAGCTACTTTATTGCCATTTTTTATGAAAAAGCTATTTACTTGGAACAAATGAGTATTAATTTTTTGAGGGGCAATTTTTACTTTTAAGAAATCTCCAATTTTTATAGGCGCAAGAAAGTTTGCTTCACAATTTACTATGGGAAATATAATTTGACTTTTACGCATAGAAAAATCTGGAAAAATATCTTGAGACGGAATACCATAAATTTCAATACTTTCTTCCCAAGCTTCGTGCGACCATTTTAATAAGTTATGAAAATGAATTACACCTGCAGAATCACAATCACCAAATCTTACTTTCTTCTGCAATATTAACCAATCAGCGGGTTTCATTTAAAGAACTTATCTATCAACAGATCCCATAATGACGTCTATTGAGCCAAGGATTGCCATAATATCGGCAATTTTAGCACCTTTAAGAATATGAGGTAATATTTGCAGATTATTTAAATCAGCTGCTCTGATTTTAAATCTCCATGGGGTGACTTCATTATTTCCTTGTATAAATACACCTATTTCTCCTTTTCCGGACTCTAATCTTGTATACAATTCTCCGTTAGGGATTTTAAATGTTGGAGCAACTTTCTTAGCTACATATTGATAGTCAATACCAAATATTTCACTCTTCTTATCTTCAGTCGCCATTCTTTGGGCTTCTAAATTTTCGGTTGGCCCTCCTGGAATCATTTTGCAAGCTTGGCGAATGATGCTAAGTGATTGTCTCATCTCTTCAACTCTTACTCGATATCTTGCATAACAATCTCCTTCTTTTTCTGAAGCAATCTGCCAATCAAAATCGTCATAACATTCATAACTATCGACTTTTCTTAAATCCCAGGAAACTCCAGAAGCTCTAAGCATTGGCCCAGACAAAGACCAATTAATTGCTTGATCTCTTTGTATTGTTCCCAGACCTTCAATTCTTTTTCTAAAAATTGGATTATTTGTGATTAATTTTTCATATTCATCAATCTTAGGTCCAAACCAATCACAAAAGTCTATACATTTTTCTAACCATCCGTATGGAAGATCACATGCTACACCACCTATCCTAAAGAAATTATTATTTATCAGCCTCTGTCCAGTAGCAGCTTCCCAGAGATCATATATCATTTCTCTTTCTCTAAAAATATAGAAAAATGGAGTTTGAGCTCCTACGTCTGCCAAAAAGGGACCGAGCCACAAAAGATGATTAGCAATACGATTGAGTTCTAGCATTAGAACTCTGATGTAACTGGCTCTTTTAGGAACTGGAATATTAGCTAGTCTTTCAGGAGCATTTACTACAATAGCTTCATAAAACATTCCTGCTGCATAATCCATTCTGCTTACATAAGGAACATACATTACATTTGTCCTATTTTCAGCTATCTTTTCCATTCCTCTATGTAAATATCCAATTACTGGCTCACAATCAATGACATTCTCACCATCAAGAGTTACAACTAACCTTAAAACCCCATGCATGGAGGGATGATGAGGGCCAAAATTGACCACCATTGGTTCTGTTCTAGTCTCTAGCTGAGCCATTCGAAATTTAACTTCTAAATAAATCTTAGTCGAAAGTTATGCAAACTGACCTATCTGATTCATCTTTTTTCAATCATAAATCAGTTATGACAGATGAGATTATGGCCTCATTAGAGCATTATCCATTAATCCATAACAACCAACTTAAAGGAATAGACGCAACTTTAGGCGGAGGCGGGCACTCTTATCATTTATTGAGAAAATATTCTGATTTAAATATAATTGGACTTGATCAAGATCCATTCGCAAGAAAATCAGCATCAAAAAAACTTGATGAATTTAAAAATAGGCTTGATATAAGGGCTACAAATTTTGCGGATTTTATGCCAAAAGAAAAAGTTTCTTTTGTGATTGCAGATCTTGGAGTAAATAGCAACCAAATTGATGATCCTAAAAGAGGATTTAGTTTCCAAAAAGATGGTCCGCTTGATATGCGCATGAATCCTGTTCTTGAGGTTGATGCAGAGAAATTAATTGAGGCTTTAAATGAAAAAGATCTAGCTAACCTAATTTATAAATATGGAGAAGAGAGATTATCAAGAAAGATTGCTAGGAAAATAAAAATGGATTTAAAGGAAAATGGAAAATATTCTGGGACAAAAGAATTAGCCTATTCCATTGCAGGCTGCTTTCCACCAAAACAAAGATATAAAAAAATACACCCAGCAACAAGAACATTTCAAGCACTACGAATTGCTGTCAATAAAGAAATTGAAGTATTAGAAAAATTTTTGCAAGTTGTCCCTGAATGGATTTTGCCAGGAGGTATTATTTCTATTATCAGTTTTCATTCCCTGGAGGATAGGTTAGTTAAAAATTCTTTTAAGAATGATCAAAGACTAAAAAACCTGACAAAAAAGCCAATAACTCCTTCCGAACAAGAAGTCGAACTCAATAAAAGAGCTAGAAGTGGAAAATTAAGAATTGCTCAATTAAAATAAGAGCCAATAATTTCTAGCGTAATGATCTGATCGTATTTGTAAGAATATGAATTGCTTTTTTTATATCTTTTGAATTAGTGCTTAATCCAATACTTAACCTTATTGAAGATTCTGCTTCTTTAAAAGATCTACCTAATGCTAGTAAAACATGAGATGGTTCACCATTACTGCATGCTGATCCACTAGAACAAATAATTTTAGATTTTAAAAGTTTATGAAACTTTGCACCGTTTAAATCCAATACAGTCAAATTTAAATTTTGAGGTAATCTTTTTTCTATAGAGCCATTAATTAATAAACCAGAATTATTTTCTAACAAACCCTCTAAAAGGGTATTTCTATGCAAAAGTAATTTTTCAGCATTATTTTTTTGATTAAAAACTGCTATCTCTATTGCTTTAGCAAAGCCAACTACTAAAGGAAGAGGTAATGTACCAGACCTGAGACCATATTCCTGACCTCCTCCAACAATTAAAGGCTCAAGATTCATTTCTTTATCAATCAAAAGGAGTCCTATCCCTTTAGGACCATATATTTTGTGAGAACTTATCGTTATCATATTTACATCTGATAAAAGATTTTCTAACTCGATATAACCTAAACATTGTGCAAAATCAGAGTGAAAAGTTATTCCTCGCGATTTACATATCTTTGAAATATTCTCTACAGGCTGGATAACTCCTATTTCGTTATTTGCCAACATAACACTCACAAGAAATGTATCTTCTCTTATATTTTTTTTGAATTTTTCTTCTGAAATTAAGCCATCTTTCTCGGGATTAATTTCCGTAACCATAAATCCCTCTTTTTTTAGTTGGTTTAGGGGCTCCAAAACAGCTTTATGTTCTGTTTTTAAGGTAATAATATGACCATAATTTCCTGTTTTTTTATAGAAATTTCTAGCAAAACCTAATAAGGCTAAGTTATTAGATTCAGTTGCCCCGCTTGTAAAAATAACTTTTTTATTCTTAAGAAATAAATTTTGTTCTATTTTTTCTCTTGAGGCTTCCAATATAGCGCTTGCGTTAATCCCCGCCAAATTAGATTTGCTTGCTGGGTTAGAGAATATCTCACTCCAAAAAGGTTTCATAGAATCAACAACATCTTTAGAGCAAGGAGTCGAAGATTGATAGTCTAGTAGTATGGGAGTTGATAGCATTATGTTTAGTATATAAAATTCTGTTTATTACTAGAAAATCAAATTTAAGAATTTAAAAAATGAATGAAATTAATCAAATAAATAATGAACCGGTAAGAAAATCAAGAATTTTATTAGTTGATGATGAACCTGGTTTAAGAACAGCTGTTAAAACATTTCTAGAAGATGAAGGCTTTGAAATATTTATTGCAGTTGATGGCGAGGATGGTTGGGAAAAAGCTCAAACAATTTTCCCCGATTTGATAATAAGCGATGTTATGATGCCACGAACCAACGGTTATGATTTATTAGAAAAAATTAGAGAGGATGAAAAATTAGGAGGAACTCCAGTTATTTTTCTAACTGCAAAAGGAATGACCCTAGACAGAACAGAAGGTTATCTTGCAGGAGTTGATGATTATATTTCCAAACCCTTCGATCCCGATGAATTAGCTGCAAGAGTTAAAAATGTAATCAACAGACAAGAACGACTATTAAAAGAAGCGGCACGATTCGCAGATATTGACGTAAGCAAAATGGCAAAACAAATTACTGAAATAAAATCTATGCTGACAGACCAAAACCAGACTAATCCAGAAAATAAAATAAATATTCCTAGTTTTACTCCTAGAGAAGCAAGTGTGCTTCAACTAGTAGCAGAGGGACTGATGAACAAGGAAATTGCTAGAAAGCTTGAAACATCTATTAGAAATGTTGAGAAATATGTAAGTAGACTTTTTATCAAGACAGGTACATCTAGCCGAACAGAATTAGTTCGTTATGCACTTGAAAATCATTTAGTAAGATAAATTATCTAATTTTTTCAAATTCAATTAGTTTTGAAAAATAGAAAGGAGCTTGATTTAATTTCTTTTTAACAACTTTAAATCCTCTTTCTTTAGCAGCATTAATAATACCCTTTTCTTTCAATGTATATGCCCTTGTAGTTTTACTTGGCCCAGGAAATAATTTTCCAATATTTTTTAGAACAGCAAGAACCGGAGTATAAGGAGCAAAGCTAACGATTAGTTTTTCTTTGCTTAAATCGCATAAATGTTGCACCATTTCTTCTGCGACCGGTTGAGGATAATGAATAAATACATCCAAACAAACTACAACATCAAATAATCCTTTTAATTTTTCCAGATCACAGATTTCATATTTAATTTTACCTTGACTCAAACCTAATTCATGAATACGTTTTTTTGTTTCTTTAATCATTTCAGAAGAAATATCGCTCACCTGTAGTTCTTTTATACCGAGTCTTAATAAAGGTATGGAAAGACTTCCTACACCACAGCCTGCATCACAAAAACTTTTTTTTGTTAGTTCAGGATAATTTTTGATGTATGAGACTACATCATCTACAGTTTTTTGATGTCCTTTCCTAATATTTTTCTGAACTGTATTAATTTCATCAGATTTGCTATAAATTTTATTCCATCTTTCAAAGCCAGTACCATTAAAATACTCTCTTACTTCACTTTTTTCGATAATCTTATTTGACGTCATAATATTCGATGCAATTTATTCTTTTTATACTAACTAACTGGCGCCAAATTAATTGCACGCCATTATAGGAAAGAATTGATTTGTTATTTTGTCAGAATTGAATTCTAAAGATATTTATAAAATTGCTGTCGTAATGGGTAGTGATTCAGATCTAAAAACATTGAAACCAGCCATTGATATTTTAAGAGAATTTGGAATCAAAACTGAAGTTTGTATACTTTCTGCGCATCGAACACCTATTGAAATGATGGAATATGCAAAAAATGCAGAATCAGAAAACATAAAAGTAATAATTGCCGGTGCTGGGGGTGCTGCTCATCTTCCAGGAATGCTGGCATCCATAACTTGCATTCCTGTAATTGGCGTACCAGTAGAGAGTAAGACACTTAAGGGGATTGACTCTCTTTTGTCAATCGTTCAAATGCCCGCTGGAATTCCAGTTGCAACAGTTGCAATTAATGGAGGTCAGAATGCTGGATTATTGGCAATAGAGATGATCAGTTTATTTGATGAATCCATAAAGAAAAATTTGAAAGAATTCAGAGAAAATTTACATTCGCAGGTAAGAACTAAAAATACTAAGTTATCAAATATTGGTCCTGACAATTATCTTCAAAATAAATAAACTAATATTGTTCTATAAGGTCTTGTTAAGGAAGTTTTCTTTTTTAAGGTAGTTAATAATTTTTTCAACGGAATCACTTAAATCTAACGAACCTGTATCAACAACAATTTCGGGATTAAGAGGAGCTTCATATGGACTAGAAATCCCTGTGAATTCCTTAATTTCACCCAAACGAGCTTTCTTGTAGAGACCTTTAGTATCTCTATTTTCGCAAACTGTGATATCAGCAGCACAATAAACTTCAATAAAATCGTTAGATCCAATAATTTCTCTTACTTTATCTCTATCGCTAATAAATGGCGAAACGAATGCTGTAATAGTTATTATCCCAGCATTCATAAATAAATTCGCAACTTCGCCAATTCTTCTTATATTTTCTTCTCTATCTTCATCCGAAAAACCAAGATCTTTACATAAACCGTGTCTAATATTATCTCCATCCAAAACATAAGTCGAAAAACCATCTAAGTGTAAAACTTCATTTAAAGCATTGGCCAAAGTACTTTTACCAGAACCTGATAAACCTGTAAACCAGAGAACCATACCTTTATGACCTCTCATTTTCTCTAACTTTTCTCTATCAATAGTTAAGTTGTGCCACTTTATATTGGTTGACTTTGTTTGATTTTGTTCTTTCATTTTTTACTTCATCAAAATTAAAACCTATCCTAACCCTTGGTTCATAAATTATGAAATCCCTCTTTACGAAGAAACTCAATTGATTTCGATACCATATCACCCTGTAATTGGATATTTCTATCAATTAATGTTCCTCCAGTCCCACAAAAAACTTTAATTTTTTTTAGTAATTCTTTTAATAAGATTTCATCCTCAGTACCTAAACCTCTAATTAAAGTTATAGTCTTGCCCTTTTTACCTTTTTTTTGTTTTGAAATATTTATTTTTGATCTTTTATTAAAAGTATCTACCTTAGCTGTTTCTTCAGATTTCTTTTCTTGATTATCAAATTCGATCCAATTCTTTTTTCCCATTATTTTCAATATAATCTATAGTTAGTTAATACTTATTCTATAGAAAAAGTGGTAAGTACATTTTCTCACAAAGATCAAAACTATAAAAATGAAGATTTAAATCAACCCTCCAAAGAGGGAAGATTTGGAAAGTATGGTGGTCAATATGTTCCTGAAACGCTAATGCCCGCTCTTTTTGAGCTTGAAGACGCTGCATCTAATGCATGGAAAGATAAACTTTTTGTACAAGAATTAAATCATCTACTTAAG
Source organism: uncultured Prochlorococcus sp. (assembly GCA_902612005.1). Taxonomy (GTDB): domain Bacteria; phylum Cyanobacteriota; class Cyanobacteriia; order PCC-6307; family Cyanobiaceae; genus Prochlorococcus_A. The sequence goes on along the minus strand of CACMCA010000003.1, from coordinate 71,664 downwards.
ACTTATGTAGGAAGAGAAACACCACTTTATGAAGCCAAAAGACTTACTGAACATTACAAAAATAAACAAGCAACTCCTAGAATATGGCTTAAAAGAGAAGATCTAAATCATACTGGGGCTCATAAAATTAATAATGCTCTTGGACAAGCTTTATTAGCAATAAGAATGGGCAAAAAAAGAATAATTGCAGAAACTGGAGCAGGTCAGCATGGAGTTGCTACTGCTACTGTTTGTGCGAGATTTGGCTTGAAATGTATTATCTACATGGGTGCTGAAGACATCAAAAGACAATCCCTCAACGTTTTCAGAATGAAACTTTTAGGAGCTGAAGTTAAAGTTGTAAATTCTGGAACTGCAACACTTAAGGATGCTACTAGTGAGGCCATTAGAGATTGGGTTTCTAATGTCGAAACCACACACTACATTTTAGGATCTGTTGCAGGCCCACACCCTTTCCCAAAGATTGTGCGAGATTTTCATGCAGTTATAGGTGAAGAAACTAAAAAACAATGTTTGGAATCATTTGGATCTTTGCCCGATATTTTGCTTGCTTGTGTAGGTGGGGGATCAAATGCAATGGGGCTTTTCCATCCTTTTGTTAAAGAAACTTCTGTGCGTCTTATTGGAGTTGAAGCTGCAGGAAGCGGGGTTGATACTGACAAACATGCTGCCACTATCACTAAAGGGTCAGTTGGAATTTTGCATGGATCAATGAGTCTTCTCTTGCAAGATGATAATGGTCAAGTACAAGAAGCTCACTCAATAAGTGCAGGTTTAGATTACCCTGGTGTAGGACCTGAACATAGCCATTTAAAAGATATAGGTAGAGCAGAATATGGATCAGTCACAGATCAAGAGGCTTTAGACGCTTTAAAACTTGTTAGTGAACTAGAAGGAATTATACCTGCACTTGAAACTTCCCATGCCTTTGCTTGGTTAGATAAATTATGTCCTACTCTTGAAAAAGATACTCATATAGTTATCAATTGCTCTGGTAGAGGCGACAAGGATGTTAATACAGTTGCATCTTCATTAGATATTTAATCAATACCTTGGGATTGATGGGTCAATATATCTACTCCATCCATCAATACCCTCCTCCAAATTCCATATTTCGCTCACAATATTATTATCCAAGCACCATTGAGAAAAGTTATAACTTCTTATTCCTGCATGACAGGTAACTACAATTTCTCTGTCTAATAAACCAGCAAATATTTCTTCAACATATTCAGATGTGACTTTACTAATTGGTATATGTAAAAATTCTTTTGAGAAACGAGCTATTTCAAGCTCTGACTGTTCTCTTACATCAATCAAAACTGGATCTTCTTTCTCAGAATTAAACCAATCATTAAGACTAGAAGCATTTATAGATTTTGGATAACTTCCCAATTTATAGGATAAATTATGTGTTATTTACAATTTAATAAATTAAGTTGCAGTAGGAAGTTTATTGTTAAAAATAAAAATAAACATTGATAATGAAACTTAGAGTAGTAGCAATAATACTATTATTATCTTTATTACTTTTTTTTGGTTTTAAAAAAGTTTCTGCTAATAAAAATAAAGAGCAAAGTACAAATATTGAGCAACTAAATATCTTAAGATATATACCTAAAAACAATAAATTATTATTTATTTCAAATTTAGATAGTTTTCATATTGTTAATAATAATGAAAAAGATAAAAATTCACCAAACCATGATGACTTTGTTTTAATAAAAGACTCTATATTAAATTACTTAGGTATAGATCTAGGCAACAATAAATTAGAAGATATCTATAACAATGAACTTATAATCTCATTTTTTGAAAATAATAAAAAGCTTAAAGATGATATTTTGATTATTTTTAAAATTAAGCCAGAAAAAACAATAGACGATTTATTAAATTTGCCTAATAAAATTGATCAAATTGATGAGATAATTTCAATTAATAGAGAAAACAAAAAAAATTTCCTTAACTACATATACCAAACCGACAATAATTATATAATTGCTTCATCAGATAAAAAATTGATCAAAAATAGTATTAACTCAGGTAATGATTTTAAGGAAAAAAAATTTCAATATGAGGGAGAACTTTTTGGACTCAAAAATCAAAAAAATATATTATTTACAAAAAAATTTGGGGAAAGTATATTTTTTGATAAAGAAATTTTTACTAATAAAAATGAGTATGTTGTAGCTACTACATTTGATTTAAAAAATAAACATTTAATTTTAAAATCATATCTACTAAATAATAAAAAAAATATTGATATTCTTGCTTATGATAAGTTTATAAATACAGAAAATACGATTAAAGATAATCCTCAAGTTTCAATCTTTACTGAAATTAAGAATTTTGAAAAATATCTTAAACCTTTTACAAATAATTTTGAACAAAGTTTTTTTGAAGATTTTAACCGAAATACAAATCAAAACATCTTAATTCTCAATTCAAAAAAAGATTGGCTTTTTACATTTGAAAAAAATACTGAAAATCAATTTGATTTAAGTGCTTTGAAAAAACTAAAAGATTTCAACAAATATACTTTAAAACAAAATGAAGATATTTACTCAATATACTCCAAAGACATTCTTGAAGAAAAAAACGATGCAGTAAAACAATTAACTTTTGAAAATATCTATTCAATAGAATCTGGAGGTTTGCAATTCATAAGTAATTTTTTAATAGATAGTAAAAAATTAGAAACAATCTCAAAAAAATTTTTCAACCTAAAAAGTTATAAAGATAAATCTACTTTTCTTTTTGCCAAAGTTAATATCAAAGATGAAAATTCCAATAAAATTAAATATTTACCTGATTTGGAAGATCTTAATTTTCTCATTAGAAATATTTTAAAAATATCAAATGAAGAATATCTAGAAATCATAAGTCAATCTATTCCAGAAAAAAATCCAATTCTTTATACAGAAACAAGTTTAAAAATACCTTAATAAAGTTATTCATATAAGCTTCAAAGAAAATCATTTGGAATTTTTGTGAAGTTAATAACTTGTGGTTAATTAAAAATTATTTGACTATCTTTAATCTATAAGTATTTGATATTGAATTAAGCAATTGGACAATAAAGAACTAATTTTAAAACCAGGATTAGAGGGTGTCCCAGTTACTAATTCATCTATCTGTGATATTGACGGCAAAAAAGGTAAATTATTGTACAGAGGCTACTCCATTGAGGAACTATCCAAAAAAAGCAGTTTTTTAGAAACTGCATACCTATTGATTTGGGGTGAATTGCCCACAGCTATACAACTTAGAGATTTTGAACAAGAAGTTCAGATGCATCGAAGGTTAAGTTTTAGAGTCAGAGATATGATGAAATGTTTCCCTGCGACAGGTCATCCTATGGATGCTCTTCAATCTAGCGCGGCTTCTTTGGGGCTCTTCTATTCGCGCAGGGCAATAGATGATCCTAATTATATCTACAACGCCGTCATAAGGCTTATAGCAAAAATACCCACAATGATTGCTGCATTTCAACTTATTAGAAAAGGACAAGATCCAATTCAACCTAGAGATGATTTAACTTACTCATCAAATTTTCTTTACATGCTGACTGAAAAAGAGCAAGATCCTATAGCTGCAAAAGTTTTTGATAGGTGTTTAATTCTACATGCCGAACATAGTTTAAACGCCAGTACATTTAGCGCTAGAGTGACTGCAAGCACTCTTACAGATCCATATGCTGTCATAGCCTCTGCAGTAGGAACCCTTGCTGGCCCATTGCATGGAGGAGCAAATGAGGATGTGATTGCAATGTTAGAAGAGATTAAAACCCCAGAAAATGCTGGGTCTTTTTTAGATAACGCAATAAAAAATAAAAGTAAGATAATGGGCTTCGGCCACAGAGAATATAAAGTGAAAGATCCAAGAGCAATAATTCTTCAAAAACTGGCAGAAGAGCTTTTCATTAGATTTGGAGCAGATGAAATGTATGAAGTTGCAAAATCACTTGAGGCAGAGGCAATATCAAGACTCGGTCCTAAGGGTATATTCCCTAACGTGGACTTTTATTCTGGTCTTGTTTATAGAAAACTTGGTATTCCTCGTGATTTATTTACTCCAATTTTTGCCATATCTAGAGTAGCTGGTTGGTTAGCTCATTGGAGAGAGCAACTTGGAGCAAATAGAATTTTCAGACCATCGCAAATCTACACAGGTTCAGCGCCAAGAGATTGGATCAGCCTAGAAAACAGAGAATAATATTTGCAGCTTTTCATAAAAAAACACACATATTGTTTGTGAAGAGTTAATCTATTAAGTAAATAACATAAAAATTTTGGAATACGGATTAGATCTCGAATATAGTTTTAATGAATTCTTAAAGGGTTTTGGCCTTTCCAGCGAAATCGCTCATATAATCTGGCTCCCTCTCCCTATGCTTTTGGTTTTGGTGGCGGCAGTAGTTGGAGTGTTAGTAACAGTTTGGCTTGAAAGAAAAATATCTGCTGCTGCTCAACAAAGAATAGGTCCCGAATATGCAGGAGCGCTTGGCGTCCTTCAACCAATTGCAGATGGTCTTAAGTTACTTGTAAAAGAGGATATTATTCCTGCTAAAGCAGATGGAATTCTCTTCACTGCAGGACCTATTTTAGTTCTTGTACCAGTGATTTTGTCCTGGCTAATTGTTCCTTTTGGACAAAACCTCTTAATAAGTAACGTTGGTATTGGAATTTTCCTATGGATCGCTTTAAGCAGTATCCAGCCAATTGGACTTCTCATGAGCGGATATGCGTCAAATAATAAGTATTCTTTATTAGGAGGTTTAAGAGCAGCAGCTCAATCAATAAGTTATGAAATTCCTTTAGCTTTATCTGTACTGGCCATCGTACTAATGACAAATTCTCTAAGCACTATTGACATTGTCAACCAACAAAGTGGTGCTGGAATCCTAAGTTGGAATATATGGCGACAACCAGTTGGTTTTATAGTCTTTTGGATTTGTGCTCTTGCAGAATGTGAGAGACTTCCATTTGACTTACCTGAAGCTGAGGAAGAATTAGTCGCAGGATATCAAACTGAATATGCAGGTATGAAATTCGCATTGTTCTACCTTGGCAGTTACATAAATTTAATACTTTCAGCTTTATTAGTATCAATACTTTATTTGGGAGGATGGGGTTTTCCAATTCCAGTTGAATTAATAGCTAAGTTTCTAAATGTACCCATTAATGCACCCTTTATACAGGTTTTTACTGCATCAATAGGAATTGTAATGACTGTATTAAAAGCATATCTTTTAGTTTTTATTGCAATATTATTACGTTGGACAACTCCAAGAGTAAGAATAGATCAACTTTTAGATTTAGGATGGAAGTTTCTTCTTCCAATTTCTCTTGCTAATCTTTTGATAACTGCAGGATTAAAACTTGCTTTCCCTAAATTCTTTGGTGGTTAAATTTAAGTAAAAATACTTAAATTATAAATTAATCCACTAAAATAACATAAACAAGTAAATTCTTCAAAATGAAAAATTTCCTTCAACAAATAAATAGCTATATCAAAGAGGCATTTAATGCTGGCAAATATTTATACAATGGCTTATCAGTAACATTTGATCATCTTCGTAGAAGACCGGTTACTGTCCAATATCCATATGAAAAATTAATACCATCTGAAAGATATAGAGGAAGAATACATTATGAATTTGATAAATGTATTGCTTGTGAAGTTTGCGTAAGAGTATGTCCAATAAATCTACCAGTAGTTGATTGGGTAATGAATAAAGAAACCAAAAAAAAGGAACTTAGAAATTATTCTATAGACTTTGGAGTATGTATATTTTGCGGAAATTGTGTTGAATATTGTCCAACTAATTGTCTATCAATGACCGAAGAATATGAATTAGCTACTTTTGATAGACACAATCTAAATTTTGATAATGTTGCACTTGGTAGACTACCTACAAACGTCACAACAGATCCTTCAGTGAAACCTCTAAGAGAACTTGCCTATCTTCCTAAAGGCGTTATGGACCCTCATGAAATCCCAGCATCAGATACAAGAGTTGGTAAATTACCTGAAGAAGTTTATGATTGGATGAGACCTGAATCCAATGAAAATAAAGATAAAGTTTCTAATTCAAATAATTAATTTCCATTAATTTATGTCCATTGCAATAACAACTCAATTTATTTGTTTTACGATTCTTTCTTTAGTAATCCTTATTGGAGCACTTGGTGTTGTATTGCTAGAAAGTATTGTTTATTCAGCCTTTCTTCTAGGGGGAGTTTTCATGAGCGTGGCAGGATTATATCTTCTTTTAAATGCAAGTTTTGTTGCTGCAGCACAAGTTCTAGTTTATGTAGGCGCAGTTAATGTATTAATAATCTTCGCAATAATGCTAGTCAATAAAAAAGAAGATTTAAAGCCCATCAATGACATTAAATCAAGAAGAATTATATCAACATCGATATGTTTAACGTTACTAAGCCTCTTAATAAGAGTTGATTTGACAAATGTATGGAGCCTAACAAGTCCTCAAAATTCTATAGGAGAAGAATCAACTATCAGAATCGGTGAACATTTATTTAGTGATTACTTACTCCCATTTGAAGTAGCTTCAGTTTTACTTTTAATGGCAATGATTGGGGCTATTGTTTTGGCTAGAAGAGATGTAATGAGCAAGGATATTTCAACAGGTTTACCTGTTGACCAAGAGTTAATTGAAAAATCATCAGAACCATTACTTACAAATAAAAATTAACCTTTCAAATTTTTTATTATGAATTTAGAATCAATTCCTATTCAAGCCTTTTTAATAGTATCTTCAGCACTATTCTGCATTGGTATTTGGGGATTATTAAATAGCAGAAATGCAGTCAGAGTTCTTATGAGCATTGAATTAATGCTCAATGCAGTAAATATAAACTTGATGACGTTTTCTTCCTATGTTGATAATAATCTTATTCAAGGACAAGTTTTTACAATTTTTGTAATTACTGTTGCTGCAGCTGAAGCAGCCGTTGGACTAGCTATACTATTATCTCTTTACAGGAATAGGGTAACTGTTGATATGGAAAGTTTTAATTTATTAAAATGGTAAAAGCATTAAATGAAACTTTCATTAGTGCTTATTGTATATCGTTCAGATAGTTCCATAGCTAAAGAGGCTTCTAAATTCTGCGAAGAAGTCCTTAAGGCTAAAAATATTAAATCAAACAGAATTGAAAGTGATTTTCATAAAGATGAAATCGAAAAATATCTTTGTAACCCAGAATTGCAACCAAATATTGGCATAGTTCTTGGTGGGGATGGAACCTTCCTAAAATGTGCAAATGCCTTAGCTGATTATGATATTCCTTTATTGAGTATTAATATTGGTGGTAATTTGGGGTTCCTCACGCAAGAAAAAGATTTTTTGTTTGACAAATCTTTTATTGAAATCCTTGAAAACGGAGAATATACAATTGACTTTCGTAATAGATTAAATTGTAATGTCTGTATTAACGGGACAAATTCTGAGAATAATATTATAAAAAGTTACGACGCCTTAAATGATTTTTATTTTAAATCTGTTGAAGAAGACATTTCGCCTACCAACCAAATACAAATTGAAATAGATAACGAAAAAGTGAATGAATATAAAGGTGATGGATTAATCATATCTACATCTACTGGTTCAACAGCCTACTCAATGGCTGCAGGTGGTCCAATTGTGCACCCTACTATAGATGCAATGATAATTAACCCGATATGCCCGATGAGTTTAGCTAGCAGACCAATAGTTATACCAAATACAAGCAAGGTAATAATTAAACCAGTAAAAAAAAGTAAAGGTGAAATTAAATTATGGAGAGACGGTTCAAAATGTATGACCATTAAAGAAACTTATTATTGTGAGATCAAAAAAGGTCCATCACCTTGCAAAATAATAAAGTTTAAAAAAAGCACTAATTACTACAATACTCTAATAAAAAAACTAGATTGGAAAGGTGATTTATCTAAAAAAAATCCAAAAAATTAAATGGCCTTAGAAATAGAAAGAAGATTTCTTATAAAAAATGACAATTGGAAAGAATTCATAACTAAAAAAATTTATATTGAACAAGGATATTTATCCAAAAGCTTAGATGGTTGGATTATTCGAATAAGGTTTGAAGGCAAAAACTCTAAAATTGCACTTAAAAAACATATCAAAGGCTTTACCAACTTTGAATTTGAATACCCCATTCCGCGAAGTGATGCTGAAAAAATAATGTCAAATCTTTCAAGTACAATTAAAAAAGAAAGATTCTTTTTAGAGGTTGAAAAAAAATCTTGGATTATAGATTGCTTTAAAGACAATAATTATCCACTTGAAATTGCAGAAATCGAACTTTCTAATGAAGAGGAAGATTTATTTCTTCCATCTTTCATTTCAAAAGAAATTACTGGGCTGAAACATTACTCAAATTTTAGTCTCGCAAATAATCCTTTTTCCCTGTGGAAAGAAAACTATTTGAAAACTTTCAAAAGTAACTAGTCAAAGGAGCCACTTATCCTTTATATTTTTTTTATATTTAACTAACGTAATTTTCATTTTCTTCAGATGTATGGTCTTTACGATAAAGAAGGTGTATTGAGATTTGTTGATTCAGATAAAGAGGCATGTATTGCATATGCTGAACTCTTCGAATTAAGTTGTACAAATTATTGTTTGATGGATTTGGCTAATGATCAAAAAAAAGAAAAGGGGTTTACTAATCTTGATCAGAGTCTGGAAGTGAACAACAATTAAATCCATCTCTACATATCTTTCCGTTATCCATTGCCCAATTCAAAAGTGCTACTCTGTTTTTAGAACCAGTTTTAGTAAACATATTACTTACATGATTATCAACAGTTCTTTTACTAATAGTTAGTTTGACCGCAATTTCTTGATTTGTAAGCCCATCAGCTACGAGATCGATGATTTCCATCTCTCTTGCTGAGAGACCCATCATATCAATGTTGTTTACTTCTTCTTCAACCATTTGCATTTAAACAGTTCCTTTTTTATATTAATTAAGTTTAGCAATCTCAGTACACTTGTTAACCAACTAGGAAACAAAAGCAATTGAAATCAAAACTTCAGCAGACTTTAGAAAAGAGATCTAAGGTAATAACGGCAGAGTTAATGCCGCCAAGGGGTGGGGACCCCATAAGATCTCTTAAGATAGCACAACTTTTGAAAGATAAGGTACATGCTGTTAACATTACTGACGGAAGTAGAGCTGTAATGAGAATGTGCAGCTTGGCAATGTCTAAACTATTACTGGAAAATGGAATAGAACCAGTAATGCAAATATCTTGCAGAGATCGTAATAAAATTGCTTTACAATCCGACATCCTTGGAGCAAATGCTTTAGGAATTAGAAACATCTTATGCATTACGGGTGATTCTGTAAAAGTTGGGGATCAACAAGATGCTAAGGCAGTACATGATTTTGAGTCAGTTAGATTGCTTAAACAAATTCAGGCCTTTAATAAAGGAATCGATCCTACTCTAGGAGAACTTTCCGACAAAAAAACATTTATTTTTGCAGGCGCTGCAGCTGATCCTAGTTGCAGAAATCAAAGAAGTTTAGAGAATAGAATGCGACAGAAAAAAGAGGCTGGAGCTGGATTTATACAAACTCAAATGGTTATGGAAAAAGAAAATTTGATAGAATTTTGTGAAAAAATTAGCAATCCTCTTGAAATTCCTGTAATTGCGGGTGTATTCCTATTGAAGTCTTACAAAAACGCTCTCTTCATAAACAAATACGTTCCAGGCGCAAACATACCTGAAAATATCTTAAATCGCCTGAAAGATGCTAAAGAACCTTTAAAGGAAGGTATTAAAATTGCAGCTGAACAAGCTCATGATTTTATTAATATCGCAAATGGTGTTCATCTAATGGCCGTAAAGGCAGAGCATTTAATTCCTGAAATTATTGAAAAAGCTGATCTTAATCTGGAATATTAATTAAATCAGTACCTAATAATTCTGCCATAGCTTTCTGCTGAGGTGATGGCTCAGTTAAATCAGATCTTCTTGAATCTGCTATTAACCAATCTAAAGATGCATCTTGCAAATCAAAATGATCTCCATTTTTCCCTACACAATATTTACCAAACACTAACTTATCCATAAGTCGTACACCTTTGCCAATTTTAGAATAATCAAAAATAATTGAGTTATCTATAGTTGCTCCCTCGCAAATGCAACAACTTGGTCCAATCATCGAGGGGCCAATAATAGTTGCTCCATCCTCTATTCTAGTCATGCCTCCTATATAAACCGGCCCGGTAATATTAACTTTTTCCCAGTTAGCCGCTACATTCAAACCGGTAAAAACTCCTGGTTTAATTTCCTTACCTGGTATTTGCACTTGTCTTACCTTACCTTGCAATACATTTCTAATAGCACTCCAATAATCAGGAACTTTTCCAATATCTACCCATTCAAAATCCATTGGTAATGCAAAAAATGGTAAATTCATTTCAACAAGTTTAGGAAAAAGATCAGCTCCAATATCAAATTTCTCGGCTGAGGGTATGTAATTAAAAATTTCAGGTTCAAAGAGATAAATTCCCGTATTTATAGAGTCACTTAAAGCTTGATCAACTGATGGCTTTTCCTGAAAGGCCTTTATTCTTCCATTTTCATCAGAAACTACAACACCGTAACTGGATACTTGATCTTTTGTTACCTTCTTTGTTATCAAGCTCGCAATAGCTCCTTTTTGCTTATGTTTTTTAACAGCTTGAGTTAAATCTAAATCAACTAAAGCATCACCACATAAAACAACGAAAGTTTCATCAAAAAAATTTTGAAAATCCTGAATTTTTTTTAATCCGCCTGCGGATCCTAAAGCATCACCAATTAATTCCCCATCTTCAATTCTTCCCTCAAAACTATAAGCAATTTCAACTCCAAATCTTTGCCCATCCCTAAAATAATTTTCAATTTCTTCAGCTAGATGTGAAACATTTACCATTATTTCCTTAAAGTTATGTTCTCTTAAAAGTTCCAAAAGAAACTCCATAACAGGTTTTTGTAAAATCGGAATCATCGGTTTCGGAATAACATGAGTAATAGGCTGAACACGTGTTCCTTTCCCTGCCGCAAGTATCATTGCCTTCATAAATTCAAAACCTTTTTTAAAATTATACGTTATTACTATTAAGCTTCTAGGTACCCGAGGAAAAAGCATTACTTACCTCAAGATTTTCTATAGGCAATTGAGCTACGCCACCCTCAGGAATTATTCTTTTAATTTGAATTGGTCCATATAAGGAATTAATTTGTTTAATTTCAATTTTGTTTTCAGATGATAAAAATAACAAAGCCCAAAAAACTCCCAAACGATCTTTATCTAAATCATTTTTTACAACTTTTTGCCATTTCTTGACTAAATATTCAAAATCCGTCCACTGTAATGCTTTTTCCCATCCGTCAATAAATTTTCCTAATGCTTTAGTCGTTTCTGGGAGTTTCTCGCGATGTGCTAAAGATTTTACTTGAGAAATTAAAGCCTTATCAGAATATTTTTTATTTCTTTTTCGCTTCATGAGAAGAAGATCTTGGGTTTCTATAACTTCTGCTATGGACTCTAACTGACTTACAAGCTCTCCCAATGTTGTTGTACGTTTAAGAATTGGTTGTGCAATTGATCTTCTCCTTAGATATTTTTCAGGATATTTTGGGATATCAAATTCTTTATCAATCCAATCTTGATCATCCAATTCAAATTCATCTTCAAAATCTGAAGAATTTTCTTTAAACACATCAGATTCCAAAACCTGAGCTTTTAAATTCACCAGTACGGAAGCAGCAAAAAATGCTTCGCTTGTCTCCGCTAAATCCTTATGATATGAGATCTGACTATTTGAAGATTTATTGAAAGCATGTGAGTATTGATCTAAAAAGCTATCAATTACACTTATTACATCAATATCCCATGGATCAAGCTCACCTTTTCCTGCGGCATCTTGAAGAAACTTAATCAACAATCTAGGGCCTAATTGTTGCCTATCAATAGGATTGAAATAAGATATTTTAAAATAGATAAAATCTACTCACAAGATATCTTTTAATTTATTTTATGCCAAACAATATTGCATTAATTTAAAAAATTATATTGTCGGAGCTTTTAGGATGTTATTTTTTTTAGTTCCTGAAAAAATATTTGTTTTCACAACGCTTTTGACTGCAGTTAAATCTCTATCGACTAAATTATTGATAGATGCAATATAACTTTCAGTAACTAATCTTGGGTACAAACCTATTCCAATAATAGGTAATAGTAAACAGGCAATGATATAAACCTCCCTTGGCTCTGCATCTATGAGTTTTCTTTCTTCGATTAATTTAGGATTTTCTTTACCAAAGAAAATTTCTCGTAACATTGAAAGTAAATAAATAGGGGTGAGAATAACACCTATAGCGGCTAATGAGGCCATCACTACCCTAAAGGGAAGCGTATATACTTCATCAGTAACAAATCCTGTAAATACCATTAATTCGGAAACAAATCCACTCATACCAGGTAAAGCCAAGGAAGCCAGGGAGCAAGCAGTCCATAGGGCAAACATGATTCTCATTTTTTGTCCAACACCACTCATTTCATCAAGTTTAAGAGTCTTTGTTCTGTCATAGGTAGCACCCACAAGAAAAAATAAACTTGCGCCAATTAATCCATGACTAACCATTTGGAGCATAGCTCCACTTGTTCCAAGGCTACTAAAACTACCTATCCCAATAAGAACGAAACCCATATGACTTATCGAACTGTATGCAATTTTTCTTTTAAGATTTCTTTGAGCAAAAGAAGTTAATGCAGCATAAATTATATTGACTACCCCTAGAACTATTAATAATGGGGCAAATTGAGCATGCGCAACGGGTAATAATTGTGCATTAAATCTTAAAAGAGCATATCCTCCCATCTTTAATAAAATGCCTGCTAGAAGCATATGAACAGGAGCTGTAGCCTCTCCATGAGCATCTGGAAGCCAAGTATGAAGAGGTACTATTGGTAGTTTCACTCCAAAAGCAATTAAAAGCCCCACATAACATAATATTTGGAATTTTTGACTAAAATCTTGAGCTGCCAAGTGAGAGAACTCAAAGTTAGGAATTTCTGTACCATAGAAACCCATTGCTAACGCTGCTATAAGAATGAAGATAGAACTGCCAGCTGTATAAATAATGAATTTTGTTGCTGCATATTGTCGATTTTTTCCACCCCATATTGCCAATAATAAATAAACGGGAATTAACTCAAGTTCCCAAGTGAGAAAGAATAAAAGCATATCTTGTACTGCGAATACAGCAATTTGCCCACCATCCATAACCAATATCAAAAAGAAAAATAACTTTGGTTTGAACTTTACTGGCCATGCAGCAAGAACTGCTAAAGCAGTTATAAAACTAGTTAATAATATTAACGGCATAGACATGCCATCAGCACCAACAGACCAAGTAAGACCTAAATCAGGGAGCCAACTAATATTTTCTTTCAGTTGAACATCTTTACTATTAATGTCAAAGCCATTTATATATGAACCCACAGTTATTAAAAAAGTTATTAATGCAATAGACAATGCAAACCATCTCACCTCTTTACCATCGCCTTTATCAGGGAAAAAAGGTATCACAAATGCACTACCAATTGGGAATAAAATTGAGGCAGATAACCAAGGGATGTTAGACAATCCAGCTCCCAAAGTTCCCAGCATATGTGGCGCAAAATCTGTAAAAAAATAAGTACTCAATTTAATAAGAAATTTATCTTAAATAAAGTCTAGAAATTTTCTGTATTTTTTCATCCCAATGGACAGTGAAGACACACAATTGTAATTAAGATACTTGAGGAGATTGAAAACCAAATATGGCAACTAATAGAATAACTCCTCCAAAAATAATGAGCGCGTAAAATTGAGCCCTGCCAGTCTCAAAATATTTCAAACCTTCTCCACTACCTAAAGTTACAAGTCCTGTGAGATTAACGACACCATCTACGACCTTAGAATCAACTTCTAAGACTTCTTTAGCAAGTTTTCTACTACCCTTAACAAAAAGTTTTTCATTGATATCATCTAGATACCATTTATTAGATAAAAATTGATTGATACTAGGAAACTTTTCGGCAAATAAAACAGATAAATTAATTTTTTTCGCAAAATATGCCTGATAAGCAATAATGATTCCAGCTGATGCAATAAGAACTGACGCTATTGCTAAAGGCAAAAATTCTTTTAATTCGAAGGCTGTAGAAACAGTTTCTGCTTCTTCAGGATCTAGTAAATTTGCAATTTTGCTATCCCATGGAAGTCCCATAAAACCGATAATTACAGAGGGTACAGCTAAAAATACCAAGGGAAATGTCATTGACCAAGGTGACTCATGAATAGAGCCATGTTCTTCATGTTCTTCATGTTCTTCATCTAGGTTTGTTTTAGAGGCTATGAGAAGCTCTTTTTGCAATTCTTTGTTCTCCCCTCTAAAATCTCCTTCAAATGTCAAAAAATAAAGTCTAAACATATAAAAAGCAGTCATACCAGCTGTTAGAAGTCCTACGAACCAAAAAGCTGGAAATGATATAAAAGCATTTCCTAGTATCTCGTCTTTACTCCAAAAACCTGCCAATGGTGGAATTCCACTAATTGCCACACAACCTATTAAAAATGTTGTTGATGTAAATGGCATTTTTTTTCTTAAACCGCCCATCAATCTCATATCTTGAGCTAATACGGGCTGATGGCCAACTACTTCTTCCATAGCATGTATTACTGACCCTGACCCCAAAAATAGCATTGCTTTAAAGCAAGCATGAGTCACTAGATGAAAAATTCCTGCTACTGGTGCTCCACAACCCATTGCCAGCATCATATAACCAAGCTGAGAAACTGTGCTATAAGCTAAACCTTTTTTTAAATCCATTTGGGTCAAAGCTATAGAAGCTCCTAAAAAACAAGTTATAGTGCCAACTAAAGCAATAATGAACTGAATTGAAGGAAATAATGAATACAAAGGTTGAAGTCTTGCTACAAGAAATATTCCTGCAGCAACCATTGTTGCAGCATGGATAAGTGCAGAAATAGGTGTCGGGCCTTCCATCGCATCAGGCAACCACACATGAAGAGGAAACTGAGCAGATTTTGCCATTGGCCCTAAAAAAACTAAAAAACAAAGTAACAAAGCAGCCCAAATGGGTATCGAATTGTCAGATATTGATTGAGAAATTCCAGTAGCTATTTCATTAAAATCAAAACTATTTGTTGCCCAAAATAAGCCAAGAATTCCCAATAATAATCCAAAATCTCCAACTCTATTAACAACAAATGCTTTTTGTGCAGCGTGTGCAGCGCCATCCCTGTCATACCAAAAACCAACCAATAAGTAAGAACACATCCCAACTAATTCCCAAAAAACATAAATTTCTAATAAATTCGGACTAACTATTAATCCCATCATTGAACTACTAAATAATGCTAAATATGTAAAAAATCTGACATAACCCTTGTCATGCGACATATAACCATGCGAGTAAATCATTACCAGCAAAGTTATTGTAGTTACTAATGCAAGCATTACACTTCCCAAAGGATCAAGAACAAATCCCATTGGAATTGTGAAATCACCAGCATTGGCCCATACGAATAATTTCTCTACTGATTGATAACCATTAACTTGTTCAATTAGAGCTTTATAACTAATTACTGCAGAAATCCCAACAAAAGAAATCAGACCTACAGAAACAATTTCTCTTGAATTATTGATTTTCTTGTTGATGCTTATTAGTCCTAAGCCAGAAAGAACTGCTCCAATAAGTGGGAAAACAGGAATTATCCAGGCAATTTCTGAAGCTTGAGGCATGTTTTGAAATATTTGTATCTTGATTTTAAACTGTCAATTGAAAAATTCAGACAAAAATGATGAATTAAATGTTTTAACAGCAATATTAATGTACTGATGAGACCACCAAATTACTCCTATTGCGATCAATATACCAAGTTGAGATAACCTAAAGAATTCTCTAAACTTAAATTCTTGTCTCCCTTCCAGTATTGCCATAAAAGGGATAATCGAAGTATTTTTTTTAAACTTTTCAAATTCTTCTCCAAATCTATTTGATAATCTCCTATCCCCATGCCAAATTGCAAAAAGATGATGCAAAATTAAGCCAATAGAAGTTATTAATGTGAATGATGTCCCAAGCCATAAAGTATGAGCAAAACACCAAATTATCTGACCAAATGCTTGTGGATGTCTTGTAATTCTCATTATCCCAGTTCCATAAATTCGTACTTTAGGTTTTAAAACCGACGGAATTTCTAGCAAATTGTAAGTAGCGGGATATAAAAATAAAAAACTTATTGCAGTTAAGATCCAAACCACCATAAAAACAAAATTATTACCCTGTAAATTCCATAATCTGATTCCGTCATATCTATGAGCCAAAAAATAACTAATTAAGATTACTGCAGATGGCAAGCTTAAAAAAACAAAACATAATCTCCATAACCTCGGGCCCATAATAGATTCTGCCTTGATTCTTAAGGCAGCTCCACCACTATGAATTACTGCAAAAATCAAAATCAAAAGTAAGATTATAAGAGAAGTTTTATGAGTCTCCATATAGTTGAATTATTAAAAAATTTTTGTTCTTAACAAGTATGCTTCTAAGCATTAGAATTATAATTAATTGTAGGCATAATAGATGCCAGAATTACCATTTACACTCGACCAATTAAGAATACTAAAAGCTATAGCAGCTCAAGGAAGTTTTAAAAAAGCTGCAGATCTCCTATATATAACCCAACCTGCTGTAAGTTTACAAATACAAAATCTCGAAAAACAACTTGAAATCACTATTTTCGATAGAGGTGGTAGGAAGGCTCTATTAACTGAAGCAGGCAGACTATTACTTGATTATTGCGAACGAATTTTGAATCAATGTGACGAAGCTTGTAAAGCTATTGAAGATTTAAATAGCTTAAAAGGAGGAACTCTAGTCATTGGAGCAAGCCAAACTACTGGGACCTATTTAATGCCGAGAATGATAGGAGTATTTAGACAAAAATACCCTGATGTATCTGTTCAACTTCAAGTTCACAGTACTAGGAGAACTGGCTGGAGTGTCGCCAATGGACAAATCGACTTAGCTATTATCGGCGGACAATTACCTGGAGATTTAGAAAATTTGCTACAGGTAATTCCATATGCCACAGATGAATTGGCATTAGTTTTACCCTCTAAACATCCACTTTCGACCAAAAAAGAGCTCTTAAAAGAAGACTTATATAAATTAAATTTTGTAACATTAGACTCTCAATCTACAACAAGAAAAGTTGTTGACAAACTTCTTCAAGACTCTGGGCTTGATATTCAAAGATTAAAAATTGAGATGGAACTTAACTCTCTTGAAGCAATCAAGAATGCAGTTCAATCAGGTTTAGGTGCTTCCTTTTTGCCTGTGGTTTCTATTGAAAGAGAATTATCGGCTGGAACAATCCACAAAGCATTCATTGCTGACTTAGAGGTTAAAAGAGAACTTAAATTAATTACTAATCCGTCAAGATATACATCAAGAGCGTCAGAAGTCTTTAAGAAAAATATTCTGCCACAATTTGCCAGTTTAAAAAGCCCTTTAAGACATATATAATTTTGGTCAAAACTGAATTGCTTCTTTATTAATACCTACTCCTCCGTCTTCGGCTTGTCCATCGCCTTTAATAATAAATTTATTTTCATTTACATCAGTTTGGTAAACACACTTGACTATTGGCTTATCTCTTATAGATCCAATGTAAGCAAAAGTATTCATCCTTTGCTTACATTCTCTAACATCTTCATTACTAATTGCGCCCTGTTTTTGTAAAACTGTCCAATTCTCTCTTCTAATCACACAACCCGGCTGAAGAGCTGGTTGAGTTACAAAACTAGTAGATGGATTAAGAGTTGTATACATTTCAACATCAATTACAAAAGCACTAGCTCCCCATTGTCTGCAAAACTCAGGGTCTGGAACAGCCATATCTAATTGTTGTTGACTAGCTATGTTTCCCTGTCCACCGTCTGTTGTACTTGTAATAGCGCTCCCAATACCAACTCCTAAAATTAGTACTCCAGCAAGCACGGCAATGGTTCCTGTACTGAAATTAATCTTTTGTTCAGAAGAAGCAGGCAATCTGCCGCTTCTTTGTCCATACGAATCCATGTCTCTAGAATTTGGAGGGTAATAACTTCTATTTGAGCCTCTCCTTGGCCTTCTATTCGAGGATGATCTATTCACAGCACTTCATTTGACTTTGGTAAACCCATTGAATAATTCATTACTCTGCAATCAGGGTTATAACTTAGTTGACCATTTTGAAGCAAAAATTTGATTAAACCTTCGATTTCTGATCCTATTTTTCGAAGTTCGTAATCATCTAAATCCATTCCTGCTCTCTCTTTGATTAACAAATTGAATTTTTCATTTATTTTGTTTATGGAATCTTCGTTCCAAATAAATTCGTTATCGGGATCTAAATCAAGAGTTAGTTTGTTTGGATGAAATTTCAATTTCTTATCAACTACTTCGGCAGTAAAAATTCTTACATGTCTTGTAGTCGATTTTAAAAGCATTTTTTCCATAATTTTACAAAATAATCAACGAAAAAAACTATTATGTTCTAACTTTAATGTAGCTTATTATTAAGTGTTAATTTATTTCTTGATTAAAGAATGCGTGTTGTAATTGCAGGTGCTGGTTTAGCGGGTTTATCATGTGCTAAATATCTAGTCGATAATGGACACATTCCAATTGTATTAGAAGCTAGAGATGTTCTAGGTGGGAAAGTTGCTGCATGGAAAGATGAAGATGGAGATTGGTATGAAACAGGTTTACATATATTTTTTGGGGCCTACCCAAACATGTTGCAACTTTTCAAAGAATTAGATATTGAAGACAGACTCCAATGGAAAAGTCATTCAATGATTTTTAATCAGCCATCAGAGCCTGGAACTTACAGTAGATTTGATTTTCCCGATATACCTGCTCCCGTTAATGGAGTTTCAGCAATACTAAGTAATAATGATATGCTTTCATGGAATGAAAAGATTCTATTTGGATTAGGTTTAGTGCCTGCAATGTTGAGAGGCCAAAAATACTTGGATAAATGCGATACGAAATCATGGACAGATTGGCTAAAAGAGCACAATATTCCAGAAAGAGTTAATGATGAAGTTTTTATAGCCATGAGTAAAGCTCTTAATTTCATTGGGCCGGATGAAATATCATCTACAGTTTTATTAACAGCTTTAAATAGATTCTTACAAGAAAAAAATGGTTCTAAAATGGCATTCCTTGACGGAGCTCCTCCGGAAAGACTTTGCCAGCCAATGGTTGATTATATTACCGCACGTGGTGGAGAAGTTCATATGAATAGTCCACTAAGGCAAATCAACCTCAATGAGGATAGCACCGTTAAAAGCTTTACTATTGCCTCTTTAGATAAAAACGAAAAGAAAGAGCTAACGGCCGATGCATATGTAAGTGCAATGCCTGTAGATCTCTTTAAATTAATGATCCCCAAACAATGGAAAGGATTGGATACTTTTTCTAAATTAGATGGCTTAAATGGTGTGCCAGTAATTAATATTCACTTATGGTTTGACAAAAAATTAACAGATATTGATCATCTACTATTTAGCAGATCGCCACTTCTCAGTGTTTATGCAGATATGAGTATTACATGTAAAGAATACGAAGATCCAAATAGATCAATGCTCGAATTAGTGTTTGCACCGGCAAAAGATTGGATTAATAGAAGCGATCAAGACATTGTTGATGCAACTATTGAAGAGCTGAAGAAATTGTTCCCAACACATTTTATGGGTGACGATAAGACAAAATTAAGGAAATATAAAGTCGTTAAAACTCCCAGATCTGTCTATAAGGCAGTCCCTGGATGTCAAGAGTTCAGACCTAGTCAAAAATCCCCCATAAAAAACTTTTTCTTAGCTGGTGATTATACAATGCAAAAATATTTAGCTTCTATGGAAGGAGCTGTTTTAAGTGGTAAATTATGCGCAGAATCAATTAATAAAGAGTATTCCAAAACCCCTCAAAATGTCTCTTAATAAAATTTACATAATTCTCAAATTCATCTAAAGCTTTTTGAAAAATTCTATTTCTCAACTAGATCAAGCATACGAAATATGCAGAAAAGAAACCCAACAATGGGCTAAAACTTTTTACTTGGGAACTCTCCTGTTACCTCAAGAAAAGAGAAAAGCTATTTGGGCTATCTATGTATGGTGTAGAAGAACAGATGAAATAATGGATAGCATAGAAGCATCAACTAAATCGCAAGATGAGCTTTCAGACAATCTAGATGCATGGGAAGAAAATACTAAAAATGTATTTAAAGGGAATATTAAATCTGAATTAGATTCAGTTTTATTAGATACAATCGAGAAATATCCACAAAGTATTCAACCTTATCTAGACATGATAGATGGCCAGAGAATGGATTTAAATAAATTTAGATACAAAAATTTTGATGAATTAAAACTCTATTGTTATAGAGTCGCAGGGACTGTTGGTTTAATGACTCAGAATGTGATGGGTATTGACAGCGCTTATACATCAGCTCCATGGAGTGAAATGCCTGACCCCTCTGAAGCAGCTATAGCTTTAGGAATTGCCAATCAATTAACAAATATATTAAGGGATGTAGGCGAAGATAGACATAGAGGAAGAATATATCTCCCTCAAGCGGATATTGAAAAATTTAATTATTCTGAAGAAGAACTTTTAAAAGGAAAAATAAATAAGCAGTGGAAATCACTGATGAACTTTCAATTAACTAGGGCTCGAGACTGGTTTCAAAAGTCAGAAGATGGTATTAAGTGGCTATCTTCTGATGCGAGATGGCCAGTATGGACTTCTTTACGTCTTTACAGAGGAATATTAGATTCTATTGAAAGATTAGATTATGATGTTTTTAACAATAGGGCTTTCGTAAAAAATTCAGTAAAAGCTCTTGAGATTCCAATATCTTTTTTAATTTCTCGAATTAAATAACTAAGCAGGAGTCTTCTGATTAGCCAACAAATCTTTTAATTTAGAAAGTTCTCCAGCCCATCTTGGATCAGGAGCTTCCAGGTTTGGAGCATCACTATGAACGATTTTCTTAAAGTCTTTCCTCTTCTTATTCTTATTTAATTTTGCGCTATTTCTTTTGTTTGAAGGAGAATCTTTCTTTTCTGATAGCTCTACTCTTAATTTAGAACCATTAAATTCAAAACCGTTTAACTTTTGAATTAATAAATTAGCATTGTCTTCATTATTAGTTGCAGCAAAACCGAACCCCCTGCATTCCTTAGTTTCCTTGTCTAGAACTGCTTTAAATCTAATCGAATCAGAAACTGACTTTAAAAGTTTATCAAATTCTTTTGGATTAAATCCTTGTGGTAAGTTGCCAATGTAAATGCGAATGCTCATAAATTTTTTAAAAATGATTTTGAAGTCTGAACTTCTAAACAAAACTAAGCTATGTGTATTTAATCACATTTTGGCGCATTTTGTTCAATCCATTGCTTTGCTTTATAAATTGCTTCATCAAAATTATTCAATCTATTATAAGCAAGCTCTTTAGAAAGATACTGTAAAAGCTGTCCTAAGATAGGCCCATCCTTAATTTTTAAATTTTTTTTAATTACGTCACCATTAAGTAAGTTTGAAGGATGAAATAATTTATCATCATTATCTCTCCACCTATGAAGCCAATCTAATCGTAAGTTTTGAGGTAAATAAAAAATAAAAGATGGAAGAAAGATCTCTAATTCTTTATGTAATTTATATCTATCTGATTCAGTTAATTGAGTGATATTTTTTGTCTCCAGCAAAAAGTGCCATTTTCGTAATAATTTAGTTTTTGCAATTTCAGCTTTACTAAATTTAAGTTTCTCTAATAATTCAACATCTAAAATTTGAGCAATAAAAAATGATGGTAGAAATTTTTCTTTTTCATCCTGATAAAGTTCTTCATAATTAATTTTCTTTAAATCCAAAAAAAAAGAATTTTTATAAAAATTATCAGATCCAAATATTTTAAATTTTTTTAACAAAATTACCGCCTCAAGAGCATTTTTACCATTTACTATTTTTTGTATTTCATAATTTATCCTTTCTTTGGCAACTATGAATAATTTCCCTTTATTTTTTTTTATAAAATCAACCAATTCTAAATCTATTTTAAAATTCAATTCTGAAACAAATCGAAAACATCTTAATATTCGTAGAGGATCATTAAGTAAATTGTTTTCAGTATGAGTTCTAAGCAAAGAAATCTCTAAATCTTTAAGACCATTCAATGGGTCAAACAAACACTTCTTATCAAATAAGAAAGCAATTGAATTAATCGAAAAGTCTCTAGAACACAAATCTCCCTCTATTGTAGATGATACTTGATTAGCAATATCGATATAAAGATGATTAAAAATAATTCTTACTACTTCTCTTTTTTCATCTAAGATTATAAATTTTGATCCAATATTATCTGAAATCTTTTTCCCAATTTCAATTGCATTAAAAGGTACCACAATATCAACATCTACCTTTTCAGGTTCTCTTCCCAAAATAATATCTCTTATGTAACCGCCCACCAAATATGATCCTCTAGGTAAAAAATCTAAAATAAAATTTAAATTATGAAATTTTATACTTGTCTCTAATTCATCAATTATTAGTGTATGATCTTTGTAAAAGCTGCTTTTCATTTTATTTTTTTATTATGTGCATTTGCATCAACTGTAAATGGGTTGATAGATGTATCACATATCATGATGTTGAGAATAATCATGGTGTTGACCATATTTGTGATCTACCTGATTTTAAAGCTAAAAAACCATTCATTCATGTCAATATAGTTGAAGATAATAATGGTGTTTATAAAACTGATTGGGATGTTCAATCTTGTGAAAGTTTTGAAAGTGAATTTGGTAAATGGTCTAAGTATAATCCAAGTATGGAGTTACCTTTTAAAGGTAATAGATGACAAATAAACTCAAACAAAGAAATAATTATCCTACATTAGTTATTCATAGCACAGACAATTCTTTTGGCTTTGGTTATAGAAAAAACAATAACCTTGAATCGGATCAATTATTTATCAAAAAATTTGATAATGACCTATGCAACAACTTAATTAATGATCTTTATAAATTCATTTCCAAAGAGAATTTAAAAAAAATAAATAAAATATCTGTCAGCATAGGGCCAGCAAATTTTAATGCTTCACGACTTATTGTAGTTTTAGCAAGAACTATTTCACAACAAATAAATTGTCCTCTAGACAGTTTTAGTTCATTTGAAATAATAGCAAAAAGAATTGCATCAAAAAATCATATCTTTACAAACAAAAAATCATTCTGGATTTACAAAAAATTAAAACGAAAGGGTTTTATTGCAGGAAAATATGAAATTTGTCATCACGAAAAAACCGACTCGGAATTGGTCATTCGAGAAACAGTTTTACCAAAAGTTGTTAAAAAACTTGAGAGTAAAGAACTTTTTTTTGAGGCTATTTACGATGATAAAGAAGATTTGAAAGAACTATTAGATTTATCAAATAAAAATTTATTAAATCCCAATGTAGATTCTTGGAAAAACGTTTTGCCTCTTTACCCTATTTCTCCAATTAACTGAGATTCATCCAATCAAATTATTAATTTCATCTTGAAGGTGCATTGTTACAGAGTTCAGATCATCTCTTGATGAACTTTGTGGTGGTTGGACAGGTTTTCCGACTTTAATAACTATTTTTGAAAATAAAGGAAAAAAGAATTTAAATCTTATTAGTCTATGAGAATTAACTATTGCAACAGGCAATAATAATTTTTGATTTTTAAAGGCTAATAATGCTGCACCTTGTTTGGGCTTATTTACTCGACCATTTTTTTGACGAGTGCCATCAATAAAAATTCCAATAGAATTATCATTTGATAATTTTTTACATGCTACTTTAATTGTATTTTTATCAGCAATGCCTCTTTTTACCGGATAAGCTCCACAAGCCTTGATAATAAATCCAAGAAAAGGAATTTTAAAAAGCTCAGCCTTAGCCATAAAAGATATGTTACGTCCAAGAGCATGTCCTAATAAAGGGGGATCAAGTAAAGAACCATGATTAGAAACCATTATAAAAGATTCTTTTTGTGGAATATTGTCTCTACCTATTAAATGACCTTTAAATACAATTTTATAAATAGGAAATACAAAAACCTTGCTAACTAATTCATAGATTAATTTTTGAATAGTATGATTTTTCATACAAATTAATATGATATTTGATCAGAAGATGAAACTTGAGAAATCTTTACATCTTTAAGATGTCTTTTTCCTAAACCGCTTAGGACATTTGAAGGACCAACTTCAACAATATGAAGATCACTATCTTTTGCGATTAAATCCATAGTTTCTCGCCATCTCACTCCATTACACATTTGCTTTTCTAATCTAATTTTAAGCTCGTTTGGATCACTACAAAGTGACGGTTCACTATTGCTTATTACTGGGAAAGAGGGATTATTAAATTTAATCTGTTTTAAATACTCTGAAAATTTTAATGAAGGTTCATTCATAAATGGCGAATGAAATGCACCTGAAACATTTAATTTCAAAAATCTTTTACAAGAAATTTCTCTCGATAAATTATTTAATGCATCATTAGATCCTGATAAGACAACTTGAGAAGAACTATTATCATTAGCAATTACAACATCATCAATTTTTTGTACTAATAGATCAAGTTGATTTCTATCAAAACCAATTACTGCTGCCATAGCTCCTTTCCCAGCATTCACCATTAATTGAGACCTCTCTTTTATTAGAGAAACACAATCTTCGAATGAAAAAACATCCGCACAATATAGTGCAGTGATTTCTCCTAGACTATGCCCAGCGACATAAGTTGGTTTAAATTCATTTTCCTTTAACGCATCTAATAGAATTGATTCAACTAAAAAAAGACAAATTTGTGTATTTATTGTGTTATTTAAATCAAAAAGAGGATTTGTTGGTTCAGGATTTAACTCACAAATTTCAAATAAATTCCTGTCAAAAATTTCAGATGCATAACTAAACCTCTCTTTTGTATTGGGCAAATTTTCAATTTGTTTTGCCATTCCAATTTTTTGAGAACCCTGTCCAGGAAATACCCATGCAACTGTCATAATGCTCCTTTTTTTTTTAACCCCATTTAATGAGGGCTGCACCCCAACTTAACCCAGCACCAAAACCACTTGTGGCAATAATATCATTTTGTTTAATTCTATTCTTTCTAATAGCCTCATCCATCACTAGTGGAATTGTTGCTGCTGAAGTATTGCCGTATTTTTCTAAATTGCTAAGAATTTTTTCTCTAGGAATTTTTAACCTGTCCCCTACAGAATCCAATATCCTTTGATTGGCTTGATGCAATACAAGCCAATCAACTTCATTGGAAGTATAATTCATTTTTTTAAACAACTTTTCTAGAATTATCGGAACTTCTCTAACTGCAAATTTATATACTTCCTGACCATTCATTTGAATTGGAGAAAAAGCTCCACTTGAAAAATTGATGTTATCAATTATTGAATCCTTGTTATTTTTTGATGAAAGATTAAGAAAAGAACCCCTTTCTCCATCTGTTCTCATATCAAAACCAATTAAATTATCACATTTATTAGTGGCTTCAATTGCTAATGCACCTGCACCATCTCCAAAGAGAATACAACTTCTTCTATCATTCCAATCAACAAAACTTGATAATTGATCTGCTCCTATAACAATAGCCCTTTTAAAACTACCCCCTTTTAAAAATTGTGAGGTTGTAATTAAGGCAAATAAGAAACCACTACATGCCGCAGTTAAATCGAAAGCAACAGCATTAGCTGCCCCTAATTTAGCTTGAATGGATGGCGCTGATCCGAATAAGTCATGCGGAGTAGAAGTAGCTAAAACAATTAAATCAATCGTTTTAATATCCCAATTAGCCATTTCTACAGCGGCTAGAGCCGCCTTATAACCCATCTCATTCACATTATCTCCTAAGTTAGAAATTCTTCTCTCAGAAATGCCCGTTCTAGATTTTATCCATTCATTGCTTGTATCAACCTTCTGACTAATTTTTTGATTGGTTAAAATTTGATCAGGTACATAACTTCCGCTTCCCTTGAATGATACTCCGATCTGATTAAAATTTATTCCTTGCAAAAGAGTTCTTAAGTTACTTATATTAGTCAAACATAAATTTGACTCAATATGTTTTATGAATTTAAAACTTGAAGCTTTTGGAGTTGATTTAAATTGTCCATAACACCATGATTCACTGCGGAGTGAGCCAAGCGAAGTGCACTAACCACTGATAAAGATTTGCTACTTCCATGACCAATAACGCAAATACCATTTACTCCAAGTAATAAAGCTCCCCCATGTTCAGCATGATCTAACCTTTTCTTAATTCTGAGTAGATTACTTTTTAAAAAAGCAGAACCAACTTTCCCTCTTCTTCCACGCGGCAGCTCAGATCTCAAAATATCTAATAAAACTCCTCCAACAGATTCAAGAAATTTCAGTAATATATTGCCAGTAAATCCATCACATACTACTACGTCGAAATTACCTGATAATACATCTCGGCCTTCACAATTACCTCCAAAATCAAAACTTTTATCAGAAGATAATAATTCAAATGTTTTTAGGGATAAATCATTACCTTTGCATTCTTCTTCTCCTATATTTAAAAGGCCAATTCTTGGTTTTTTTACTTGTAAAACATCTTTTGCATAAATATTACCTAGAAGAGCAAATTGATGCAGATAAGATGGCTTACAATCAGTATTTGCACCGACATCTAAAACTAATACCGGGCGAGTTTGATCCCTTGTTGGAAATAATGCTCCTATGGCTGGTCTATCAATACCTTTTAATCTCCCAATTCTAAATATGGCAGAAGCCATCATTGCTCCCGAATTCCCCGCTGAATAAACAGCTTCAGCTTTATTATTTCTCACTAAATCCATAGCAACGTTTATACTCGCGTTTTTTCTTTTTCTAACTGCAGTAGCTTCTTCATTCATGCTAATAGGCTCTCCACTATCAATTAATTCAAGACGATTATTCTCAACTTCATTTTCTAATAATTCTGCCAAACCAGTTTTTTCTGCTACATGTTTAACTTTTTCAATTTTGCCAACAAACTTTATATTTATTGGAAATCTACTTATTGCTTCGAGGCAACCCTCAAGAATTGGACCAGGGGCATGATCTCCACCCATCCCATCCACTGCTATCCAAACTCTTTTAGATTGAGATTCCTCCACCCTATCTAAAACATTATCATTATTTTGTAATCTTTTTAATGGGTCAAAAACTAATGGCTGTAATGTATTTTTAGCTATTGAACTAGCACTTGAAACAACACTGCTGGCAGTATTCACAACAGATTCAGCGCTTGAAACTACATTACCTGCAACATTACCTGCAACATTACTAGCAACATTACTTGCTGTGCTCACAACAGAGCCTGCGCCAGAAACTACATTACCCGCTACATTACTAGCCGTTACAGCTGAACTAGCAGCAGTATCAACTATAGAAGTTACGGCCGAATTTCTCTTGTACCAAATAACTAATCTTCTGATAGCTCTAGGCTTATTAATTTTTTGTACACTTTCCTTGCCCATTTATTTACCATCAAAAGGAGCAAGATCTACAATCCTCTGAAAAAGATATCCTGTGCCCCTTGCTGTTAATATCAATTCAGGATTTGCCGGATCAGCCTCAAGTTTTGATCTTAATCTCGATATATGAACATCGACTACTCTTGTATCTACATGTCTCTCGGGTGTATATCCCCAAACTTCCTTTAAAATTTCTCCTCTACTAAATGGCTCGCCTGACCTGCTTACCAAAAGCTCTAAAAGACTAAATTCCATTCCAGTTAATCTAATTCTCTCATCACTTTTAAAAACTTGTCTTCGATTTGTATCTATTTTTATATCAGTAACCAAAATTAATCCTGAATTAGGCATTCCAGGAATTTGTTCTTTGTCAATTCTTCTTAAAACGCATCTAATCCTAGCTTCTAATTCCTTGGGACTAAATGGTTTAACAACATAATCATCAGCCCCTAATTCTAAACCTGTTATCCTGTCTGCAACATCTCCTAATGCAGTTAACATAACAATTGGAACGTCTGAATCTTTCCTTAATTCCTGACACACTCCATAGCCATCTAATTTTGGCATCATAACATCAAGCACGACTAAATCAGGCTCATAATCTTTAAATAACTTTAGTGCTTCTTTACCATCACTTGCAGTTACGACTTTGTAACCAATCATGGAGAGGCGCGTCTCCAGAATTCTTCTAATACTTGCCTCGTCATCTGCGACAAGAATTGTTTCTTTAGTTTGACTAGATAGAGCCATTTGTTTCTATTAGCTAATCAGTAAGAGAATTAATTATTATCCTAATCTAACTTGTAGAGGGGCAATATCCCAAACATTCTAGTTCTAATACTTTATTCAAAAACTAAATGTCTAGCAAATTATCGACTTTTATTTGTCAAAATTGCGGAACTGAAACTTCTCAATACTTTGGGAAATGTCTTAATTGCAACTCATGGAATTCAATTGTCGAAGAAATTAAAAGCAAGAAATCTAAACATCAAGATATTAAAAATAATAAGAAATCTATCCCTTTTAATGAAATTTCATCAAAAAAAATATCAAGATTTACAAGTGGTTTTAGAGAATTTGATCGAGTTCTTGGAGGTGGAATAGTGCCTGGATCTGTTGTCTTACTTGGAGGAGAACCAGGTATAGGTAAAAGCACAATAGTTCTTCAATCAGCAGGGAAAATATCTCTCAATGAGAAAGTTTTATATATAACTGCAGAAGAATCCTTAGAACAAGTAAAAATAAGATGGGAAAGATTAAATCAAAACAGTATTGATTTAAAAATTTTTGCAGAAACGAATTTATCCCTAATTATTGAAGAGATCAAACGTGTAAATCCAAGTTTCGCAATTATTGATAGTATTCAAGCCATTCATAATCATGAAATGGAAAGTTCGCCAGGATCAGTTTCTCAAGTTAGAGCATGTTCTTCTGAATTGCAAAATCTAGCCAAAGACAATAATATTGCCTTTCTAATAATTGGTCATGTAACCAAAGATGGTGCTTTAGCTGGCCCTAAAACGCTTGAACATTTAGTCGATACAGTAATAAACTTTGAAGGAGATAATATTTCATCTCATAGATTACTAAGAAGTATAAAAAATCGATTTGGATCAACCTTTGAAATTGGAATTTTTGAAATGCTTGAAGAGGGTTTACGAGAGATAAAAAACCCAAGTTCAATTTTTACGAATAAAGAAAATATTTCAGGGGTAACAACTACGATTACAAATGAAGGTACCCGACCATTAGCAGTTGATATACAAGCACTAGTAAATAAAACTTTCTATAGTAACCCAAGACGAACTACAACAGGAATCAGCATAAATAGATTACATCAAATTCTTGCTGTTATAGAAAAACACGTAGGGATAAAATTATCTGAATTTGATTGTTATATAGCAACTGGTGGAGGTTTTGAGATTAATGATCCCTCATCTGACTTAGGTGTAGCAATATCAATTGTATCAAGTTTGAAAAATATTCCTCCTTTGGCTAGTACCTCATTTATTGGGGAATTAGGTTTGAGCGGTCAAGTTAGAAAATCGAATAACCTTCGGACAAAAATAGAAGAAGCTGTAAGACTAGGGATAAAAAATATCGTGGTGCCAAAACTAGAGGAGGAACTAAATATTAATTTTCAAGATTTAATAAACATCAAAGAGATATCCAATATTAAAGAAGCAGTTAATTATTCCTTATCAAAATAAAAAATCAAAGGTACATATCAATTGAGCTTCTGCCTGAATTTTTCAACCAATTCTCAATATCTAGATACCCACCAGGATATAATCTCACAGCTTTAGACCAGACTTCAGCAGCTTTATCAAACCAAATATCACTCTGATCTAAATCACCATTTTGCTCAGCATTTCTTCCCCTTTTTTCATAAATTAAACCTATATTTTTCAGGCATGATGGCTGTTTTGGATTTTCTACTAATGCTTTTTCATAAGTTTCGATAGACAAATCCTCTTCCCCATTACTCATATATATTATTGCCATATTTTTTAGAGTCTCACCCCTATCAATTTTATTTTCTTCAAGTAGTAAACTCTCTTTGTAATACTCTAATGCTTCGGAATAATCCCCATTATTTTGGGCAGCTAGTCCATCTCTATAGTAGATATATGCTTTTTTTTCTTTCTCTGCAATAGGCATTATTTTTACTATTGATTCAGCAATAACAGTAAAAGCTTTATCGATAAAATTGTCTCTGTTTTGATTACTTGGCACCGCTCTAAAACTAATAAAATTAATATAGTAATTTAAAAAATTACTATTTAAAAAGTCTATTACATTTATTATTATAGTTAAAAAAAAGGGCAAGCATTAATTTGCTTCATTAGTGAAAAATATGAAAAGCATTCAATTAAGCATTACAGGAATGAAGTGCGGAGGTTGTGTAAGTACTGTTGAAAAAATATTGAATAATTCTGATGGTATTGAAAATGTTTCTGTTAACTTACTAACTGAAAGTGCATATTTTGAAATTACCCAGAAACATATAGAAATAGAAACAGTTCTCAAAAATCTAAAAGAGAATGGTTTCCCATCAAAGATTTACATAAATGATTATTCAAAAAAAATAAATAAGGCAGAATTAGAAAAAAAAAAGAAGTGGAATAATCAATGGAAAAAACTAACTTTTGCTTTATTACTTTTGTTATTTTCAGGTTTAGGACATCTAGCAGAAGGAAGATATATAAATTTTCCAATATTAGGCAATATATTTTTTCACGCTTCGTTAGCAACATTAGCTCTATTATTCCCCGGCAGAGGAATAATTATTAATGGATTTAAGTCATTTATTAAGAAACATCCGGATATGGATTCTCTAGTAGCTCTTGGAGTCACTAGCGCATATACGACAAGTCTTTTATCATTAATATTTCCTGCCGCTGGTTTTCCTTGTTTTTTTAATGAACCAGTTATGCTATTAGGCTTTATATTGATTGGGCGTTTTTTAGAGGAAAGAGCGAGATACCAAACGAGTTCATCCATTGGAGAGTTATTAGATCTTCAACCAGAAATAGCAAATATCTACACAGAAGATAATCAAATAAAATCAATAAGGGTAAACAATTTATTGCCTGATCAAGAGATTCAAGTTTTAGCAGGAGATAGAGTACCAACTGACTGCATTGTTACTCAAGGAAATTCATATATTGATGTTTCACATATTACTGGAGAATCCAAACCTATCGAGGTAAAAGAAGGTGACAATCTATCTAGCGGGTCTTTAAATCTTAATTCAACTCTCAGACTTAAAGTACAAAAGGTAGGAGGTGATTCTTCTCTTGCAAAACTAGTAAATCTTATTGAATCTGTAAACGCTAGAAAGCCTCGCATTCAAAGAATTGCTGATGAAATTGCAGGCAAATTTACTTACTTTGTACTTATTTTTGCTACGTTAACCTTCCTGTTTTGGTGGAAGGGGGCAAAAAACATTTGGCCAGATTTATTAAATCATGATAATCAATTCATCACTCACTCAAGCCATACACTTCATAGTTCGCTTGGTAGTGGAGCTGAGAATTTCCTTAGTTTAGCCATTCAATTGTCAATTGCTGTTTTAGTGATAGCTTGTCCTTGTGCATTAGGTTTAGCCACCCCAACTGTAATAACTGTCGCATCAGGTAAAGCAGCAAAAAAAGGAGTTTTATTTAAAGGCGGGGACAAAATAGAGATGGCTTCAAAAATTAATCACATTATTTTTGACAAGACAGGTACTTTAACAAAAGGTAAGCCCTTCGTTGTTGATTATAAAAATAATGATGATCATTCATATTTATTAAGAATAGCTGCCAGTTTAGAAAGGGAAAGCAGACATCCAATCGCAGATGCCTTAATTCAAGAGGCAAAAAAACAAAATTTAAGTTTATTTTCAATAAAAAAAATTTTCACTCATTCAGGTCGAGGTATTTCTGGCGAACTAGAGTCGATTGATGGACTTATTAATATTGGAAATATCGAATGGCTACTTAGTCAAGGAATAATTATTGATAGTGATGCAAAAAAGATCATTGAAAATGAAGAGACAAAAACGAATACTATCATTGGAGTAAGTATCAAAGATCAGTTATTAGGCTTTATCTTCCTAGGAGATTTACTCAGAGATGATTCAATTAAAACAGTTCAAAATTTAAGAGAAAACAAATTTAGAATTAATATTTTAAGTGGAGATAGGAAACAAACAGTTTTAGCTTTAGCAAAAAAAATTGGTTTTAAAGAAACAGAAGTAAAATGGGATCTTCTTCCCGAAATGAAACTAAAGACTATAGAAAATTTAAAAATTAATAATAAAGTAGCAATGATTGGTGATGGTATTAATGATGTCCCAGCTTTAGCATCTTCAGACTTAGGAATTGCGGTTGGATCAGGGACTCAAATAGCCAAGGCAAATGCAGATGTAGTATTGATGGGAGATCAACTAAATGGATTACCCTACGCCTTAAATCTTGCCAAAAAAACTATAAGAAAAATAAAGCAAAATCTAACATGGGCTTTTGGTTACAACTTACTCGCTATACCTCTAGCCGCCGGCATTTTATTCCCTAAATACGGTATTCTTCTAACCCCCTCAATCGCAGCATTATTGATGGCTATTAGCTCTATTACAGTTGTAATTAATGCTTTATCTTTGGATTAAATGAAAGGAAAATTTATCGTTATTGAGGGTATTGATGGATGTGGTAAAACTACCCAAATAGATGAACTATCTAAATGGCTGCCTAAAAGTGGTCTAATAAAGAAAGGGTCTAAATTAATCACAACTAGAGAACCCGGAGGCAGTCTTCTAGGAAAAAAACTTAGAGGCCTGATTCTTGATAATAATGAAAATAACAAGCCTTCATCTCTTGCTGAATTATTGCTTTATTCAGCGGATAGAGCTGAACACGTTTCCAAAATTATTTCACCTGCTTTAAATAACAATGATTGGGTAATAAGTGATAGATTTTCAGACTCCACTCTGGCTTATCAAGGCTATGGAAGAAATATAAATTTAGAAATAATTAAAAATATTGAATCAATAGTTTGTCAAGGAGAATCTCCTGATCTCACTTTCTACTTAGAAATTTCTCCAGAAGAGAGCATATTCCGAAGAAAAAATGAAATTCCAGACAGAATAGAATCAGAAGGTATTAGATTTTTAGAAAAAGTAAATGAAGGCTTTAAATTAATTGCCAAACAAAAAAACTGGAAAGTAATATCTGCTTCACAAAATATTAATACTATTTCTAATCAAATTAAAGAGACTTTGCTAAAAAAATTTTCTAATAACAAATGATTGAAGTTAAAAAAAATAATTTTTTCATGAATGCAGAGGTCAATACCTGTCTTAACAACATAATTAAAAACAAATCATTTGCTAATGGTTACATATTTTATGGTGCTAAAGGATTAGGAAAAAAGCAAACTGCTCTTCAATTTATAAAAGAGATTCTCAAACAGTCTTCACCCATCGAAAATATTGAACAGAGAATTACAAACAATAACCATCCTGATTTTTTAATTATTGAACCAGAGTCTCTTACGGCAACTAAAAGTTCAGGAAGTTCCGATCTTACAAAAATAATAAAAAGTGGATCTGAGATTATTAAAATTGCTCAAATACGTAATATCAAAACTTTTCTTAGTCAAAAATCAATAAACTCAGAAAAAAAAATTGTTTTAATTATTGATGCACACCTCTTAAACGAAGCAGCCTCAAATTGCCTTTTAAAAACTTTAGAAGAACCTAGTAACGGTATTTTTATTTTACTAACATCTAAATTAAACCTTCTCTTAGATACGATCATCTCAAGATGTCAAATCGTCAGATTTAGGTCCTTTTCTAGTAAAGAAATAAAGTTTATTTTGAAAGAATATTTAGATAATTCAAAATTAAACATTAATACAAAATTGAATTTTAAAGATTTAATAAATTCTGCGAATGGATCTCCAAATCAAGTTGTGAAAAATATCGAAATTTGGAATTCTTTTTCAGATGAAATTACAAGCAAATTAGATTCTCCAATAAAAAATAGCCTAGAAATATTAGAAATTTCTAAATTAATATCTGAAAAATTAGAAATTTATCAGCAGATTTCTTTAGTCAATTTAATTCAAAATATTTGGTGGAGAAAGACAAAAAATATTGGTTTAGTTAAAAAACTTGAAAATTTAAAATATCTTTTGAGACAAAACATTCAACCAAGGTTGGGATGGGAAATTACTTTTTTAAGAATTTCAATGGAAGATATATGAAATTAATTAAAGGCAGGATTTATCAAATCAGGATTTTTTGCTTGAATAAACTCTTGCCTCGCAGTTTCGACTTGAGAACCAATAGGTAACTCAAGACAATATCCAGCTCCATATACAGTTTTTATATAACTAGGCTTACGTGGATCAGGTTCTAGTTTGGTGCGTAAGTGTCTAATATGAACTCTTATTGTTTCAATATCATCATCGGGTTCATATCCCCAAACTTCTTTAAGAATGGATGCTGGCGATACAGTTTGACCATGTCTCTGCAAAAGACAGTGAAGTAATTCAAATTCAAGATGAGTTAATCTAATAGGAGATTCAAACCAGATAGCTTCAAATCTTTCCGGGACAAGAGTTAGAGGGCCATAATTTAATATTTCTTGCTGGTTATCAGAATTTAATTGTGCTCTGTTGGTTCTTCTTAGTAATGCTTTTATGCGTACATACAATTCTTCTAGATCGAATGGTTTAGTGATGTAATCGTCTGCTCCAGAATTGAACCCAGTAACTTTATCCTTAAGGCCACCTAATGCGGTTATCATAAGAATTGGAATATTTGATGTTCTCTCATCTCTTCTAAGTCGCTGACATAAAGTTAAACCATCAACATTTGGCAACATTAAATCTAAGAGTATTAAATCTGGAGAGTATTGAAGAGCTAGTGCTTGTCCTTTAATACCATCTTCAGCTTTTTGGACATCGAAACCAGAATGTTCTAAATGCCTTGCAACCAAATCACGCATATCACGATCATCTTCAATTAAAAGGATTGAAATTTTCATATTGATAGACTATTAAATTAAAATTAAATTTTTAGTAGTATAATTCTCTCAAGAAATTTTAAAGATTGCTGAATTAGTGTAAACAATTTTATCAATTAGATTTAGCAATTATCTCAATAATGGCAAGGAATTAGAGAGAAATTACAAATTTTTAAAAAGTTTAAATTTTACAATTTCTTTCGATTCTATTTACTTTTTCTTAATAATCAGTGGAATATTAGAAAAAAATTGTGCTTATCTTTGAAAAAATATCTAATTTAAATTGCCATACCAAGGTATCTGAAATATGGAATTAAATGGTGATTCGCACTTTTCAAAGAGGATTTACAGATTTTAAAGTTTTTGATTTATTCTGCGTGTATAAAGTAATAATTTTCTCTATATTAAAAAAAATTTAAATATTTATGAAAAAGAAGTCATTTATCTATTCTGATTTATCAAAAAAACAACTAGAAAAACTTAAAGAATTTTATATTCAAAAAAAAATTGAATCAATGGGTCATCAAGAGCTTAAACAATTTGTACTAGAAGTTATTTCTCATCATATAAACGATACTATCGACAAGGAAGAAGAATTGGAGGCATGGAGAGAAATGTCAGATTTTTTTGGAGAGCAATTTGAAATAGTTATCCAAAATATACAAACAAAATACATTGATCAGAAAAACATTCTTGAAACAGAAATAGATTCTCAAAAACAAAGAATAGAATTACTTGAGAGGAATACTCTAGATAAAGAGAAAACGGATATGTGGGATGACTAGAATTTCCTGCAAGATGTAATTCATACCATATAAAAAGAAAAAATTTTGATTAAATAAGACATAAAAATCAATAAAAAAGTAAGTTTTTTGTTTGTCTGGAGAATTACCAATTGTTCTATATACTGTTCTTTAAACATATTATATAATCTTTCAAAACATTATTAATTTAGAACCAATAAAATAAATTATTATGTTCTATTTACTGTAGTTAATAGAATATAATTTTTACATTACATCCTCAGCTAACCACTTTTTGTAAGGGTTCATTAAAATAAAAAGTCATCTTTATAAAGGTGACTTTAAATAACTTTTTGAAATATATAAACTCCTCAAAGGATATATCTCTATGACCCTTTAAAAATTTATCAAGATATTTATCATCATATTTGAAACCATATGACGCTAAAAAATAGGAAGAACTTTCAAGAAAAAGTAACTATTTTTGGTCTATCTTGGTTAAGTAAGAGTTCTAGAAAATCCTGCGAGAACAATAAAAAAGGAGACGTATAGTCTCCTGATCTTACTTGAACGAGTCTGAGGACTCCCCGGGCGGGATTCGAACCTGCGACCAATCGATTAACAGTCGATCGCTCTACCGCTGAGCTACCGAGGAATATAAAACGAATTTAACTCTTTAAAGTGCCTTATGACAAGTAAAAGATTTAATTATATTGAAATTTTGATGGTTCTTGCCAGCTAGATAAAAAACCATTTTTCAGCTCTGCTACTGAATCAGCATAAGTTAATTCTTCATAACGATGGGTAATCCACAAAGCGGATAAGGGTTTTTTATGGTCACTTGTAAGGTTTTTAATAGTTTTTAAGACTTTTAATTGGCTGGTTTGATCAAGTAACGCTGTTGGCTCATCTAAAAGAATAAAGTTCTTATTACTAATAAGAACGCATGCAATAGTTAAGCGTTGTTTTTGCCCACCGCTTAACGTATGTACTGGCCTTTTTTCAAAACCAGTCAATCCCACCTGAGCAAGTACATATTCTATTTTTTTATTGATTTCATAATCACTTATGTTTTGGTTAATATTAATCAGAAGTTCGCTCCTGCAATTTGGCATCAATATTTGATGATCAGGATTTTGAAATACCATCCCTATATTTGCTTTTGAATTAATGACTCCATGCTTGGGTTTAATTATTCCATTAATTAATTTAAGAAGGGTACTTTTTCCACTCCCGTTTTTCCCGACGACCATCCAAAATCCAGTTTTTTTTATAGAAAAATTACATTTAAAAATTAAATTTTCTTTTTTCCCAGGATATGAAAAAGAGACATCTTTGAAATGAATATGAGGTATTTCATTTTCGAGAGAATCTCGCATAAATTCTATCAATCTATATTGAGAGAAAATCCTGGTCTTTTAGCGCCTCCTGCTACTGATGATTTTTCATATATCTGAACGGAAATGATTTCTTTTGCTCTGACAGAAATTAATTTATCTTGCACTTTGTCACATCTTAATTCAATCAAGTTTGAGGATTCTAAAGATTCATTCATAGAACTTTTAATTTCATCATAAATTCGTTTAACATCCTCAAATTCTTTCTTCTGAATTGAAAGTGGAAAAGGTGAATATCTCAGACTTAGTTCCAGTGAGTACATAATCCTTATAAAAAACTACCTTTTATAATAATAAATATTTTTTCTGCAGAAAGTCATTATAAATTAAATTCTTTTGAGAAATATATGCAAAAGATCTTTAAATACAATTATTATGAAAACAGAAGATTAAATTTTGCAATTTAAATAATCATTTCATGGAAATAGCAAATGATATAACCTCTCTAGTTGGAAATACCCCGTTAGTTAAATTAAATCGAATCAAAGAGTATTGTAATTGTTACCCAGAAATAGTAGCCAAACTAGAAAGTTTCAATCCATCAGCGTCCGTTAAGGATCGCATAGCTTATTCAATGTTATGTAAAGCTGAAGAAGAAGGATTGATAACACCAGATAAAACAACGTTGATTGAAGCAACAAGTGGAAATACTGGTATCGCATTAGCAATGGTTGCTGCAGCAAAAGGCTATAAATTGATATTAACTATGCCGGATACGATGAGTATTGAAAGAAGGGCAATGTTGAGAGCATATGGAGCTGAATTACAGCTAACGCCAGGGCAAGAAGGAATGAAAGGAGCCTTAGATTTAGCTACTGAGTTGTCTTCAAGCATTGCAAATACCTATCAATTTAATCAATTTGAAAACTTTGCTAATCCAGATATTCATGAAAGAACAACGGCTCAAGAAATATGGGCCCAATCCAATAATAATTTAGATGGACTTGTATCAGGAGTAGGCACAGGAGGAACAATTACTGGTTGTGCACGTTTTTTGAAAAAGGTTAATCCAAATTGCAAAATTTATGCTGTAGAGCCAAAAAAAAGTGCTGTCATTTCTGGAGAAAAGGCAGGATCACATTCGATTCAAGGAATAGGAGCAGGTTTCGTACCGAAAGTCCTAAATACTAGATTAATTGATGAAATCATAACAATAGATGACGAAGAAGCATTTCATTATGGGCGTTTATTAGCTCGCTTGGAAGGTCTTTTATCAGGTATCAGCAGCGGAGCAGCTTTAGCAGCAACTATTAAAATCGGAGCGAGGAAAGAATTCATCAATAAAAGATTGATAGTAATTCTTCCAAGTTTTGGTGAAAGATATTTATCAACCGCAATGTTTGAATCCAATACATCAATTCAAGCCAGAAAAGATGGTTATCTTTAATTCCTAATTTATAAAAATGGAAAAAAATTTATATGAAGAATTAGGTCTCAAACAAAATGCAACAAGAAGTGAAATTAAATCTTCATATCGTTCTTTAGTTAAGCAACATCATCCTGATGCAGGGGGAGAAAAAGAACGATTTCTTGCAATACAAAATGCTTGGGAGATTCTAAATGACCCTTTAAAAAAAGAACAATATGATAGAAATTTCTTCTCTTCAAGTTCATCATTTGATTCATTAAGTGATAATTGGGAAGAGAAATTTAATTCAAAAAAACATAATTCATCTATTAAAGACAGAGAAATAGAAATATGGATTAAAGAAATATTCACTCCGATCAATAGATCAATTAGCCAAATAATTAAACCTTTGAACAACGAAATCAAAGCACTTTCTGCGGATCCATATGATGAACAACTAATGGAAAATTTTTGTAGTTATATAAGTCTTTCTCAAAAGAAAATAGAAAAAGTTGAAAAAATTTACAACAAAAAAATAGTTCCAAAGTCTATTACAGTTTTAGGCCTCGATCTGTATCATTGTTTTTCACAAGTTAAAGATGCACTATTAGAATTTGATAGATATACTCAGGGATACGTTGATGATTACTTATTTGATGGTAAAGAAATGATTAAAGAAGCAAAAAGAATTCAATCAAAGATGTCTGCAGATAAAAAAAATAAAAACTCTTAGATATAAAAATTTATTGAATATATTCTTGAAGCTGATCCAATTTCAACCAAACATCTGGAACAGGCCTGCGCCATCGAACCTGAGCATATTCGTCTTTGACTAAAAGAATCTCTCCTGGGCCTTCAAAGACATAATTAGGTAGATCATTATCACTAGCTAGTGACTCGATACTCTTTATAAAACTTTTTCTATCGACAAACACTAAGCTTCCTTTCTTGAGAGGTTTCTTTGGAATAGAATCTGTCATAATAAAGTCAACAAAGTTATATGAAATTTATTATACAAAAACTTATTTGATAAATATTTAAAAAAATTGATAACTGAATAATAATTACAAACGTGTAAAAAATTTAATAGCCTTAAATAATAACTATTAAAAAAATATGCGTCTTTTACTTCTTGGCTGCACTGGATTTGTTGGTAAAGAATTAGTACCAACACTAATCAATGAAAATCATGAAATATATATTGTAAGTAGAAAAACTATAAGTAAATTAAAACTTGATATAGATTTCAATAAATTTAAGTTTTTGCAAATAGATTTATCAAAAGAAAAAAACTGGAATAACGAAAATCTTATAAATATCTTAAGAGAGGCAGATGGAATTATTAACTTAATAGGAGAACCAATAGCAGAAAAAAAATGGACTTCTCTACAAAAACAGGCGATTGAAAATAGTCGTATTAATAGTACAAAATTTATGATGCAGACCCTAAAAAATTTCAAAATTAACCCAAAAGTCATTATAAATGGATCAGCAATAGGTTACTACGGTACAAGTTTGCTTGATGAATTCACTGAAAATAGTATTGGAGGAAAAGACTTCTTAGCTAATCTTTGCAAAAAATGGGAAGCAGTAGCTGCTGAAAAACCATTTTTCTCAAGGTTAGTTATTTTTAGAATTGGACTTGTTCTAGAGGCAGATGGAGGAGCTTTAGGAAAAATGCTCCCTGTATTCAAAGTTGGTTTAGGTGGACCAATTGGAGATGGTAAGCAATGGATGAGTTGGATTCATAGAAGTGATTTATGTGCATTAATTTCTCAAGCATTAATTGATAAAAAGTATTCAGGAGTTTTTAATGCTGTTGCACCAAATCCAGTATTAATGAAAGACTTTTCTGAAGCTTTAGGAAAATGTCTTAATAGACCTAGTTTAATTCCAGTACCTGGAGCGGTTTTAAAAATATTGTTAGGAGATGGAGCAAAAGTTGTATTAGAGGGCCAAAAAGTAATAAGCAGTAAACTCAAAAACTATAATTTTAAATATCCTTTTCTTGAGAAAGCAATTTCCGCCGCCACCAAGAACTAATACCGTTCACTAAAGCACCAATTATAAGAATTGTTATTAATGGGACTACAAGAGGATTCCAAAGTATCTGAATAAAATTAATAAAAATAAATATCCCATTTAGCTGCATGATGATTGCAAAAATAAAAAATATTGCAAAAAAAATTACTGTAAATAAGTTTATTAATAAAAAATTATCGATAATTTGTTTTAACTTATTTTGATTATTTTCCTTAGTCATTTTTTATAACAATATTCATATCATCAACCATCTTAAGACAAGCTTTGTTTTCACCTAATCTTTTTTTAGCATTTTCATTACATGAGATCATAAACTTCTTATTTAGCTGTATTAGATAAATTACTTTTATGATTAATTTTATTGTCTTATTTATTTGATCTTTCTTATCTTTATAATTACTGGCACAAAAAACATATTTCCCAAGCAAACGTCTTTGCGCTTCTGCAAACGTTTTTGTAAATTGTGGACCTTTACCTTCAATCTGGATAACGGGTTTTCCTAATCCAATCGCTTGCTCTGCTGCTGTTCCTGCCATACTGATACAGCATCTACTTTTCAATAATATTTTGTCAAAATTATTCCAATATACATTAACTTCTAAAAATTTATATTGGAATTTCAGTAAATTCTTTTCTTTTGTTTTTTCTAGGTTTAACCATCCTCTTTTTTGAAATATCTCCTCTATTTTTGAAGGAGATAAAGCATTAACTATTGCAAAATTAAACTGAATTTTTTGAAAATTTCTTAAATCTGATAATGCCTCTAATACTTCTAAAATCAAAACAAAATTATCTAAAATCTCAGGAAATCTACTTCCTGGAAATAATCCAATATTAAATTCAGATTTCTTTAATACTTTATTTCTAGAAAAAAACTTATCCATAAATGGATTGCCTAAAAAAGACACTTTCTTTTTTAATTGCAAAGTTAAATCATTAGCTGTAAGAGAATCTCTCGTATATATTTTTTTTGCTTTTTGTGAGCGCAGAAAAAATTTAGAAGGCCATGGTAATTTCAACTTCCCTTCATAATGACTGGAATAAGCAACTAGATATGTAAAAAAATCTTTCTTACAAACCCATGCAAAAAAAACTGGTACAATATCTCCAACTACAAAAAAATAATCATATTTTTTTCTTATTTTAAAAGTTAAATATAATCTTTTTAAAAGATAAAATACTTCTCCTCCAAATATCTCAGTTAGTCTTCCCTTAAAAGAATTATAGCCAATTCCTCCAGTACTAAATTCTTTGGTTTTAACTATAATTTTAATTTTTTCTTTTTCGTAATGGTTTCCTGTACCAACAATTGGCAAAGCATGAACAGAATAACCACTTTTTACGCATTGCTTAGCTATTAGACTACCAGATAGATCTTCTCCATGCCCATTACTTAATATTAAAATTTTAAACAATTTAAAATTCCAACCATTTTTTTACTTTGGTTAACTCAGGCCAATCTGGATATCTACTTAAGCCGTCTTCAACAGATTCTTTCAACTCACTTTTCACATCTGGCATCATGATAGACATTTTTTTTATTAACTCAATATGATCCCTAACACCTTTATTATTGGTAGCCAAAAGAGCTAAAGACAAATTCATTCTTGCTTGTGGGTCTTGCTGATTTAATCGAACAGCTTGTCTGGCAGCTGCCAAAGCTTCTTCATTATTTTTCAAAAGTAATTGAAGCCATGATAAGCAAGTCCAGGCAGCAAAATGATTTGGTATTTGCTGTATGATTTTTTGAAAATCTTGAACAATTGGGATTAAATCTTGCCCAGATTTATATTTTGATAGAGCTGCATTAAAATCCTCTTCGATAGGATTAATTTCGTTATTCATTATTTATTAAACAGCAAAAGAGCTTCCACAACCGCAAGTTTGAGAAGCATTAGGATTTACAAAATTAAAGCCGCCTCCAATTAATTCCTTACTAAAATCTAATTGCATTCCATAAATATATAAAAGACTTTTAGGATCACAAACTACTTGAAAGCTTTGATCAGCTTTTAATGAATAATCATAAACTTTATCATCGGGATTTATTTCATTAGTTCCTATAAAATCCATCGTATAACTCATACCACTACAACCGCCTGATCTTACTCCTACCCTTAATGCTTTTTTATCACTTTGGCCATTCAATAAATTTGAAATTTGTTCTATAGCATCATTCGTAATTAAGATACCTTTACCATCATCAGAATTTTTAATTTCCTGTTTAACTTCTGCATTTTCCATAAACAAAGGATTTCTACTATTTATAATATAAAAACTTAATCGATAGGATGCATAGAACAAACATTATCCAAACTTGATTTGTTATAATTTTAAGAAAAAGTGAAAATTGCAATAGTTGGTTCAGGATTAGCTGGTCTTACAGCAGCAGTCAATTTAGTTGATGAAGGCCATGAAGTAGACATTTACGAGAGCAGGTCATTTTGGGGAGGTAAAGTTGGAAGCTGGGAAGATAAGGATGGCAACCACATAGAAATGGGTTTACATGTATTTTTTTACAATTATGCAAATCTTTTTAAATTAATGAAAAAAGTGGGAGCTTTAGATAATTTACTCCCGAAAGATCATACTCATCTATTCATTAATAATGGTGGGAATTTGAAATCATTAGATTTCAGATTCCCCTTGGGTGCTCCATTTAATGGACTAAAAGCTTTTTTTACCACCGAACAACTTACTTGGGTAGATAAGTTCAGAAATGCCTTAGCTTTAGGTACAAGCCCAATAGTTAGAGGATTGATAGACTATGAAGGCGCAATGAAAATAATTAGAGATCTAG
This sequence comes from uncultured Prochlorococcus sp., assembly GCA_902612005.1. Lineage (GTDB taxonomy): Bacteria > Cyanobacteriota > Cyanobacteriia > PCC-6307 > Cyanobiaceae > Prochlorococcus_A. Next base: position 28,140 of record CACMCA010000003.1, on the reverse strand, counting down.
ATAAAATTAGTTTTAAAGAATGGTTTTTAAACCATGGTGGAAGTGAAAAAAGCTTAGAAAGAATGTGGGATCCTATCGCATATGCTTTAGGTTTTATTAATTGCAAAGATATTTCAGCGAGATGTATGCTAACTATATTTATGATGTTTGCTTCAAAAACAGAAGCCTCGAAACTTAATCTTTTAAAAGGTTCTCCTCATAAGTGGTTAACTCAACCTATAGTCGACTACATCACAAACAAAGGAGCAAAAATACATCTTAACCATAAGGTAGAAGAAATCATTTATGAAAAAGAATCTTCCTCTTATTCAGTAAATCAATTAAAAATAACTTCTCCTGAAGGAATTAAGGCAGTGTTTGCAGATAAATTTCTAGCTGCCTGTGATGTTCCTGGAATAAAAAAAATAATTCCAAAAGAATGGTATCAATTGAAAGAATTTGAAGGTTTAAAAAAACTTAGAGCTGTAGCTGTTGCCACAATCCAATTAAGATATGACGGTTGGGTTACTGAATTACAAAAAGATAATACTGGAAACGAACCAATTGGACTAGATAACCTTCTTTATTCTGCTGATGCCTCTTTCAGTTGTTTTGCTGATTTAGCACTAGCAAGTCCAGCAGACTATAGAAAAAAAGATATGGGATCGCTTCTCCAATGTGTTTTAACTCCTGGCGATAGATGGATGGGAAGATCCACAGAAAGAATTACAAAAGAAATAGATAAAGAGGTACGCCGTCTATTCCCATCCTCAAAAAACCTTAAATTGCTTTGGAGTAACGTGGTACAAATTCCACAATCACTCTACAGAGAAGCTCCCGGAATGGAACCTTTTAGACCCGATCAAAAAACATCTATATCTAATTTCTTCATGGCTGGTAGTTATACAAAACAAGATTATATAGACTCTATGGAGGGAGCTACAATGAGTGGTCATTTAGCTGCTGCCGCAATTTTAGAGAAGAAAGTCGAATTAGCAAAAAATCTTGCAGTAAGTTAATTCATGGGTACTTGGCTAAAACATGACGTAATAACTGTAGTTAATGCGCCTCTTGAAAATGTATGGGATACATGGAGCGATTTAAATTCAATGTCACTTTGGATGAGCTGGATTGAATCTGTAAAAACAGTAGACGAAGAAACTAATACGTTACCAGATTTAACAGAATGGACTTTAGCTGCAAATGGCTTTAGGTTTAAATGGAAAGCTCAAATTACAGAAAGGGTTGAAAAAAGCAAACTTAAATGGAAATCAATAGGAGGTTTACCAACTGAGGGATCAGTAGTTTTCGAAAGTAAAACTGATCAAATCACAACGGTAAATTTAGCCATAACTTATGAACTTCCAAAAATGATTGCTCGGTTTATGGAAGAAAATATTTTAGGCAAAATGGTTACAAACGAATTACAGGCCAATATTGATAGGTTCAAAGATTTAGTTGAAAAGAACTATACAAAAAAATTTTCTAACTAAAAATATTAATTGCTACATCTAGTAGTCCTTCAAAAGTATATTTTTGTGCCTGACTATCAACTCTTCCAAAAATCTTGTTACATATTTTTGTTGTTTGGGGTCCAATAGTTAATAACTTAATTTGATCGAAATATTCTAACCATTGTTTACCAAGTTTTCTTTCTAGTAAAAAAGCAGCATTTACTACGGTTTTGCCGCTTGAGAAAATAATTGCATCGACTGTTCGATTAGAAATAATATCAATTGTTTCTTGCGGAATTGATTCAGGACATCTAGTTTCATATGCAGCAACCTCAAATACACGAGAACCAGCCTTTCTAAATTGATCTGCAATTAAATCCCTACCACCTGTTTGAACTCTTGGGACAAAAACTCGAAGTCCATAACCAGATACTGGGAAATTATCAATTAAACTTTCAGCAACAAATTCTGGAGGTATAAAATCAGCCTTAATCCCAAAATCATCAAGAGTTTTTGAGGTTTTTTCTCCAACTACGGCGATTTTTGTTGTTTTAGAACATTCTTTTAATGAACTATTAAAGTATCTAAGTCTTTTATCCACAAATTTGATCCCATTACTACTGGAAAAAATAATCCAATGAAAATCATTTATTTGATTTAATGCTTCGTCAAGAGGATTCAAATCATCAGGATCACCAATACTTATTGCAGGCAAATCAAATACATTAGCGCCCTTGCTTGTGAATATCTTTTTTATATCCAATATCCCTTCTTTTGATCGAGTAATAATTATATTTCTTTGATCAAGGGGTAGATCAACTTTTGGCATCCTTGTCCTCAAAATTATTATTTTGATTTTGATTTTTTAATTCATCGAGAAGTTTCAATACTGATAATCCTTTATCAAGAACAACATCGTCTTTAAAAATTATCTCTGGAACTCTTCTCATGTCAATTCTTTTTCCTAAACTATGCCTTATAGAGCTTTTAGCGGTATTCAAGTTTTCCACAATCTCTTTCCTTACTTTCTCTTCAGCAGTTGAAGTTATGTAAATTTTACAGTGTTGCAAATCGCCTGATAAATCAATCTTAGAAATATTGACGAAATGATCTCTAATAAGATCATTTTCTAAATCATTTTGCAAAATAAGGGTTATTTCTTTCTTCAAAAGAGAAGAAACTTTTGCAAGACGGTAATTATTTGGCATTATGGTTGTAAATTTATTGGGTTTGTCATCGCTTGCAAGACAAAATAAACAGTTATGAAAGCACTTAAGACAGAAGATATCAAGCCTACTATTGTGAGTGGATTTGATCTATTCTTGAATAAAGGTTCAAGCAAAGCAACAAGTCCCCCAACAATGATAGATATCAAATACTTTGGATATCTCGCAACATTAGAGAAAAATTCGCCCATCAGCTCCACAAATAGATTACTTTTTTAGCTAAGTTTTAACAAACATTAAACAGCATGATTACATTATATCAATTTAGGCATAGTGCTTTTTGTTTAAAAACAAGAATGGCTCTTCATGCAAAAAAACTACAATATCGAGTTGAAGAAGTAACACCTGGAATAGGACAATTTGAAATCTTTAAATTATCAGGTCAAAAACAAGTACCTGTAATAGTCGATACTAATGATCAGGTTATTAATGACTCTTCAACTATTTGCGAATATTTAGATAAAAAAAATGAAAACAATCCACTCTTTCCCGAGGATCCAATATTATTTGCACAATGCAAACTAATTGAAGACTGGGCAGATACTACAATGGCTACAACTTGTAGAAAAGCTTTAATAAAATCTTCAATAGAAAATCCACAGCTTAGAACTGCATTACTTCCAGATGAAATACCTTCTTCAGTTAAAAGTATTGTTGATAAATTACCTTTTAAAAATCTTAGTAAAATCTCTAATATAGTTTTGTCTTCTAAAGATAATTTAGAACTCCAAAAATTACTGGAAGCTTTATCAAAATCCTTGATCAATAAGAAATATTTAGTTGGAGATAGTTTATCAATTGCAGATATTTCAATTGCTGCTCAATTATCCCTTCTTAAATTTCCAAAATCTGCAGGACCAATTCTTTCAGGAGAAGGAAGCCAAGAATACATAAACAACCCCTACTTAGAAAATCTTTTCATTTGGAGGAACAACTTAGAAGAATATCTTTTTAGTGCTAACTCTCAATAAATTCAAACTTCAATTTATATTTATTTGTTTTTATAGCATGAATAGAAGGATCACCAACTTTTGAACCATAAGAAGCAACATATTGCATTCCACAAATTGATGGTTTGATTGAATTATCAACTTCCAATATTTCTTCGGAACATTTTTGAAATTTACTAATAGTCTCTACCTGATTAATCCTTGAAGCGCCTGGCTTATGAACTGTTTGTATAACTAGCTCATCTGCGAAAAAAATATTATCATCTTGGATCTGATTTCTCCCTGTAATTCTTGAATCGATATAAAAATCATTTTTTAAATAAGTAATTTGATTATTAATAGATTGAGGATCATTTACAACCTTGATTAAGGCTTCACCAAATATTGCTTTTCCAATAGATTCAGAATTTTTTGCACGATTACCAACAATTAAATCTGAATCATTCTTAAAGAAATTTACTTTATAAATAACTGGCTCTTCTGAATCATTAACTATATCTTGAGAAGTAACAAGCCAATCCCCCTCGAACCATTTAGGATAAATTAAATCCTTAGAAGTATCCGATAATTTAAAATTTGGCAAATATAATTCTGGCCATTGATTAACACGATTTTCCAAAAACTCTCCTACGTTAGAATCTATTAGAGCAAAAGAACTTTCTAAAAAAATTCCTTGACAAATCAAGCAAAGAATTAATCCAAGAAGAATTTTCATTATGTCAAATCCACTAATAAGAGCATCAGATCATTATGTATTATTAGAGCCAGATTCAAAAGAAAAAATTGTATCAAAGCAAGAAGCAATTTTATGGTTGAAGAATTGGCTTAGTAAGACAGAAACACCAACAATATATCAAAATATAGAAGATCCTGATCAGGAATTTTTTGAAGAATTATTGGAAAGCACTTATGAATTAGAAATAAAATTAGGATTCGTTATCAAATGGTTTGCAGTAAGAATTGAACCAGATTAACTAATTATTTCTTTATGAATTGCATTAATAATTTTCATAGCAACCTCTTCAATATTTTCTTTTTTTACTTGAATTCTTAAATCTGCTTGAGAATACAAATTTTCTCTAGATTGAAAAATGCTCGTATATAAATCATTTAGATTCTTTCCCTGCAGAAGTGGCCTATTTTTAATTTCATTTTTCAATCTTTCAATTGCTATGTCTTTGTCGAGATCTATCCAAGCAATTATTCCCTGTCTTAAGATTCCCCAGTTTTCAGATTTGGTAACTATTCCTCCACCAGTTGAGATTACTAATGAAGGAATTTTGATAGTTTCTTTAAGGCAGTTTGCTTCTAATTCACGGAAATTCTCTTCTCCTTCATCATTGAAAATTTGATTGATAGATTTTTTTGCCAACTTCTCTATTAATGAATCTAAATCAATGTATTTATACTGCAATAATTCAGCCAGCTTCAAACCAGTTTGTGACTTACCAGAACCCATCATTCCTATTAAAAATATGCTTCTGCCCTTGATCTTGTTGAGTGTTTTTTCGATAATGGATTGTTCCATAAAGACAAAAGCGTATTTAAAACCTTAAGATAGTATTATCGCAGACAGGTATGACTTCTACACAATCCAAACCATTACATGGAAAAGGACGTGAATGCGTCATAACTCGACGTGCTTGCTTTAGTTCTAGTCACCGTTATTGGCTTCCTGAAAAAAGCCCAGAAGAAAATTTATCTCTTTTTGGAAAGTGCAGTATTGCACCAGGACATGGTCATAATTATGAACTTATTGTTTCAATGGGTGGAGAACTAGACTCTGATGGAATGGTACTTAATCTCTCTGATGTAAAACACTCTATTAAAGATAAGGTTACTGGACAATTAGATTTTCGTTTTTTAAATGACGTCTGGCCTGAATTTAATGTTGATAATCAAGAGGGTATACTTCCCACAACTGAAGCATTAGTAAAGGTCATTTGGAGTCGTCTGAAGGATGATTTACCTCTTACAAGTCTAAGACTTTATGAAAACCCAAATTTATGGGCAGATTATTTTGGAAAAAACATGGAAGCATTTTTAACAGTACAAACTCATTTTGCAGCAGCTCATAGACTTGCAAAAGAAGAGATATCCTTTGATGAAAATAAAAAAATCTATGGGAAATGTGCCAGAGTTAATGGACATGGTCATAACTATCTTGTCGATATAACTGTAAAAGGAGACATTGATAAAAGAACAGGAATGGTTTGCGACTTATCTGCCCTCCAAGAGATAATTAACGATTTAGTTGTTGAACAACTAGATCATACTTTTCTTAATAAAGACATCGAATTTTTCCATAATTGTGTTCCAACTGCTGAAAATATAGCTTTATATATTTCTGATATTCTTAAAAAACCAATACATCAACTTGGTGCAACATTACACAAAATAAGACTCCAAGAGAGTCCAAATAATGCTGCAGAAATTTATGTTGATCAAAAGTTAACCAATTCATTAAAGTTGAAATTTGAAAATAGTTTAGTAACGCAAACTTGAGTATCCCAAGAGTAATAATTGTTATAGCATCAAGTCTTGATGGGAGAATTGCATTTCCTGGAGGTGGAGAATCGCATCTTGGAAGCGAAGAAGATAAAAAAATATTAAATCAAAACTTATCAATGGTTGACGCCACCATTTTTGGTTTAGGTACTTTAATAGCTCATCAATCAACTTACCTAATTAAAAATCTCAATGAAAATAACGAAGTAAACATATCAAAAAGCCAACCAATTTCTATTATTGCTTCAAATAGCAAAAAATTTAACAGTAATTGGAAATACTTTCGTCAACCAATTAGAAGATGGCTAATAAGCTCAAGTAAAGTTGATAATTCGTCGAATAATGAATTCGAGAAAGAACTCTTTTTCGAAGATTCATGGGAAAAAACTTTAATTTCACTCAAAAAACAAGGGATAAATAATTTAGCTCTTTTAGGAGGTGCAAAACTTATAAATTCATTTATAAAAGAGGATCTAATATCAGATATAAAAATCACAATAATTCCACGAATTATTGGAGGTAGATATACATGGATCCCTCCAGAACAAACAAATACGATTTTTAATCTCGAAAGACTATGGGAAATAAAATCAATTAAAAATTTATTGAATAATGAAATCCATATTCATTACAAAAAAATTTAAAGTAGATTCAATAATAAATGAACCAACCAATACATAAAGTTGAAGTCAAATTATCAATTAAGGAAATCTCCAAGGAGAAATGGAATGAATTAGCAAATGAAATTAATAATCCATTTTATGAATGGAATTGGATTAAAAACCTTGAGATATCAAAAAGTGTTTCAAGAGAAACTGGTTGGCAGCCACTATATTTTGTTGCTTTTAAAAATGAAGAAATATTAGGAATTGCCCCACTTTTTTTAAAAAATCATAGCTATGGAGAATTCATTTTTGACCAATCATTTGCAAGATTGGCTCAAGAGCTGAATTTAAATTATTACCCTAAATTAATTGGAATGAGTCCTTATAGTCCTGTAAATGGATATCAATTTCTTTATAAAAACAATAAAGACAAGAAAGAAATTACAAATTTACTTATAAACCACATCGAAAGCTTTGCGATTACAAACAAAATTCTAAGTTGTAATTTTTTATATATTGATGAAAGCTGGGGCAACCATCTTAAATCTTTGGGATACCATGAATGGATAAATTCCAGCAGTGAATGGAGGAGTAATGGAGAAAAAACATTTAATGATTTTCTTTCTAGATTTAACTCTAATCAGAGAAAAAATATAAAAAAAGAGAGGAAATCAATTATTAAACAAGATATTAAAGTAGAAATTTTTAATGAAGATGATATTAACCAAGAAATCCTAAAAAAAATGCATTATTTTTATGAACAGCATTGTTCGAGGTGGGGAGTTTGGGGAAGTAAATATCTAACATCTACATTTTTCGAAACACTGGTTGATAATAAAAAAAATCTTTTACTTTTTAGTGCATCAAAACATGATTCAAATGAAATTTTTGCTATGTCGATGTGCGTTAAAAATCAAAACAACTTATGGGGTAGATATTGGGGTAGTCAAGAAGAAATATCAAATTTACATTTTGAATTATGCTATTACCAGCCAATTGAATGGGCAATAAAAAATAGTATCCATTTGTTTGATCCCGGAGCGGGAGGTAAACATAAAAGACGGAGGGGTTTTTTTGCAAAAAGCACCATTAGCTTGCATAAGTGGTTTGATAAAAATATGGAAAATATAATTAGTCCTTGGCTAAATGAAGTGAATAAACAAACCGAGATGGAAATTGATTTTGAAAATAAATCTATACCATTTAAATAAAAAATTATTCGGCTTTACCAAAGATTATATTAGTAATATAGTTTGAAATTAAATTCACACAATGGATTCAAGTCAAAATTTAGATGAAAAAATAAAGATTGATAATAGTCTATCCAATCGATATATAGACTTAGATCCAAACGGTTATTTCATTATAAAAGTAGATTTAAAAGAAAATAAAATAATTTTAGAGCACTTTCTAAATAATATTAATGATGACGGATATGCGCTTGACCCAGAAACAAATGAACCAATTAAATGCGACTCTCAAAATAAAAGAGTTTGTGATGAAGTTTTTGAAGGAATTAGTGCGAAACAACTTGGTGTATTAATCACTGAAAAAAGAAATGACTTAATAACAAGATTCGATCATGCTCTATATTTAGGCCGGGAACTACAAAAAGCAGAAGAATGTTTATACAAAAAATTACCCTATATCCAAGATTAAGAAATTAAACGAAAAAATCTAATTTTTTCATCTGATGTTAAATTAAATAAAAATAAAAAAATTAATGAACATCATTTTCTATTTTGCATTTATTATTTTTGGTTTTGGAGCTGCTTTCGCATTAGATAAGCTCTTAAGAGCAGTTAAATTAATTTAAAAAAACTACAAGATTTTAATAGTCTCTCCATACAAATCATATTCATCCGCAAAAGAAATATTTGCTTCAACAAATTTACCAATATAATTTTTCAAATCAATTTTCTCTTTAGGAGATAAAATCACAGTTCCGTCAATTTCAGGAGCGAAATTGTAGGACCGACCTATTAGTTCGTTATTGTCTGATATTTTTTCTACCAAAATCTTCATTTTTGAACCAACATATGTCTGATTTTTATCTTTAGAGATATTTTGCTGAACTGAAATAACGTTATCTTTTCTTGCCTCTGCAACCTCTTGAGATACTTTATTTGGCAAATCAAAAGCTGCAGTTCCTTCCTCAGGAGAAAAAATAAACACTCCCACATGATCAAATTTGTGTCTATCCAGAAATTCGAGAAGATGTTCAAAATGTTCTTTTTTTTCTCCTGGAAAACCAACAATTATACTAGTTCTTAATACAGCAGATGGGATTTCTTCTCTAATTTTCTCCAAAATTGATTCATTTAAAGAAGCTTGCCAAGGTCTATTCATACTCTTCAAAACATCTGGATGACTATGCTGAAGTGGCAAATCAAAGTAAGGTACTATATTCTTTGAATCTTTGAAAGCTCTAATAACTTCATCAGTTAAACCTGTTGGATAAGCATAATGTATCCTTATCCAAGGAATTGTAACTTTAGAAAGCTCATTCAAAAGTTTTGCTAATGATGGTTTTCCATAAATATCTTGACCATAATTAGTTGTTATTTGACTAATTAATATGATTTCTTGAATACCCTTTTTTGCAAGATTTTTGGCTTCTGAAACTATAGATTCTATTGTTCTACTTCTTTGAGGACCTCTCAACTTAGGAATAATGCAAAAAGCGCAATTATAGTTGCAGCCTTCAGCAATGCGAAGATAAGCAACAAATTTATTTTTATCTACAAAACGAGGCATTTCCTCATCTGCAATAAATTCAGGTATTTTTGAAACTTCATTAACTATTTCCCCTTTTTCTACTCTGTCTAAAACCTTGGCTATCTTTTGATAATCTCCTGTTCCAATCAAACCTTTTATTTCAGGGATTTCTTTAATGAGATCATCTTTAAAATGCTGAGCCATACAGCCTGCAACAATTACTTCCTTTCCTTGATTTGTATATTCTAGAATTTTTCTAATAGATTCTTCTCTAGCTGTTTCAATAAAACTGCAAGTATTTACAACAACAATATTTGCATCATTTATATTGCTGTCAACTTCATAACCCTCTTTATCTAATAAGCCTTGCATATGTTCAGTATCAACAAGATTTTTCTCACAACCAACATGACTGAATGCAATCTTAGATAGTTTTTTTTCTTTTACATTGAGACTATTTTTTTTCACAACTTGGAAAATAAGAATTAAAAGATTTAAACAGCATTTCGTATATAACTCTCATGCCAAGATAATATTAGGATAGATAATGTAAATAACAAACTTTCTTTTTGTATGGCCCTTAAGAATTTAAACAGAAGAAATAAAAAAGATTTGAAATGGCCAAAAATCATAATCGCAATTCTTAGCACTATAGGCATAGTTGATACAGGTTCGATTACTTTAAAAAACTGGGGATTATTTACTTCACTTTCATGCCCAGGGATACAAAATGGTTGTGAAACAGTTTTAAATAGTCCTTGGGGTACGTTATTTGAAAATAATCAAGTTAATATACCTCTCTCATTAGCTGGATTCATAACATATTTATCAATATTAGTTATCACAATAATACTCTCGCTTAATTTAATTTCCCCAAAAGAAAAACTAAATAAGTTTTTATGGTGGTTAGTATTTCTAATTTCTTGTGCGTCATCAACATTTAGCTTTTTATTGATAAATATTATGTTTTTTAAAATTCAAGCATATTGCTTTTTTTGTATACTTTCAGCAATTTTATCGTTTTCTATCTTTATAATTTCTATGATTGGAGCAAAGTTCGAAAGTAGAGAACCTATGATTTTTAGAGGTTTTATTGTAGCCATTAGTGTCCTGATGGGGGGCCTAATTTGGTCAACAAACGTTGATCCCTCTAATGCTATTGATGTTGCAAAGCCCACTGAAAATGTATCGCCAATAATTACCACTTCAAGCTCTCCCCAAAAGGTAAAGTTCGCAAAATTTTTAAGTGAAAACAATATTGTTATGTATAGTGCATACTGGTGCCCGCATTGCCACGATCAGAAACAATTATTTGGTAATGAAGCAGTTAAAGAATTAAAGGTAGTTGAGTGTGCGAAAGATGGTAAAGATAATGAGTATGAGCTATGCCAAACGAAAGGAATCAGTGGATTTCCTTCTTGGGAAATAAATGGAGAAATTATTAGTGGTACGCGTGACTTAAATGAATTAGCAACAAAAACTGACTATCAGGGAGATCTTAATTTTTAATAAATCTTTTTTGAATTGTTTGATCTAACTGTTGTCTAGTATGGCATTCCCAATTTTTATCTTTATGAGGGAAATCATCTCTATAATGCCCTCCTCTACTTTCTTCTCTAAATAGACAAGCTTTTAATAAAGTTATGGTGGTTATTTGTCTATTCTTTAAATCAAGTAAAAGATTTAATGCTCTTCTATTGCGTTCACTAAGTTTAATTTTTTGATCAAATTTTATTTTTTCAAGACTATTTAGTAAATTATTTTTATTTAATTTATCTATATCATTTTGAATATAATTTAAAAATTTACTCATGTTCACCTTATTTCGAGATACACCTAAATTTAACCAACATAGTTTTCTTAGCTCATCTATTTTTTCAGCAATTATAGAAATTTGATCTTCTTTAGGATCTTCAATATCAAACTCTTGCAATGATCTATCAAATTTTTCAAATTTAGAAAGGTCATTCAAAACAATTGAAGACATTTTTCTTGCGAAAACAAGACACTCCATCAGTGAATTACTTGCCAGTCTATTAGCACCATGCACACCTGTAGAAGCAACTTCTCCAACGGCATATAACCCTTTACTTGTTGAAGATGCATTCAGATCAGTTTTTACACCTCCCATCCAATAATGAGCTGCAGGAGCTACGGGAATAACCTCATTTAAAGGATTAACGCCGTAATCCTGACATCGACTTAAGATCGTGGGGAAGCGCTCTACAATTTTTTCTGGGTCAATATACCGAAGATCTAAGCCAACATGGTCTACATTATTATCATGCATATTTTTCATAATTGCTCTACTTACCTGATCTCTAGTAGCTAGATCACGATTTTTAAGATTTTTAACTGGACTTTCACCATTTTTATCAACTAAAATCGCTCCTTCCCCTCTAAGAGCCTCAGATATTAAGAAACAAGGTGCACCATAAAATTTTAAAGCTGTGGGATGAAATTGCACGAACTCTAAATCTTCGATGGCAGCTCCTGCTTTCCATGCAAGAGCAATCCCTTCACCAGAGGATTGAGCAGGATTTGTTGTATTTGTAAATAAGTGCCCACCCCCACCTGTAGCCAAAACAACAGCTCTAGATTTAATCCAATATAAATTTGCTCCATCAAGAACCTGAACTCCTCTACATTCTTTATTTTCAATGAGAAGTTCAGTAACTCTTACTCCCCTGCAGTGAAGAATATTTTTTTGATTCTCAATATGATCTTCTAGAACTTCAACTAATGCTCGTCCAGTACGATCCTTAACATGTAAGACTCTTCTTCGTGAATGGGCTGCTTCCAAGGTAGTAGCTAGTTGATCAGAACTGTGATCAAAAATCATCCCTAAATTCTGCAATCTTTCTACGCAACCTGGAGCTTCTTTAACTAGCATTTCTACAGCTTGTAAATCACATAGTCCATCACCTGCTTTTAAAGTATCCTCAGCATGAAGATCAAATGAATCATCTTGTCTAACAACAGATGCAATTCCGCCTTGAGCCCATCTACTGGAAGATACCTTACTAGTATTTCTATTTAAAAGAAGAACTTTTAAATTTGAGGGTAATTCAAGACAAGTCATAAGGCCAGCAGCTCCAGCGCCTATAACGATTACATCCCAATTATTTATTGGTATCGGTTCTTGAGAAAATGGAGGCCTTAACATTAAACCAATCCACTAAAAGTTGGTTGCAGAATTGCTAAAACAATAAAAATACCATCAACAATTAATGTCGTTTGAATTACGTAACCAGAAACTAAGAGTGCTTTACCACTAGTAGTATTAATTGAACCAGAATCTAAAATTTCTTTTGAAATAAACCAAAGTATAAGAGCAACAAAAACGATAATAGATAATGATTTTATTTGAATAAGACTCTCTGAAGTTTTTTGAAGAATCATGGGTGCATTTTCAGAATCTGCTGTAATTACCTCCCTCCATTGATCCATGATTCCGATCAAAAATATTGTAATGTCGGTAACTGCGGTTCCAAATAAAGAAGAGATATAAAAACTTGAACCTATTTTCCAATTAGTACCAAATCCAATTAAAGCTAATGGGAGAACTACAGCCTCAACGGGTATGTGTAGGATAGGAAATGGGCTTAACCATCCCCAGAACAAACATCCACCAAGCCAACTACCTGATATACCAAGTAATAATGAACTGACAATAAACCACTTATTTGATCCTTTCTGATTCAAAACAATTGCCAATAAGACAATAACAAAAGTAAAACAAAGAGCACTTATTGGTTCTAATCTAACCCAAGGGGCTTGAACAAAAATAGGTAAAATCACAAAAAAAGAAGACCACAATCGTAAAGAGATAGGATTTGATAAAAAACTATTTTCGTATAAATCAACGCTCTTATGAGATTCATAGTTGAATTTATCTTTTACTTCTAAATTTTTTGTAATTAATTCTTTCAATGAAAAAGGTTATTTTAATTAATCTAAATCGTGTTTTAGAAAACTGCGAATGCCATATTTTAATAAATAAAAGGCCCACAATTTCACACCTATATTTAGTTTTTTAAAAGTATTTAATACACTTTGAGTCATATATGAGTTTAGAATAAATACAAATAAGAGTATTTGGCCTTAAATTGTGTGGCAAGAAATTAATTACACGGAAGATCCCATTGATCTTTTAGTTCCTAATATTACTCATAAAATAAACCCTGCAGAAATTGAAAGTATTGAAGCTAATTCTATTGCTGAAGAAATAGGATTTGAATCAGGTGATTCTATTATTAGTATTAATGGGAAAAAACCAAGAGATTTAATTGATTATCAGATTTTGATTAGTGAAGAAATTTTAGACATATCAGTTTTAGATAAAAATCATGAGATTCACAATATCAATATTGAAAAAGATCAAGACGTTAATTTAGGTATAAATTTTAAAGATGCATTATTTGATTCAATCAAGCAATGTAATAATAGATGTCCATTTTGTTTTATTGATCAACAGCCAAGTGGTAAAAGAAAAAGCCTTTATATAAAAGATGATGATTATAGATTAAGTTTCCTATATGGCTCTTATTTAACTCTTACGAATTTAAAAAAAGAAGACTGGGAAAGAATTGCTATGCAAAAACTATCCCCACTTTTTATTTCAGTTCATGCTACTGATCCCGCGATAAGAGGAAAATTATTAAAAAATAAAAAAGCAGGAGTGATACTTGACCAAATTTCATGGTTTGAAAAAAACTCTATTCAAATACATGCTCAAATTGTTGTTTGTCCAGATATAAATGATGGGGATATTCTTGAGAAATCAATTTTGGAACTTGCTGAATTCTACAAAAAAACCTCTCAAACAGTACTTTCAGTTGCAATAGTTCCTGTAGGACTTACAAAATTTAGACCTGAAAATGATGGATTGAAATCAATAAGCCCAGAATACGCAAAAAAAACTATTAAACAAGTAGAGAGAATTCAAGCCTCTCTACAAATTACTCTTGGGACTCGTTTTTGTTGGCTAGCAGACGAATGGTATTTAATTGCTGGTACAAATTTACCTAGTTACAAAACCTACGAAAATATGCCACAAGAATCTAATGGAGTTGGGACTATTAGAAACTTTTTAGAAGCATTAAGAGAGAAGACTCAAAACCTACCCCAAAAAGTAAAAAAGCCAAAAAAAGTTAGTTGGATTGTCGGTAAATTAGTTTATGAAGCCCTAATTCCTACAGTTAAGAAATTAAACTTAATTAATGGACTAACAATTAATTTATATGGTTTGCCAAGTATTTATTGGGGTCAAGATCAAGTTGTTACAGGTCTTCTTACTGGAGAAGATCTAATTTACGGGCTAAAAAATAAGGATTTAGGAGAAGCTGTTTACATACCATCTATTATGTTAAAAATTAATACTGATTTATTTTTAGATGATAAAAATATTCAAGAAGTTGAGAATCAAATAAATACTAAAATTCACGTTCTTGATGATTCAAATGATATTATTAGTACTTTCATTGATTAATCGAATATTTTCGAAATATAAAACATGCTTAGAAGAGTAATAAAACCTTTCTTATTATTGCCGCTTACTCTAAGTATGAATACCTTTAATGTTTTATCGAGCGAAACAAAAAATTACATTGATAATGTTTTAGAAGAAAAATCAAATATTACTTTTGTTGATTATCAAGAAATAGAAAAACTTGTATTAAATAATCAAGAATTAAAATCATTACAAAACCTATTAGCGTCTGCAAGTTTTAATCTTTCCAGTCAAATTGCCAAAAGATACCCATCCTTAGATTTTCAAGCTAATGGGTTACCAAAATATGTCGTAGGTAAAAACTACAATAGCAATTCACCTACTTTAAAAACATCACAATTTACAGCTAATCCCTCCCTGAATATTAAATGGGATGTAATTGCCCCGCTAAGAGGATCTGAAATTAAAATTGCCAAAACAAATTACAAAATTGCAGAAAATAATTATGAGATTAAGAAAAAAGATTTAATTCAAGAAGCAAGAAACAGATATCACAAATACAAAAAGTCATATCAAGATATTCAAAATAAAAAATTCACACTTGATTTATCAATTACAAGTTTAGAAAATGCTAAAGCGAAGCTAGATGCTGGAATTGGTACAAAATTTGAAGTTCTTGAAGCAGAAGCTCAATTATCTCGAGATCAACAAACACTTAATGAAAAGAAAATAGAACATGAAATTAACAAAATTTCTCTTAAAGAGATTCTTTATATTAAGGGAGATTTCGAAACTAATAAAGAGCAAAATTTAATAGGGTTCTGGAATCATAGATTGAATAAAAATATTAATGAAGGTTTAGATAAAAATCTCTCTTTAAAGAATCTTCTTCTTCAAAAATCAATTAAAAAGAGCCAAGCAAATAGTTTTTTGGCTCAAAATAAGCCAAATATTTATATCAGCAATACATTATCTAGTACATTTACCAAGGGTGACATACTATCCGAGGTTATTGACTCTGAACAATCTGGGTCTAATTATACAAATACCATCAGTCTAAATTTTGCATGGAGTATTTTTGATGGCGGACAAAATAAGAACTCTTACAAATCAAAAATAGCTGATGCAGAAGCTGAAAAATATGCTTATGAAAACCTAAAAAATGTTTTGACCACAAGTATAAGTAAGGCCTACTTAAATCTTAAATTAAATGAAGAGAAAATAATTTCTTCTCTTAAAGAAATTGAATCTAGCAATGAGTCTGTAAGGCTTTCCAGACTTAGATATGATGTTGGAATATCAACTCTAAAAGATGTACTTGTTAGGCAAAGTGAACTAAGTAATGCGAAATCAAAAAATATTAATGCAATATATAATTACAACTTGAATATAAATGAATTAGAAAGATTAACTTTTCTAGATATAAGTAAAAATTGTTTGGGCAGTAACAATACTAAAATTAAAGATACAGAGTCTATTTGCAATATACAAAAATGAATCCGCCAAATTTAACTAATAAGCAACTAAGTGAATTAGATTCTTTATTTGAATTAGTAAGTCATCGTCAAAAAAAAGATTTTGGTAACATGAACGCCAGCAATAAACCAGATGGATCATTATTAACAACTTGTGATCTATGGAGTGACAAAACAATCGTAGATGGCTTAGCTTCAATAGCTCCTGGTGAAGGCGTCCTTAGTGAAGAAGGGCAAAAGTTAATTCCAAACTCAAAAGCTTATTGGGTGGTCGATCCACTCGATGGCACAACAAATTTTGCTGCAGGTATTCCTTACTGGTCTATATCAGTGGCAAGGTTCGTTGACGGTAAACCACAATCTTCTTTTTTAATAATTCCTACATTGAAAAAAAAGTTTGTATCCATTAAAGGTAAAGGAGTCTGGTTAAATAACAAAAAGATAGATCCTAGCCAAAATAATCATCAAAGTGAATGCATTTCTTTGTGTAGTAGATCAATTAAAATTTTACAAAAAAAACCAAACTCAGTATTTCCCGGCAAAATCAGACTCTTAGGTGTATCGAGTTTAAATCTTACGAGTGTAGCGATGGGACAAACTTTCGGTGCAATAGAATCAACCCCTAAGATATGGGATATTGCAGCAGCCTGGCTGCTATTAGAAGAACTTAATTGTTCTATAGAATGGTTAGAAACAAATCCTTTAAATTTAGTTGCAGGAAAAGACCTGAGCGATGTAAATTTTCCATTGATAGCTTGTAGATCTATAGAAAAAGTTGAAATTTTAAAGCCATGGGGCAATTTATTATTGGAAAAATAGTTGCATGATAAATCAATAATTGCTTGAAAAATTTCTTAATCAGATAGAATAAAAAATAAGTAATTAAATAAAATATTTGAAGAAAATTAATATGCTGCGAAGTTCAACATGGATACTGAAAAGTTTATGGGGAGCTTGTGAGAGATGGAGCAAATCTGATTGTATTGATTTAAGCGCTGCATTTGCATACTACACACTTCAATCATTTTTCCCTATTCTGCTAATTTCTCTTTCAATAGCTTCATGGTTTTTAGGAAAACAAGAAGGATTAGATCAACAAATAATAACTATTGCTGCGCAGCTTTTACCTCCTTCAGTAGTTGAGTTAGTAGAAACTACATTATTTAATTTGATAGATCAAGGTTTTGGGGCAGGTATTCTAGGGGCTATGTTTTTGCTTTTTACAGCAGGAAATGCATATCTATCTCTTCAAAGAGGTTCGGATAGGCTTTGGGAAGACGAAATTCCTTCCAAAAAAGGAAATGCTGCTTGGAGAGTACAAGCTTCGAGGTTTCTCAGAAATAGAGTTGAAGCCTTTTTAATAGTTTTCTTCATTGGTTTTTTAATGGTACTAGATCAGATAAGTGCAAATCTTAGGATGATCCCAAGTAACGTTTTAGAAAATCTTTCAAAATCTAATAATATTATTTCTGATTTCTTATTAAAGTTACCGCTATTACAAGTTGGTCAATTTGCAATACCACTAATAGGATTTTCTTTAATGGCTCTTCTATTACAAGCCCTCTTACCCAGTCGAAAAGTACCTTTAAAACCTCTTTTACCTGGATCTTTTCTTATTGGAATTGGCCTTACAACTTTGAACTTAGCAGTAAGTAAAAGTATTCTCTCACTTGGAGCAAGATTTCAAGCATATGGTTTTATTGGAGGATTTCTTGTACTTACCTTGTGGGTGTGGCTATTAGGAGTGATTTTATATTTTGGACAGTGCTGGAGCGTAGTTATTGCTAATATGACCTTATTAAATAAAAAAAGAAATTATAAATCACAATAACTAAGATGAATTATTTTCTTAAAGCTAATAAAAATCTTCTTACTTACTCATTAATCCTACTAATAGGAATTCAAATATTTGGAATAAACTTTTTCATAAGCTTTCTCGGTAATATTCTATTCCTATTATTTTTAATTCCTCTAATGTTAGTAATTTTAGCCTTTATAGGTTTTAGCTCTTACAAATCAAAAATTAATACATGTAATAGTTGTGGTGCTATATCCTTAGGCTTAAGTGAAAACTGCAAGAATTGTGGAGCAAATCTAGAAAATATTGGTAATAACAATCATATTGATAAAAAGCCTAGTGAAAGTACCATTGAAGTAAAAGCAGAAGAAGTTAAGTAAGTTACTAGCCTATTCCAATTTGTCTAAGAATACTTTGTCCAGTAATTAATTCAGTTCCAAGCCCAATCAAAATACCCATCATTGCCATACGGCCATTCCAAGTTTCTGCAAAATTTACGAAGCCAAATCTCGGTTGATTGTCATTATTCATAATTAACTAGATTATCTATCAAATCATTTTAACGTTTGAAGGAAGAATTTAGGATAAATAATAAATTATTTATTTAACATGTCTTACACCATCAACAGGTCGATACTCATCTCCAGTTAATTCCTCATATACAACAGCTGGCAATCCTGTATCAAACATTGTTTGCAATGCTTCTTTTAACATGGGATTCCAACCTCCAGTACTAACTTTTCCATGTCTTACAGTCCAATCCCAAGTTCCTTGAAGATCTCTGGGTAATCTACCTTCTCTATCTCTTCGCGCGACTAAATCTAAAGATTCAACTATACCAACAATGACTGGATTTTTACCGTAAGAAGGAGTAAGACTTAGTTCGAGTCTCACTGGATCTTCTTTAACCATCTTTAAACGAAACCTTGGAGGTAACTTGAGAGATCTTATTACCGCTGAGACAATTTTTGTTCTTAATTCCAATTTTTTCCCTAGATGTAATTTGATTAATCAGTTGTTGAACCTTTTTCTTCTAAGGTGGAGTCATTGTCATTCGAAAATCTTACTGTTAATAGCTCCTCTTCTGTTATATTTCCTGATTTATCCAAAAGCTCTGGATGTATTGTGTACTGTTTTTGTTTAAAACTGGAAGTACTGAAACTTTTATTTTTACCATCGGATATACCCCAACCATTAGACATTACTTTAAATGCTTTCCAAACTAAATAAGTTAGGGCCGCAGAATATATGATTGGAAATAAAATAGTCATCAAAACTATAAATTAATTAGTAATTTTTATTATGATAGCCCGAAAAAAAGAAAATTAGCTATTTTGAATAAATAAATTATTCTCTAGATTAAATTTTTTTATTTTGTAGTTATATTTAAATTATACACAATTTAGTGTTTTAAAACTTTCGAAAATCCTAAGAAAATTAAAATTGAAAGGATACATCCAAAAACTATTATTACTAGCTTCATTTATTACATTAGGAATTACATGTCCTGCAAAAGTAATATCTCAACCTTTAAATGATTTAAAAATTAATGAAGTTGATCTACATTTAAACAAATCTTTTATAACTAAAGCTGTAGAAAGAGTCGGTGCAGCTGTAGTAACAATTGATACTCAAAGATACGTTAAAAAAAAGAAATTTCCTAGAAATTCTCAACTATTTCTAGACCCATATTTTGAAAGATTTTTTGGATTAGATTTACCTAATGATAATCGACCAAGAATAGAGCAAAACCAAGGAAGTGGATTTATATTTGCAGATGGACTAGTAATGACCAATGCTCATGTCGTGAATGGATCAGATAAAGTTATTGTTGGTTTAAACAATGGGAAAAAATTAAACGCAAAACTTATAGGCCAAGACTTTTTTACTGATTTAGCGGTGTTAAAAATTGAAGGAAAAGGACCTTGGCTAAAAGCACCACTTGGCGATTCGGCAAAGATTAAAGTTGGTGATTGGGCTATAGCAGTAGGAAATCCCTTCGGACTAGAAAACACAGTTACTCTTGGCATTATTAGTAATCTAAATAGAAACGTCAATCAATTAGGAATATATGATAAAAAACTTGAACTGATTCAAACAGACGCCGCTATAAATCCTGGTAATTCTGGAGGTCCACTATTGAATAGCGATGGAGAAGTAATCGGTATTAATACCTTGATAAGATCTGGTCCAGGAGCGGGTTTAAGTTTCGCAATCCCAATCAATAAAGCCAAGGAAATTGCATATCAACTTATAAAAAATGGAAAAGTAATACATCCTATGATTGGGATTAGCTTATTAGAAGAAAGTAATTCTGAGGGGAAAAATAACGTCGTAAAAGTTGGATATGTAATACCTCGCAGTCCCGCAGAAAAGAGTGGAATTATGATAGAAGATATCATAATCAAAGTGGGTAATAAAGATATTGAAACTGCGTCAGACGTTATAGAGCAAATAAGTAAAAATGGTATCAATAAACAAATAAATATATTATTGAACCGTAAAAATAAATTAATAAAATTAAAAGTAATACCGACTGACATAACTAATCTAAAAAATAACTAGAAGATTTAGATGTCATTTTTTTAAGTATTTTGACCAACCTAGAAATACATTTACCATATCTAATATCACAAGTAGCAATGCATTCAAAATAACTTCAAAAGGATAAGAAATCTGATACTTTTTTTATTAGAAATCATAACTTTTCATAAAATTATTAAAACTTTTTTGTATTTTTAAGATTGATTAATGAAAGTCAACTATTTAAAGATAAATGGGTAGCCTTACTTAGCCAGATGTAAATTCTATTAAATGAAATCAAATTTTTTATGACTTTAATTTTTTTTCTAAAAAATATTCGTAATTACCATCATATGAAAATAACTTTGAATCTTTAATTTCAACAATTCTATTTGCAACCTTTGAAATAAAATACCGATCATGAGAAATTATTAATAATGAACCTTTATAATTTTTAATTGCTAATTCTAAGTTTTCCTTAGATTGCAGATCCAAATGATTAGTTGGCTCGTCCAAAAGAAGGAAATTACTAGGATTAATAATCATGAGCGCCAATGCTAATCTTGCCTTTTCTCCCCCGCTAAGTTGTTTAATATGTTTAAAAACAGTTTCATTTTGAAATCCAAAACCTCCTAAAAATGTTCTTACCCTTTTTTGGGACCACTCTGGAGATTTATTACATATTAAATCAATAACCCTTTCGTCAAGTGAAAGTGCTTCAGCTTGATTCTGTGCATAATAGCTAGTAATTATATTATGTTTACCAAGATTAATTTCTCCAATTTCGGGAGATATTTTCTTCATAATCATTTTAAGCAATGTAGATTTACCACAACCATTAGGTCCCAATATTGCTATTTTCTCCCCCGAAGAAATCTTTAAATTAATATCTAAAAAAAGAATTTTATCCTCAAAACTATGAGACAAATTTTTGATATTTAGAACTAATTTTCCTGAGCGAGGACACTCTGGAAAATTAAAAACAGGACTTTTTACTTGTGCTAAGGGAGCCTCAATTTTAGAAATCTTTTTTAATTGTTTTTCTCTACTCTTTGCTTGAGAACTTCTAGTTGCACTAGCTCTAAATCTATCTATGTACCTCTTCTGTATTTCAATTTCTTTTTGTTGTAATTGATATGCCTTATTTTGTGATTCTTCATTTAAAGATTTCTGTTCGACAAAAAAAGAATAGTTTCCATTATATATTTCAGAAGTTCCTCTATCTACATAAATTATTTTTTTACATAATTTATCTAAGAAATATCTATCATGGCTAATTATAATAACAGCAATCTTTAGCGAAGATAGATATTCTTCCAGCCAGAAAATAGTATCTAAATCTAAATGATTGGTTGGTTCATCCAGTAAAAGTAAATCAGGTTTTTGTAAGATTATTTTTCCAAGTGCAACTTTCATCTGCCAACCACCTGAAAAATTACCAACTAATTTATCAGCATCTTCTATAGTAAATCCTAATTTTGGTAATAACTTTTCTACATCAGATTGCATTTTATAGCCACCTAAAGCTTCAAATTTTGCTTGATATTTTGCGAGTTGATTTACAAATTTTTCAAGTTCATCGGAATGTTTTTTTATATCCAAGGATTTCATTTTATTCTCAATTTCTAAAAGTTTAATGGCAACAATTTGTATATCTTTAAAAGAACTTTCTAATTCCTGTCTCACCGAAAAATTTAAATTGCAATCAAACTCCTGCTTTAAATGTGCAATTTTAGGATTTCCCTCTTTGATGATCGTTCCACTTGTTTGCTCTTCCTCTCCAATTAAAATCTTAAATTGGGTTGATTTACCAGCACCATTAGAACCAACTAGGCCAACTTTTTCTCCTTTCTTAATCTCCCAATTAATATTTTTTAAAACAACATCCGTAGAATAAATTTTGCTTACACCTTCAAATCTAATCACTGTTTTAAAAATAGAATTTACAAAATCTTTGGCTTATTTACTAAAAAATAATTTTGTGGAATAAAATTAAATTATGAAAAGAATAGAACAAATTGTAGTGATTTTCATAGCTGCGGCTCTTGCAATTCCGAGTTACTGGTTTTTTTGGACTCTAGCTGGTGGAGGCGGCTACAACAAAAGATTAAAACCTATCACTAATCCAAATAATAGTTATTCGAAACCTTTTACTAAAGACCTCCTCGTGCCTTGATTAACCACATTTTAGTTGCCTCATCATCAATAGTACTCAAATATTCAATAACCTCTTCTTTAGTCACAGAAATATTTAACTCGTTGCCAATATCGCATATTTTATCTAAGGCTTTTTTAGGATTAGTTAAGGCTGTCATAAACAAACTTTGTTTCTTTTTGGAATCGTTAGCTATTAACTTATAGAGCTTTTCAGCATTACTAGACATGTTTTTAAAATCTATTTATTAATAGATTATTACTTCAAGCTACATTTTGTTCATTATATTTATTAATAGATAAATCATTATCAGCATCTTTTATTTCTTTTGCAGAAGCATCAGCCATACTTCTTGCGTCTAAACATAAAACTTTTCTTAATTTCGCAAAGTTAGCTGCGTGAGATTTTCTACCATCTTTTTGAGCATAGTGCTCAGACTGCTGAAGAATATGGTGTAGATGAGTTAACAAATATGGACTAATTACAGCTGATACCAAAACATCACTATTTTCAGTATTATCGGTATCTGAATTAACTAATCTTTTTTTCTTTCTATCAATTATCGACCTTTTAGGAGAATCAAGTTTTCTTGAATTTTTCATGGGACAACAAAAATGATTAATTGATACGGAGATAAATTCCTTACTAATAATATACACTAAGATAGTATCCTTGACTCACTGTGTATACTTATAAGTAACAGTTATCAACTTTGACTCATGGCTACCCGGCAAAACTCAACCAATGGGAAGCCTAAATCTCCTAGAATTCAAGTAGTTCTTCCAGAATTAATATGTGAGCAATTAAGCATTTTAGCTAATAATGAATCTAGGACAGTTAGTAATATGGCAAAAGTATTAATACAAGAGGGTATAAAAAAATACTTCGAAAAAGAGGGTGAACCACTTTTCTCTGATAATAATTTAAACACCGATAAATTTAGAGACGCACTTGAAAAACAAAGCGTAAGAAGATTAAAAAGAGCTCCTCAAAAGATTAGATACTATAAAAAATCTGATTAAAATAGTTAGCTCTGTGGCAATTTCTGTAAATCTGCAGTTTTTCCCATTACTACCAAAATATTTCCTCGTTCCAAGATATATTTTGCTGGAGGATTAACTGTTAACTCTTCAGCAGGTCCTGCTGCAAGAACATTTACTAAGTAATTTTTCCTCAAATTTAAATCTCTTAAAGATCTTCCAATAAATTCCTCTGGAACAGTTATTTCATCAATACCAGTTTGATTATCGAGTTCTAATCTTTCAATTAGATTTGGTCTAACTAGTTCTAACCCTAATCTTTCTCCTTGCATTCTGGAAGGGAAGACAACTTTGTCTGCACCTACCCTTTTTAACATTTTTTCATGCAAGTCACTCGTAGCTCTTGCTATTACTCTTTTCACTTTGCTACCTTCACTATCTTTAGCAATAAGTGTCGTAGTTATACTTGCTTCAATAGGTTCACTTATGCCTACCACAACAGTATTCATTTCAAGAATTCCAGATTCCTTCATAGACTCTTCATCAGTACAATCTACAACTCTTGCTTCTATAGAAGGTTCCAATTGTCTCAAATCATCAATAGCTTTTTCCGAGTAATCTGCAGCTAAAACATCCGCGCCATTATTTATAAGTTCTCTACAAACAGCAGTTCCAAATCTTCCAACACCAACAACTGCAAAAGTGAGGGCTTCTTTTTCTCTCCTTTGAGACCACTGCCACCAATCAGCCATAATAAAACTCAGTCAATCCTAAACATAAAGATCAGCCCTAGGATAGCCAATTCTCTTTTGTCTATCTATTGTACTCTTATAAAGAGCCTGCCAAAGTGCACTTAAAAGCAAAAGTATGCCAAGTCTACCCACAAACATTCCGACTATAAGAATAAATTGGCCAAAATGATTTAATTTTGCAGTTAAACCAATATCAAAACCAACAGTTGCAAATGCAGATATACAAGTGAACAAAATTTCTAAGAATGTGAAAGATTCTTTCTTAACAAAAGTATTTGTTGTACTAAGCAGCATTGCCATTAAAAGGACAAAAAGCAAAGATCCAACTGTGATTCCAACTGCCTTTAGAATAACTTTATCTGAAATTAATCTATTACTAATAATTACATCTTTCTGACCTCTTAAAGTTGATCTAGTTGCAGCCATTAAAGCAATAAATGTAGTTGTTTTTATACCTCCACCAGTACCTCCCGTACTTGCACCAATAAACATCAGAGTCATTAATAACAATAGGCCAGTATCTGAAATAGAGTTCAAAGAGATTGGATAATTTGTAAATCCTGCAGTTCTTGCACTTACTGTTTCAAAGATTGACGACAATAACCGTTCAAACAAATTCAAATCATTAAAAAATTGACTATTTAACAATGATTCAGTGATAAAGAATCCTAATGATCCAAATAATATTAGAGACAAACTTGTCCTAATAACTAATCTAGAGTGAAGGCTTAATTTTTTATAAGAAAGATTTTTTTTATTACTCCAAATATCATCAATAACCCGCCATCCCAATCCGCCCATAACAATTAGAAAAACAAAAACACTATTAACCAAATAATTTGTTCTGTAATCTTGAAGACTATTTGACCTTAAAGAAAATCCAGCGTTGTTATATGCAGATATGCTATGAAAAATCGAGGACCAAAGTCTTTCCCAATTATTTTGAATGTCTACAAATCCAAAAGAATATAAAACAATTGCACCCAAAGATATGATACTTATCGCAGTAATAGCAATGCTTTGAAAAGTTCGACCAATTCCTCCAACTCCAAATTCATCTAAAGTCTTTCCTTTGTCTAATCTAGTTCTTAGCTTTGTTCCCTTTACAACAAACCCTTGTAAAAATGTCGTAATAGCCATTAATCCTAGACCACCCGATAAAAGCATAAAAGCCAAGAAAACTTGGCCAAAGAAATTTAAATCATCACCAATATCTATTATGGTTAAGCCAGTAACGGTTATAGCAGAAGTAGATGTAAAAAATGCTTCCCACAAACCAACCTTTGAAGATGAGCATAATGGTGAACTCAAAATTAAAGTTCCAAAGCAAATAACAAACAAGCCTGTAACAATAGTAAATTGTGGTATGGATAGCTTTTTGTAAGCATCTCTTAACTTATAAACATTACTTGTAAATTTCACGTTATTTATCCGTAATTTAAAATTATCAATGCTGGCACTGTAAAGGACATTATAAGTGTTAATCCGGCCCCATATTTTGCAATATCAAAAAATCTATATCTTCCAGGACCATAAACCATTAAATTTGTTTGATAACCCATTGGAGTCAAGAAAGATTGACTTGCACCGAATAAAACAAGCATTATTAAAGCGCTTGGTGAAATACCTAAAACATTTGAGATTTCAATAGCAACAGGCAAAATCAGAGCAACCGAAGCAGCATTACTTATAAATTGTGTAAGAATAACTGTCGATACAAAAATTACGACCAGTGCAAAATAAAGAGGCATTCCATTAAGAGCAAAGTTAAGATTGGCTGCAATTAAATCTGATAATCCTGTTACTTGCATAGCTACGCTAAAACATGATAGAGATCCCAACAATAAAATAACGTCTAACCTAATTGATTTTTGTATCTCTGCAGGTCTTAAACACCCAAAAGCGACCATGGCAATAACTGCTAAAAGAACTGAACCTACTAATGGAATATTAGAAACCGAAGGCAAAACAACCATTCCTATTGCAATTGCAATGGAAATAGGCTTTTTTATCAAGACAGGTAAATCATCTTCGAATTGATCTAAAATCAGTAAATCATTACTTGATTGCAAACCTCTTATCGAATCTAATGGCGCTTGCAATAATAAAACGTCGCCTGCCCTTAAAACAGTTTGTCCTAATCTCTCTTGTAGAGTTTTCTGGCCTCTTCTCAGTGCCAAAACAGTTGCATTGTGACGCTGCCTGAATCTTAATTCTCGCAAACTTGCACCAGCCAGAGTTGAGCCTGCTGGTAACAAGGCTTCGAAGGTTTTGGTTCCCTGATCATCTGAGAAAACATCAGCTACTCCATAAGATCTTTTTTTCTCCCCTAATAAAATTGTATGTTCTTGCTGTAATCTGAATAAGTCTGCTCTTGTTACCCGAATTATTAATCTATCATTCGGTTCAATCTTTCTATCAGCCAAAGGAGGTAGGATGACTTCTCCATTGCGTTGCAATTCTAAAACGTCAACATCAAATCTTCTTTGTAATCGACTATTTCTAACAGATTGCCCAACTAATTCTGATGAAGAGGGAACCGTAACTTCAGTAAAGTAAATATTCATATCCCCATTCTTATTAAAATCTTTATTCGTACCTCTATCCGGCAAAAGAATATCAGAAACAAAGATCATGTATATTGTGCCTATAAGCCAAACAGGAATACCAATTGCAGTCAAACTAAATAATCCTAAAGCTCCATAACCTAATTGCTGACTAATATCACTTACAAGAAGATTTACTGAACTACCCAATAATGTCAAAGTTCCGCCTAATAAAGTAGCGAACGAAAGAGGTAATAAAACTTTTGATGGTGATATATTTCTCCTCTTACACCAACCTTCAATTAAAGGTAATAATGAAGCAACAACTGGAGTATTAGGTACGATACCAGAGATTGGACCAATCAAAAAAGCTATCAATGAAATTAATTTTCTTGGAGTTCTAATTCTTTCAGAAGAAATCAATTCTCTCACTCTATCTAAGGCACCACTTTTGAATAATGCAGATGAAACTACAAATAAACCCATAAGAGTAATTAAAGATGGACTTCCAAATCCTGCCAATGCTTTTTCAGGAGAAAGAACACCTGTAGCTATAAATATTCCAACACATAACAAGCCAGTCAATTCTGGCGCAATCGTGTTTTTAACAAACAAAATTATTGACATGATTAAAACTAAGACAGTTATAAACGCATCAAAATTATTACTAATAACTGAAATTAAATTCATATCAAACTTATTTAACTCAATATACCCAAAAACAATAATGCAAAAAAGTTTAATTGAAATTATTGTTTTTTAGCAGTTTATTGAAAATAGATTTTTTTTGGAATATCCATGCAGATGCAGATTTTAAGCTTTGAGAAATATCAGGCAACTTGGAAGCATATATAAGCCTTCTTGCCTCGAAAGCTAATTTTCCCGATAAAGTAAAACCTAGACCAGCAATTGAAGCCTCCCCTAATCCTAAGCTGATCATTTCACCATTATCTTGAAATTCAAAAGGTAAAAGGTCTTTACCTTTAATTAATAGATCTATATTTTTAGCGAGGTGATCA
>CACMCA010000002.1 GCA_902612005.1 uncultured Prochlorococcus sp. | reverse complement strand
CTAGAAAAATGGATTGAAAAACAAGAAAGATTAAATAGGTTTTTCGTCAAAGGTCTTGAATCAGAATTTCTTATCGACGATAATAAAAAAGAATTTGATTTTATTCTCTTTTATTGAATATAGGGATATATTTGTAAAAACCTAATTTCTCAATTCAATCAAGTTTTAATGAATTTTAATAATGAATGATTCTCAAAGAGTATCAATATTAAGCGAAGCACTTCCATATATACAAAGTTTCTCAGGTAGAAAAATTGTTATCAAGTATGGTGGTTCTGTTATGGAGAATGATAATTTAAAAAATGCTTTTTTTAGAGATATTGCACTTTTATCAACTGTTGGGGTTTGTCCGATAGTAATTCATGGAGGTGGACCAGAGATTAATAATTGGTTAAAGAAATTAGAAATATCTCCTAAATTCGAAAATGGATTAAGAATTACTGATCAAAAAACAATGGAAATTGTCGAGATGGTTCTCATGGGTAGAGTTAACAAACAAATTGTAAAAGGGATTAATAAAACTGGATCCTTAGCTGTGGGAATATCAGGTCTTGATGGCAACTTAATTCAATCTAGAGAACTAGGAGATGGTAGCCATGGGTTAGTGGGAGAGGTTACAAAAATCAATCCTGAAATATTAGATCCTCTTATTTCTAAAGGATACATCCCAATTATTTCTAGCATTGGATCAACCTTGGAGGGTATTTCCCATAACATTAATGCAGATTTTGTTGCTGGAGAAATTGCTGCTGCAATAAATGCAGAAAAACTTATTCTTCTTACTGATACTCAAGGAATTTTAAAAGAAAAAAATAACAAAAATAGTCTTGTTGAAAAAACTAATCTCAAAGAGGCAAGGGATTTTATTGATAAAAAAATTGTGACTGAAGGTATGATTCCAAAGACAGAATGCTGTATAAGAGCTTTAGCCCAAGGAGTCAAAGCAGCCCACATAATTGATGGGAGAATAGAACATTCATTACTTCTTGAGATTTTTACAAATTCCGGAATAGGTACAATGATAGTCGCGTAACCCATGAAAACTTATGAGCAAGTTTTAGAAAAAGTAGAACTTGCTTTAGCTAAAGGTGAGTATCATTATTGCATTGAATTTCTTATGCCCATAATCGAATCATTTCCTTTATCAAGCAAAGAGGGTGTAAATTTAAGAACAATCTTAATTACTGCTCTATGTGGTATCAATAAAAGGGAGGAGGCTAAAAGTTTTTGTAAAGAACTTCTAAAATCTTACGATAATAAGACGAGAGAAAATGCAAAATATTTGATGGAAGTTATAGACTCTCCTGACATTAAAAAGCCAGAAAATTGGAACGTACAGTTTGAAAGCGACCCATCACTTAATAAAAAATCTCTTAACTCACTGCGAAAAAAAAGAGAAGTATTGAAGAAAAAAAAATTTATTAATGTAACTGAGACACCAACTGGTGAAACGAAACCCTTTCAGAAAGGCTTTTCACTTATCATTTTTTTAATACTATTATTATTAATTCCACTTTTAAGTGGCTGCGTAAAAATTGAGGATACCCTTGATCTTAGTGAACTTGATTCAATAACTAATAATTTAGTGATAGAGAGTAAATACATAAAGAAATTTCCTTGGCAATTAAAATTTGAAGAGAAGATGAAAGATATTTTTCCCGATGCAGAAATTGAACAAGACGAATCAACCTTTTCTTTGAAACATAAAAATCTCAATTTAGTGGATACAAAGAAAGTTCTTAAAATCACCCAAAATACAGCTGGAGAGTTAGCTGGAGAATCAACAAATATAGAAATTAATACTACTCAAAAAAACTTCATTTTTTTTAAAAAATACTTTTACAGGTTAGATTTGGATCTAAATTCCATTAAAGGCATTGATAATTTAGAACTCATTTTCAAAATTATTCACCCTAATAAAGCTATCCTTACCGAGAAAAATAATTCAAATTTAGAAATCACAAAAAATCTTATAATTTGGGATTTAAATCAAGGGCAGAAAAATAGTATTGAATTTTCTTTCTGGAGCCTCAACAAACTCTTGATTGGGATATCTATTATTTTAATAATTATAATATTGGCTTATTTATTAAGATTCTATAGATTTAAATTAGGTTCAGATTTACCTCAACTTCCATCAAAGTAATTACAACTCTGCTGGATTAACATCTATTGTTAAAAAAACATTTTTTGGAATAATTTTCCATAATATTGATCTATCAGGTAAAGGTATCTTTGTTCCTTCAGGACCATGTATTAATATCTGCCATCTAAATTTTTTACCGACTTTAGCTATTAAACTAGGGGCAGGACCAATTAATTTCCAGTTCTTTTTCTCACAAAAACTGAGTAGATATTTTGCTAATTTTGTTGCAATTGACTCAGTTAATTCATAATTTTCACCTGATAATTTAAGTAGGCAAATTGTGCAAAATGGAAATAAATTAGCATCCTTTCTCAATCTCGAGTTTTCAATTAAGAATCTTTCATAATCTCTTTTTTGAAGATACGAAATCACCGGGTGGTTAGGTTTATATGTTTGAAAAATTACTTCCCCTTTTTTTTGTGCCCTGCCGGCCCTTCCTGCTACTTGCAAAAATAATTGTAATGATTTTTCTTCTGCTGAAATGTCTGGGCGATGAAGCAATCCATCTGCTGCAATAACTACTGAAAGAGTAATATTGGGAATGTCAATACCTTTTGCCAACATCTGAGTACCGACAAGAATATCAGCATCACCTTTAGAAAATCTTGAAAGAATATCTCTATGACCATCCTTTCCTGAAGTTGTATCTCTATCAAAGCGAAGTACTCTTAAGTCAGGAAATTCCTCATTTAAAAACTCTATTACCCTTTGCGTACCAATTCCAAAAGGTTTGAAAGCAGTTGAATGACAATCTGGGCAACGATTGATCAATCTTGATTTATGATCACACCAATGACACCTTAACCATTTTTTTCCTTGTGATCCGAGATGAACTGATAAAGGAACGTCACAGTTGGGGCAATTTATTAAATATCCGCAATTTCTACAACTTAAAAATCCACTATGCCCCCTCCTAGGGATCAAAATTATTGCTTGCTCTTTTTTTAAACGTAGTTGAGGAAGCAATTGTAATAATTCATTGGAAAAAATTTTCATATTTCCCTTCTTGAACTCATCCCGCATATCAATAATTTTTATTTCAGGAGTCTCATTACTGGATATCCTTTGAATCATTCTTACCAATTTAAAATTCCTTTCAAAAATACACTTTTTCCAAGTCTTCATTGATGGGGTTGCACTCCCAAAAATTAACTTTGCAGAATTCCTTTTTACTATTTCAATAGCAATCTCTCTTGCGTCATAGCAAGGCATAGGACTATCTTGCTTATAAGAAACATCATGTTCTTCATCCATTATTATTAATCCCAAATTTTTAATTGGAAGAAAAACTGCCGACCTTGTACCTATTACTATTAAAGGTTCATTAGCATTAATAATTTTCTTCCAAACTAAAGTTCTATGATCGGGAGAACAATTACTATGATATTCGTAAACGACATTATTAAATCGCCCACTAA
The DNA here is from genome assembly GCA_902612005.1 of uncultured Prochlorococcus sp. GTDB lineage: Bacteria > Cyanobacteriota > Cyanobacteriia > PCC-6307 > Cyanobiaceae > Prochlorococcus_A. The sequence continues at coordinate 160,956 of CACMCA010000002.1, read as the reverse complement.
ACCTATCAATAAGTTGAGGAATTAATCCAATTTCTGGGGCTAGTATCAAACAACTTTTTTTCTTAAGAAATTGATCTTCAGCAATTCTCATATACACTTCTGTTTTACCTGAACCTGTTTCGCCCCATAGAAGTAAAACATCCCCTTGTTTCATTGTTTGAAATTCTTGAAATGCAATTTTTTGCTCATTTGTAAGATTTGGTTTTTTCGTTGCAATATGATCATTTAAAAAGGAATTTAATTTAGTATTTGTATTTTTTTTTCTTTTTGATTTAACAAGGTAATTTTTACTGACCATTGAGTTAATTAAAGTGTAATTAAAACCAGACTTTATTAATTCACTTTGCCAATTCCCTTTTTCAGGCAAAGTATTCATTAAAAAAAATTCTTTTTTGGTTAATCCATTTTTCTTAATATCAAATTCTTTTTTAGTTTCAATCCATATTTGATCTTTTAAACCTTTAGAAAAATTCTTATATTTACCAATCCAGCCAGGAGGAAATGCAGTTTTAAACATTTTTAAATTACTAACCATATAAAAAGAGGCTAGGGACTCTATCCATTCTCTCCAAGAGTCATCAATTATTTTTTTCTCCAAAATACTTTCAACAAATAAATATCTTATGCTTTTTCCTCCAGTAATATTTGTTCCATCATTATTGATTGTCGAAAAGTTTTTTTTTGAGATCACCAACCCATTTAATAATCTCCCTCTTAGTCTTACACTTACAATATCTCCAACTTCTGCCCCAAGATTATTTCCATCTAAATAGTAAAAGCTTTCATTACTACTACCTGTATCAAGCAAAATTTCCAATTTGAAGGATATATTTAATAACTGATTACTTGCCGGCTTCAAAACTTTTTCTTAGTATTGGATTGTTGAACATTCCACAAAGTGTTTTTTGCACATTGTAAGTATCCTGCTCTTAAGGGAGACATGAAGCTTTGATCATTGACTGAAAATTCAATACATGATCTGCCTGTCTGAGAAATCCCAAGACTTTTTACTTTAGGTAATCTATAGCACTATTTAAATTTTTCAACAGTTTAAAAAAACTTTTTTATTCAAATTCTTGAAAAAGTTCTTTTACAATTTAACGGGGAAATTTACTACTAAATGTACAAATTAGCCCTAAATAAAATTTAATCTAGTTAAATTCACCGTAGAAAGGAGTAAATCATGTGTCCAGTCGCAGCAGAATCAAAGAATTCCAAGCCCAGCTCAAACAAAAAGATTAACAAAAAAATTAATACCAATTTAGGAACAGTAGTTGAAGAAGAAAAAAATATCAATAGCCAAAATTTACAAACATCCTCTGATTCAAATGAAAGCGGCATAGAAACCAATAATGAATTTAGTGATTCTGAAGATGAAGATAAAGGCCTTGGGAACATTAAGCTTGGCCCTAAAGGTATATACACGGAAGATTCAATAAGAGTTTACTTACAAGAAATTGGGAGAATTAGACTTTTAAGGCCGGATGAAGAAATTGAACTTGCAAGAAAAATTGCTGACTTACTCCAATTAGAAGAACTGGCAACTCAATACGAGTCTGAGAAAGGGCATTTCCCATCAGTTAGAGAATGGGCTGAGTTAATAGATATGCCTCTTTCCAAATTTAGAAGGAGACTTCTTTTAGGCAGGAGAGCCAAAGAAAAAATGGTTCAATCAAATTTAAGATTAGTTGTTTCCATTGCTAAGAAATATATGAATAGGGGTTTATCATTTCAAGACTTAATCCAAGAAGGAAGTTTGGGTCTAATTAGGGCAGCGGAAAAATTTGACCATGAGAAAGGTTATAAGTTCTCTACGTACGCAACTTGGTGGATACGACAAGCTATTACAAGAGCAATTGCGGATCAAAGTAGAACTATTAGATTACCAGTTCATTTATACGAGACAATATCCAGAATTAAAAAAACCACAAAAGTTCTTAGCCAAGAATTTGGCAGAAAACCTAGTGAAGAAGAAATCGCTGAAAGTATGGAAATGACAATTGAAAAATTAAGATTTATAGCTAAAAGCGCGCAACTTCCTATTTCTTTAGAAACTCCAATAGGGAAAGAGGAAGACTCAAGACTGGGAGACTTTATAGAGGCTGATATTGAAAATCCAGAACAAGATGTTTCTAAAACTTTATTAAGAGAAGATTTAGAAGGAGTATTAGCCACTCTAAGCCCAAGGGAAAGAGATGTTCTCAGATTGAGATATGGAATTGATGATGGAAGAATGAAAACTCTTGAAGAAATTGGCCAAATTTTTGATGTAACGAGAGAAAGAATTAGACAAATCGAAGCAAAAGCCCTAAGAAAACTTAGACATCCAAATCGAAATGGGGTTTTAAAAGAATATATAAAATAAAAAAAGTTACGTATAATTTTCAGCTTTAGAAAGTTGCAAAAGAATAGCTTAAAATAAATTCGACTTTATTTTAATTCCAACTCAAAATAATATTTAATGACTAATTTTAAGCTGAAAATAGCTAGTAGAAGAAGTAAACTAGCAATGGTTCAAACTTTATGGGTTAAAGATCAACTAGAAAGGAATATTCCCAATTTAGAGGTATCTATAGAAGCTATGGCAACTCAAGGTGACAAAATCCTTGATGTAGCCTTAGCAAAAATAGGCGACAAAGGCTTATTTACAAAAGAACTTGAAGCACAAATGCTCTTAGGCCATGCAGACATAGCAGTACATTCTCTGAAAGATTTACCAACCAATTTGCCTAATGGCCTTAAATTAGGATGCATTACAAAAAGGGAGGATCCTGCAGATGCTCTTGTAGTAAGCAAAAAAAATGACTGTTATAAATTAGAAACCTTACCTGATGGCTCGATTGTGGGAACAAGCTCTCTCAGAAGACTTGCGCAATTGAGAAATAAGTATCCACATCTTGTTTTCAAAGATATCAGGGGAAATGTTATCACAAGGATTGAAAAATTAGATGATGGAGAATTTGATTGTATAATTCTTGCGGCCGCTGGTTTAAAGAGATTAGGCTTTGAATCAAGAATTCACCAGATTATACCAAGTGAAATCTCCCTTCATGCAGTTGGCCAAGGAGCTCTTGGTATTGAATGTAAATCTGATGATGAAAAAGTTTTAGAAATTATAAAAGTCTTAGAAGATAAACCCACTAGTCAAAGATGTGAAGCAGAAAGGGCTTTCTTAAGAGAGCTTGAAGGTGGTTGCCAAGTCCCAATAGGTGTTAATAGTAATATTGATAATGGGAAACTTTACCTTACTGGTATGGTAGCCTCTCTTGATGGAGAAAGGCTTATAAAAGATCAAGTTATTGCCAATATTAATGACCCTGAATTGGCAGGCATAGAACTAGCAAAGAAACTAAAGCTCCAAGGTGCCGACAAAATACTCCGCGAAATATTTGAAGAATTTAGAGAAAACAAAAATTAGTTAATTTACTAATTTTGGATCGATTTCTTTTTTGTATCTTTCTTCACAATCTTTAATCACTTTAACGGCTTCTTCTATCCCAAAAAAACCATTAACAGTACATGTTCCTGGTTTTTTTAGATCTTTGTAGTGCTCCCAATAATACTTTGTTTCTTTTAACCAATGCTCTCCAAGGTCTTCATAACTTGAGATATGATCCATTCTTTTATCATCTGCTAGAACCGCTATTACCTTATCATCGACCTCTCCACCATCATCAAATTTCATCACCCCAATAATCCTTGCCTCCACAATAGATCCAGGTATCAATGGTTCAGTTACACTAACAATTTCGACATCAAGTGGATCTCCATCTTCGTCCCATGTCCTTGGAATACATCCATAAGCAAAAGGATAAGCAAGTGAAGAGTAACCTACCCTATCAAGTTTAAGGTGGCCCGTTTCTGTAATTAATTCATATTTATTTATGGTATTGGAATTCAATTCAACAATAGTATTTATTATTGTATTTGAGCTATCAGTGAAAGCGTTTAGTATGTGTAATAAATTTGGTGTAACCCTGCTTGGGGGTTGATTAAGGTTTGCCATCAAGTAATAATTTTTGTTTATTTTACATCCTCACACTCAACCAAATTCTTTAAAAGTAATGTTTCAGCAAAAATCATTTATTTTAGACTTTAAATGATTAATAAAATAGTTTGGTGATAGTTCTTCGTTAGTGACCATTTTTATCAATTCCATAGAATTAACTGATCTGCCATATTTATGAACATTATTTCTTAACCAAAATATGATTTTTTGATATTCACCATTTTGTATTAAATCATCTATCGAACCAATGTCTCTTTCCATTTGAGAAGATATTTGCGCACTTATAAGATGACCTAACAAATATGAAGGGAAATATCCAAACGCGCCTTCACTCCAATGAACATCTTGAAGACAACCTTCTGAATCATTAGATGGTTTAATTCCTAGGAGTTCATCATATCTTTTATTCCATTCTGTTGGAATATCTTCAGCAGGTAACCCTCTTTCAATTAAATCTATTTCAAGTTCGGTTCTTATTAATATGTGTAAGCCATAAGTCAATTCATCCGCTTCAACCCTATTTAATCCTGCTTCCAAATGATTAATAGATTTCCATAGTTCTAAATAATTATTAAGAGAACATCCATCCGAAACAAATTTGTTAAAAAATCTTTTTGAAAAAGATTTGGATTTAACTATTCTATTTTCCCAAAATAAAGATTGACTTTCATGAATACCCATAGAGGTTGCTTGACCTAAAGGCCAAGCAAACCATTGATGACTTTGAGATGGTAAACCCTGCTCATAAATAGAATGCCCCCACTCATGCGCAGTTGCTAAAAAACTTGATAATGGTTCACCTTCAACAATTCTTGTCGTAATCCTGTAATCATTAGGCCCTAATGTAATCGAAAAAGGATGGGGAGACTTACCAACAACAACTAGATCTTTATCTCTCCCAAACTCATCAAGTAATTGAGAACATAAATTATGTTGAGATTCTGGACTCAAATCCCAGTAATATTTCTTAGATTTATTAATACCTCTAATCAACTCTGGGAGAGCATCTTTCAAAGGCTGAAACATTTTATTCAGCCACTTTAAAGTTAATTCAGGCTCAAAGGGTTGGGCTAAAGTTTCCCATGGTGAATATTGATCTGATATTTGTTTTGCCTCTTCAATCCGCAATTTAACTAAATCTTCAAAGTAAGGAAGAAAAATTTTAAAATCTGATTTTTCCTTAGCTTCTTGCCAGCTTTCATACCCTCTAGATTTTGCCTTTGCTAGAGACTCAACTAATTTAGGATCTAAATTTCTTTCTCTATTAAGTTCCTTCAATAAAAGACTAATGTTTCTCTCTTTATCTTTTATGAAAAGTTCATTATCGGAATTTCGTTCAATATCTGCTAGTTCATTTTTAGCAGATTGTATAAAATTAGAAAATTCCTTGGAAGAATTTCTTTCATGCAATACTTTTGCAATATAAGTAAGTTGTTCAGACCTCCAAGAAGCACCTTTCTTTGGCATTCCAGTATTCTGATCCCAATAAAGTGTATTTTGGATTGAACCTAATATTTGTGTTTCTTTAAGGTAAGCACCCAGCTTATTCCAATGAGTTTCAGCCAAAGATTTAAATGGAAATTAAATTTATTTTAAGATAAAAATTTTAATATCTGCAGTAAAACATGCATCTTTATCCATAATAGGATATTGATTAATTAAGTTTTAACTTATATGGAACAAATATTTTCAAAATTAAAATTCATAACCCATGGCGAGGGTTTTATTGATATCACATATGATTTAAATTTATGTGTTAAAAAAAATAATTTTCATTCCGGAATTCTAAATTTAACTTCACTTCATACAAGTTGCAGTTTAACTATTAATGAAAACGCAGATCCAAATGTACTAGGGGACCTAAAAAAGTATATGCAATCGATAGTTCCCTATGATTCCTACTTAACTTTATCAAAAAATAGAGAAGAAATATCCTATAAACATTATCAAGAAGGGGCTGACGATATGCCAGCACATATTAAAACATCCCTAACAAACACTTGTTTATCTTTAAGTTTTCAAGAGGGGAAAATTATGCTTGGCACATGGCAAGCAGTTTATTTATGGGAACATCGATTTGATCAAAAGGAAAGAATCATTAATGTACATATAATTGGTGAGAAAAAGTAAGATAATTATAATGTAATAAGTCAGATTTCTTATTTAATGGAACCCTACATTTTGCAAAATGAAGAATTGAATGAATTAGTTGTCAAAATACCTGGCTGGGAAATTAAATCTAAACAAATCCAAAGAGAATTTAACTTCGCTAATTTTATTGAAGCTTTTGCTTTTATGACTAAGGTTGCTTTAATCTGTGAAAAATATAATCATCATCCTAACTGGGAGAATGTTTATGCAAAAGTAATAATTAAATTAAATACACATGATCTAGGAGGTATTACGAATCTTGATCAAACATTAGCTTCGGAAATCAACAAAATTTTCGATCAATAAAAATATAAACTTGTTTTCAACTATTCAAAATGTCTAAAAATTTATTGCCAGTTACTATTATTAGTGGATTTTTAGGTTCTGGCAAAACTACACTTCTAAATCATATTTTAAAAAATCAAGTTGGTATTAAAACAGCTGTTTTAGTCAACGAATTTGGAGAAATCGGAATAGATAATGACTTAATAATAGAAGGCTCAGAAGATATGATCGAATTAAATAATGGATGTATATGTTGCTCTATCAATGGCGAATTATTAAATACCGTATCTAAAGTTTTAGAAAGAGCTGAAAAATTAGACTATTTGATTGTTGAAACAACTGGATTAGCAGATCCATTACCAGTAGCCATGACTTTTGCGGCTGGTGATCTTAGAGAAAAAGTAAGATTAGATTCGATAATCACTGTCATTGATGGAGAAAATTTTGATTTTGAAATTAATAATACAAGTGTCGCCTATTCTCAAATTTTATACGGAGATATCCTTCTTCTTAATAAATCTGATTTAGTAAATGAAAAACAATTAAAGAAAATAGAGGAGTTTATAAATAAAATAAAAAAAGAACCAAGGATTTTGAGATCAACTAATAGTGAAGTTGCATTACATACAATAATGAGCGTGGGTCTATTTGAGACAGATACTTTTGAATTCGAGAAAAATAAAAAAAATATAGAACAAAATTCAAACGATCACTCCTCTCATTCCCACGATCACTCCTCTCATTCCCACGATCACTCCTCTCATTCCCACGATTTGATCAATAATATCGAGGGTTTTACCTCAGTTTCATATGAGACATTTGAACCATTTTCTTTAAGGAAGTTTCAATATTTCTTAGATAATCAAATCTCACAAAATGTATTTAGAGCAAAAGGAATATTATGGTTTATGGAAAGTGAAAGAAAACACATTTTTCACCTATCTGGAAAGCGGTTTTCTCTGGATGATGAGGAATGGACAAAAGAAAAATCTAACAAGATAGTATTAATTGGGAAAAACTTAGATCACCAAACTATTAAAAATCAACTATCGTCATGTAGATTTAATTCAGATTAGAGTTCATATTAGGATTTAATTAATTTTTGAAAATACGCATTAAATGGTTTAAAAAAACATTAACAGAATTAAATTTTCTTTATTTCACTTCGTTTATTGTTTCACTCTTAGTAATCATTCCAATTTCCAATTTTCTTCTAGAGGGAATTGGTTACATTATTAGTGGAAATTTTTCATTAGGTATTGCTGGAGGAGAAGAGGTATTAGGCACTTTAAAAGTTTTAATATTGACAAGTTTTTTTGGCGGCGGGTTAGGAACTTTGAATGGATGGTTACTTTCAAATTGTGATTTTAAGTTCAGAAAAGTTCTTCGTATTTGTCAGCTAGTTCCACTAGCTGCCCCAGCATATCTAATAACAGCTATTTTGCAGGATTTAGGAAGTATTTTAGGGTATCAAGTAACTGGTTTATGGTGGGGGGTTTTAATACTTTCAATTTCTACTTATCCATATGTATTCATTCTTGCTAACGAAAGCTTTAATAAATTTGGAGTTAATCAAATCAATGCTAGTAGGGGATTAGGAGTAGGGCCTTGGAGCAGCTTCTTTAAAATCGCTTTCCCAATGGCGTTACCAGCACTAATAACAGGAATAAGTTTAATGTGTATGGAAGTAATGAATGAGTTAGGTACATTTGCATTATTGAATATACCAAGTATTTCTACTGGCATAGCTGAAAATTGGATAATTGAGGGTAATCCAAAAAGTGCTATTGGATTATCTTTGGTAGCCTTATTGATGATTTTCACTTTAATTATTTTTGAAAAGTTATCAAGAAAAAAATCAAAGAGGTGGAGTGAAAATCCTGCATCAAAAGATTCTCAAGGATGGGAATTAAACAAAACTAGAGCTTTTTTAGCAATAATCATATCTTTATTTCCTCCAATTTTCTCTTTTGGGATTCCATGTTTTTGGGTTCTACTCAATATAGATCTAATTCAAAAAGGGTTATCTATAGAATTACTTAGCCTATCGTTAAGGACCATAAGTCTAGGACTTTTAACCGCATTAATAGCAATGCTATTCTCCTTAATAATTTCTTTAGTCAGACGCGCAAATAAAAACTTTTTAATAGAACTAATAACAAATCTTGCCGGAATAGGTTACGCAATCCCAGGCACTGTATTAGCTTTATCTTTAATAAGCATTTCTTCTTCAAAATTTAATTTTATTGCTATCTGCTTACTAATTTGGGGTTATCTTGTCCGATTTCTAACTATCTCTAAGGGTTCTATTGATTCAAGTCTTGAGAGAATTTCTCCTAGTCTTGATGAAGCAGCACTTGGACTAGGAGAGAATTGGCTTGGGATCATCAAAAGAATTCATCTACCTCTTCTCAAGGGACCAATATTCGTAGGATCACTTTTAGTTTTTGTTGACACGATAAAAGAATTACCCATTACCTTTATTTTAAGACCATTCGATTTCGATACATTGTCTGTGAGAATATATCAATATGCTGGAGATGAAAGAATGGTAGAGGCAATATTACCGGCCATTCTTATCATGACTTTAGGCCTTATTGCATCAATGACATTGATACCAAGTTTAGAGAAAAAACATTAAATTCTTTTAGACACTTTTCTTATTAAGAAAGGTAAGCTCAACAACAAATCTGCCGATGTAGATATAACCCTAAAATAAACTAAACTTATAAGAATTATATTTTCTGGAATACTTTTGCCAACAAATAAAAGGAGGCAAGCCTCAAAAACGCCAACTCCTCCTGGGGCTGCTGGGACTACCAAGCCTATAGACCATGACAAAGAAAAAATTACTAATAAAAATATGATGTTCAGAGTATTACTTGTATAAAAAGTATTTAAGCAAATATAAAACCCAATAAATTTTGATAAAACAAAACCAATTTCAAGAAATAAAGCTCTAGAAGGGAAAAAAGAAACAATATTTATTCTCTCTTCAAATTGGCCCTTTGAATTTGGGAGTCTCAAAACCTCAAATACTTTCCCCTTAAGAGACCCTAATATTTTTAATATTAAAAAAATAAATTTTCTATTTAAGAATAATAGAGGAAAAATTAAAAAAAAATAAAGTGGTGAAAAAATTAATCCCAGCGCTGCCAATAGAAAAGAGCCACTCAACATAAAATAAGGTTCTATAAGAGTCGAATACAAAGCAATTTGTGGATTACTTATTTTTTTTATAAAATTAAATCTTTCTACAAAATGCCAAATCCCTCCTGGAACGTATTTAAGAATATTAGTTAAAACATAAAAAGAGACTAGATTATTACTTTTGAATTCTTTCCCGAACCATTTAACAATATATTTCCATGCATAGGCGTTTAGGTAAATACTTAAAACACAAAATAAAAATGATAAAGATAGATTTATTCCATTTCTTTCTAAATTGATATCAAAAGAAATTTGATTGATATTATAAAAAAAATAGATGCAAAAATATAATAAGCTTGAAATAAAGAAAATACTTTTTAACCCACTAAAATTAATTTTTTTAAGGAATTTGAAATATGATTGATTTCTTGTATAAAATCTCATTTCCAGTTTTCAAACGCTTTAAATTTCTTACTTGACTCTTTTATTATTTTTCTTATTTCATAAGTTGATATTTTATACTTTAATTTTAATCTTAAAACCTCATCATTTTCTGGTTTCATATTTATTGATCCATCGGGTTTCAAAGTTTGTTTAACTTTTATATTTCCAAAAGTCGTTAAACATTCTCCTCTACGTCTAAGTAATATCCACCTAGATTGGGTCCTTTCACGAACCCCAATAGTGCTGGAATAATCAAACCATAATCTCCTGAAAAATTCTTTTTTTTCAATGGGCAAGATTGCTTGAATAGAAAATCCAATCCTATTTTTTTTCATATTGATAGCTTGATAGGAAACGTCGTAAGCCCCCTCAATTCTCAGTTTCTCCACAAAATTAGATATATCTTCTGGTGTTTGATCATCAATCCATGCTTCTTGAATAGATATCTCTTCACACTTTGGACTAATTTGTTCATTATCGTTAATAGAAGAATCTTCAAATGATCTAATTTTATAAACTCTTACCAAATTAGGGAATGGAAATTTATGATTACCAATGCCTACTCCATAAGACTCAATAGAAAATTTTAAAGGAGGTTCAAGGTAGTCGACTAAATTAGTAAGTAAAGCAATACCAGTTGGTGTTGAAAGTTCACCCTCTATTGAGTCAAGGCTTGATAAAACCCTAATATTTTTTTGTCTTATTAACTCTATTACAGCAGGAGGTGGTATAGATAATTTTCCATGTTCAGTTTGAACAAAACCTTTCCCCAACATTGGTTCATTACAATAAACCTTTTTTGGATTTAAGTAATTCAATGCAGCACATACCCCAATGATATCCACCAATGAATCTATAGATCCAATTTCATGAAAATGAACATCATCAGATTTAATGCCATGAACTTTTCCTTCGGCAATTGCTAAAGATTCAAATACTTCATAAATTATTTTTTTTAATTTATCTTCTAAGTGACCATTTAAAATAAGTTCCTTAATACTTCTCCAAGTTCTTTTGCTAGTACTAGAATCAATATTCTCAACCTTTGCCTTGATGCCTCGGATTGAACAACTTTTTGATTCCTTAAAGTCTAGTTGATATAAATCTTTTAATCCAAGATCAATAAGTGGCTGTTCAATAACTTTTTTAGGCACCCCTAAATCATAAAAAGCCCCTAACAACATATCTCCAGAGATACCAGGAGAACATTCAATTAAAACATCATCCATAAATCAAAAATTTCTTGAATGGCAAAATTGCGTTGGAAATCAACCTTTCATTCTCGTTATTCTTAGGAAAGATTTTTTTCAATAACTTCATACTTTATTAGTTCCAAAGAATTTCCATCTCTGTGGATATCTAAACTTACAAAGCTATGCAGAAGTTCAATAGAAAGCTCTCCTTTTATGACTAATTTAAAATTTTTATTTTTAAAATTTTTTGACTTTATAGCAGGGCAAATTTTTATAACAATTTCTTTCTTTTGAGTGTTAACAAAAACTAATTCTCCTCTAACAGAAAAATAATTGTCTTTTAGATCTAATTCTTCTAATAATTTTGAGAAGTTTGTTTTTGAAGAATCATTAGGGAAATCATTCAGTTGGTAGGGATCCCAGATACCTGCAACCTGTAGATGCAAGTTTTGAGTATTTTTATTCTTTGGATAAACAATCCAATAGTAACTTTTCTTTAAATCAATATGCTTTTTTAAAAGTGATAAGGCTTTACCTAGTACTACTGTTTCAATTTTTTCGTTTTTATTATCGATTAAAAAGCCTCTATTTAACTGTTCACTACTAAGGGGAGTATATTTACCATTAATAATACCGATTGCTCTATGCTGTAATCGGTTAGTAACTTTTGGGATAGGATTTTTTAACATATTAAACATTTGAAAATAACAATTTATTGTATTAAGTTCTTAATTTTCCTCCAAGGTATTAAATGACTCTAACGCATCGTCAATTGCATCAGAAGGATAAGTCGCATCATTCATACTATTATGTCTCCTAATCATTTCCACTAGTTCAAAAGGATTAGTTGGAAGAACTGAACTATCATCTTCTGATTTAGTTGAGGTATCAATTTCTGATTCTTCAAATAAATATTCAGCATTTAGGTAATCACCTTTTAAGGAAATTAATAAAGTAAAAAAAATTACAAACGTAATTGGTTTAAAAACGCTTTTGTAAAAGTAATTTTTCATTTTATTTAATTTCAAAATTCTTTAACGCCAAAAATTTCCTGCTATTTTAATTTTACATAATTTGGTAGAAATTTGTTAATAGCAACTTGGAATGTTAACTCTATAAGAACCAGACTTTCACAAATATTAGATTGGATTAATAAAGCAGATCCAGATATTCTATGTTTGCAGGAAACAAAAGTGATGGACGATAGTTTCCCTGTTGAACCTTTTAAAAAATTAGGATACTCAGTAGAGATCTACGGACAAAAATCATACAATGGTGTGGCTATTATTTCCAAAATAAAGCCAGAAAATGTTAAAAAAGGATTTTACGGTTGTAATAACTCTAATCAAAATATCGAAATTTTCCTAGATCAAAAAAGATTGATTTCTGCTGATATTAATGGAATTAAAATCATAAATGTCTATGTTCCAAATGGATCTTCTCTAGAATCTAGTAAGTTCGAATACAAAATTAATTGGTTAAATTGTTTAGCTTCATTTTTGGATGAGCAAGAAGAAAAAGGAGAATTAATTTGTCTTATGGGTGATTTTAATGTTGCTCCATCTAACTTGGATATTCATGATCCAAAGAAATATGAAGGAGGAATAATGGCATCTGATATAGAGAGAAGTGCACTAAATAATGTTCTGAAAAAAAGATTAATAGACTCGTTCAGGATTTATGAACAAAATACTGGCCATTGGAGTTGGTGGGATTACCGTAATAATGCATTTGAATTAAATAAAGGTTGGAGAATAGATCATATATATATCAGCAAAGAACTGTCATCAAAACTGAAAAGTTGTGTCATAGACAGCTCCCCTAGAGGTAATTTGCGTCCAAGTGATCATGCCCCAGTAATGATAGATCTTAACTTAAACGAAATAAATGCAGATTTTTTTGAGGATGAGGATAATTTCTTCGAAATATAAATAAAATAAATTCAATCTCTTTAATGCTTGAAAACGCTTATTAATAAAGAGTTATCTAAAGTAAGATTGTTTTTTATCATGATTTCTTTAAAATTAATAATTTACAATCCAAACTATCGCATTAAAAATATCATAATGTAGAGTTTCAATCTGATTGACAAAATTTTTACTTATTTCTAATTTAGAACATGACAGATTTTTCTCAAAACATCATTTAACTAAATTGTGACTGACATATTAAATTACTCAAAATCAGAAGAAATTTTTTCTGCTGCCCAACAACTAATGCCAGGAGGAGTTAGTTCTCCAGTTAGAGCTTTTAAGTCTGTAGGAGGCCAGCCAATTGTTTTTGATAGAGTCAAAGGTCCTTTTGCTTGGGACATTGATGGAAATAGATATATTGACTACATAGGAAGCTGGGGACCTGCTATATGTGGACATGCCCACCCTGAAGTTACATCGGCATTACAGGAAGCAATTGAGAAAGGCACTAGCTTTGGTGCTCCATGTGTTCTAGAGAACCAACTTGCTGAAATGGTAATAGATGCAGTCCCATCTGTAGAAATGGTTAGATTTGTCAATAGTGGAACTGAAGCATGCATGGCTGTTTTGAGACTTATGCGAGCATTTACTGGAAGAGATAAAGTTATTAAATTTGACGGTTGTTATCACGGTCATGCAGATATGTTTTTAGTAAAAGCAGGATCAGGTGTGGCCACCCTGGGTTTACCAGATTCTCCAGGTGTTCCACGGACAACAACTGCCAACACACTTACTGCTCCCTACAATGACCTTGAAGCAGTAAAAAAATTATTTTCGGAAAATCCTGATGCCATTTCTGGGGTTATTCTTGAGCCAATCGTTGGCAATGCTGGATTTATTACTCCAGAACCAGGATTCTTAGAGGGATTAAGGGAATTAACCACTGAGAATGGATCATTATTAGTTTTTGACGAAGTAATGACTGGATTCAGAATAAGTTATGGAGGAGCTCAAGAAAAGTTTGGGGTTACTCCTGATTTAACAACCCTTGGGAAAGTAATTGGTGGAGGCCTGCCTGTTGGAGCTTATGGAGGCAAGAAAGAAATAATGTCAATGGTAGCCCCTTCAGGGCCGGTATACCAAGCAGGTACTTTGAGCGGGAATCCACTCGCAATGACTGCTGGAATAAAAACTCTTGAACTGCTCAAACAAGAAGGTACGTACGATAAACTTGATTCAACAACTTCTAGATTAATTGAAGGAATAATTCAGTCTGCTGAAAATAACGGTATTGCTATTAACGGTGGAAGTGTAAGCGCGATGTTTGGATTTTTCTTATGCGATGGTCCAGTTAGGAACTTTGATGAAGCAAAAACAAATGATGCCGAACTTTTTGGTAAGTTGCATAGAGAAATGCTTCGAAGAGGTATTTACCTAGCGCCAAGCCCATTCGAAGCTGGTTTCACATCACTAGCTCACAGTGAAGAAGAAATTGATAAAACAATTGAAGCTTTTGAAGAATCTTTCAATGCAATTAAAAAATAATCATTTACTAGTCTTTCCTTAAAGAAAAATAAGTAAATGATTAAAAACTTTAGAATAATCTTTTCTAAGTGATTATCTTTTACCTCCAACTATTACTGGAGGAGTACCTCCTCCTGAACCAGGTAAGCCAGGAACAACTTGTGTACTGCCATCCCATTTATCGAGAAATAATTTAAAAAGTACTTGATCGTCGAGACTTCTATTTAATGTCTCATATCTAAGTGCTTCTTGTTCAGCAATTTCGACTTCAGTCTTTGCTCTTAGTAATTGCTGACCAGCTATTTGCTTTTGTTCAATCGCAGCTCTATATTCTTCAGCGATCTCTAATCCAGTAAGATCTAAGCTTTTAACATCTACATAATCGAATGAATTTAATTCTTGTGCAACAGTATCGCCGACTTTTTCAGAAATTACTGCGAATTCAGTAGCAATTGTTTCTAGCTCATATTGAGAAAAGACTGATTTTAGAGCTTTTAGTAAAGATGGCTGAACAATTTTCTGATAAACATCGCTATTTCTGCTTGCAATTGTTGCGAAGATCCTTCCTGCCTCATTAGGTTTCACTGAATACTTAACAGTAGCTGTAGCCCTAATAACTTGAAGATCTTTAGTTAGCGTTTCAAATTTTTCTGGTTGAACTTGAGTTTTTATATCAAATGGATATACAGACTGGACAAATGGTAGTTTAAAGTTCAAACCAGCTCTTCTAGAGGGGCCACTTACTTTGCCTAGTGTTGTAACAACTGCAACTTGTCCAGAAGGTACAACAAATAATGATTGGGTGAGCAAAAGAAAGCCAGTAAAAGACAATACAATCAGTAATGTTGCTGTCCCACCTGGACCTGTTGGCGTGACGTTTTTAAAGGATGTTGACATTAAATTTATTCTTTTAATTAATCATATTTAAATAGACTAATTAGTGCATTAATAAGACATTTAATTAAAATATTTTTTTAATAATTGTAAAATTAAATATAGGTTTTAATTAATAAATAATTGATTTACATTCTTGCAAAAGTTCTAAATAAAGATCCTCATCTATCTCCCTAATATCATACTCAGATGGTAACACACCATGCTTATACTCATGTACCGCCATCCAACAAAATTTCTCTAATTCTTGTTTTGAAAAACGAGGGTATTCTTTTACATTCTTAATCAAAGAGTTAATGAGAGATTTTGAATAATCTGCCATATTTTTAAAATATTCTTACTAAAGATCTTATCTAAAGTTATTAGCTTTTAGAGGAATGTTCAAAGACTCCTCCAACTCACTAACAAGCTTAATTGCTAATTGGAGATCATTTTTACTCTTACTAGCAACTCTGAGCGTTTCTCCATTAATGCTGACATTGATTTTTTTAATTTGATCTCTTATATTTTTACTTATTTTTTTTGCAATTTCTTGTTTAATTCCTTGTTTTAATAAAATTGTCTGTTTAATTCTATTACCACTAACTATTTCAATTTCACCGTAGTCAAATATTTTTAAGGATAAATTTCTTTTTATTGCCTTTTGTCTAATTATGTCATTAACAGCATTCAAAGTAAGTTCGCTATTGGTGATTATAAAAATATTTTCTTTTTCTAAATCAACTGAAGTATCCGTACCCTTCAAATCGTAACGCTGAGAAATTTCCCTTTTGACTTGATCCAAAGTATTGACTAATTCTTGTCTATCAAAATCAGAAACTACATCAAATGAAAAACTTTCTGCCATAGTAAATATTAAACGCTAAATATTATTAGCATATATCATCTTTTAATAAGCGGAAATCGGTTAATTTAATCAAAAAATAACAAACTAACCACTTTGCCCATTTCTTCAGCACATCTACAACTATTTAGCAAAGTTTCACTATCGTGAAAAGCAAAGCATATTAATTGATCACACCTTGTAATAATTTCTTGATTACAAAGACTACTTGCAAGTGGCAAAGGTAATTCATCATTTTCACTTTTTTCAACCAAATGCATAACCCTCTCAAGTTGATCCTTTATTTCGGGTAATTGTCTATCAAGACTTTGAGGTAATAAAACCGTTAGTAATGATGGATTAATATCTAAAACAGCTCGAATAACAGCTGCATTGACGCCTTGAGATCCTGAAGTAAGGATATTATGCCCTTCCTCAGCTAACGACCTTGCTATCAACTCAATTAAGTGGATATCAACAACCGGTACGTGTCTACTACCTAAAAAGGCAATTCTCCTTTTCCCATTATCTTGGAGTTTTGCAAGTTCTTGAGCTAAGGCATCAACGCCTTCAGTTGCTGGTAAATCTAGAGAGCGACTCAAAATAAAAAAGTTCCTATATTTGAAATTAGCATTTATCTGAAAAATTGCAGGGAAAATCTATTTTTTCGAGAATTCTATTTAGATTCACATGCTCCTGGACTAATTGAATAGCATAAGAAGCCTTAATTGATTCATGTATTCTGACGTGACCAAAAGCTTGTTCAATAATTTCTACGGAGGAAAGAGTATCTAATTCCACCTTTAAAATTGGCACCTCCAATTCCTCCGCTCTATGAATCAATTGTGATAAAGGATCTCCTAAACCAGTTAAAATAAGGCATTGAGTCGAAGCCTCCAAAGCAGCAAGTTGGATATCAGTTCTATCAGCTCCAGTAACTACAGCCATATTTCGTCTTCTCCTGAAAAATTCCATTGCAGAATTCACCCCCATTGCACCAATACTTAATGTTTCAACAAGCAATTGATCTTTGTCGGGGCAACAAATTACTTCGGCATCTAGTCTTCTTACAAGCTCACCTACAGTGACACTTCTAAGAAGTGGTGATTTAGGCATCACTCCAAACACTTCAATATCCAGATCTTTAAGAGAGGGTATTATTTCATTTTTAACTTTTTCGACTTCTTGCGGCAAAACTCCATTTAATACAACTCCAGCCAATTTCTCACCTAATTGTTTTTTTGCATCAAGTAATGCATCCACACTTTTACAATCTTCCCATAAATTCACAATTAAAACTTTCGCATCTAAATCCTTAGCTAGTTGTGGGAGACTTAAGCCATAAATCATACCCTCATGAAGACTTCCGGCTGCCTCTAAAATATTCAGACCTTCAAAATCATCATTAACCAATCCTTCAATCTGATCAAAACCTTTTCCAGGGAGTAAGTCTTTATTGAAGATTCTTTTTTCAGCTGAGATATTATCCAATAATCCTACTGAAGAAATTAAATTCTCCTCTTCAATATTTAATGTTGATCCAATGAACTTAACATCATCATCTATTAATCCTTCATAAGATATTGAGGGAAGATTAGTAAGTTCAATACATGTTGCTAGGGGTTTTCCTATGCGTACTTTTTTTTTCTTCTGTAAAAGTTTTTTTGCTATCCCAAGAACCATTGCAGACTTACCACTAAATGGCTCACATGAGCCAATTAATAATATATCGCTCATAATTTAGTAAATTATTCATTAATAGATTTAAGATAATATTTTTTTAAGAACTAAACAAATATTTATTTATGAGTTTTAATCAAATAAAAAAATAAATTATCTTTTTTTGGTAAATTTATTTTAATTCTTAGGTATCTTATAAAAATCAAGCAAAATGATAAATCCAGCCAAAAACGAAAAAACCATAGGAATTACTGGAGCCTCAGGTGCTCTAGGGAAAGAATTGACAAAGTTATTTCGTGAAAAAGGATATAGAGTGATTGGATTTACTCATAGTAAAACTAATTATGAAAAAAATCTTGAATCTCCAAATGAATGGATTAAATGGGAATGCGGGAAGGAGTCGTCATTAAAAAAAAAATTAGAAAATATTGACATTTTAATTTTGAATCATGGTATCTATGATTTGAGTAGAGAAAATTCCAATTATGAAAACTCAATAGAGATAAATGCATTAAGCAAATTCAAATTTTTAAATTTATTTGAAGATATTGTTCTAAGCAATGATTCACTAATAAAAAAAGAGATTTGGATAAATACATCTGAAGCAGAAATATTACCTGCACTTAATCCGTCATATGAGATTAGTAAATCCCTTATTGGTAAATTAGTTTCATTCAAAAAAAATCTTCTCGACAAAAATACAAAGGAAAAATTAATAATAAAAAAAATCATCTTAGGGCCTTTTAAATCAGAACTAAATCCTCTAGGAATAATGAGTCCTAAATTTGTTTCTAAAAAAATTTATGATTTAGCGAATTCAAAAAAAAATTATTTAGTAATAGTTAGTCCAAACCCTTTATCCTATATACTTTTCCCATTGAAAGAGTTTTTTAATTTCTTGTATTGCCAAATTATCTATAGGTACAAACCTTAGTGTCTAGAAATCTCGATCTGTCAATATTTCAATTCCATCTTTTAAAACAACTATTGTATGCTCCCATTGGGCCGATAGTTTTCCATCTTTTGTTATTACGGTCCATCTATCATTTAGTGTTTTGCAAAATTTAGTCCCTTCATTAACAATAGGTTCCACCGCCAATGTCATTCCTTCACGAAGGACGACGTTGGGCAATTCTTTGGTTCGAAAATTAAATACAGATGGTTCTTCATGAAGATTTCTTCCAACTCCATGACCCGTATAATCTTCTACAACACTAAAGCCATTTTTTACAACAATGTCTTCGATTTCCCCAGCCACATCTAGAAGTGTATTCCCTGCCTTTATTTTCGAAAGACCAGCATACAATGCTTTATAGGCTATATCACTAAGTTTTTTAGCTTTTGAACTAACTTCTCCTACACAAATTGATATACAACTATCTCCATGGAAACCATCTAAATATGCCCCTGTGTCAATTTTAACCAAGTCACCATTTTTAATTATCTTATTTTTACTTGGAATCCCGTGGACGACCTCATTATTAATACTAGAACAAATACTAGAAGGGAATCCATGGTAACCCTTGAAACTTGGCACAGCTCCAAAACTTTTTATTCTCTTTTCTGCGAAATCATCTAAATCTTTTGTGCTCATACCAGGCTTAATTAAGTCATTAATTTCCCTCAAAACGGTTGCTACAATCCTGCTAGATTTTTTCATTAAACTTATTTCCCGTGAAGACTTTATTTCGATTCCTCTTCTCCTCTGAATAAAAGGAACTTGATCATTAGCTTTGGAATTATTTTTATTTAACAAAAGATCTGCAAAATGTCTCATTGGAATAAATAATAGTAATAGGTAAATATCTTCAAAATAGCCTTTATGGTCTTGGCTACCTTAAATCTATCAATAACAAAGGGAAAGAAACAAAAATGAAAAGTTTATTTAATTCTAGGCAATTTCATAAGGCTTTGGCGCCCTGGGTTTTTCTTCCACTATTTATATCTGCAATTACTGGTCTTCTTTATAGAGTTTCAAAAGATTTACTAGGTTACTCTAGAGAACAAGTTCATTGGTTAATGTCTCTCCATGAGGGCGAATGGCTTGGAGATAATGGAGAACTTATATATGTAATATTAAATTCACTTGGAGTTTTATGGATGCTCGTAACAGGTTTCCAAATGTTTGCAAAAACAATTTCATTTACCAAAAAGGTTACTAAAGGCGAGTCAAAAGGTTAAGATATAAAACTTGTAGGACAATAAAGATCAAAATGGCCAAAGAGAAACAAGAGAAGGAACTAGAAACCGTAATTGAAGCTGATGCATCAGTTGATGTAGCAGTTGAACAAAAAGAAAAAAATACGGTTTCTGAGACTACTCAAACCTTAAGCGCATCTAATCTTATTAAGGAATTTGAGAATGAACAATTAAAAAAAGAATTACCTGAAATATATGTTGGGGACACCGTTAAAGTTGGAGTAAAAATTACGGAAGGTAATAAAGAAAGAGTCCAACCTTATGAAGGCGTTGTCATAGCAAAAAGACATGGAGGGATTAACCAGACTATTACAGTTAGAAGAATTTTTCAGGGTATAGGTGTTGAAAGAGTATTTATGCTACATAGTCCACAGGTTGCCTCTCTAAAAGTTGAACGTAGAGGTAAAGTAAGAAGAGCTAAATTATTCTATCTGAGAGATAGAGTAGGAAAAGCTACTCGCGTAAAACAACGCTTTGATCGTTAAGTTGTAAATTAATCAACTTATTGGTCACAAAGACGCTTATAATTATTTAAATGCGTCGTTAGTTCAGTTGGTAGAACGCAGGTCTCCAAAACCTGATGTCGGGGGTTCAAGTCCTCCACGACGCGTTTGATCAACATTATGTAAATCATTTTTTCATAAGATGGAGTTAGATCTTCAACCTGGGGACGTAGTTAAGGTCCTCGAATCAGCAGCTTTAGGATGGGTTCGTGCAAGAGTTATCAGAGTTAAGTCTGGTGGGAGAGTTGTCGTACAAAGTGATCAAGGCAGAGAATTTACTGCTAGAGGGAATCAAGTTAGGTTGATAGAGCCTGCTGGTTTTAGACCTCAAAAATAAGTAGTTGTTCATACTAAGGTAGTTGAGAAACTATTTATTTCTGTAAATCCTCAAATTAAAAATTTTTTTTATTACAACAATATTAATTAAGTATTATGATCTGATAATTTTAAGAATGAAGTTCTAAATAAATTTAGAACAAAACTCTGGGACCGTAGTTCAACTGGTTAGAGCACCGCCCTGTCACGGCGGAAGTTGCGGGTTCGAATCCCGTCGGTCCCGTTTTTTCTAAAAGAAATTTGGAAAAACGTTTAAGATTAGCTCCGAGTCCAACGGGTTTATTTCATATTGGGACAGCACGAACAGCACTATTCAACTGGTTGTATGCACAAAAAATAGATGGAAAATTTCTTATCAGAATAGAAGATACAGATTTTCTTCGATCTAAATCTGAATATACAAAAAATATATTAGAGGGCTTGAAATGGCTTGGACTTAAATGGGACGAAGAACCTATAAAGCAAAGTGACCGAATTTCGATTCACAAAAGCTATATCAAAAAGCTATTGGAATGTGGAGCTGCATATAGGTGCTTTACAACAGAAGATGAAATATCTGAATTAAGAGAAGAACAAAAAAAGAAAGGATTACCTCCAAAGCATGATAATAGACACAGAAGTCTTTCAAAAGAAGAAATAGAAACGTTCATATCCCAAGGGAAGAATTCAGTTATAAGGTTTAAGATTGATGAAAAAATTGAAATTAAATGGGTAGATCAGATAAGAGGTGAAATCAAATGGCATGGGAAGGATTTGGGTGGTGATTTAGTTTTATCAAGAAGGGCGAAGGGATATGAGATTGGAGATCCTTTATATAATCTTGCAGTTGTAGTTGATGACAATTTTATGAATATTACGCATGTTGTAAGAGGTGAAGACCATATCTCGAACACTGCAAAACAAATATTGATTTATAAAGCATTAAATTTTAATTTGCCAACTTTTTCGCATACACCCTTAATACTTAATAGCGAAGGGAAAAAATTATCTAAGAGAGATTGCGTTACTTCAATCGACGAATTTAGAGAAATGGGATATTTACCTGAGGCCTTATCGAACTATATGGCCTTTTTAGGTTGGTCTCCAAAATCTGCCAACAGAGAAATACTTTCACTTCAAGAGATATCTGAAATTTTTGAATTATCAGAAATAAATAAAGCTGGAGCCAAATTCAGTTGGGAAAAACTCAACTGGATTAATTCTCAATATATAAAAAATATGGAATCAATAAAGTTAAGTAAGATCATGAGGAAATACTGGGATGATAATGGTTGGGTGCCGCCATCTCAAGAATGGGCTTATAAATTAGCAATTTTGCTTAGAGACTCTATGACTCTCTTAAAAGATTCAATTGATCAATCAAAACCATTTTTCTTAATACCTACAATTCAAAAAGAAGGTCACGATTTTCTGAAAAACAAGGATAGTAAAGAATCTCTCAAACTAATCTTAAATTATTTAATTGAGCAAAACCCTATAAAACTAAATAAAGAGAAAGCCAAAGAAATAATAAACGAAATCTCAAAAATGCATAATCTTAAAAAAGGGATATTAATGAAATCATTAAGAGTAGCATTTTTTGGATCTCTCAGTGGGCCAGATTTAATTCAAAGTTGGGAACTTTTCGCAGAGAGTAAAACTGATAGAACACGAATTGAAAGATGTCTTAAATCAATCTAAATTATTTTTTTCGATCTAATTCAAGCTTATTTGCCAAAGGTTTAGCTGAAAGACCTTGTATTCCTACCGTCATCAATATAGTAAGAAAAACTAAACCTTGGAGACGGCCAGCCCCAAGGATACCAGCCTGCTCTAATCTGATAGAAAAAAGAGAAGCTACAGCTGCAGTAACAATACCTCTTGGGGCTAACCAAGCTAAAAATATTTTTTCTTTTAAGTTCAAGTCTCTCCCCATTGTTGCAATCCAGATAGAGATAGGGCGAACAATTACCATCAACATAAAAACGCAAATAACCCCTCCCCAGCCAAGCGGACTTAATTCACCCCAAGAAACGTCAGCGGCCAAAAGAGGGAAAAGAACTGTTATTGCTAATTGAGCCAATTCGCCTATTAGATTATCCAATCTCTCCTTATCTATAACTTCTCTTTTACCTACAATAAAACCTGCCGAAACTGAAGCCGGCAAGCCTGATTCTGGTAAAAAATATTCGCAAATTCCATACACAAGGAAAATAAATCCAAGGGTAACTTGAAGCTCTATACCAAATGAGGCTTCATTTTTTATTTTTTTTAAAATTTCTGAAAGTAACCATCCTCCACTTAATCCGATTAAAACTCCTCCTCCTAATCTTTGCATTAATGCTATAAATACATCGTTAATCCCACGAAGGTCCCCTAGAGTCAGTTCTAAAAGCAGTAATGCTAGTACTGCACCAATTGGTTCAAGCAATAACCCCTCAGCTTTTAAAACCTCCGAGAGTGGGGAAGCTAATTTTATTTGTTCCACTAATGGAGAGACAACTGTTGGTCCAGTTGCAAGAACTATGGCACTATATATTCCGGCGACTTGCCATGAGAGGCCAGCCAACAAATGAGCAATAAAAATTCCAGCTGATAATGAAATAAAAAGTCTTACTAATGAAATTTTCAAAACAGTATTTCTTATATTGCCCTCAGGCAGTTTTAAATTTAATCCTCCTTCAAAAAGAACCAAACAAACCAAAAGGCCCACAATAGTTTCAAGCCCTTGCCCGAGATCTAAAGGCTCAACAAGTCCTAATCCTGATCTTCCAATGAATAATCCAGAAAGCAATAAAATAACAACACTTGGGAATCCTGTAAAAGAAGAAAATAATCGAGCGCAAGCACCTGCAAATACAGTTATCCCCCAAAGTAATCCAAGCCTTTCAGGCGTCATATAAAATTATAAATAATAAAAATATTACCTATCTTGATTAAATCAATAATCTTATCTCAAGTCCAATTAATAGAATACTTTTTTAATTTAATTCATTTACTGGATAAGAGTAATTTTTATCAAATCATTCAAAACTACTTTTGAGAAAATGAATTTTATTCCTAATTAAGAAAACTGGCTTATTAAAGCAATAATTATAAAGATAATTCCTATCCCAACAGTTGCCATTCTTCCATTCCATATTTCAGCTTGAGGGGTAAAACCTCTTTTCCACAAATTCAGTTCCTTTTTATCAACGAAGTTTTTTGTCTCTTTAATCTCGATTTTAGGTTGTTTGTTCATTGAAGTTAGAAAGGAGGATTTTCTTCATAAAGGGTATTTGCTTGTTCAATTGATAGTCTTCCTGCGACACCTAATTTAAGGGAACTTAAATGATCCTTAAATTTGATCCTGAACAACGCCGCCGCTCCAATCATTGCAGCATTATCTGTACAAAGATTAAGGGGAGCTAAATGAACTTTAATAGATTTTTTACTAGCTTCACTAATCATCATTTTTCTTAATGTATTGTTAGCAGCCACTCCCCCAACTACAACAACATTATCCAAGCTATGATCTTCAGCGCATTTTATTGTTCTCTCTACCAAGACCTCTGCCACTACTCTCTCAAAACTTGCAGCAATATCAGGAATTGGAACGTTCTTCCCATCCAAATTTATTCTCTCAACTAATCTTAATACGGCAGTTTTTAGACCACTAAAAGAGAAATCATATTTAAGAAATCCACCTTTTTTATCAGAAATCCTACATTTTGGTAAATTAAATTTCATTGGGTTCCCATTTTTAGCAATCTTTTCAATTGCCGGTCCTCCTGGATAACTTAGACCTAATAGTCTGCCAACTTTATCAAAGGCTTCTCCAGCAGCATCATCAAAACTTTTCCCAAGTCTTTGCATTCCCCTTCTTTCATCAACCTTTATCAATTCAGTATGTCCGCCACTAACAAGTAATGTAAGAAAAGATTTCTTTGGATAGTTTTCTGAAAAAAGAATTGAAGATAAATGCCCCTCCAAATGATGAATTCCCAAAAATGGTTTTGAATGTAACATGCAAAGTGATCTTGCAGTTATAGAGCCAACTCGTAAACATCCAACTAATCCAGGAGCTACAGTTGATGCAATATAATCGACTTCCTCAATTTTGATTTTTGATTCTTCTAAAGCTTCATCTAAAACAAAAGGTAATAATTCTAAATGCTTTCTAGCTGCGAGTTCAGGCACAACTCCTCCCCATTTTGAATGATCTTCAATTTGAGAGGCAATTATATTTGAATGTATTCTGAAAGTATCGCCAATATTAGAAACTATTGAGACAGATGTCTCATCACAACTTGTTTCAATAGCTAAAACTTTATGCATTTTTGATTCAACTTGTTCTATTTTAATATTAATTTCTTACTTAACACACTATAAGGAATTAAAGATTGCAACTTATGAAATTCTTTTTTTCAATCATAACCTCAGTTTTTCTGTTCCTCGGAATTACTCCAATTGCTCTAGCTGCAAATGGGCCTGCCTTAAACGCAGATAGAGCTAGTACAGAATATACTGCTTCAGCCCTCACAAAATGCTCTGAAAATCCTAAGTTCATTGAGAGAGCAAATTCTGCGACTACTCAAAAAGACATCGCAAGATTTGAAAGATACGGGAAAGCATCATGCGGAGATGATGGTCTTCCACATTTAATAATTGGACCTCCTCTTGAGCCATGGGGAGCACTTTTAAATAGAGGTCATGAAGGAGATTTACTTATTCCGGGAGTATTATTCATTTACATTGCTGGAATTATAGGTTGGTCAGGAAGAGAGTATCTAATTGAATCAAAAAAGACTAAGAATCCCGCTGATCTTGAGATCATTATTGACCTAGACTTAGCAAGAAAATGTCTTATAAAAGGAGCGCAATGGCCTCTTCTTGCTAATAAACAAGGAAGAAATGGTGATTTAAGAGAGAAAGATAACAATATTACACTTAATGGTCCTCGCTAAACATCTTTAAACTTTCATAAAACAAATGTTCAAAATTCTAAACACAAAATTTATCAGATCTGCTCCAGTGGTAGCAGCGATTTGGCTAAGCCTTACAGCAGGAATAATTATTGAATTTAATAGGTTTTTCCCAGATTTATTATTCCATCCAATGAGTTGATTCCAATGAGTTGTTAAAGAGAAAATAATCAAGTTTTTATTAACTTGATTATTTTTTTTGCTGTTTCGTCAACATTGTGATTTGTCAATGCAAAATCAAATTGATTTGATACTGAAATCTCATAATTAGCCCTTGAGAGTCTCTTTTTAATAGCCTCTTCTTTTTCTGTACCTCTATTTCTTATTCTTCTCTCTAACTCTTCTTTATCCGGAGGAAGTAAAAATATTGACAGTGAATTAGGAAACTTATTTTTTATTTGCCTTGCACCCTCTACTTCAATTTCAAGAAGTACGGTAAATCCATTTTTTATTTTCTCATTAACTGAAGACAAAGGGGTTCCATAATAGTTTCCAGCGAATTGAGCCCATTCAAGGAACAGGTTTTGTTCAATCATTTCTTTAAACGTTTCTTGATTTAAAAAGTAGTAATTTTCTCCTTCCTTCTCTCCCTCTCTAGGTTCTCGAGTAGTTGCAGATATTGAAAGCCAAAAATTTTTTTCTTTACCTAATATTTCTTTAACAACTGTCCCTTTACCTACCCCGCTGGGGCCAGTAAGGATAATAAGTTTTTTTTGATTTTTCATATTAAATTTTTTACAGTAAAATAAAAACTTGTGAATTAAAGGGAATAATGCAAAAAGGTGTTCCACAGATAATGGATATTACATCTATTAAGTCTGTCTTGCATTATTTGACAAAAGACATCTTACCTACAAAATTTGAAACTGCCCAACAACCACAGCCCAATACAATTCAATTATGTTTCAGAGGAGTTGATTCTCAAACATGGTTAGAAGTTTCATGGAATGGAGACTCTCCAAGAATACTAAAGATTAATAAACCAGAAAAGATTGGTAGAGAAAGCACACTTTCTAAACAAATAAGATACGGATTAAAGTATATGGCCTTAATTTCGATTGATCAAGATGATTTCGAGAGAGTTATAAAATTTAGTTTTGCAAAAAAACCTGGAGATGAAATTAATAAGTACTTAATTTTTGAATTAATGGGAAAACATAGTAATATTTTTTACTTGGATAATAAACAAAAAATAATTGCCGTTGGCAAACAAATTAAATCAAGTCAATCTAGTTTTAGAACAATTTCAACAGGATCAATTTATTCTGGACCTCCAGTCAATCTCAAAAAACAACCTAGAGAAGATGAGTCTTTTCAATCATGGAAAGACTCAATTTCAATAGTCCCTGAGTCTTTGAAATACTGTTTAATAAATACCTATCAAGGAGTTAGCCCTATCCTTACAAAACAATTAGAAGTTGTTAGCAAAACTGGCAATTCGGAAATAATGGAAAAAAATATCGATTTCATTAGCGATGCCGACTTAAAAGAGATATTTAAAAATTGGAAGATTTGGATAAATAGGTTTAAAAACAATAAATTTAACTTTTCTACATTTAACAAGGATTTTTATTGCGTTTGGTTTTTTGATAAAGAAATTAATTGCGAAAATGAAATAGATTTATGCACAAGTTTAGAGAATTATTATGATCATCATCTGAAACAAAAAAAGCTTGAATTACTAGAAAAGAAAATTGAAGGGATAATTTTTAAACAGACCAATACTGAAAAAAAGAATTTAAATATTCAATATGATCTTCTAACAAAATCAGAAAACTACGAGGTATATAAAGAAAAAGCTGACAATATATTCACTTCAAATGAAATTAAAAAACGAGATATTATTAAAGGACAAAAACTATATAAAAAGTCAAAAAAACTAAAGAGATCTAGAGAATTAATAAAAGAAAGGTTAAGTATTTACAAAACAAACATAGAAAGATTAGATGAATTCACTACACTTCTAGAAAATCTAAATTCTTTAAATCATGAAAAACTTCTTGTGAGAATCAAACTACTAGAAGAAATTATGGAAGAAATTTGCAACGAGTTTAATATCAATATCAAGAGGCAAAGAGAAGATAACAAAAGTACATCTGAGATCCAATCTTCACCAATTCAAGTTAACACTCCTACAGGATTGAAGATTCAGGTAGGAAGAAATATGAGGCAAAATGACTTAATAAGCTTTAAGTTTTCAAAAAAAGGCGATTTATGGTTTCATGCACAGGAATCACCAGGCAGTCATGTAGTTTTGAAGTCTTCATCTCAAGTAGCATCTGAACAAGATCTTCAAATAGCTGCAGATTTAGCTGCTTTATTTAGTAAGGCAAAAAGAAATATTAAAGTTCCAATTAATTTAGTAAAAATTAAAGATTTGCAAAAAATCAAAAAAGGAGGACCTGGTTGCGTTTCCTTTAAAAATAGAGAAATTATTTGGGGAAATCCTACAAGAGGAGAAGATTACATTAAAAAAAATCTTAAAACAATAATTTAGTTTATAATAAAAAAAATTTTTAAATCTAAATGTTTGATTTTCTTTTGGGCACTCATGAATTTTTAGGAAATCATAGTTTCCCAGAATTTATTGTTGGATATCTATTTGGTGCTGCATTAATAATTGGAGCTCCCACTGTTTTCTTACTACTTGCCTTCGTAAGCGCTTTAATGAAAACAAATGGGAAAATGGGTGGATACAGAGAATATGAAACTTATGGCGAATCATCTTTAAATGATGCCCCTCCTTTTTTATTACCTGATCCAACTAATCCTAAATTAAGCAAATAGTTTAATTTATCTAAAAATAAATTGGACTTTGACAAGAGTAATTTTAAACCTTTTTCTTACAAAATCTTTATCAAACTATAATGAGAGGTACAGGTCAAAGTGAAAATAAATTATCAGATTCGATGACTTTTAGTGATCATTTAGAGGAGCTTCGTCAAAGGATACTAAATTCAATTTACTCAATACTTATTTCAATATTCTTTAGTTTTCTTACCATAAAGCCGTTAATATCTTTTTTAGAAATCCCAGCTGGTGATATTCATTTACTACAACTTGCTCCAGGAGAGTTTTTATTTGTCGCTATTAAAGTTGCTGGTTACAGCGGATTGATAGTTTCTATGCCTTATATTTTTTATCAAATAATACTATTTATCTCCCCTGGTTTAACAAAACAAGAAAAAAGCCTTATTTTGCCAGCAGTTTTTGGTTCAGGTCTCCTATTTTTTTTAGGATTAATTTTTTCATGGTGGATATTAGTCCCTGCAGCAATAAATTTCTTCATTAGTTTCGGTGCTGATATTGTTGAACCAACTTGGTCTATAGAAAGATATTTTGATTTTGTTCTATTATTAATGTCTAGCACTGCAATAGCTTTTCAATTGCCAGTATTACAATTTATTCTTGGTTCTCTTGGAATAATCACAACAGAAAAAATGATTTCAAATTGGAAGATAGTTGTAATTTCCTCTGCAATATTATCTGCAGTGATTACTCCTTCAACTGACCCATTGACTATGTCATTGCTATCTATATCGATTGTGTTTTTATTTTTTGTGGGTACTGGATTAACTTACTTATCAGAAAATTTTAAGTCAAAAACTCTTTCATCTTCTCATTAAGATCTAATTGCAAGCTGACAGCTCTACCTAACCTTGGCTTAGCGTTGACTTTCTTTAGCCATTCCCTTACTTCTTCTGAATATCCACATCTATTTAAAATCTCGATTTTATCAGCTATCGATTTTTTATATTCATCTTCACTTAAAGGGAATGATTCCTGTCCAAGAAATCCCCACATCATTTGAAAATAAACGAATTTTCCTCTTCTAAAGAGTCTAAAATCATATTTTTTTCCCCAGCGATGAATCAAATAATGTATAACTTCATCTACTAGCAATGGGTTCATTTAAATCAATTAATTAAGACTTCCTAAACTTTTACTTTAAATTATTAAAAGTCCTATCTATTTGCAACAGAAATTGAACAATTTGTTCCATAATAACTAATAAATAACAGAACCAAGTAGCGAATGACTCAATTAAGTTCCAATGATGTCCCTTCTATGGGTCGAAGGCAATTTATGAATCTTCTTACATTTGGTACTGCAACTGGTGTAGCTTTAGGAGCCCTTTACCCCGTAGCGAATTATTTCATGCCTCTAAGAGCAGGCGGTGGTGGTGGTGGAACTTCTGCTAAAGATGAATTAGGGAATCCAATAAATAAGACAGGTTGGTTAGCTACCCATCAAGCTGGAGATAGAAGTCTAGTTCAAGGTCTAAAGGGAGATCCAACTTATTTAATAGTTAATGAGGGTGGGGAAATAGGAGAATTTGGTTTAAATGCAATTTGTACTCATTTAGGTTGTGTTGTCCCATGGGATAGTGGTGCTAATAAATTCATATGTCCTTGTCATGGCAGTCAATACGATACTAACGGGAAGGTAGTAAGAGGGCCTGCGCCTTTATCTTTAGCTCTAGCTCATGTCGATATTGAAGATGATGCTGTACTCGTCAAACAATGGTCAGAAACTGACTTTAGAACTAATGAAAATCCATGGTGGGCATAAAAAAATGAAAGGTATTAAAAATCAAATCATGAAAAAAACAAGTTTATTTATCTGTACTCTGCTTTTTATTTCAAGCATTGTATTTTATCCAAATATCACTTTTGCTTATCCATTTTGGGCTCAGCAAAACTACGAATCCCCAAGAGAAGCCACAGGTAAGATAGTCTGTGCAAATTGTCATCTAGCTCAGATGCCTACAATTGCAGAGGTTCCACAATCTGTTGGAGCAGACAGTGTTTTCAAAGCTGTAGTCAAAATACCCTACAAAAATGATTTAAAAGAGATAGGGGCTGATGGTTCGGAAGTTCCATTACAAGTTGGTGCTGTTGTAATGCTGCCTGATGGCTTTAAACTTGCTCCACAAGAAAGATGGACCGAAGAAATAAAAGAAGAGACAGAAGGGGTTTATTTCACTAATTACAGTGAAGAAAAAGATAATATCATTATTGTCGGACCTTTGCCTGGCGATACTAATAAAGAAATCGTTTTCCCTGTACTTTCCCCTGACCCATCCACTAATAAAGAATATCATTATGGAAAATACTCGTTACATATTGGAGGCAATAGAGGTAGAGGTCAGGTATATCCAACTGGAGACAAGAGCAATAATGTAGTATTCACTTCTTCCACCGCAGGAACTATAAATTCAATAGAAACAATTGAAGATGGTAGCTATCAAGTCAATATAGAAAACGATAATGGTGAAATAACTACCGAAGCAGTCCCTGTTGGTCCTCAACTTATCGTAAAAGCGCAAGACAAAATTAGTGTAGGTGACCCTCTTACTAATGATCCCAACGTTGGTGGCTTTGGTCAATTAGATGCTGAGGTTGTACTTCAGAGCCCCTATAGAGTTATTGGATTGATTGCATTCTTCATTGGTGTAGGCTTAACACAAATACTTTTAGTATTAAAGAAAAAACAAGTAGAAAAAGTGCAAGCAGCAGAGGGTATCTAACTTTCTCTAAATGCTTATACTTCAAGCTTTTATACAATCTCCAGGAGAAACTTTTTTAAATTTAGGATTTATAACTATTAGATGGTACGGACTGCTTATTTCGGTTTCAGTTTTAATAGGACTATTTGTCTCCAAAAAACTAGCAAAGGCAAGAAATATTAACCCAGAGTACATTAGTGAAATACTTCCATCATTAATAATCTCTGCAATAATTGGAGCTAGAGTTTATTACGTAATTTTTGAGTGGAGGCAATATAGCGGAGAGAACTTTTTTACTTCTTTTGAACTATTCAATAACATCATTCAAATACCTTCTTTTCTTGCAGTTTGGGAAGGAGGCATAGCAATCCATGGAGGACTAATTGGAGGATTTATATCTGTTATCTATTTCTGTAAGTCGAAAAAAATTAATTTAAAAACTTTTATAGATATATTAATACCCTCGATTATTCTTGGACAATCAATAGGAAGGTGGGGAAATTTTTTCAATAATGAAGCCTTTGGAGTTCCTACAAATTTGCCTTGGAAATTATTTATACCTATCCAGAATAGGCCTTTAGAATTTATTAATTATGAATTTTTTCATCCTACATTTCTCTATGAGTCATTGTGGAATCTTATAATTTTCATCGTCCTTATTATTACCTTTAATAAACAAAACAAAACTGATTTTTTCAGGCCTGGCTTTATTAGCTGTCTTTATTTAATAAGTTATAGCTTTGGAAGATTCTGGATTGAAGGTTTAAGAACTGACCCACTATGCATTGGTGGGCTTCCACCTTTCTGTGATGGCGGTATAAGAATGGCTCAATTTATAAGTATTTTTCTATTTTCTTCTGGATTAATTGGAATATTTTTTTTAAGATTGAGAACATATAGTGGGAAAAATAGAAAGAATGGATAACAAAATATCCTTTATTGGTGTTGGTCCAGGCGATCCAGAATTATTAACTTTAAAAGCATTAAAAAAGATAAAAATTGCAGATGTCATTATTTGGACTGATTCTCTAATTCCTGAAAAGATTTTAGATTCTGCTAAGAAAGGTTCTGAAAAAATAAAAACAAGTTCACTTAACTTAGAGCAAATCACCTCAATTATGATAGAAAAATTTCAGGCAGGGAAAACTGTTGTGAGGTTGCATGATGGAGACCCTTGCCTTTTTGGAGCGATTAGAGAGCAAATCGAAATTTTAAAAAACGAAAAAATTGAAATCGAAGTCGTACCCGGCGTAAGTGCTTTTCAAGTTGCTGCAGCATATTATGAAGCTGAGTTAACCATCCCTGACGTAACGCAGACAATAATTTTAACTAGAGCAGGAGGGCGAACGGGGATGCCCGAAAAAGAATCTCTGAAAGATCTTGCGAAACACAATTCCTCTATATGTCTATATCTAAGTGCTAGGCATGTGAAAAGGTCTCAAGAAACTCTACTAGAGTTTTACCCTCCAGAGACTAAAGTTATTGTTGGATTTAGAGTATCTTGGGATGATGGTTGGACATCATTAATAGAATTAAAAGATATGGAAAAATTTTCTATTGAGAAAAAACTAATTAGAACAACCATTTACATAATTAGCCCAGCAATTAGTAATTTTCAAAAAAGATCTAATCTTTATAATCCATCTTATAGGCATCTCTTTAGGAATAAATAATCTTAAAGTTGATAGAAAAATATTAATTACTATAATTAGTAAAAATTTACTTGCTTTGAAAGAAATAAAATCTGTTTCGGAAAACAACAATAAAGGAGAAAATTCCTCTTTAAAGAGAATTGGAAATTTCATTAAAGAGGCAAGGTTAAGTAGAAATCAATCTATCGAAGAATTGGCTTCTGATTTAAAAATTGGATCTCATCAACTTGAAGCCATAGAAGAGGGTAATGAAGAAAAGCTACCTGAAAAAGTATTTGTCAAAGCAATGATTAGAAGGATTTCACAGAAGCTCAAACTTGATACAGATTTTATAATGGCTGAATTCAAGACAGAGAGGAAAGAAGTGAAAATTGAAGAAATAGTTGAAGAAGTTTCCAAAAAAAATTACAAGTCAAGGCAATCTAAGAATTTTAATCCAGTAGGGTTCCTAATATTTATTTTAATTTCAGGCTTTCTGGGACTAATCGCATCATCCTTAATTTTCAATTTATTTTCAGACTCTTCTCAGAATCAAACTCCAAAACCAGAACTTATTAAAAAAACTAAATAACTTTTAAATCTAAATTCTTTAGTTCTTTTATTACATTACGGCATAATCCTAAGCTCCATTTTTCAAGAATAAGATCATTGTTTCTATCGAAAGGTAGAAGTTCAAATGTAAGAATATTTTCCTGCAATTTTATTTGAACTGAGGAAATTACTTTATCAGGTCTTTGATCAAGAGATGCTGCTAGTCTCAAAATTAATGACATTTCAAGAACTAATGTTTTATCTTCTTTGGATATTAAATTTTGCCAAGACTCATGTCTTTTCTTGGGTAGAGTCTTTCTATGGTATCTTGCAATTGAAGCAATAATATTTGTTTCTGCTTCAGAATATCCCAACAACTCACAGTTTTTTATTAAGTACCAAGAGTGTTTGTGATATGAACCTACATTCACGTATTTCCCACAATTATAAAGATTAGAAGCTGCCCAAAGAAGTTCTTTAGCTTTGGGATCATTATCGCTATGAAAGATATTTTTAGTCTGATCATAGATTTGAAAGGCAATATCAATAACTTTCTCAGCTCTTGTATTATCTACTCCAAACTTTCTAGCCTGATGAACTATAGTTGTTTTTCTAATATTGCTTTGAATATTTAACTCGTTTTTAATTATCCCTTTACGAAGCATCCAATCTACAACTAAACCCTCTCGAAGCGCCCTCTCACTTATTATTAATTCATTAAAGTTCAACATCTCCATTGCTGTGCTTAATATCAATGCTCCTGGAATAATTATTTCTGCTCTTCTCTCACTTAATGAAGGTATTTTCTTGATTTCCGAAACCGGTAATTTAAGTAGTTTTTCCAATACATTTTGTAAATTTTCCCTTTTAAATTTATAACCATGCAACTTTTGTTTAGATTCTCCTAAATCATCTGAAATCAAATTTCCTAATGAGGTTGCAGTGCCACTGGTTGCAATCATAGATAAAGGCTTATCTCCCTTAGATCTATTCTTTATTTTTCGAACAGATGGTTCTAAAGATCCTTTGATAAAAGTTTTTAGAAAAATGGATCTTTCTGAATTTATAGAATCTTTATTTAAAAAATCATTTTTAAGTCTTACTGCACCAATTCTAGAACTGGTAAGAGCTACAGCATCTTTTTTATCTGCAAGTATTAACTCTGTAGATCCTCCTCCAATATCTATGATGACAAAAGACTGATCTTCAAAAGCCATACCAGAAAGAACACCAAGGTAAATTAATCTGGCTTCCTCAGAACCACTTATCATTTCTATTTGAATATCAGTTTCATCAAGAACTCTTCTGATAAAATCTTGACCGTTTGGAGCTTCCCTAACTGCACTTGTTGCTGCTGTTACTATTTGTTTTACTCCATTACTTTTACAATATTCCTTAAATCGCTTAAGAGTAACTAATGCTCTTTGGATTGATTCTTCAGTAAGATTACCCTCCTCATCTCTTTCTCCAAGACGAGTGGTTGATTTATCAGTGAATTTTATTGAAAATGATTTTAACTCTAGATTAATTTCTGCTAACAAGAGATGTGTAGAGTTAGTTCCAATATCTATAGAAGCTACTAAAATTTGCTTTTCTTGAAAATATCTTAAATCTTGTTTCTTTATCATTTCTTTTTATAAGATGCAGATATTTTTAATCCATTAATAAATATACCCAAGATTGATTATTAAATAATAGAAATCATTTAATCCTAGTAAGATTATTTAAAGTTATGAAATATACAATAGGTCATATGCAAAATAAAAATCGACAAATTAAATTAAGTACTTTTTTTGAATTATTAAGGTGGAATAAGCCGACTGGAAGAATGATCTTACTTATTCCTGCTGGATGGAGTTTATATTTAACCCCAGATGCAAATCCAACATTTTTAATGTTGCTTAGAATAATCCTGGGAGGGCTACTAGTAAGTGGATTAGGCTGCGTAGTTAATGATATTTGGGACAAAAAAATTGATCAAAGAGTTTTCAGGACAAAAAATAGACCTCTAGCTGCAAATAAAATCGGCCTTAAAACAGCCTATTCAATTCTTTTCTTTTTGATTTTATGTAGTTTCTTTTTAACTTTGTCACTACCTCAACCTGGCAGGATGCTTTCCATTTCACTTGCTTTTTTAGCTTTACCTATTATTTTAATTTATCCTTCTGCCAAAAGATGGTTTAAATATCCTCAATTAATCTTATCCATATGCTGGGGTTTTGCTGTCTTAATTCCTTGGGCCGCAAATGAAGGCAATTTAAATAGTATTGTTTTATTCTTTTGCTGGCTAGCCACTATTTTTTGGACTTTTGGCTTTGACACAATTTATGCTTTAGCAGATAAAAAATATGATATCAAAATTGGAATAAATAGTTCCGCTGTTAACCTTCAGAACAATACAAGAATAACTATTCAAATTTGTTATTTTTTAACTTCTATTTTTCTTGCATTATGCGGATTTATTAATCAAATGGATTTTATTTTTTGGCCAATTTGGCTTTTAACGGCAATCTTAATGCAGCGAGATATACTAAAGGTATTTCCTGAGGAGAAGCAATCTATAAAAAATATTGGAAATCACTTCAAAAATCAATCAATTTATGGAGGAGTTCTTTTATTGGGAATTATTATTGCCTCATAAATTCTAAAAATGGTCTTTAGACTAAAAAAAGGTGATCTAATAGATATTTTAGCTCCTAGCTCCTTTATTGATGAAGAAGAAAATTTTCAAAAAGGTATAGAAATCTTAAAAAACTGGGGCTTGGAAATTAATAAAAAAAATTCTCTGTCAAAAAAGTTTGGTTATTTTGCAGGTGATGATCTAAGTAGATTTGAAGAACTAGAAAAAGCACAAAATAGTAAGCTAATAATTTTTGCAAAAGGAGGCTGGGGTTCAGCAAGAATATTAGAAAAAGAACCTTCTTGGCAGCATGGTTTAATGCTTGGATTCTCAGATACATGTTCTTTATTACTATCTAAATATTCTCAAGGATTTATAGGTTCTATTCATGGCCCCATGGTTACTGGCCTTTTCAAAGAGCCAGAGTGGAGTCTTGAGAGATTAAGAAATTTACTTTTTGAAGGATATGTTGAGGACATAAGAGGAATTCCTTTAAGAGGTGGGAAAGCTAAAGGAGAAATTATCGTTTCTAATTTAACTATTGCTACTTTTTTAATTGGTACTAATCACTTTCCAGATTGCAAAGGGAAGATAATAATTTTTGAAGACATTAATGAAGATCTTTATAAAATTGATCGCATGTTGACTTACCTAAGAATGACAAGAACACTTACTGAAATTGCTGGTATTGGATTCGGAAGTTTTTCTAATGATTCCTGCGACCTTGAATGGAAAGATTTACTTAAAAACTGCATTATTGAAAGACTCCAAGAGTTTGATTTTCCTATTCTTTTTGACCTACCAATAGGCCACATATCGGGAAATGCTTGCATTCCTATAGGATACGAAGCCACCTTAAATGGTGATAACGGCATTCTTAGTATCGATACACCTTTTTAACTAGGGGTTCTTCACAAAAAGTTTTGCTATTTTCAAATCTATAGGGGATGTAATTTTTATATTTGAATAAGTTCCTTCAATAATCTTCACTTTCCAATTAAGCATTTCGAATAGTGAGGCATCATCTGTGACTTTCCAGTTTTTATCAATTGCCATCTTATGAGCTTTTTTTAATCTATCTACTAAAAAGCCCTGAGGAGTCTGCGCTGCCCATAAATAATTTCTATCAGGTGTTTCTTTAATAAAACCTTCATTATCAACAATCTTTATTGTGTCAGTTACTTTAGTAGCCAAAATTACAGCTTCATTTTCATCTAATTGATTGGCACAAAGGTCTATCAATTCAGGATTAATTAGACATCTAGCACCATCATGTATTAAAACTTTTTTTGCATCTTTTGGTAACGCTTTTAAACCATTAAAAACTGACTGTTGCCTAGTGTCACCACCATAAATCCAATGAACTTTTTGGGCAAACTCCTTTGCTGAATTTAATAATAAATTTTTATCTTTCGGTTGCCCAATTATTCCAACCCAGTTTGTTGAGCTTGCAGAAAATACAGATTTAAGTGTCCAATAAATCAAAGACTCTCCCTCTAAATCAATAAGTAATTTATTTTTTCCAGCTTTCATTCTGCTACCACTACCTGCAGCTGGTATTAAAAAGTGCACAATAGAAGGACTTAATATTTTCTAGACAATTATAAATAAAAGCAATATCTTTACACAAATAGTACTACGATTGAAAATTATAAAATTTCATAATGTCAAATACAGATTCATTATCAGGCAAAGTTGCTTTAATCACTGGAGCTAGCAGAGGAATTGGTAAAGAAATTGCTTTAGAACTAAGCCGCTTAGGAGCAGAAGTTTTTATTAATTACTCTTCTTCTGATGAAAAAGCTGAAGAAGTTGTAAATTCAATAAAAAATTCGGGAGGTAAAGCTCATAAATTAAAATTTGATGTATCAAGAGAGGATTCTGTCAGTTCAGCTTTTGAAGAAATCATAAAAATTAATGGTTCCATTGATATTCTTATTAACAATGCTGGTATTACTAGAGATGGACTATTGATGAGAATGAAATCGGAACAATGGGATGATGTATTAAATACAAACTTAAAAGGGGTTTTTCTTTGTACAAAATATGCTTCAAAATTTATGATGAAAAAAAGAAGTGGTAATATCGTAAATATTTCATCTGTTGTTGGAATAATTGGTAATCCCGGTCAAGCAAATTATTCTGCAGCTAAAGCTGGAGTTATTGGATTCACCAAAACTTGTGCTAAAGAATTTGCTTCAAGAGGTATAAACGTAAATGCAATAGCTCCAGGCTTTATAGAAACAGAAATGACTGAAAAACTTAATACTGAAGAGATACTTAAAGTTATCCCTTTAGGGAAATTAGGAAGTTGTACTCAAATTGCAAACTTAGTGTCATTCTTAGTTTCAAGTAATGCTGGAAGTTACATTACAGGGCAAACAATAAGTATAGACGGAGGTATGAGTATTTAATTATGTACTTTCATAAGGCTGGCCTAATTCATCTCTTAACCTTCTAATTTTCTGTAAAAGTTTAAGTCTTCGACTTCTAGCAGTTAATGTCAAGAAAAATCTTAAAGGAAAGTATATTAATGTCATAGCAATCGCAAGGATTGCGGTAAGAGTAAAAATAAGATTATTTGTTTCTTCCATACCTTAAAGATACTCTTATTTAAGTTAATTTGTATGTCTCATGAAAAGAAATTCGGCTTTCCCCACTTAATTAAATATCCCTTAAAAATGATTCTATGGGAGATTAGAATAAGACTAAAGATTGAGTAAACATGGCTAAACAGTTAAGTTTTTCTAATGAATCAAGAGAAGCGCTAGAAAAAGGTGTGAATTTTGTAGCTAATGCAGTAAAGGTTACTATTGGGCCAAAAGCAAAAAACGTTGTTATAGAAAAGAAATTTGGTTCGCCGGACATAGTAAGAGATGGATCTACAGTTGCTAAAGAGATCGAGATTGAAAACCCTATTTCTAATTTAGGTGCGAAATTAATAGAACAAGTTGCATCCAAGACAAAAGAGAGTGCTGGTGATGGGACAACAACAGCAACCATTTTGACTCAGAAGATGGTTCAGGAGGGATTAAAAAATATTGCTTCTGATATCCAAAAAGTTGCAACAGTTAGTGCTGGAGGTGATGAAGAAATTGGATCTATAATTTCGAAAGCAATGGATATTGTTACTTCAGATGGTGTAATAACTGTTGAAGAATCTCAATCATTAGAAACAGAATTAGATATAACTGAAGGAATGTCTTTTGATAGAGGTTATAGTTCTCCATATTTCGTAACAGACCAAGAAAGACAAGTTTGTGAACTTGAAAACCCTAAAATATTAATAACTGATCAAAAAATCTCAACTTTAGTTGATCTAGTTCCAATACTTGAAGAAATTCAAAAGTCAGGCTCACCTTTTCTAATTCTTGCTGAAGATATTGAAGGAGAGGCTTTAACCACTCTGGTTTTGAATAAGAATAGTGGGGTTTTAAATGTAGCTTCCGTGAGAGCTCCGTTATTTGGGGAGAGAAGAAAAGCTGCCCTTGAAGATATTGCAATTCTTACAGGGGCTAAGTTAATTAGCGAAGATAAATCGATGACACTTAATAAAGTATCGATTAAGGATTTAGGCAAAGCAAAAAAAATAACTATCACAAAGGATAAAACTACAATTGTTGCGTTCGAAGACACTAAAGATCTAGTTAAAGCGCGAGTAGAGAAATTAAAGAGGGAAGTTAATATAACTGAGTCTGAGTATGATCAGGATAAAATCAATGAAAGGATAGCCAAACTAGCCGGAGGAGTGGCTCTTATCAAAGTAGGAGCTGCTACAGAAACAGAGATGAAGTATAAAAAGTTGAGAATCGAAGATTCCCTTAATGCTACGAAAGCTGCTATTGAAGAGGGTGTTGTTTCTGGAGGAGGGCAAACTTTAATTGAAATATCAGATGACCTTTTAA
Organism: uncultured Prochlorococcus sp.; assembly: GCA_902612005.1. Lineage (GTDB taxonomy): Bacteria > Cyanobacteriota > Cyanobacteriia > PCC-6307 > Cyanobiaceae > Prochlorococcus_A. The sequence continues at coordinate 120,692 of CACMCA010000002.1, read as the reverse complement.
ATTTAAGTGAAACATCTTCAGATGATTTAAAAACAGGTATAAATATAGTCAAAGAAGCCCTTTTGGAACCCACCAAACAAATAGCAAAAAATGCTGGTTTTAATGGAGATGTAGTTGTCGCTGAAATTAAAAGACTTAACAAAGGCTTTAATGCTGATTCAGGAAAATATGAGGATTTAAAAGATTCAGGAATATTAGATCCAACCAAAGTAATCAGATTAGCTCTTCAAGATTCAGTATCTATTGCAGCTATGCTCCTTACAACAGAAGTTGCGATGGCTGACATTCCAGAGCCTGAAGCCGCAGCCCCTGGAGGACCAGGTGGAGATCCAATGGGAGGAATGGGTGGCATGGGAATGCCTGGTATGGGTGGCATGGGAATGCCTGGTATGGGTGGCATGGGAATGCCTGGTATGGGTGGCATGGGAATGCCGGGTATGATGTAAAAGCTAACTAGCTTTTTTATCGTTGTTAATCCACTTCCTTAAATTCTTTATATAAGGTAGGGGTAATTTTGCAGTTTCAGTAAATTGATTTATTTTATTAGAATTTTGATTTTTGCTAGATGTTTCATTGCTGCTAAAAGTTTCTAGGCCATTTGATTCCCACTTTGTTTCTTCAATATTTTCAAAAGTTTTTGATAATTCAAGCTTAATTTGTTCTTGATTTTCTTCATGCACTTTATCAATTAAAGAGATCTGTTCTTGATTTTCTTCATGCGCTTCATCAATTAAAGAGATCTGTTCTTGATTTTCTTCATGCGCTTCATCAATTAAAGAGATCTGTTCTTGATTTTCTTCTTCACGCTGATTTTCCTTTTGTAGTGAACTATAGATTAATAAATCATTTAATGAATCAATCCCAAATCTATGGACCCACTTAAGAACAACATTTTCTTTAAGCAAAAAATTATTTTCTAAAGAGGCTTGTTTAAAAACTTCTATTAAATGATTTTTTAAAAGCATAAAATTTCTAATTTAACTTTCTATTTAACAGAGGCCTTATAATAATCAAGGAAAAAACTGTTAAAGAAAATAAAATTGAGATACAACTCTTACAAGTTAAATCACCATATGGGGCATGTAAAGCCACTAATTCTAAATCCATAGTTTGTGTATAGGCAGTCCTAATAGGTTCAATGGCAAAAGTTAATGGATTTAATGAAGCTAACCATCCCAACCAATTTGGCATAAAAGAGATTGGAGCTAAAGCAGTACTCGCAAATAGAAGAGGTAAATTTATTACGAATATAAGAGCGATTAATTCAATATGTCCCGGCAAAACAAACGCTAAACATAAGCTTATTGATGTCACAAATAGAACTAGTAAGATTAGTGTTGTAAATACAATTCCTAAACCATATAAGTTGGGCCATCCATAACCCAAAATGTATGAAACAATCATTATTACAACACTCTGAACAAAGCTCAAGATTGTTATGTAAAAAAAAGAAGATAAAACTATGGATAATCTACTGGTTAAAGGAGCCACAAGTAATCTATTAAGAAATCCAAACTCTCTATCAAACATTAAAGGAAGACCAGAGTTTAGGGCTCCGCTAAAAGCAGTAAAAACAATAAGTCCTGCTCCTAAAAAATTACCATAAGAATCAACTCCAGGTAAAAAACCTTCAGGCGCTTTAGAGAATAATGCACCAAATAAAAAAAGCCAAATTATTGGTTGTAATATTCCTGCTAAAAGAGTTGATGGTCTTCTTTTTAATTGAATAAATAATCTCTTTGTTAAGGCAAATGTTTCTTGATACAAAAAAAATAAATTATACTGTTGTAATTCCATAATTAGCAGTAATTAGTATTCATTATAGTTAGTTAACCAAAAGTTTTTTATCGCATGGATTGCTTTGATTCTTTTTTTAGGTCTCTTTTCCCTGCCATAGAAATTTCAGCATCCAATAATGTTTTCCCAGTTGCCTGAAGATATACATCATCTAAGCTTGGCTGACTTTGGGTAAGAGAAAAAATTTCAAACTTTGAGAAGGCCAATTCCACCTTTAGCTTCGTAAGTAAATCTTTTTGCTTATCAGCTACGAAATTTATCGAGAAACCTTGAGCTTCATTTATGATAATCTGACTAATTCCATCTATTGAAGATAAAATTTTACATATATTTTTTGCTTCTTCCTGATTACTAAATTCTCTTACTTTCAAAGTTACTCTATCTCCTCCTAATTTATTTTTGAGCTCTGCAGGAGTCCCTTTTGCTATAACTCTTCCATCATCAATTATCACTAATCTGTCTGCCAATTTATCTATTTCATCAAGATAGTGACTACTTAAAATAATGGTCATTCCATTATTTCTCAAATCTTTCAAAAGTTGCCATATAATATTTCTACTTTCAATATCTAAACCAACTGTAGGTTCGTCCAAAATTAATACTTGGGGCAAATGTAAAAGTCCAGCTGCCAGATCTATTCTTCTTTTCATTCCTCCTGAATAAGTTCCGCACTTACGATCAATCCAATCATTCATTTCTAATTGATCTATTAATTTATTTATCCTTTCAAATTTTTTATTTTTGTTGATGTGATATAAATCTGATTGAAAATCCAAAAGCTCTCGTCCAGTTAATATTTTATCAAGTGCAATGTCTTGGGCAACATAACCAATTAATTCTCTAATTTTCCTTGAATTTTTTATCAGATTAATATTATTTATAAAAACTTCTCCATTATCAGGCTCTATTAAAGTAGCGAGTATTTTTATTAGTGTTGATTTGCCAGCACCATTTGGACCTAGTATTCCGAATAATGAGCCAGCTTCAATTTCCATCGATAAATTTTTTAATGCATTGATATCTGAATAAGATTTTGAGAGCCCTTTAACTTTTATATAATTCATCAAACTTACTATTTATTTAAAAAACATTTTACATCTAATTTAATTACTAAGCAGGGATACAATAGATAAAAATATTTGCATAGATTGCTGCTCAAATTCTACGGATAGTTGGGTTCTGGAAATTAATAACAAAAGACAAATGCCAAACATATAGAGAATAGACCACCTAAAAAGAGACTTTGCTCTAGAAAGATCATCAGGTGATTTCTTTAATTCATTTATTAATTGCAAAAGTCTTCCATTAAATGGCAATAACATAATTCCGTATAAGAGACCCCCTTCAGGAAGAGCAAAGACTCCCATAATACTCATTAAAACTGTTGCCCATCCGTAACGGGAAATCGCTTTAGCAGTAAAAACAGATCCTTTTACAGAAGGGAGCATAGGAATACCAACAGATGCGTAATCATCCTTCAACAAAATTGCAAGTGCCCAAAAATGAGCTGGGGTCCATAACATTACTAAACCAAACAACCACCAACCACTAAGACCTACATGCCCTGTGGCAGCAGACGCTCCAACTAAGGGTGGTATCGCACCAGCAACTCCTCCGAAAACAATGTTTTTTGTTGTACGAGGTTTCAAAATAACTGTATATAAAATTACGTAGCTAAATAAACCAAGAAGAGTTAAACCCGCAGCCAAATAATTTACACCACTTACTAAAAGCATTGAAGCTGCCAAAGTACATGATACAGCAGCTAAAAATACAGTCTCAGATGACAACTTTCCTGCTGGCAAGGCTCTTTTGCTAGTTCTTATCATCCTTTTATCTAATTCCATTTCCCACAAGCAATTAAGAGCTCCTGCTGCTGCTGCTGCCAAAGCGCCTCCCCCTAGAGTGCAGATAAGTTTCGGGGAAGACAAAGGCCATTCTTCTGTTAGTGCCATTCCTCCCAAAGTTGTGGCCAGTAAGAGGGGGATTAATCTAGGTTTTGCCACTTCAAGCCAAGGCGGCAAAGTTAATCTTTTTCTTGAAGGTACAACTTCATCCCTAATTGAAGATTTATAGTTCAAGTTTTCTAAGTTACTACTGTTCATGAGTTGATAGCGACCGTTTGGGGATTAAGGGATTGGTTTAGACCTTTTTTGGTAAAAGGATTTCTAAAAATTAATGTTGTTAATATCGCAATAAATAAAGAGGTGTTAAGTTGATGACCGATAATAAAAATAGGTTCATTCAAATTTGTTTTAAGACTTAAAACGCCCAAAGTAATTTGGGAACACAAGAGAAAAATAAGCGTTGTGAGATATTTCCAATTTTCATTGAGCAAACTTCTCTTATAAATTGCAATAGCAATAATCAATAAAATTGAGAAAGCAATTGGAAAAGCAAATAATTTATGAGTATCAAGAATTAGACATTGTTTATTAAAAGATAAGCAAATATGTGCTGACCATGTTGATGAAAGCCTGACGCCAATAAAAGATTGAATCAGAGTAAGTAAAAGAGGAACAAAAAATAATAATCTCCACCAAATTAATGGCTCTTCAATGTCGTCGTTTTCTAAATTTTGATTTATTGAAATTGTTGTAATGAGAAGTAGAAAAGCTATTAAAAGATGGCCAGTAACTGTATATGAATCAAGCAGGTTTATTACTGTTAAAGCTCCAAAGGATCCTTGGACAATAACGAGAAAAAGTAAAAATGAATAAGTTTTAGGTAACCAATTTGGAATTTCATTTTTCCAAATAATTGAAAGCGCAAATTTAAAAAGAATTAATATTCCAACCAGAAAAGCATCTAGGCGATGAAACCACTCTAGAAATACTCTTAGATTCATATGTTTAAAAGGCAAAAAAGATCCATAACATAATGGCCAATCTGGACAGGCAAGTCCCGCCTCCATTACTCTCGTAGCACCTCCAATTACGATTAGTGCGATAAGTGCAAATACACTATGACTTCCCAACCTTTTAAAAATTGACAGATATTTTGATTTATATAATTGGTTATTAATCAAATGGATAAAACCTATTATTTTGCATAATAAATTAGATTCAAAAACCAAACATTAATTAAAAATTAATATGTTTAATTTAAAAAATAATTTACTAATTTAATCTTTTTTCCCTGACAATTAACTCTAAAAAGTTATATATAATACGCCTTTTATTTCATAAATCTTAAGAAGTTGTGAATTTAAATGTTTTTCTTTTAACAGAAGGATGCAGGATTAAAAAAATTGAATATCTTGAGAATATAAATACAAATTTTTAGAGATCAATTGTTAAATAAAAACATTTATTTAATACTAATTATTTCACTCGTTTTTGCTATATCTTTTTGGATTGGTTCTAATGTAAATTTGCTTCCAGCGGAAGCAAGTATTAATGCACCAATTTACGATGAACTTTTTAAAATTCTTTTCATCACTGGATTAATTATTTTTATAGGAATGACAATAGCTGTTATTTATAGCTTATTTAAGTTTAGGAAAAGAAATGATCAGATAGGAGATGGTATAGCTTTAGAGGGAAATTTAAGCTTAGAAATTGTATGGACAATTATTCCTTCAATAATTGTTTTATTAATAGGTTTATATAGCTACAACATCTACGATCGAATGGGAGGGATGAAAGAACTAAATCATAACCACGAAATGATGAGTTCTAATTCTGAAAAAATATGGGCTGGAATAAGTCAAACTTCTGATAATGAATTAGCAATAAATAATTTATCAATTGAAGTTTCAGCTATGCAATTTGCATTTCTATTCAATTATCCCAAGGGCAATTTCATATCAGGAGAACTACACGTTCCTGTTGATCAAAAAGTATTAATGAAAATGGAATCTAAAGACGTCATTCATGCTTTTTGGGTGCCAGAGTTCAGAATTAAACAGGATATTATTCCTGGGCAACCTACTATTCTAAATTTCACTCCTACAAAAGTAGGAAAATATCCGATAATTTGCGCAGAATTATGTGGCCCATATCATGGAGGGATGAGAGCTTCCATAATTGTTGAAGAAGAATCTGATTACAACGAATGGTTTAACAAAAATAAAAAACCAGAGGTAAATTTATGACAATATCAATTGATCCACAAAAAACTAATAATGAAAGCCTTCAACCTAAAGGCTGGATTAGATACTTTAGTTTTAGCCTTGATCATAAAGTAATTGGGATACAATACTTAGTCTGCGGTTTTCTTTTCTATTTAATAGGAGGAACCTTAGCTAGCGCTATAAGAATTGAACTAGCTAGTCCAATGTCTGACTTTATGCCGAGAGATGTTTATAACCAAGTTTTAACTCTACACGGAACAATAATGATATTCCTTTGGATAGTGCCTGTAGTTAATGGTGCTTTTGGAAATTATTTAATTCCATTTTATGTAGGTGCAAGAGATATGGCATTCCCAAGATTAAATGCCGTTGCTTTTTGGTTAATTCCTCCTTCAGGTTTGATGCTGGTAGCAAGCTATTTTGTTGAGGGTGCTGCTCAAGCTGGATGGACGGCTTATCCTCCTTTAAGCATAACTACTCCTCAATCCGGACAAATTATTTGGATTCTAAGCGTTCTATTACTTGGAGGCAGTTCTATATTTGGTGGAATAAACTTTATCGCGACCATTATCAAACTAAGAAGGCCAGGATTAAAACTTATGCAATTGCCGATGTATTGTTGGGCAATGCTTGGAACAAGTCTACTAGTTGTTTTGTCAACTCCTGTTTTAGCAGGCACTTTAATTCTACTTAGCTTCGATATCATCGCTAATACAGGTTTTTTCAATCCTGTTTTAGGTGGCAATGTCGTAGTTTATCAGCATTTATTTTGGTTTTATTCTCATCCAGCTGTATACATTATGGTACTTCCTGCGTTTGGTTTAGTTAGTGAAATACTTCCTGTACATGCTAGAAAACCACTTTTTGGATATACAACAATGGTTTTTTCAATAATGGGGATAGTAGTTTTAGGTTTAGTTGTTTGGGCGCATCACATGTTTACGAGTGGAACGCCCCCTTGGATGAGATTATTCTTTACTATCGCCACAGCATTCATTGCTGTTCCGACAGGTATAAAATTTTTCAATTGGGTTGCAACATTATGGGGTGGTAAAATTTCCATCAATAGTGCAATATTATTCTCTTGCGGATTTATTATAAATTTTGTTTTTGGAGGTATTACAGGAGTTGCCTTAGCACAGGTGCCTTTCGATATTCACGTACATGATACCTATTTCGTTGTAGCCCATTTTCATTACATAGTTTATGGAGGGACTGTTTTTATTATTTTCTCTTCCATTTATCATTGGTTCCCCAAAGTAACTGGGAAAATGCTCAATGAAAAATTAGGAATTTTACACTTTATCATTACTTTTATTGGATTTAATTTGTGCTTTGCTCCTCAACATTGGCTTGGTTTAAATGGAATGCCAAGAAGAGTTGCAGAATATGATCCTCAATTCCAGTTCGTTAATCAAATTAGTAGCCTTGGGGCTCTTTTGATGGCTATAAGTACAATTCCTTTTTTAATTAACGTATTCCTTAGTGTGAGAAATGGTAAAAATGCTGGAGATAACCCATGGAATGCTCTTACACCTGAATGGTTAACATCTTCTCCACCTCCAGTTGAAAATTGGGCAGGAGAAGCTCCATTAGTTGAAGAACCATATGGTTATGGTAAAGAAATTTCTGAACAGAAATAAAAACATATGACAACACTAGATAGCTCAAAAGAAATTCAAAAAAATAATTCTGAAATTAATGAAACACATGAAGACTTCAGAATGTTTGGTCTTATAACTTTCCTAATTGCGGACGGCATGACTTTTGCTGGATTCTTTGCTGCTTATTTAACTTATAAAGCAGTAAATCCATTACCTGATGGTGCTATTTATGAATTAGAGCTACCAATACCTACTCTCAATACAATTTTGTTACTTGTTAGTAGTGCAACTTTCCATAAAGCAGGCAAAGCACTCTTAAAAGATAAAAACTCAGATTCCCAAAAATGGTTATTTTTTACTGCTTTTCTTGGAATTATATTTTTAATATGTCAATTATTTGAATATTTTCATTTACCTTTTGGATTAACCGATAATTTATTTGCAAGTACTTTTTATGCTCTTACTGGTTTTCATGGATTACATGTCACTTTAGGCACTTTAATGATTTTAATTATTGCTTGGCAATCGAGAATCAATGGCGGAAGATTAACCAGTCAAAATATGTTTCCATTGGAAGCTGTTGAATTGTACTGGCATTTTGTAGATGGAATATGGGTTGTTTTATTTATTATTTTGTATCTTTTATGAAAAACTAAATTTCAAAAATTAAATATATTTTTTATTAATTTGTATTGCCACAGTTCTCCTTTTTAGTAAGAATATATAATTATGAATTTGTCAGATAATGCTAGAAGGAAAAGAACTTCTTGAAAAAGCAAAGTTATTAAGTAAAAAATCTGAAGATGAGATAGCAAAAGGTTGTGGGTACGTAGGTCCAAGTGGAAGAATCTTAAGAAAAAGTTTTTATAGGGCGCTTATTGAAGCTAAGGGTTACAAAATAGTAAAGGGTCGTTTAGGAAAAAATGGTAATAGAGCTTCAAGAGGCAGACAGACAGAATTCAAAACTAAAGTTCATGGCAATGGGAACCTATTAATTGGTCATGCCTACACCAAAAAATTAGGTCTAGAACCTGGTCAGGAATTTAAAATCGATCTTAAAAAAGAGTCAAAAACAATTTATCTGATTCCATTAAATTAAAAAATATATTTTACCAACCGTTTTCTTTAAGCCACTCGGAAGAAATATTATTAGAAGATAAATCTTGATTACTATTTTTATTAAATAAAAGTAATTTCTCTACATATTTAATTAGTGCATCTGCCTCAAGGTTTACGCTGTCACCGATATTTAATTTATTCAGATTTGTGTTATGCCAAGTATGAGGAATTATCGCAATAGTAAATAATTCTCCTTCCCGCTCATATTTTGCAATCGTGAGACTTATACCATTTACACAAATACTCCCTTTATTAACTACATATTTTGAAAAATTATTATTTTTCCACTTTATTGATAAGAGCCAAGATTTCTCTAATTTTTCTATATTCTCTACTGTTCCAAGGCCATCAACATGTCCGCTGACTATATGCCCTCCTAGACGGTCAGACACCCTAAGAGCGGGCTCCAAATTAACAATCTGATTCAGGTTCGACTTTACTCCTAAAGTTGTTTTTTTTAATGTCTCCTCACTAACATCAACAGTAAATTTATTTTGAAAAATCTCTTTAACTGTCAAACAAATTCCATCAACAGCTATGCTGTCGCCAATTGCCATATCAAATAAATTATCTAGAATTTCAATTTCTAAAATATTTTTTTCTTGTCTTAGTTTTCCAACTGATTGAATTATTCCTGTAAACATAGATTTAAGAAAAATATTTTTGCAAAATTTTGTATTTACTTTAATTTACTTTAAATGATTTTCAACTATAAATAAATTAAAGAGTAAATAAAAAGAAATTGATCATATTTAGATGATTATTAATTCACAAAAAAGATCATTTGGTAGAGGGGCGAAAGTGAGCTTATTCACTTTAGGGACAATGCGAGCAACTGAAAGTCTCGAAAAAATGTATGGCATAATAAAAAATGCATATTATGTAGGAATTAACCACATAGAAACAGCACCCTCTTATGGTGATGCTGAATCACTTATTGGAAATTCAATAAAAAAATTAGCAATAGAAGAGAATATAAAAGAAAAAAATTGGGTGATTACTTCCAAAGTTTTACCAAAGGGTGATTTTGACTTTTTAAAAAATAATTTTAAAAAGTCTCTTAAAAATTTAAATCGCGATAAAATTAATAATCTTGCAATTCACGGACTCAACTTAGAACAACATCTAGATTGGGTTCTTGCTGGAGAGGGTAAGAAATTCATATCTTGGATACTTGAGAAGGAACTAGTTGATCAAGTCGGTTTTAGTTCTCACGGAAGTTATTCACTAATTAAAGATGCAATTAACTGTGAAGTTTTTACTTTTTGTAGTCTTCATTTACATTATTTAGACCAATCTAAGATTGCTTTAGCAGAGGAAGCTATAAAAAAAGGTATGGGAGTTTTAGCAATATCACCTGCAGATAAAGGCGGTAGATTGTATTCTCCAAGTGATATTTTGATAGAGGCCTCTAAGCCTTTTCATCCATTAGAATTAGCTTATCGATTTCTTCTGGCAAAAGGCATCACAACTTTATCCTTGGGCGCTACAAACAAAAAAGATTTTGAATTTGCGCATAAACTTAGAAATTCATTCGAGAAGCTTACAAAACTTGAAAAAAGCGCCCTTAATAAAATTGAGGAAGTTTCTAATGAAAGATTAAACTCAACCAAATGTGAACAATGTAGATCTTGTCTTCCATGTCCAAATGAAGTACCTATTCCAGAAATACTTCGTTTAAGAAATATATATGTTGGTTATGGCCAATTAGAATTTTCAAAAGAAAGATACAATTTAATAGGAAAAGCTGGCCACTGGTGGGAAGAGAAAAATTCCTCATTTTGTCAAGAATGTAATGAATGTGTTCCTAAATGTCCTAGTAAATTAGATATACCAAATTTATTAAAGGAAACTCATAACTTATTAATTGAAAATCCTAAAAAAAGATTATGGGGATAAGGACTCATTCCAGATATTTTTAAGATTAATTTTTTGTTCATTTGTTAAGACAGGGAAAGACCAACTATTTTCCCAACATTCCTCAGAAGGTCCTGAGATGGGGAGCATTTCAGTTTTATATTTACTTTGCAAATAATCACTATTGAATGGAAGATACCAACCCTGGCTTACTAATTTATCTACTATTGATTTATTTTCTAAAGATTTAATCCATTTAATTAATATTGCATTATTTAGATTTGATCGACTGAGTAGAAAATGCCACATCAAAGGTACCCCTTGGCTTGGGAAAACTAAAGCAAGTCTTGGATCTATTTTTAAATATTTTGAACAAAGACTATAAGGAACTATTGCGACAATAGCATCAGAATTAATCAACCAATTGAGGATATTTTTATCATCAAATAACATTGCTTGGTTTTTGAGTTTTTTTAGAGAATTAGATGAATTAATTTTTTGAGCAATTGACAATATTATTCTGGGACTTTGTGGAAAAATAATTTTCCCAGTTAATTTTTTAGAAAGAAGAAAATCCCAAGATGTTCTTGCTGAATTTATTAACTCTTTATTATTTTTAATTATTATTGTATAGGGTACTACGCCAATAGGAAATAATCTACTCCTCTGATTTTGATTAAAGCTTCCCAAAAAATCTATCGATCTCTTATCCAAATTTTCGAACAATGCATATTCATTTAATTTTTCAAATTCTGAAAAATCTATACTAGAAATCCATCCATCATTTATTAAAGTAAAGTCAGAATTGAAAATTGTGTTTCTATTTTTTTGTAGCCGAATATTTTCAAAATTAATTTTTTCCTGCTTCCAATCTTTTGGAATCGTATCTTTAAAAGATTCTGGATAAAAAGAATTTTGTAATGCAATTTTTACTTTCTTAGGTAGATTACTGCAAGAGTTTAAGAAAAATAAAAGCGAAAGCTTACCATAATTTAAAAATTCTCTTCTGGTTGCAAATTTTGAAAACATTCAGCAATCCTTCTCTAAAGAAATTTGACCTAGGCCCTTCATCATTTCCAGATTTTGTTGACACAATGAAACTATTTCTTCATTTTTAAAGCCATCTAAGAAAGCAAGCAATGATATTCCACCAGCACCTACACCTTCTTTTACATGACCTAATTCATAATCCTTCAATTCTTTGTATTTTGAAGATTTGAAATTTAAAGGACTGGCTAAACCTAATAATTTGACATCATATTTTTCATTAATTAGATTTACTAAATCATTTAGGGAATTATCTTTCACAAGCCATCCAGTTGTCGCAATAAAAACATCTTCAATAAAGTCTTCTTCATCTTTCGCATCTAAGAATTCTAATACAAGCAAAATTATCGCTATCATCTGACTTCCACCAGACAATATGACAGATTGTTTTGCAAGCCTAGCACCAATTAATAGACCCATTGAGAAAGCTTGGAAAGGATCACCTACCGCCGCGACAACATCAAAAGAGTCAAAATCAGTCTTAAGATTTGCATTTAAAAGTCCTTTTTGAACTACTTTTCTTTTGAGTTCTCTTGGAGCTTTAAATAAACTACTCCCTACTAAATTAGACACCCTCAAACCAAAAGCTTCCATTACTGCTTGAGCAGTTGTAGTACCTCCTGGAACAGATTCAGAAATTAAAATAGGTTGTTTTGAGGATTTTCCTATCGCAAGACCTCTTTCGTACAGATTTATAACTCTCTCTTTGGACATAGATTTACCAGTAGTAATACAATTTGATGGACCCAAATCTCTATCTTCTAAAACCAAATGATTAAAATAAGGCTTTAATCCTATTCCCAGAGGAACAATGACTGGATTAATATTTATAAGCTTCGAACAAACATGACTTATTAGGGCAGGAGTTACACCTGCATTAAGGAGAGGCAATTTATATTTATAATCTTTTGAAGCACCCTTAAGCAAAAATTCGGCATCTGCCAGTGCAGTTTTTTTCCTTGACTTTGCATTAATACCTGCAGCTGAAATTCCAGGAATTTGAGATGTATTAGTGCCTGCAATAACAAGAAATAATTTGAAATTATTTATATTTTTTTTCAGTATTTCTATCTTATTAAGTTGATTTTTTTTATTGGATTCATTACCAAAAAAATTTATCCCTAATTCTGTACTGTACATTTTTACTATTTCAATTATTTAAATCAACTAAGCTATTTAATAACCTTGGAGGATCTGGAATAGTTAATTTAAATCTAGGAAACAGAGAGTAGGCAACAACATGTACCGTTAAAACATAAACTATTTCTTGAAAAATTATCAATAAAATTGCACATAATTGAATACTCAAAATTGATGGGGATAGAGGTAAATTAAATAATCCAATCAACTTTTCGATTAAACCATAACTCGCTCTAGTAATTAACACCCAAAGATTATCTCCAACCAACGTAGATAATGCTATTACTCGTAGTAAGAAGCCGAGGGTTCCAATAACAACTCCTAAAGTTAAACTAAGTTTCCAACTCTTTTCTTTAAACCAACACCAACCCAACCAAAAGGCTAAGATCCCATATGGAAATAAAAATAAAGTTCCTCTAACAGGACCCATAATTATAAATAAAAGAAGAAATTGTATTAAGAGTCCTTCCAACGCAATTTTAGTTCCTCTTCTCAAGTGCAATAAGATCATAGGGAGAGGTAAAATCAACCTTAATAAAGCTCCCCCAACCGGCAAATAATATAGTGCAACCCATAATAAAGACGAAAGAGAAGCTAGATATGAGGTCTCAACAATATTTAGTGCTTCAATTTTTGTTGTTATTTTCATTTTTTGTTTTATATTTTTGATTAATTTTTATTCATACTTTTATTTTTTGAATCTAAGATACGTTCAATCTTTTCTATTTCAAAATTTACCTCAGAATTACTTAATATGGAACTTAATTCTTCCGTAGGATCTTTTGGATCTACATCTTTTAGGATGAATATTATTTTGTAAGATTGAAGCTCAATTTTTCTTTTTTTTGAAAGATTCTTAATTTTGTTATTTTTTTGTTTTGGTATCTTTTTTAAAGATATATCCTTTTTGTCCTCAGGAATATCTTTTGGCTTTTCTACTTTTTTAACTTTTTTATTTTTTATAACATTAACTTCTTTTTTTTCTTTTACTACAACTTTTTTATTTACTAAATTATTTTGTAAATCTTCATTTTGGCTTATTTTTTCTAAATCATTAAAACTACTTTCAAGAAAGTTTCCAATCCTCCCCCCAGAGCATGATTGCAAGAAAATTAAAAAAATTAATAAAAAAAATTCTTTTTTTTTAAAAATCATATTTTTTCTAACTTTTCTTTTTCCTTGTAGTTTTTTTATTACTTATCTTTGTTTTTTTTAAAATAGAACCTTTTTTATCTTTTAGTTTTTCTTCAAGAAGAGATACAGCATCATCTAAAGAAAATTTTTCTAAGTCAGTATCTTTAGCAATCGAAACATTAGTTTTACCACATTTTAAATAGACCCCATATCTGCCATTTAATATTTGGATCTTTTCTTTATATTCTTTCGGTTTTCCAAAGTCTTTAAGTACCTCTTGACCACCTCTACCCATTTTTGGCATCGCAAGAATTTCTAATGCACGTTTTATATCAATTGTAAAAACATCATCTTCTTTCTTTAAGGATCTGTTTTCAGATTCATTTTCATTTTTAATCCATTTAATATAAGGTCCAAATCTTCCTCTGTCAGCCTCAACAACACCTCCTTCTGGATGAACTCCTAACAATCTAGGCAAACTTAAAAGTACGAGAGCCTCATCTAAAGTTAGATCATCAGTTTTCAACTCTTTTGGTAATGAAGCTCTTCTTGGTTTAGCTTTATCTTGATCATTATTTCCCAATTGAACGTAAGGTCCATAAGGGCCAAATCTTAAAAATACTTTCTCACCAGTTTTTGGATCAGTTCCAAGATCTGATGGGCCACTTAAAATTTGATCAACTTGCTTTATATCTAAATCTCCAGGAGTAATATCCATTGGGAGATTACCTTTCGCCTGAATTTCATTACCAGATTCATCAATTTTTATACCCTCTAGCCAAGGTCCGTTAGAGCCTATTCTGACTACGCAAGGAAGATCTTCGAAATCAACTTGTCTATAAGCTTTACCATCAATATCACCCTCTGTTTTCTGAACTTTTACCTCCAATCCATTTTTACCTCTATAGAAAGTTTCAAGGTAAGGTAGCCACTCAAGATTGCCTGAAGATATTTCATCTAATGAAGATTCCATTTTTGCAGTAAAAGTAGTATCAACCAGATCAGGGAAATGTTCTTCTAATAGAGCAGTTACAGCAAAAGCTGTAAACGTTGGAGCCAAAGTATTAGAGGATATATTCGCATAACCTCTATCCACAATTGTCCCAATAATGCTTGCATATGTAGAAGGTCTTCCAATTCCTTCTTTTTCAAGAACTTTAACTAATGCAGCCTCTGTATATCTCGCGGGTGGTTTAGTTTCATGAAAAGTAGATTCCTTATTAGTAACTTCAAGAAACATTCCAGTTGTTAAGTTTGGGAGAATAATTTCTTGTTGTTCAAGGGATGAATTTGGGTCATCACTTCCCTCGACATAAGCTCTGAAGAATCCAGCGAAATCAATACTTTTCCCGCTAGATTTAAATAATCCATCCCCCACGCTAATTTCAGCATTAATCATTGTTAGCCTAGCTTCCGCCATTTGACTAGCTACAGTCCTTTTCCAAATTAAATCGTAAAGAGATAAATCTCTGCCAGTTAAATTAGTTTCCTTTGGTGTTTTAAATAACTCACCTGCTGGCCTAATAGCTTCGTGAGCTTCTTGAGCATTTCTTGCAGTTGAATTAAATTGTCTTGGTGAGCTAGATAAATATTCTTTACCATACATAGAACTGACACACTCTCTAGCAGCTCTTGTGGCTTGTTCGGAAAGATGAACTGAATCAGTCCTCATATATGTTATGTAGCCTCTCTCATATAGACCTTGTGCACATCTCATGGTATCTCTTGCAGACAAACGAAGCTTCCTGTTTGCTTCTTGTTGCAATGTACTAGTTGTAAATGGAGGAACTGGCCTACGAATGGATGGTTTTTTTTCAATTTTTGAGACTAACCAATCCTCAGATGAAAAAGTCTTCAATAAATCATTTACTTTTTCTTCTCCAATTATTAAGGATTTATTTCCTTGTTTTAATTTGCCGGTCTGTTCATCGAAATCGGAACCATTAGAAATTCTTTGACCGTTTAAACTGAATAGTTTAGTTTCGAAAGTAATATTATCTTTTACTAGGCAAGCTTTAATCCCCCAGTAACATGCCTTTTTAAAGGATCTTCTCTCTCTCTCTCTTCTAACAAGAAGTCTTACAGAAACTGATTGAACACGTCCAGCAGATAATCGAGGGGCTACCTTCTTCCAAAGTAAAGGAGATAATTCATATCCAAAAAGCCTGTCCAAGATTCTTCTAGTTTCTTGAGCCTGAACAAGTTCCATATCAATTTCTCTTGTTTGATCTAAAGCTTTATTAATTGCCTTTTTTGTAATTTCATGAAAAACCATTCTCTTGGTTGGTATTTTAGGTTTAAGTATTTGCAGAAGATGCCAGCTAATGCTCTCTCCCTCTCTATCTTCATCAGTAGCCAGTAATAGTTGGGTAGCCCCTTTCAATGCATCTTTTAGTTCTTTAACAACCTTTTTCTTATCTTTTGGAACTATGTAAAGTGGTTCAAAATCTTCCGTTGTATTTACTCCTATCCTTGCCCATTTTTCCTTTTTAACCGCAGCAGGTATTTCAGCAGCTCCTTTTGGAAGATCTCTTACGTGTCCCATTGAAGCGAGAACTTCGTAATTAGAAGGCAAAAACTTTCTTATAGTTTTTGCTTTGGTGGGACTTTCAACAATAACAAGTGTGTGATCCAAGGTTTATTTCAAAAATTGGTGTTTTTGTTCAGTTAGGGCATATTATGATTATTTGAAGTTTTTTCAAGTAATTTCTTTTGAAAATTTCAAAACTCATACCCACAAATTATAATCAAGTTAAGATTAACTCTTAGACTCTTACAATCAAACATCTAATTTAATCCAATTTAATAAAGTGCCCAACGAAATCTTTACAATTAATTTAAATGCTCAAGCCATTATTCCTGAGGCTTTTATTTTACTAGGTATTGTTGGAACACTTCTTGTAGATTTAGCTGGAGAAAAAACTGCTTCAAAATGGGCACCAATAATCTGCTATTTATCAATTGGCAGCTCTCTTATTAGTTTGGCCTTGCAATGGAATAATCCAGTAGAAAGCGCATTTCTTGGATCCTTTAATTCAGATAATTTAGCAATCGCATTTAGAGCAATAATATCTTTATCAACCTTAGTATCTTTACTTATAAGTTGGCGGTATACAGAACAAAGTGGTAGCCCCATAGGCGAGTTTGCTGCGATAGTTCTTTCTGCCACCCTAGGGGCAATGCTTCTGTGTGGATCTACTGACCTTATTAGTGTATTTATATCTCTGGAAACTTTATCTGTAGCAAGCTACTTACTTTCTGGTTATCTCAAGAGAGATCCAAGAAGTTCAGAAGCAGCTTTAAAATACTTGCTTGTTGGGTCAGCTGCTGCAGCAGTCTATTTGTATGGATCCTCTTTTCTTTATGGATTAAGTGGTTCAACAAACTTAGAAACAATAGGCTTAGAGATTATCAACAAGCCATCATTCATTACTTCTTTAGCTCTTGTCTTTGTCTTATCAACTGTTGCATTTAAGATAGCTGCAGTTCCTTTTCATCAATGGACGCCTGATGTATATGAAGGTTCACCTACACCTGTAGTAGCTTTTTTATCTGTTGGATCAAAAACAGCAGGGTTTGCATTCGCAATAAGAATACTAAGCACTACCTTCTCTTCTTTTGATGAGGAATGGAAACTCTTATTTACTATTTTAGCCATCTTAAGCATGGCTTTAGGAAATGTTGTAGCTCTAGCTCAAACCTCAATGAAGAGGATGCTAGCTTACAGTTCTATTGGTCAAGCTGGATTTGTAATGATTGGAATAGTATCTGGTACGCAAGATGGTTTATCTGCTGCTGTTTTATATTTGGCTGCATATCTGTTTATGAATTTGGGTGCATTTTCATGTGTAATACTTTTCTCACTAAGAACTGGTTCTGACAGAATTATTGACTACTCAGGACTTTACCAAAAAGATCCTCTCATTACATTAGGCTTAAGTCTTTGCCTTCTCTCACTTGGAGGTTTACCCCCAATGTTAGGATTTTTTGGAAAGATATATTTGTTCTTTGCTGGCTGGGCAAATCATCAATATCTATTAGTAATCGTGGGATTAGTAACTTCAGTTATATCTATTTATTACTACATTTCAGTGATAAAAATGATGGTAGTTAAAGAACCACAGGAAGCTTCTGAAATTGTCAAATCATACCCTGAAATTAATTGGAAAATTGTAGGATTACCTCCTTTGAGAATTGCACTTTATACTTGCGTGGCAGTAACTGCTCTTGGAGGAATCCTATCTAATCCTCTTTTTAAATTAGCTAATACAGCAGTTTCAGAAACTCCTTTCTTACAAGATATTATTGCTACAGCAAACAATATTTCCTAGAAGAATCCCTCAACAAATGTCTAAGAAAGTAGCGAGTTTAGAAAATATTTCTAAAACATATGGGAAAGAGGATCTAACTGTTAAAGCCTTAGACAGCATTAACTTAGAAATTTATAAAGGTGATTATTTAGCTGTAATGGGAGCTAGTGGCTCAGGCAAAAGCACAGCTATGAATATTATTGGATGTCTGGATAGACCATCTAAAGGTATTTATAAATTAAATGGTATTCCTGTTGATAATTTATCTGATGATGAGCTCGCGGAAATACGTAACCAAAAATTAGGCTTTGTTTTTCAACAATTTCATCTTCTTTCAGACGCAACTGCACTTGAAAACGTAACTTTACCGATGATTTATGCTGGTATTGAGCCTAAGAAAAGATTAGAGCGAGGTAAGAATGCCTTAAAAAAAGTTGGTCTTTCAGAAAGAATGAATAATCGCCCAAACCAATTATCCGGAGGCCAACAACAACGAGTTGCTATTGCCAGGGCTATTATCAATAACCCCTCAATTTTGTTAGCAGACGAACCTACAGGAGCACTAGATTCAAAAACTACTGAAGATGTATTAGATCTTTTTGACAAACTGCATGAATCTGGAATAACTATAGTTTTAGTTACGCATGAAGATGAAGTTGCAAATCGCGCAAAAAAAATAGCCAAATTTAAGGATGGAAGAATTGTTGAATTAAAAGTTAATTAAATTCAAAACCTTCTAATTACCTTCAGTTTAGTTTCATTTTCAATTCTTAAATTCCCATTCGAATCAATATCTTTAATTTTCCATGAATGAGGACAATAACCACTAGGTAAAAAACTTTTAGTAAGAAACTTATTTGCAGATTTAATCACATAATCTTTTTTCTTATTACATTCAATTGAATCATTAAAAGCTTTAAGAACTTTGGCAGTCCAATAATTTTGATTAATATTCTTAGTTTGAAGTACTTTTGATAATGAAATTCCTTCAGATGGGGTGTAATTTAAAACATTCATGCCAAGTCCTATTCTTACATAGATAATTTCTTTGCCTCTTGTTATAACCCTTGGTAAAAATCCAATCAATTTTTTTGAACCAAAAAAAATATCATTTGGCCATTTCAAACAAACATTAATGTTCTCTTGTCTAAGCATTTCACATAACTTGATACCTAAAGACAAATTAAATATTTGACATGCAAATTCTTTTGAAAATATTGGGTAAGCTGCACTTAACCAAATCCCACCATTTGGAGAAACCCAAGTTTTTGAATTCTGGCCAACCCCTGAGAACTGCTCTCTAGCAATTATAGCTACTGGCTGATTTTTCTTTATTTCAGAATATCCAAGCAAGTTGGTTAGCTCATTTTCGGTACTTTTACATTTTATTTTGTAAAGAAGTCTCCAGGCTGGATATTGACCCTGAATTTTTTTTAAATAAAAAACTGTCTTAGCTGCAGATCCAATAACTTTCACAAATTCTTTATTAAAACAACGAGCATCTTTTTAAAGATTAGATTAACTTTAGTCTTAATAAGTAAATTTTACAAATTGGACAAAAAGTATTTGCCAATAGTGAATAGAAGGAACCCACATCCATTAAAAAATTGTCTTGATAATTTCAAAAAAGCATGGGAAGACTTAGATAAACTTTCTAAAATCAACGAAGATTGGAAGGACCTAATCGGTTTGGAACTATTTCAAGAATGTAAACCATTAAATATTGAAAACAAAATACTTACTATTGCAGTAAATCATCCACAATGGCGCCAAGCTTTAATATTCAACAAGCATAAATTAAAAGAGAGAATCGAGAAAATTGGAATAACTTTGAAAGAAATAAAAATAATACAAAATTATGAAATTAAAAATAAAAATATCAAAGCTACTAACGCAAAGATAGTTTGGGCAAAACATCCAAGCAGAATCAATCAAAATAATATGTGTATTTGTACTCTCTGTAATTCCCCTACTCCTAAGGGAGAAATCAAAAGATGGGGAAAGTGTTCTTTTTGTTGGAGAAAAATAAATAACTAAATTCTTTATTTAATTAAAATTAGTATTCCCATTTGCCCCCCACAAATAGTCCTATATTCAGCTTTTTTAAATCCAACTTCCTTAGCAATATTTATAAGCTCATTTTTCCTTGGAAAATTTCTAATACTCTTTTCAATATATGCGTACTCTGGACCTAAATTAAAAAGCCGCGAAATAGTTACTACAATAAATCTCAGGTAAATTTTCTGAAAAATATTGGATAAAGAATTTCTTGTTGAGTGATTAAAATCCAAAAATCCTGCCCTTCCCTTATCCTTCAAAAGATAAAAGACTTTTTTTATTCCTTCTTCAACATTATTCAAGTTTCTTAGTCCATATGACATGCAAATCCCATCAAAATTTTTTGAATAGTCATTAATTTCTAATACATCTCTAATTTCCCACCTAATAAATTTATTTTTTTTAATCTCTGATTTTTTCTTTGCAATATTTAATATATCCTCTGCACTGTCAATCCCAGTAATTGAACCCTTTGGACTAACTCTCTCAGAAATTAAGAATGTTAAATCTCCAGTTCCACAGCACAAATCAGCCCAATCTTCACCATTTGAAGGTTCCAATAGATTAACTAATTTCCTTTTCCATAAACTGTGCAGCCCAAAACTTAATAAATTATTTAAAAAGTCATATTTATAAGAAATTTTATTAAATATATTTTTGACTTCGATAGTTTTTTTGAATTTCATTCTTAAATTTTAAATTTATTTCATTTTGGTTAAATTAAATTTCTATTCATATGGTCTAATTAGAAGTTTTTTTTCGAGAAGGAAAGTTTTTATTTCTTTTAAAGAAAGTTTCTTATCATGAAGTAATGATGCTAAAAGTGCTGCTGATGCCCTGCCTTCTTTGAAAACATCATAGATATCTTCTAGAGAGCCTGCCCCTCCAGAAGCAATTACTGGGATATCAACAATATTTGCAACAGATTCTGTCAAATTCAAATCATATCCATTCTGTGTTCCATCACCATCCATTGAAGTAAGCAATATTTCTCCCGCGCCTAACTTCTCAACTTTTTTTGCCCAACTTAATACATCTATACCAGTATTTTCTCGCCCTCCTTTTACATATACCTCCCACTCACCACCAACCTTATTAACTTTTCTGCGAGCATCAATTGCTATTACGATGCATTGAGTACCAAATTCTCTAGAACTTTCAGAAATCAAATCAGGATTTTTTACGGCTGAGGAATTCAAACTCACTTTATCCGCTCCTGCTCTTAACAGATCATTAATAGAAGAAACAGAATCTATGCCTCCACCTACTGTAAAGGGAATTTTTACTGATTTTGCTGTCCTAGAAACAAGATCAACTAATGTATTCCTATTTTCCACACTTGCTCTAATATCTAAAAACACCAATTCATCTGCGCCTTCATCAGAATATCTACAAGCCAATTCGACAGGGTCACCTGAATCTCTCAAGTTAATAAAATTCACACCTTTAACGACTCTGCCATTGGCGACATCTAAACAAGGAATTAAACGAAGAGCTACCATTTTAGTAAAAATTGTCCAAATGCTGTTAATCTTGCATAATAGCTTCCATTTTACCTCTTATGGCTGAAACAAAATTATTACCCAAAATCGGTAGTAAAATCAAAATCAACATTAACAAAGTAAAAGATAGACTACCAGCGAAATTAATTGATCAAATATCCACTAATCCTAAAGCTGTAATAACAGGCTATAAGATGACAGACGGTAGAAGTATTGGAATCACCGCAAAATTTCAGAGTGGTGAGCAAAACTGGTTTTTTCCAGAAGAAATTGAGAAAGGTTAAAGATTAAAGTGAATGATCCAAAACAACTATTAGGAATTAAGGGCGCATCTGAAACTTCGAGTATATGGAAACTTCGTATACAGTTAATGAAGCCAATTACATGGATCCCTTTAATATGGGGAGTTATTTGTGGAGCAGCCGCAAGTGGAAATTTTGAATGGACATTTAGTAATGTTTTAGCTTCACTAGCATGTATGTTAATGAGTGGGCCACTTCTGGCAGGATATACACAAACTATAAATGATTTTTTTGATAAAGAAATTGATGCAATTAACGAACCAAATAGACCAATTCCCTCTGGAAAAATTTCAATTAAAGACGTAAAAATTCAAATTTGGGTATTACTTTTTGCAGGCCTAATAGTTGCTTTTCTATTAGATTTATATGCTAAACATAACTTTCCCTCCGTCTTACTTTTAGCATTAGGAGGATCTTTTGTTAGTTATATATATTCCGCTCCACCCCTTAAATTAAAACAGAATGGTTGGCTTGGAAATTATGCATTAGGTGCATCATATATAGCTTTACCTTGGTGGGCAGGACAAGCCTTGTTTGGGAAATTAACTATTGTGACCGCAATATTAACACTTGCTTATAGCCTCTCAGGACTTGGGATTGCTGTTATTAATGATTTCAAAAGTGTTGAAGGGGACTCAAAGCTAGGCTTAAATTCTTTACCAGTAGTATTCGGAATTAAAAATGCAAGTAGAATTAGTGCAGGACTGATTGACATTTTTCAATTAGCAATGGTTGTAGTATTAGTTCTTATTGGTCAACATTTAGCCTCTGTAATTTTGGTTTTATTGGTAATACCACAAATTACATTCCAAGATATGTGGTTACTAAGAGATCCTCTAAAGTTTGATGTCAAATATCAAGCAAGTGCCCAACCATTCCTTATAACTGGAATGTTAGTTACAGCTTTAGCGATAGGACATAGTTTTTTAGTTGCTTAAGGTGCAAAAGATTAAATCCAAATCTTTTGTTTTAATAATTCCAATATTAATTTTTTCTGGAATAACTTTTTACATTTTTAGTCTAATATTTACTACATTAAAATTTGATTTATCTAAAAAGAGAGGGTCTCAGATAACCAGTTATTCTTATGTAATATCATCTTCTGATAATAAGATTCTAAGCAAATTAAGCCGCAAATTTGAAATAGATAATAGTAATCATAAAATTCCATTTTTTCTTAAACATTCTTTTTTATCTTCGGAGGATAAAAGATTTTATAAACATAATGGAATAGATTTAAAAAGTATTTCACGTGCTCTTATTCAAAATATTAGAAGTGGTTACGTTAAAGAGGGAGGAAGTACAATTACTCAACAAGTTGCCAGATTACTTTTTCTTAATAATGATGTAAGTTTTCAAAGAAAAATCAAAGAAATATTTTTATCACTCATACTTGAATTTAGATATGACAAGAATCAAATTTTAAAATTATATTTAAATAATATTTATTTAGGATCAGGAGCATACGGGGTTAACGAAGCTTCGCAAATTTATTTTGGGAAACTTATAGAAGAATTGACATTATCAGAGATCGCATTAATTGCTGGATTAGCTCCAGCTCCATCAATTTATTCACCTTATCAAAATATAGAACTAGCTATTAAAAATAGAAATAAAGTCCTTGATTCAATGTATCTTGATGGACATATTTCTCTTGCAGATAAGAAAAAGGCTATTAAAGAGAAAATAAACTTAAATTATCAAAAAGCTTCTAATCTTTTAGATGATAAATTACTAATAAATTTTATTCTTCAGGAAACAGATAAAAAAATTGAAAATAAAAATAACTATAAGTTTTTAAGAATTAAATCTTCAATCAACAAAGATTGGCAAGAAAAAGCCCAAAAAATATCAAGATATGCTGGGCCAAAAGAACTTGAGTTTGCTCTTTTATCAATTGAATCAAACACCGGACTAATCAGGACAATGATAACCAGCAAAAATCCATCAATCAATGAATATAATAGAGTTATTACATCTGTAAGACCTTTAGGTTCTACTTTTAAAATAATTCCTTATGCTGCTGCATTAATAGAAGGTATAAAATTAAGAGATAAATTTGAAGACTTACCAAGATGCTGGGAAAGTTATTGCCCAAAAAATTTTTCAGAAGACTATAGAGGTTCAATATCATTGATTGAATCATTTAAAAGTTCATCAAATATTGTTCCAATATCAATTTCAAAAAAAATCGGCTTAAAAAATATTATTAATTTAGCAAATTCATTTGGACTAGGTCACAAGCAAGAGTTTGAGGAATTCCCATCATTAGCTATTGGCTCCTACGGAGATAATCTCTTAAATATTACAAACGCATATTCTTCAATAAACAATAATGGGAAGATTCAAATCCCTGAAATCTTAGAAAAAATAGAATCATTAAATAATAAATCTATTTGGGAAAACAAATTTATTTCGAAGAAAATATTAGATTTAAAAATAAACAAAAAAATAAATAAACTTCTTGAAAAATCTGTAAAAGAAGGAACTTCAAAAGCAGCCTCTATAAAAGGAAAGAAAATTTATGGAAAAACAGGGACATCTGATGGGAATAAA
Source organism: uncultured Prochlorococcus sp. (assembly GCA_902612005.1). Lineage (GTDB taxonomy): Bacteria > Cyanobacteriota > Cyanobacteriia > PCC-6307 > Cyanobiaceae > Prochlorococcus_A. Next base: position 96,191 of record CACMCA010000002.1, on the reverse strand, counting down.
GATCTCTGGTTTATTGGTTCCATTGATAACCTTACAACGGGGATCTGGATAGGTTATGACGATAACAAAGAATCCGAACTATCTAGTGGAAATGCTGCTTATTTATGGAAGAAGTTTATAGCTGAAATTTATAAAATCCCAATTAAAAATAAATTATATTTTTAGGATTTATAAGAAATTATTGCAGAATAAAATCCATCACCAGGATAATCTAGGCTAGGTAAAATTTGCTTTTGGCTAACCAATTTTAAAGCTTTGTTGTTTTTAATAAATCGTTCAATTAGTAGATTATTTTCATCGGGACAAATAGTACAAGTTGAATAAACTAAAGTTCCATCTTTTTTCATAAGAGGGAAAATACTCTCTAATAGTTTTTCCTGTAATAAAGTTAAAGATTTTATTTTTTCTTTACTTAAAGACCACCTAGAATCTGGATTCCTGGATAAAGTTCCAATGCCAGAACAGGGAGCATCTAATAAAATTTTATCAAAATAAGATATAAACTTAGGATTCGATTCAATCAAACTCTTAGCATCAGCCTTAAGTGTTTTAACAGATTTCAAATTTAACCTTTCTAAATTTGATTGCAGTATTTTCAATCTTTTTGCTGATCTATCTACCGCAATGATTTCAGCACTATCATTTGTTAATTCTGCAAGGTGGGTAGATTTACTTCCAGGAGCTGCACAAGCATCTAGAATCTTTTCACCTTCTTTTGGATTTAACAGAGGTGCTATCCACTGAGAAGATCTATCTTGAATTGTCCAAAGTCCATCACTATATCCTGGTAAATTTTTTATGGATCTTGGATTAGATTTTAAAGTAATTCCATTATGTAAATCATTAATAATTTCAGCATCAATTTTATTTTCATGAAGCACTTTCAAAAAGTTATCTAAATTAGTTTTTAATTGGTTAATTCTCAAATCAATTGATGGTTTTTTATTAAATGCCTTAATGATATTTTCACCCTCGCTATTGCCGACCCATTTATAAAGATCATTCACAAGCCATAATGGAAATGATTCAAGATATGAAATTCTTTCTTTTCTATCAGAAGATAATTCCGGAAAGATTTTTTGTTCTAATTTGCTTGATGCATTTCTCAATATCGCATTTACAGTTCCCGCTAAACCATTTAAATCTGTTTTTTTAGCTACTTCTACAGTGGTAGAAATAGCAGCAGGAAATGGGATTTTATCCATTTTCAATAGTTGATACAAACCTATATGTAGAAGCCATCTTAACTTTGGAGGCTGCTTTTTATGAGTAATTTTTGATGTATGATCCGTCCAAAGATCAAGAAATTTTCTATATCTTATGCATCCAAAAGATAATTCCGTAATAAAAGCTATATCAAGAGGATTAAATTGATAATTTTTTAGAACCTTTTCAAGAGCATGATCAGAAAAATCACCAGAACTAACTTTTAATAAAATTTCCCAAGCTGCCTTTCTTTGTAAATATCCTATGCTCAAAATATAATTAATTTTTTAAAGATAACTTTAATATACAAAAAATTCAAAGATTTAAACTACTTTTTCAATTGCAGAATTAAACCAAAAAAAACCTAAGATAGAAATAAGTGAAAGATTAAATCCTAAAAAAAGAAAGATATTTAAAGAATGGATTCTTTCCCTAAAAAATATTTTTTTCTCTTTTTGATACTTCATTATTAAAATAAAAACCTATTCAGGATTTCAAACGACAACCAATATTGATAGATCCTGCATCAAGCATTCTGCCTAATTTAATTGCTGTGGATTCCTCCAACCTAGTGAAATTTGATTGATGGGTAGTTATCCAATCTAATTCAGAAAAAGTGATGATTCCCGTCGAATTACTTTTTAAAAAAAGTGTTCCAATTTCCATTAGATAGATCTAATTTTTTCTAAGTTAACATCCGTACTTAATATTTCTTCATAACATAATATTCTTTTAATTTTTCAAAGACGACTGTAGATTATTACTCTTAATTTATTGAATATCTCTTAAAAATTTATCAGCCGTTTTTAAGTGATTATTTAATTTTTCCTCTGACATTTTATCGAGATTTCTCGTTAACATTGCCAGACGATATTGCTTTCTAAAAAAGCTTTCATTATCTTTAATAAATTTCCAAAATAAGCCATCCCATATTTCACACCATGGGCCACTTTTAAAATTAGACATTTTTTTTACATAATTAGAGCTTGATATATATGGCTTTGTTGAAAAGATACCTCCATCACTAAACTGACTCATTCCGTAAACATTTGGGACCATAACCCAATCATAAGAATCAATAAACATTTCCATAAACCATTTATAAACTTGGTTGGGGTGAATTCTACATAGAAGCATAAAGTTGCCAACAATCATTAGCCTCTCAATATGATGACAATAACCAAATTTAATAATATTTTTTATAACAACGTCTACTGGTTCAATTCCTGTATTTCCTTGATAAAAAGATTTTGGAATTGGCTTATCTTCAAAATTCCAAAAATTACTATTTCGCATCTTTGTTCCGTACTTTTTATAGACGAGGCAAATAAATTCTCTCCATCCAATAATTTGACGAATAAAACCCTCTAAAGAGTTAATAGGAACATTATTATTTTTTGCAAAAAGTAATGCTTTATTTACTACTACATCTGGGGTTAGTAAGCCGCTATTTAAAAGAGGAGAAAGTAAACTGTGCCATAAAAAAGAATTTTCTTTAGAAATAGCATCTTCATAATCTCCAAATAAGAAAAATCTATGTTTAAAAAAATCATTTAACCATTCATCTGCCTCTTCAAAATTAGTTGGATATAAAAAGTTATCACTTTCTCCAGTAAACTCAATATCAAAATTGGCTAATGACTTTTCTGCATTAACTACAAATTTATTTTTTTGTAATTTAGGTGTATCGGGTATATTTATTTTTTTTGGCAATTTTTTTCTGTTCATTTCATCGAAACTCCATTTACCACCAGCAGGTGTATCATCAGGATTAACTAATATCTTTTGGCTCTTTCTTTGATTCTCATAAAATCTCCCCATAAGAGTTTTTTTTGCATTTGATGCAAATAAATCTTTTAAATCTTCACTGCTCATAAACATAGGAGAAGGCAAAATATTTAAAGCTAAATTATTACTTTCAACAAAATTATTAATCCTCTTCATTATTAAAAAATCATGAGGGTCAATGAGATTTATTTTCTGATATTTATTTTTAATAAATTCCGATAAGTAATCAACTGTAGAAACATTATTCTTGTTTTCGATATATAAAACTTTAAAGCCAGATATTTCTAAATAATTTTTATAAGCGAGCATAGATGCTCTATGAAAAACTAACTTATTTTTATGGTTAATTAATTTATGAAATTTATCATTTCCAAAAAATAATGAATCTTCCAAAATCAAAACTTCACAATTTATTTTTAAGATTGGGCTTTCTCTAAAAAGTTGATTTGGGAAAATAATTGATACTTGTTTCATATTTGCGACTTCCTGTTACTGCATCTTTTTGAACAGTAGATAACATCATCCCAACAGTTTTTCCATTTTTTACGCCACTCAAACGGCCTATTGCAAACAGGACAAGTTTTAGTAGAAAGATTTTTCAAAATTTATAATTTTCTTTTATGAGTAGATTTAAATCTAGTTGAATCTTTAAGGGCCATATGTTTTGTATTTCTTCCTGAAACTCTCTTTCTCCAGACTTTGAAAGATTTGGGTTTAAGATTTTGACGCATAATTTTTATCGCATCTTCCTCTTTTAAACCAAATTGATACTCGATAGCTTCAAAGGGTGTTCTATCTTCCCAACACATTTCTATTATTCTGTCTATATCGATACTTTCCATATTTATTGTTCACATTGTGAGGTACAAAGTTTTTCAATATCGGATCTACCTGTAATTTGAAGTCTATATTTTGCCCAATATCTATAAATCAATCTCAATAATGGAGATAAGAACTTAATCTTCAAGGGATAATAAACCCAACCTAAACCAACTAATTCATAAGAATATGCAAGTACATCTAGTCCCCTAATAATTTCACCATTTTCAATAATCCCATGCAAGTTTGACATGGCTTGTGAATATGAGATGTCATTGAAAAGATTTTGATCATACTCCTTACTATTAATATCTATAAATGCAATTTGATTTAAGGTATCTCTTTTTTTAAGAAAATTTGTTTCTCTCAAACAAAGTGGACAACCACCATCGAATAAAAATGTTAATTTATTTTTCATATTTTTACTCAAATATAGAAATTAAATAACTTTTTTGTGGAATAAAAAATTTTTTTTAGAGTACAAGCTTTATAAAGCCTTAATAATTGCCAGTTCTAATTTAGTGAAATTACATTATCTTATAAATTAATAAGCCATTGATTAAGGGATACATCAATGGTTTAAAATTATTTATGATCAGTCATCTAGAAGATGTACTCCTTCTCCTACGTCGGGAGTGAATTTACAATATTTTTCAAAAATAAGTCCAACACCTCTCATTTTTTCTCCTAATTCATCGTTAAATTTATTCCATTCTTCCGATTCACGATCAGGCAAATCCCACCCTTGTTTTTCTACCATACTTGTTATTACTGTATAGTCCCATTCTATGTATGCCATTGAGTTAATTTAAACTACCAAAATATTATAAACCAAGAGATTTAATAGGTAATCAATATTTTTTGAATATAATTTAAAAGTGTGAAAAAATTATAAATGTCTATTTTGCCAAGAAGATTTGAACGAATCAAAAGTGTTTTAGATTGCAGAATGAAAAACTTGACTGTTTTAGTTGAGGATGTCAATAAACCACATAATTTATCTGCGATATTAAGAACATGTGATGCAGCAGGAGTTTTCGAAGCAAATTTTATTAGCAAAACGAATACCGTTAAGACTTTTAATAGTACTGCTCAAGGAAGTCAAAAATGGGTAAAACTGAATAATCATGAAAACACTATCACGGCAATATCGGATTTAAAGAATAAGGGTTTTAAATTATATGGAACGACTCTTAATAGTGAATCAGTAGATTATAGAAATTTTGATTATTCTCAAAATACATGTTTTGTTTTAGGCGCAGAAAAATGGGGGCTAAGTAATGAACTTATATCAATGGTTGATCAATCAATTTTTATACCTATGAGAGGTATGGTTCAATCTCTGAATGTTTCGGTTGCTGCTTCTATATTATTATTTGAAGCTGTTCGCCAAAGAAAAAATAAAGGTATATTGCCCGCTAATGGAGAAGGATTAAATATTAATGAATATCAAAAAACACTTTTTGAATGGTGTTACCCAGAATTAGCTGCGGTATATAAAAAATCAGCTAAAGAATATCCAAAGTTGAATGATCAAGGAGAACTTGATCCTACTACAGATAACTAAATTTATTCAGAATTTTGACTATCAAAAATTTCTTCAAGGTCCTCTCCTATAAAAGAAAGACCTAAAACTAAAAAAAACATTGCCAAACCTGGGAACAATGCCGTCCACCAGATACCTGTAGGTAAAGCGGCAAGAGCCAGATTTAAATCACTTCCCCACTCTGGGACATCTGCAGGAACGCCAAGGCCTAAAAATCCTAAACTTCCTAATACCAAAACAGCATCTGCAGCATTTAAGGTAAGCAGAATAGGTAATGGTGTTATTACATTTGGGAGAATATATTTAAAAATAATTTTTTTAACATCAGCTCCTGCAACTTGGGCTGCCTCCACATATGTTTCGGATTTAACCAATATTGTCTGATTTCTGATTAATCTAAAATATTGAGGAGAGTAAACAATACATAATGCCAAAGCCGCGTTAAGGATTCCCTTACCCAATACAAAAGCCACAACAACTGAAAGCAAAATTACAGGTATTGAAAAAATAGTATCCATTATTAGTGATAAGCATTTATCAAAAAAACCACCAAAATAACCACTTAATAATCCCAATGGCAAACCCAAACTTAATGAAAAAAGAATAGCTAAGAATACAACTTCTATCGCTAATGATGATCCTTGCAAAGTTCTTAAGCAAACATCTCTTCCTAATCTATCTGTGCCACAAAAATGATTAAGAGAGGGAGGGGCAAAGATATCATTGCTTAACACTGAAAATGAATAGCCAAAAAAATTATTAGCCTCTAAAAATTTCATTATTAAAACAACAAGAAGATAAAAAAGTACAATTAAAAAGCCAGCTTTTCTGATATTTGCGCCGACACGATTAAATGAGTTAATATCCAAAATCTTTTTTACAGATATAAATGAAATATACCCAATTCTTTTAAAAATAAATAGCTATAAATTTTAGATTAAAAGAAATTACTGGTTTAATTTCAAGACTGCCATAAAAGCTTCTTGAGGGACTTCAACTTTTCCCATTGCCTTCATCCTCTTTTTACCTTTGGCCTGTTTCTTTAAAAGTTTCTTTTTCCTAGAAATATCCCCTCCATAACATTTAGATAAAACATCTTTTCGCAAAGCACTTATGCTTTCACTTGCAATAATCCTGCTACCGATTGATGCTTGAATAGGTATTTTAAATTGTTGTTTTGGAATAAGTTCTTTTAATTTCTCAACTAAACTTCTGCCAATTCCATAAGCCTTATCTTTATGAACAATAGAAGTTAATGGATCTGCTCTTTCTGAATTTATTAGAACATCTAATCTAACAAGGTCATTTTTTCTATAGCCAATCAAATGATATTCCATTGATGCATAACCTTGGGTTCTACTTTTCATTTGATCAAAGAAATCTGTAACAACTTCTGCTAATGGAATTTCATAAATCAAGGTAACTCGATCTGTTGTTATGTATTTCATATCTATAAATACTCCCCTTCTTTCCTGACATAAACCCATTAATGTTCCATTAAATTCATTGGGAGCATAAATTTCCATTTTCACATAAGGCTCTTCTATTGATTCTCTAAGTTGTGGATCAGGAATTGTAGAAGGATTATCAATAAAGATATGTTCCTGCTGATTTAAATTAACTTTATAAATAACTGATGGTGCCGTTACGATTAGATCCAAGTCATATTCTCTTTCTAATCTTTCTTGAACAATCTCCATATGAAGAAGTCCTAGGAATCCGCACCTAAATCCGAAGCCCATTGCGCTACTGGTTTCGGGCTCATATTTTAAAGCTGCATCAGATAATTGTAATTTTTCGAGTGATACTCTTAAATCTGGGAATTGATCAGCATCAGTCGGGAATAAGCCACAAAAAACCATCGGATTTGCTGTCTTATATCCAGGCAAAGGATCATTGGCAGGTGAATTTAAAAGAGTGATCGTATCTCCCACTCTCGCATCAGCTACTGATTTTATAGAAGCAGCTAAATAACCAACTTCTCCTGCATGTAATTGATCAACTTGCTGCTGATCAGGCGCCATTATTCCTATCTCATCTAGTTCATAATTTTTCTTACTTGCCATCAATAATATTTTTTCTCTCTTATTTAGAGACCCAGATATCACCCTGAAATAAACAATAACTCCTCTGTACGGATCATAATAAGAATCAAAAATCAGTGCCTTTGTAGGTAGTTTAATTTCATCTTGAGGAGGAGGTACTCTTCTTACGATTGCTTCCAAAATATCTTTAATACCAACTCCAGTTTTTGCTGAACAATTTATTGCATTAGATGTATCAAGTCCAATAATTTCCTCTATTTCTTGTTTTATTTTTTCAGCATCAGCCCCTGGTAAATCAACTTTATTTAAAACAGGAATTATTTCAAGATTATTTTCTAAGGCAAGATAAACATTAGCTAAGGTTTGAGCTTCTACTCCTTGACTTGCATCAACAACGAGTAAGGCGCCTTCACAAGCTTGAAGAGATCTACTAACCTCATAAGAGAAATCAACATGCCCTGGAGTATCTATTAAGTTCAATACATATTCTTGGGAATCGTCAGCTTCATATTTCATCCTAGCGGCCTGTAACTTGATAGTAATTCCTCTCTCTCTTTCAAGATCCATACTGTCCAAAAATTGTTCTTGCATATCTCTTTGCTGGACAGTACCAGTATCTTGAAGCAACCTATCTGCAAGGGTAGATTTACCATGGTCAATATGAGCGATTATGCAGAAATTTCTAATTTTTGAAACCGATATATCAGTCATATAGAAAGAAAAATTCTCCTCTTATTACATCTTGATTAATACTAGCTAATTAGGATTATGGATGGAAACCAAAAATGGAATTATTTCTTTTTTTAATTTCTTTTATGAAGGTACTGTAATTTTCAGAGACTGATAGTTCTGGATAAATTAAGTCATTTATTTTTTTCTGAAGATTATGCTTATCGTTTAAAAATAAAACAGATTTTTCTAGAACCTCAACCATAATTGAAACCGCAGTACTTGCTCCCGGAGAGGCTCCCAACAAAGCAGATAATGATCCATCAGATGAATTTACAATCTCAGTTCCAAATTTCAAAGAACCACCATCTACAGTTTTTTTAATTATTTGGACTCTTTGACCAGCATTTTTTAAATACCAATCAGAAGGATTAGCTGATGGCATCATATTCTTTAAATTCTCAACTCTTGAGTTATGGTTCTTTAATGATTGTGATATTAGGTAATTAATTAAATCGTTGTTCTTGAAACCAACGTCTAACATAGAAAAAATATTATTCTTTTTAATTGAACTAAATAAGTCAAAGTATGAACTTTGTTTTAGAAATTTCGTTGTAAATCCAGCAAAAGGTCCATATAAAAGAAGTTTTTTATTATCAATCCATCTGGTGTCTAAATGAGGCACAGACATTGGTGGCGATCCAATATCAGCTTTACCATAAACTTTTGAATTATGTTTTTCTGTTAGATCTTTTTTCTCGCAAATAAGCCATTTCCCACTAACAGGAAATCCACCATAACTTTTTGCTTCTGGAATTTTTGATTTTTGTAAATAATTAATTGTTTTTCCACCAGCACCAAGAAAAACGTAGCCAGTTCTAATTGAAGTTTTTCTACCTTCAGAACTGATTTCTAGTTCCCATTGTTTTTTATCAATTTTCTTTAAATCTACTAATTCTGTTTTGTATCTAATTTCAACATTTTTGTTTAAAGAAACTAATGACAAATACTCTTTAGTTAAAGCCTCAAAATTAATATCAGTTCCCCTACCTATTCTGGTAGCAGCAATTTGAGTAGATGGATTTCTATCTTTTGTTATTAGAGGAGCCCATGATGAAATTTCATCAAAAGATGTAGAAAATTCCATATCGATAAATTCAGGATTTTCAGACATTTTCTGAAATCTTTTTTTTAAAAAAGAAATATTATCCTGTCCAGACACAAAGCTAATATGAGGAATAAATTTTAGAAACTTCTTAATATCAATTTTCCCTGCTTCATACAATGAGGCCCATAAAGACATGGATGTTTCAAAAGAACGATTTATTGAGAGCGCTTTATCTATTTTTAGATTTCCTTTTTCATCTAAAGGGGTATAGTTTAATTCGCAATTAGCCGCATGTCCTGTACCTGCATTATTAAAAGCGCCAGTACTTTCACTTCCTGGGCCATTTAATTTTTCTATAATAAGAAATTTTATATCTGGTAAAACTTCTGAAATTAGAAGGGCTAAAGTACTACTCATTATCCCTGCTCCTACTAAGACTGCATCAAAGTAGCTATTGTCATTAGTGGGATTTTTAGAATAAGTCACAACAGAAAATTATCTTTTTTGCAATTAATCAGATTTCTTTCTAGGCTTATTATAAAGTTAATCCAAAATTATGAGTACTGAAACACTCTCGCTAACAAATGAAAATGTAGAAAAAGTTCTTGACGAGCTAAGACCTTTTTTAATTTCTGATGGAGGTAATGTAGAGATTGCAGAAATAGATGGTCCAATTGTCAAAGTCAGACTTCAAGGAGCATGTGGTAGTTGCCCAAGTAGCACTATGACTCTCAAAATGGGTATTGAAAGAAAGTTAAAAGAAATGATTCCTGAAATAAGCGAAGTTGTCCAGGTTTTATAAAAGTTTTTAACTGAAATATATATTATTTAGTTTTTAATTCCTTCAACAAAGATGATTCCATATCAAGGCAATCAATTGGAAGTCCTTGACCAATAGCGATTAAAAGAGGTGCAAGAATTCCTAAAGTAAAAACTAAATTTGATTGGCTTACATCATATTTACTCAAAGTAAAAGTTATCAAATAAATAATTGAAAAATAAGCATGTAGTGAAAAAAATTCTTTTGGCTTTAACACTGGCCACCTTAAAGTATTTCCCAAGAAATATAAAAAACCTGTCATAAATAAATAGTTACATGAAGATTAAACCAAATATAAACATAAACCTTTTTAGAGACTATTTATTAAAAAATTTACCTAAGATAATAATTAAAAAAACATTAAATCTTCGTTTCTATTTGTAAAAACTAGACACGCAGCTAAAAATAAGCTTATAATTATTTTGTAGCAATTGCTACTTTTTCGTTCACCCTCATTTGAGGGCGCAGTTCGAGTCATACCATGGAACGGGGGATGGCCGTGTTGTCACATCGAAACATGACTACTTTAACTTACAGAGGTAAAAACTACGTTCAAAATAAAGAAGCTGCTAAAAAGCAACTTGTTGAACTTACCTACAGAAGAAACGTATACACCAACAGAATGGATGACGCTTCTTCTAGTAATGAAAAAGCAGAATTAAATTACAGAGGTGTTAATTACACTAAATAATTTAATTAAAAAAAAAAGCCCCTTTTTCAGGGGCCTTTTTTTTGGCTATATTTATCAAGAGTCCTTTAAAAAATATGTCTGAAAGTTGCTGTAATACAAACACATCGAATAAAGCACCTAATCAATTCGATCATAAAGATGCGATTCAAGAAAGATATGGCTCAGCAGCACAAGAAAAAGAAAGTTGTCTTTGTACACCAGTTGGGTTTAATCCCGTTTTACTTGAAGCAATTCCTCAAGAGGTTATAGAAAGAGACTATGGATGTGGGGATCCAACAAAATATGTTCGAAAAAACGATATTGTTTTAGATCTTGGAAGTGGTAGCGGCAAAAATGCTTTCATTTGTGCCCAAATTGTTGGGAAAGAAGGGAAAGTTATTGGAATTGATCAGAATCCTGACATGCTTTCTTTATCAAGATCAGCCTCTATAGAAGTTACAAAAAATATAGGTTTCAACAATACAAAATTTCTAGAAGGTTCAATTGAAAAACTTGATGAATTAGATAAAGATTTAAATCCATTAATCTCAGATAAATCAGTTGATATTATTTTAAGTAATTGCGTTTTAAACTTAGTAAGTCCAGAGTCTAGAAATAACCTTCTAAATAACATAAAAAGAGTTTTAAAAGATAATGGAAGAATTGCAATTAGCGATATCGTATCTAACAAAAAAGTTCCTTTAAGATTGCAAAATGATCATGATTTATGGACAGGATGTATTAGTGGAGCATGGTATGAGCCAGACTTTATAAGTGACTTTAAAGAACTAGGATTTAAAAATTTAAAATTTGCAGAAAGGAGTGTTGAACCTTGGAAAGTAATTGAGGATGTTGAATTTAGAACAGTAACTTTAGTGGGCAATATTTAAACAAATTCAACAGTTGAAAATATAATATAAATTTCCATGAGAAATAATCTAAGAGATCAAATACCCGCATTACAAAATAAGTACTATTTCAACTATGGAGGTCAAGGACCATTACCAAAATCTTCTCTAGAAGCAATAGTTAAAACTTGGGAAATTATCCAAGATTTAGGACCATTTACCAATGATATGTGGCCTTTTATTTACAAAGAAATATTGACCACAAAAAGAATCATTGCGCAAAAATTAGGTGTTAATTCAAAGAATGTAGCTTTTACCGAAAATATCTCTTCCGGTATGATTTTGCCCTTTTGGGGAATAAAAGTAGAAGAGGGAGAAGAGTTATTAATAAGTGACTGTGAACATCCTGGAGTAGTGGCTGCAAGTCGAGAATTTTGCAGAAGAAATAAATTAATATTCAAAATTTTACCAATCCAAAAAATTAAAAATCTAAACGACGAAAATATAATTTCAGAGATTTTGAAAAATCTAAATAGTAAGACAAAGATCCTAACTATTTCTCATATCTTATGGAACTTTGGATATAAAATTCCCTTAAAAAAAATTTCTATCGAATTAAAAAATAATCGAGAAGATTCTTATTTACTTGTTGATGGTGCTCAAACCTTTGGGCACTTAAATATTGAAAAAGAGGTTTTTTATTCTGATTTATATTCAATTACTTCTCATAAATGGGCCTGTGGACCAGAAGGACTTGGAGCCATTTATGTCTCAGATAAATTTATTCATGAAACAGATCCAACAATAATTGGTTGGAAATCATTAAAAAAAGAACAAGGCATTTATGAGCCTTCAGATAATCTTTTTCATGATGATGCAAGAAAATTTGAAATAGCTACCTCTTGTATTCCTTTACTTGCTGGGCTGCGCAATTCTTTAGATCTTTTGGATAAAGACTGCCATGAAAAAGAAAAAAACAAAAATATCAAAAATTTAAGTGGAAAACTTTGGGATGAATTAAATCAATCAAAGGGTGTTGAATTAGTTTTAGAAAAAAAATATTTAAATGGGATTGTTAGTTTTAATATCGAAAATATTAAAGATAAGGATAAATTTGTAAAGAAACTGGGAGAAAAGAAAATTTGGATTAGAGTTTTAGAAGATCCAAAATGGTTTAGAGCATGCGTACATCAAATGACTACAGAGGCTGAGATTGATTTACTAGCTAGAGAAATAAAAAAAATATTGACTTAAAGATCTATTGATATAAAAAAATTTAGTTTACCAAGGTATCTCCGAGTTGTCCCATGCAATAAATTTTCCTGTAGATTCTGGAGTTTGATTTTTAATAATATTGATCAAGAATTGGGAGGATTTTTCTTTACTAAATAATTTATGTTCTGGAACAAATTTATGAAAAGGTCTAGATAAATCAGTATCTACAGTTCCTGGATGAAGCAATGTGATGGTAGCCTTTGGGAAACGTCTACCCCACTCAATACTTAAAGATTTAAAAAACTGATTTTGGGCAGATTTTGCAGCTCTATATGAATACCAACCTCCAGTTTGATTATCTCCAATACTTCCCACTCTTGCACTTATACTTGCAAAATTAAAATCAAGATCTTTTGGTATGAATTCTTCAATAGTTTTAGCTAACAAAATAGGAGAAAAGGCATTTATTGAAAAACTTTCAATCATATTTTTTTTATCAAGATGTTGTAATCTTTTTTCTGGTTGAAGAGAATCACTATGAAGTCTCCCTGTAGCGTTAATGACTAATCTTAATTTTGAAGAATGATTTGATATTTTATTTTTCAACAGCAAAAGGGATTGAGAATCCTCTATATCTAATTCCCAAAAAGAATTAAATTCACTTTTTCTTCCACACAAAACAACATCTAAATCTTTTTCACTTTCACTCAGATCTTTAGCTATTTGCGTTCCAATTCCACCTGCGCCTACAACTAAGGCTAAGCCTTTCATTTTGTCAAAAATAACTTCATTGATTCTAAGAAACTTTTCTTGTGATTTGCGTAAAGATCTTTCTTATTTGATTAGTAAATTTTATTGAGATTACTTTTTTCTTTTAATAATTTATAAGCTATTTTTCTATCATCAAAATTAATAACTTTATCATTGAGAATTTGGTAGTCTTCATGTCCTTTTCCTGCAATTAAAACAATATCTGCTTTATTGGCAAATTTAATAGATTCATTTATTGCTTTAAATCTATCAATCTCAATTGTTATTTTTTCTCTTTTTTTAATACCCATCAAAATATCATTTACTATCTTTTGAGGTTCTTCTGATCTTGGATTATCTGATGTTATAAAAAGTTGATCAGAAAACTCTTCAGCTATTGATCCCATTAAAGGCCTTTTACTACAATCTCGATCTCCGCCACAGCCAAAAACAGTTATGAGTTTCCCCTTACAAAGTTTTTTAATTGATTGCAAAACTTTTTTTAATCCATCAGGCGTGTGGGCATAATCAACAATTACTGTTGGGAGTGATCTTGAAACGTCATCACTATCAATTTCTATTTTCTCCATTCGCCCAGGAGCGCCAGGAAAAGATTTTATTAACTTTGATAAATCTTTTAAAGAGAAATTAAGTTTATACAAAATTGTTATTGCTTGAATCGCATTCATTAAATTAAATTCACCAACAAGTGGAACAAAAAGTTTAATTTTTTCCTTGGGTGTATGAAAAATGCACGTTGAGCCATTGTCAGTAAATTTTTTATCTGTTACGAAAAAAAAATCATCATTTTCAAATTCACTGTCAGTAACCTTTGTCGAGACTAATGAAGATCCTTTTTCAAGATCAGACGATAATTTAGATATCCAAGGGTCATCGTGATTTAATACAGAAATCCCATCCTTTTCTATTAAGAAAGGTGGAAAAAATAATTTTCTTTTTGTTTGAAAATAAGATTCCATATCTGAGTGATAATCAAGATGATCTTGAGTTAAATTAGTAAAAATAGCCGCCTCAAATTCGCAGCCTGATATCCTGTTTTGAGCAATAGAATGTGAACTTACCTCCAATATCGCGAATTCAGATTCTGCCTCAACAGCAGCATTTAATTTCTTTTGAAGTTTATCAGCGAAATCAGTTGTATGAGAAGCAACTTCAGAGTAGCCAGGCCATCTATTGAATAAGGTCCCAAATAATGCAGTTTTTTTTCCTAATTTTTTTAAAAGATATTCCAATAAAAAAGTAATCGTCGTTTTTCCATTTGTACCCGTAACACCAATAAGTTTAAGTTTTCTTGAAGGCCTATTCCAAAACTCAGCGACTATTTGACCAAAAATATAATCTAAATTATCATCTATAACCAAAATTCTTTCTCGATCAATAGATCCAATTTTCTGTTTTGCAGCAGGGCCAATAATGGCGGCCTCTGCTCCATTTTCAATTGCCTCAATACAAAATTTTCCTCCATCAACATTTAAACCAGGCATTCCTAAAAATAAAGTTCCTTTTTGTACTTCTTTAGAGTTAAAAGAAATATTATTGATTTCTTGATCGATAAGATTTGATGAAGGAATAATTCCTACCAAATCTAAAAGTTTTAATAATTTTATAGATCTCATATAAAAAAATTATTTCTCCAGAATGGTACTAATATTTTTTTGAAACCAATTCTTTAATTGAGCATCTTTTAATCTTGGAGAAATACGAGGCAATTCTATGATCTCCTCGGAACTAATTCTTTCAACAGCAATAACCGGTACTTCATAATCATATTTTTTATATTTATCTTTATATAAATCGACCCTATCTATATCAATTTCTTTAAGCTCCTCTACATTAGGGAATAACTCATTAAGATTTATTTTTGCCAGTTTGTTTTTTAATGAATCACAAAGGCAACATCCCTGCCTAACAAAAATAAATATTTTCATTCATTTAGTCAGGCACAGGGTCACATCCACAGGGAGTTAAAGGATGACATCTGCTTAATCTCCTTAAAGTTAACCACCCTCCCTTCCAAGGACCATGTCTAGTAATTGCCTCATATCCATAAGAGCTGCAACTTGGAATAAATCTGCATCTTGGTCCGAAAAAAGGTGAAAACCACTTTTGATAAAAAGAAATCATAAAAAGAAGTATAGAAGTAATTGATTTGTTAATAGTTTTGAACACTTTGATGATGTAAAATAATATTTCCAGTAGTAATTAGTTTAATTGAATTTAATCAATTATCCAATTTATTGCAAATTTCTATTTAATTTAAAATTATGTCAAGATATCGCGGTCCCAGATTAAGGGTTACGCGTCGCTTGGGAGAACTACCAGGTCTCACCAGGAAAGCTTCAAAGAAGTCTAATCCTCCAGGTCAGCACGGCCAAGCCCGTCGCAAGCGATCAGAATATGCAATTCGTCTAGAAGAAAAGCAGAAACTTAGATTTAATTATGGAGTTTCTGAAAAACAACTAGTACGTTATGTAAAAAAAGCTAGAGCTCAAGAAGGATCTACAGGAACTAACCTACTAAGACTTTTAGAAAACAGACTTGATAATGTTTGTTTTAGATTAGGTTTTGGAGGTACAATCCCAGGCTCAAGACAATTAGTAAATCATGGCCATGTAACCGTTAATGGAAAGGTTCTTGATATTGCTGGTTATCAATGCAAATCAGGCGATGTAATCGGAATTAAAGAAAACAAAGCAAGCAAAAAACTTGTAGAAGGTAATATAGAATTCCCTGGTTTAGCAAATGTCCCACCTCATCTTGATTTAGACAAACCTAAATTAACGGGAAAAATAAATGGAAAATGCGATAGAGAGTGGGTGGCTCTTGAAATAAACGAACTACTAGTTGTTGAATATTATTCAAGAAAAGTTTAATACTACTTTTCTTTGGATTATTAAATCTCTCTTTTAAAAAAGAGAGATTTAATTTAATTCTTATTTTTAAAAATAATGGGAAATAAGGAAAATAATATCAAAAAGCCAGGTTTTAAGACCCTATCAATTCACCATGGGGAAACATTTGCAGAAGACACTGGATGCGTTATGCCTCCTATTTTTTCTACATCTACTTTCAAGCATGGAAATAAAGATAATTTCGACTACACCAGATCAGGCAATCCAAACTTTAGAATTCTAGAAAACATCCTTAAATCAATAGAAGATTCTAAATACTGTACAGTTTTTGGATCTGGAATTAGCGCGGTAACTGCAATTTCATCAACACTAAAATCAGGTGACAAGATACTCTGCGAGTCAAATCTCTATGGTTGTACAGTAAGGATGTTCGAAAAAGTTTTCAAGAAATTTGGACTAGAAGTTTTATACACAGATTTTACAAACGAAAATAATATCAAAAAGATTACAAACTTCGAGCCAACCTTGATATGGCTAGAAAGTCCAACTAATCCACTTTTGAAGGTACTTGATATTAAGGCGATTTGTGATGAAGCCAATAGACTCGAAATACCAGTAGTTGTAGACAACACATTTTCTACAGCGCTTATTCAAAAACCATTGGACCTGGGTGCAACACTTTCGGTTGTAAGCACCACAAAATTCATCAATGGACATAGTGACGCACTTGGCGGAGCAGTACTGACAAATAATGAGGGATGGAATAGTAAGATGCTTTTCTCTCAAAAAGCTCTCGGGCTTCAACCATCTCCTTTTGATAGTTGGCTCATTACGAGAGGATTAAAAACTCTTCCTTTAAGAATCGAACAACAAACTAAAAGTGCAGAATTTATTTCTGAAGAATTAGGTAATCATAAAATTATTAGTAAAGTTATTTACCCTTTTAATCAAGAACATCCGCAATTTAACTTAGCAAAATCGCAAATGAAATCTGGAGGTTCAATGATCACCCTAAAATTAAATTTAAATAAAGAGGATACTTTTAAATTTTGCAAATCTCTCAAATATTTCTCTCTAGCAGAAAGCCTTGGAGGAGTTGAAAGTTTAATTTGTCACCCTGCAACGATGACTCATGCTTCTGTTGATAACAAAACAAAAAATCTACTAGGGATAGATGATGCTCTTGTCAGATTATCAATTGGATGTGAAGATACAAACGATTTAATCTCGGACATTTTATTTGATTTAAATAAATTCTGAAAATTGAGAGATTTACTTAAAAAACCTATATGGAAAAATTTAGAGTTGGGATATGCAATTCCTGATAGTATTCATGCCGTTTCTGTAGCATTACCAACTTGGAATGATGTAATAAATTACGAGGAAAAAGATCAAGAATGCATAAATTTATTGAAGTCCATTTACCCACGATTCGGGCTAAACCCCATAGTGAAAAGATTATGCGAAAAAGTAAAAGAGAAAAATTACTACAACAATAAAAGTATCTGGCCATATCCGAATGAAAGCATCGCTTTTAAAGCTAAAAAATATATTGATAGAAATACTTCTGAACAATTCTCGTTAATAGAAAAAAGAAATAATTTAGCTTTCTTAATAACTGAAAAAGAAGGAAGTATTTATGCAAAATATTTTTGGCAACATACTGGTCTTGGTCTATCTTCAAGAGCTGCCGCTATAGAACTAGGTCTTGAAGATTGCCCTCCAAAATCTTACGTAAATGAATGTTCTCAAAGAATAAAAAATAGAATTTCTAAATCTACAAAAATTGACTCTAATGATATTCACTTAACTTCATCTGGAATGTCTGCATTGCATACATCATTAGAAATCATATATAAATTATTTCCAGCTAAACCAACACTCCAAGTTGGTTTTCCATATGTAGATGTACTTAAATTACCAATGAAAATCTTTCACGGAGCAAAGTTAATTACAGAAGAAAATTGCGCGGATATTGAATTAGAAATCAAAAGAATAAATCCATCAGCATTAATTATTGAACTTCCAAGTAATCCAATGCTCAAATGTGTAAACATTAAAAAAATTTCAAAAATTGCAAAAAAGCTAAATATTCCGTTAATTGTTGACGATACAATTGGTTCGAATTTAAATATAAATTCCATAGAACATGCAGATATAGTTTTTACTTCACTTACAAAAATTTTTTCAGGTAGTGGTGATATTCTTGCCGGATCATTAATACTAAATCCAAAAAGCAAATGGATTGATCAGTTTAGGAATGCATTAAACGAGATTAATATTCCAATACTTTCCGATGGAGATATAGTTTATCTAGAGAAAGTTAGTAGAGATGTAAATCAAAGAGTTTTTGAACAAAATAAAGCATGTTTAGAATTAAAAAAAAGATTAGAGACTCATAGCGAGATTAAAAATATTTTCCATCCTGAAAATTGTCCAAATTTTAATTCTTTACTTACTTCTAATGGGGGATACGGCTGCTTATTATCGTTTGAATTAAATGGAGGATTGAACAAAGCTAAAAAATTTTATGATTCTCTAAAAGTATCTAAAGGACCTAGTTTAGGTACAAAATTTACTCTAGTTTGTCCTTATGTTTTACTAGCTCATTATGACGAATTGGATTGGGCTGAAAGTTTTGGTATACCCTCTCACCTTATTAGAGTATCAGTTGGATTAGAAGACCAAGATCAATTATGGAAAACCTTTTCTGAAGCACTAAATAATTTCTAAATTCCTAGTATTTACCGTATAGAAACTTTTATACTCTTTTTCTGAATAATAGTTAGTATTAATATATATTTTCTCAATATATAAATGGCAAAAATTTATGAAGACAACAGTTTTGCTATTGGAAACACTCCATTAGTAAAATTAAAATCAGTTACTAAAAACGCAAAAGCTACAGTACTTGCAAAAATTGAAGGTAGAAACCCCGCTTATAGTGTCAAATGTAGGATCGGCGCAAACATGATCTGGGATGCCGAGAAAAGTGGGAAACTTACAAAAGACAAAACTATTGTTGAGCCAACTTCTGGAAATACAGGCATTGCTCTAGCTTTTACTGCTTCAGCAAGAGGTTATAAACTAATCCTTACAATGCCAGAATCCATGTCAATTGAAAGAAGAAGGGTTATGGCAGTGTTGGGTGCTGAAATTGTTTTAACAGAGGCATCTAAAGGTATGCCTGGAGCAATAGCTAAGGCTAAAGAAATTGCAGAAAGTAATCCTTCTCAATATTTCATGCCAGGTCAATTTGATAATCCAGCAAACCCTGAAATTCATTACAAAACTACTGGACCAGAAATCTGGGATGATTGCGATGGTGAAATTGATGTCCTAGTTGCAGGAGTTGGAACTGGCGGCACAATTACAGGAGTTTCAAGATACATTAAGCAAGAGAAGGGCAAGAATATTACTTCTGTAGCTGTAGAACCATCACACAGCCCTGTTATTACACAGACAATGAATGGAGAAGAGGTTAAATCCGGACCACATAAAATCCAAGGAATTGGAGCAGGATTTATTCCTAAGAACCTTGATTTATCAATTGTTGATAAGGTCGAACAAGTAACAAATGACGAATCAATTGAGATGGCTCTTAGGTTAGCTAAAGAGGAAGGTCTATTAGTAGGAATATCTTGTGGCGCTGCCGCTGCTGCTGCTGTTAGATTAGCTGAACAAGATGAATATGCTGGGAAGACAATTGTAGTTGTTCTACCTGATTTAGCAGAGAGGTATTTATCATCAATTATGTTTACTGAAGTTCCAAGCGGAATCATTCAAGAACCAGTCAAAGCCTAAATCTATTTTTTCTCCAGTAGTGAATCTGGTGAAATATACATCGCATCGCCATAAGAGAAGAATCTAAATTTTTCTTTTATGGCTTTTTTATATAGATCTAATAATCTTTCTCTACCAATCATTGCACTTACTAAAAGTAATAATGAACTTTTAGGGAGATGAAAATTAGTTAATAATCCATCAACTACCTTAAATTTATAACCTGGCTTAATTACTAAATCTACGTATTTAGCTATGGGAATAAAGTCATTAATTTCGTGAGAAAAACAACTTTCAAGAGCTCTTACGCTAGTTGTGCCAATAGCAATTATTTTTCTATCTGTTTTCTTTATTCTTTTTATTTCCTCCACTACTTCCTTATTAACACTTACCCATTCTTTGTGCAGTTTTAAGTTACTTAAATCTTCTTGATCAATTGGTTTGAATGTTCCATAACCCACGTGCAAAGTGATCGGTAAGATTATTACGCCTTTTTTTTTTAGATTGGAAATAAGACTTTTGCTTAAGTGTAAACCAGCTGTTGGTGCAGCAACTGCCCCCGGATTTGTTGCATACTCAGTTTGATAACTTTTCTCATGAAAAGATTCTTCTTCGGAATTTTTTATATAAGGAGGAAGAGGGATTTCCCCGTATTTATCAAGAAGTTCATTCATTGAATTGAGACAAGTTATATTTTCCGGAAATTTAATAAATCTCCCTCCAGTTTCTTCATCAACTCCATCAACAATCAAATTAATATCTTGTGCTATTGGAGATTTTAATTTTAATTTTCTATTTATTTTTAACTTTTTTGCTGGCTTTGCCAAACATAACCAAACACATTCGTGGGATCTTTCTAAAACTAATAATTCTACTAATGTCTTACTTTCTAATTCAACCTTTAACCTAGCTTTCATAACTTTAGTATTATTTACAATTACAAGATCCCCTTCTCTAAATTCATCTAAAAGATTCTTGGTAAATTTATTAGTTAAACAGTCTTCTTCTAAAAAACTATTTCTAACTATCATCAATCTTGATTCATGCCTAATTGCAGAAGGTTTACTAGCAATTAATGAAGGATCAAGTAAATAATCATAAGCTTCAAGCTTATAATCTCTTTCTTCATTATGAATTTGAGAAATCAATTAAATTTAGGAGACAAGATTCTCTGGCTCATCTTCAATTAGGGAAGCCAAGTCTTTTAAGAATGAAGCTCCATCAGCTCCATAGATCACTCTGTGATCAGCTGTTAGATTTACTTGCATTATTTTTTTAACAGATATTGAACCATCACTATTAGCAACAACGGTTGGTTTCGATGATGCTATGGCTAAAATAGCACCGGTACCTGGAGGAAGAATTGCGTCAAATCTATCAACTCCAAACATCCCAAGGTTAGATAAAGTGAAGGTTCCAGTTGAGTATTCATCAGGTTCTAATTGTTTTGATCTTGATCTTTTTACGAGATCTTTCCATTCCCTAGACAATTCAAATAAATCAGTATTGCATGGTTCTTTTAAAACTGGAGTTATTAGTCCACCATCTTCCATCGCAACAGCAACAGCAATATTTATATTTTTTGGATAAGAAATTCCATTCTCTGAAAAACTTGAGTTAACTTGAGGATGTTTCTTTAGTGTCTTTGCAACTGCCTTTACTAGTAAAGCAGTCATAGTAACTCCGTTCTGTTTTACTTTTTTGTAGAAATTATCTAATTTATCTGTGTTAATCGAATAACCCACCCTAAAACATGGCACATCTAAACTAGATTCCATATTTTTATTTACCGCTTTTTGAAGAGTATTAAATTGAACTGTTTCTCCGGGATTACCAAAACTATTTCCTGAAGTTTCTGGTTTACTTTCAACTCCTAAATTTGCACCAGGTATACTAGCAGGAGAACCACCTTCACCTATCCATGGTATAGAGACTGGTTGGCCATTAGCTTTTAAAATATCATCGGCTTGAATCCTTCCGTGAGGTCCGGATCCATGAACCTTTGCTAAATCAACACCCATTTGAGAGGCAAGTTTTTTAGCTCTCGGAGATGCAATCACCCTCGAAGAAACATTACTTGTAGCTGCATTAATTTGATCGGTGTTAAAAGATGGTACAGGCTTTTCACTCTTTAAGACGATTTCTTCCGCTTCTTTATTATTATTTTCAGTCTGAACTACTGGTTTTTCTTCAGTTTTATTGCTTACCAATTCAAGTTGATCCGAACTAGAAACTTCGGGTTGATTTCCTTTATTTTGTTCTTGAACAGAAGCTATCTCATCCTCATTTTCTACAATAAGACCGATAGTCTCTCCTACTGGTGCAGTGCTGCCAGCAGGCATTAAAACAGCCGCAAGATATCCATCTTGAAAAGATTCAACGTCCATATCTGCCTTGTCAGATTCAACAACCAAGACAGATTCACCTCTTTCAACTTTATCTCCTGGATTTTTCAACCATTCCACAATCTTGCCCTCCGTCATAGTAGAACTCAAGGCAGGCATGAATATTTCGTGAGACATAAGAAAATTGTTATTGCATAAGTTTCAAGGGATTGCTACCAAACTTCCTAAAGTTTTTATGGTTAAGAACCCTTTAAACTCTTGTTTTAATTATACGAAATCATGTTCACAGTGGAAACTCTTAAAACTTAAGAAAGTAATAATTTAGATCGATTAGAATTTAAAACTTTTCGAAATTAAGATTTACTTATATTTATCAAAAATACTAAATCTTCTCTTTAATTATTATCTATAGATTGAATAACTCCATCCTTAACCGTAATCGATACTTGCATTTTTTCAATAAGATTGTCTCCCACAGTGACATCGCAGAAACTATCCACTTGCCCTTGATCAACAATTTCATCCATTTTTAATTCGCGAACTTGACTCTGTTGTTGAAGAAGATTTCTTTTTTGTTCTTCAATTTCGTTTCGTTTTGCTGCGACTTGTTGTTGCACCTGACTAACCTGTTCTTGAACCCTTGGATCTAGGGGATTAACCGATTGGGATCTAATATTATTTACTATTTGCTGCCCCTCTTGCTCCAGTTGCGATAATTGCTGATCAATGTTTGAAATTGCTTTACTTAATTCTTTTTCAGCATCTTCCTTCCAAGTTGGTGTAACTACAGCTTTAATAGCTATTGAGCGCTTTATAGATATTGAGTTTTTTGTTTCCATAAAAAATTAAATTACCTTTTCAATATAGATAGAACAAATCAAATTTTCTTACTAAATTTGTTTTCATACATATTTTCTATTTGTAATGAATACTTTTTTTCTATTTCTTTTCTTTTTTGTTTAAGAGTTTGTGTTAATAACCCATTTTCTAGAGTAAAGGCATCAACAAAATAACAATCTAATATTTGTTCTTCTGATCTTGCTCCTAATCGACTTTTAAGCAAATTATTAATTTGTGATTTGAAAAATGTACCAATTTTCTTGTTCAGGTTTAATTTTGAAAGGTCTTCTTCCAAAAACTTGCTTTTAACCAATTCGACATTAGGAACTACAAGGGCTGTTAAACATTTCTTATCTTGTCCAACTAATTGAATCTGATTAATAAATTCAGAACTAAGAATTTCAGTCTCTAGCGGATTCGGTTCTATATTTTCACCACTTGATAGCACTATTGTATCCTTGGCTCTTCCTGTTATAAAGAGAGAACCATTTGGTATTAGAAAACCTAAATCACCAGTATCAAACCAACCATCCTTGGATAAAACATCATTTGTAGCTACTTCATTATTAAGATAACCTTTCATTACTTGCGGCCCCCTAACAAGAATTTTCCCGACTTCTCTGAACTTCAGAATCTTTTTTTTATCATCATTCACTATTTTGATTTCAGTAAATGTAAGAGGCTGCCCAGATGATCCTCTAACATTTAATTCTCTTCTTCTACAAGTTAATACTGGACTAGTTTCTGTGAGTCCATATCCCACCAAAATATCTACACCTAAAGATTCAAAAAAAAGATCCACATGTTCTGGCAATGCCCCTCCGCCGTTAATAGGAAATTTCAGTTTTTCTCCGCATAGTTGTCTGAGAATATTCGGCCATAAAAAAATAGTAGACAATTTATGTAAAGGATATCGACCAATAACAGAACCCAGTAAGGGGATTTTTGATTTAAAAGTTATTTGATTAATATCTAAATTTCTTATCTTTCTTAGACTTCTTTTGAAAACTGAACTATTACTTATCAAAAGCTTAATAAGTTTTTGCTTTTTGGAAGGCATTTTTTTCAACGCCTGAAAAAAACCATCATGGATTGCCTCCCATAGTCTTGGTACAGTAGCCATGACAACAGGTTTTATTTGTGTAATATCATCTTTCAGAAATTTTGGAATTGTATAGTATTGAGAACAACCACATGAAAAAAAGAAGTATTCAGCACTCCTCTCATAAGAATGCCAGATAGGCAACACGCTTAATACAGAGGCCCCAGGTTCTGGATCAGCGATATAGGCTAAATTGATTATTTGATGTAAAAAATTTGCATGAGTCAAGGGGACACCTTTAGGTTTCCCTGTTGTCCCAGAAGTGTAAAGAATAGTAGCGACGTCATCAATTTCTGGATTAAATCTCTCAAAATTATTATTTTGTGAATTTTCTTTTTCTACTGAACTTATAAATTTACTCCAACTTATTAAACTTTCAAATTGTTCATCTTCTAAATTAATAATAAATTTCAGTCTTTTTTTTAATTCTTCTTTGTTGTTTAACTTTAACCAAATCTCCTTAGATTGAACTATTAGACCTACTGAATTAGAGTGCTCAATAATATAATCTAATTCTACTGAGGGAGAATTAATACCTCTCACTGCATTTATAGCTCCTAAACGCATTAAGCCTTGATCAACTAATAGCCATCTTGGAGAATTTTCAGATATTACAGTAACTACATCCCCCTTCACTAAACCATAATTTTTAAAAGAAAAAGAAACTTTTGTTATTAAATCGGCTACCTCAGAATAAGAAAATTTTTCCTTGTATTTCCCTCTTAAATCGCAAACAGCTAAATTATCACCACATTTGATTTTTAATTTTTCCCAAATTTGATCTATATGATTAAGGTTCTTAATAAAATCTCTATTTTTAGCAAATTTATCTTTTTTAGAAAGAGGTTTGGCTGAAGGCCAGTATGCTAAATCACCCATATTAAATTGATTTTGACATTTTAATTAATTTCTATTTTGATACAAAATCAAAATTAAATTCTTCCTGAATGATTTTTTTAACAATTCTCTTGACTTCTTGAATATTTAAATTTTTGTTGTAATCAATCATATTTGCCATAAGACAATTTTCGATCCCGCAAGGAACAATTTTATTAAAGTTTTCTAATTCGCAGTCAAAATTGATTGAAAATCCATTTATTGTAATCCATCTTTTACAACCAATTCCAATTGAAGCAATTTTCTTATTTCCTATCCAAACACCAGTGAAACCATCTCTTGAATGACAATTTATATTAAAAGTTCCAAGAATTTTTATAATAATTTCTTCAATTTTTCTTAAATACCAATTTAAATCTTTATTAAAATTTTTCAAATCTAAAACCAAGTAAGTTACTAATTGTCCAGGCATATGACAAGTAACCTCACCACCTCTATTAATCTTAAAAACATCATATTTATCATCATCCAAAGAAAATAGTAAATTATCGTAATTAGATCCTCTACCTAACGTATAACAGAGTTCATGCTCCCCTATCCAAATAAAGTCAGGGTTAGAATTATCTAAAATCAATGCCTCTTGATATTCTTTTTGTAATTTATAAACATCATTAAAAGAAGAAATATTATCAGGTTGTTTAATTATTGCTGTTCTATTTTCCATATTTAAGTAGATTTAGAAAGTAAGTAAATATTTTTAGATTTGTTATGAAAATTTTAATCCATGGAAAGAATCTTGAGCTCACTGGAGCATTAAAAGAATATACTGAGGCAAAGATAGAAAAAGCAACGCATCACTATAAGGATATCGTTAAAGAAGCTGACATACACCTTTCAATTGAAAAGAACCCAAGAGTCTCGTTCCAAACTGCAGAAGTTACTATTTTTGCAAATGGTACCGTAATTAGAGCTGAAGAAAAAACTGAAAATCTATACTCAAGCATTGATTTAGTTTCAAATAAACTTTGTAGAAAATTACGTAAATATAAAGAAAGAAACAATAAAACAATTCATAATAAACAATTTAAAAATAAAGATTCTTTACCAATTGAAAGTATGGAATCAAGTTTTTTAGATAAAGCTTTACTTAAAGAAGGAATGGAAGCAAGTCTGCCTGAACCATCTATAAAAAATAAATACTTTGAAATGACTCCAATTACATCAGAAGAAGCAAGAAAACAATTAGATCTAATTGATCATGATTTTTATGTTTTTCGAAACAAGAAAAATAATGAACTTCAAGTTTTATACAAAAGGAATCATGGAGGTTATGGACTGATTCAATCTAAATAAGTTTTAAATGCCCAATATTGATTATGAATTAAACGAGAAAATTCATGCGATTATTATTAACCCATATCTATCCTGGGAAGATTTTTGTGTGAATTGCGATTTAATAAGAAAATACAATATCAAAAATATTTCTACTTCACTAAATTATTTAACTGATCTTAAAAACTGTTTGGGTAATTACAGTGCGGATATAAACGCACTTATTTCTTACCCTTTAGCAGATTTACCAGTTTCATTTATTGAAGAATTAGTTTGTTTTGCAAAAGATAAGGGTGCACAAGGAATTGAATATACCCCAAACTTTATCAATTTATCCAAAAGAAAATTAGAAACTTTCGCTGCTGAAATTGAGCAAGTTAAATTATCTGGATTACCAGTTTCAATAATCATAAATAAATCAAAACTAAAAGAAGAAGTTTTTATTAATGCGATAGAAATATCTTTGGAATTAGGAATAAAAAATTTTCAATTCGGAGACGGGTTTGGGTCTCCTATTACATCTTATGATGTTCCCGACATACTTAAAATAACAGGCTCAGAAAATCAAATCAAAGTTGTAGGTGGCATAAAAAAACTGAAGCAAGTAATTGATTTGTTTGATAATGGAATTAGTTGTGTGGGAACTTCCAATTTTTGTGAAATTTTTGAAGAAGTAAAAGTTATTTAAATGTCTGGTTCAGGTGAGTGCAGACTAAAAGGTCTCTGTATTAAAGCTTCTCCATTAGGCGAGAATGATAGATTAATAACTATCCTCACCGATGAGCAAGGAATTGTTAGATTAGCGGTACCTGGTGCTAGGCGTCCTAAAAGTAGTCTTGCTGCCGCTACACCTTTAACATATTTAAGTCTGCAGATTTTTGGGAAAAGAAATCTTAAATCTGTACGTCAAATTAAAATATTAAAAAGCTATTCTGGTCTAGGAAAAAATATTGAATGTCTTGCAGCCGCACAAGCAATAACTGAATTAACATTTTTATTAGTAGGTAATAATGACAAACAACAAGACTATTTATCTTGCGTTCTTGCACATCTTGATAGGATTTATCTATATAAAGAGTCTCAAGAAGAAGATATTAAAATGCTTTCAATGAGTATTCAATCTTTAATCCATCTATTAGCCATCGGGGGTATTAATTTACCAATTCATCATTGTTGTAAAACTGGTGAACCTATTATTCCACCATTAGGAAATTGGGAATGGAGTTGTTATTATTTGCCAAGTGAAGGGTTCTCATCCATAGAAGATCCTCAAAGTAATCTAAAAATAAATGCATCTGAAGTTGCTCTATTACAGAGACTTCTTTTCCCTGAATTACCAATAAAATCTAATGGAGAGTTGTTGGGTCCAAAAAAAGTCTGGCTTAAAATATTATTCATCATTGAGACATGGATCTCTACTCAATTAGAGAAGGATCTATCTTCACTAAAAATGTTGAGAGAAATATATAGCTAGCATCTTCATGAAGCATAAAAAAATTTAAAAAATATGATCATGGGACCTTTGGCTGTTAACTTAATAAATAGTTAATTCAATCAATGTGGTTCATATTGCCTGGTTAGGGAAAAAATCCCCTTTTTGTGGAAATGTAACTTACGGTAATTCAACTACTAAGGAATTAAAGGCCAGAGGGCATAAAATTAGTTTTATTCATTTCGACAACCCCTCTAGTTCAAATTCATCAAACCCATTATTTCTTGCAAATGATCCTGATGTAAGTCTCCCATATTTAATTAAATCTCAAGTTTATACAATACCCTCGCCCAGGGCAGAAAAAGAACTAAGGCTCTCCTTAGAAAGATTAAAACCTGACATAGTACATGCAAGCCTAACTCTATCTCCTTTAGACTTTAGACTTCCAGAACTCTGTAATGAAATCAATGTTCCTCTTATTGGAACATTTCATCCACCATTTGATGCAAAAAATAGAAATCTAACTGCGAGCACTCAACAATTAACATATCAACTTTATGCTCCCTCTCTAGCAAAGTTCGATAAAATAATTATTTTTTCTGAACCTCAAAAAAATGTTCTTGAGAAATTAGGAGTACCTAAAGAAAAACAAATAATTATTCCAAACGGCGTTGATGAAAATATTTGGAAACCTTTTTGCGAAAAAAGTAAAAAATATGATCAGGTAAAAAACAAACTTGGAAATGAAAGAATCTTTTTATATATGGGAAGGATTGCAAATGAAAAAAATATCGAGGCACTTTTACGTTCTTGGCGCCAAACAAAAACTCAAAATTGCAAATTAGTTATTGTCGGGGATGGACCAATGAAGCCAACACTTGAAAATAGTTTTTCTAACCTTGGTAATGAGAAATTAATTTGGTGGGGTGCCGAATTAGATTTAGAAACTAGGATAGCAATAATGCAAATAGCAGAAGTATTTTTCTCACCAAGCTTAGTAGAAGGTTTATCATTATCACTCTTAGAGGCAATGTCTGCTGGTACTGCTTGTGTAGCTACAGATGCCGGAGCTGATGGCGAAGTTTTAGATAACGGAGCAGGAATAGTAATTTCGACTGATAATGTGGCTGCACAATTAAAAACTATAATCCCAATTCTTCTAGAACACCCTTCATTTACGAAAGATCTTGGAAAAAAAGCTAGAGAACGTATACTTGAGAGATACACAATTGCTAAAAATATAAATTCACTTGAAAAAGTTTATATGAACTTAAAAGATAATTGAAAAACCTAACGAAACTCTTTACTTCGATTACTAGCTGAAACTATTGATTCCATTAATGCTGACCTTACACTCTTTTTTTCTAAAACCCTTAAAGCAGAAATAGTTGTTCCGCCTGGAGAGGTTACTAAATTTTTAAGCTCAGAAGTAGTAAGTTTATTTTCCTTTATTAGACAAATAGTCCCTAGTATCATTTCCATTACAAGTTCCTCTGAAATTATTTTTGGTAATCCCCCGCTTAATCCTCCATCACTTAATGCTTCTATAATTAAAGCAACAATTGCAGGACCTGATGAAGTTAAAGCTAAAAATATATCAAGGTAATCTTCAGTAAATTCATAAATTTTACTAGTATTTTCAAATAATTTTTTTGTAAATTGTTTCTGATCTTCTGTCATTTCTTCTCCCCAAGAAATCCCTGTTAAACCTTTTCCAATAGTTATAGGAATATTTGTAACCACCCTTACACATTTATGATTAGGAAACTTTTGAGTAAG
Organism: uncultured Prochlorococcus sp.; assembly: GCA_902612005.1. Classification (GTDB taxonomy): domain Bacteria; phylum Cyanobacteriota; class Cyanobacteriia; order PCC-6307; family Cyanobiaceae; genus Prochlorococcus_A. The sequence goes on along the minus strand of CACMCA010000002.1, from coordinate 66,384 downwards.
TCTATTTATTGAAACTCCCGCAAGAATTGAAACTATTAAATTGTCCTTATTTTTTATGTGATGGGCTTCAGTTATTTCATTAAATTGTTGAGGTTTTATCGAGAGAAGTTTATATTGGCAATCCCAAATTACTTTTGACTCTTTAGAACCTGATCTATAAACATTGATATTATATTTGTAATTTTTTTTTATATTTTCTAAACTTTTTTCTGAATTTACAACACAAAAAACTTTCTCTGGCTGAATTAATTTGTTATCTAAAAGAGGTGTTATTATAGCGTTTGCAATATTTCCAAAACCAATAATCGCAATTTTATCAGTCACAGATTAATCATGAAAAAGCTCTTAATTTAGAATTACCCCATGCTGGTTCAGGAGTAGTATTTTTGGCCAAACTATATTGTGGTTGGTTTTCTGAAGGCACAGAAGAAGGAGAAGCATCTTCTGGGGAAGAGCTAGTTACATTTACGCAACTTGGCGCAAAAAGAAAAATACTTTCACCGACTCTCTCTTGATGCCCATCAATTGCATATGTTCCCCCAGCAATAAAATCAACAGCTCTTTGAGCTTGATCAGGATCCATCATGGTTAAATTGAGAATTACAGTTTTTCTCTCTCTTAATGCTTGTATGGCTTGAGGCATCTCATCAAAACTTCTTGGTTCCATTAAGCTTACTTCTGAAGATGAATTTGAGATACCGGGCATGCCAACCACTTTAGATGATCTGTTATTACTCATAAAATCAAATGGATTTGAATTTGCAAGAGCATTTGCATTCCTTGGATTTTGTTTGAAATTATTAATATCATTTAATTCCTCCTCTGACGCATAATCCAACTCATCAAAATCATCATCGAGATACTCATCCCCTGCAACAACTGCTTTTAATCTAGAAATAAGTGACACCTTTTAAATCCTCTTGAAATTGATTACTAAGGTCTAAGAACCTTAAGCAATAGATTCATTTTTTTAAATGAATAAACTACCTATACTTAAATAACGTTAGTTGAACTTAACTGCAAGTTTATAGAGAATATTTTTATAAAAAAAAACTTATTAGGATCTACCTCCAAAAATCAATGATCCTAATCTTAACCAAGTTGATCCAGCGTCAATGGCTTCCTCCCAATCACTTGACATCCCCATGGAACAATCTGGTAGTTGCAGTGAATCAGCGAGATCTCGACATTTTTTGAACAATCCTGAATTTTCTTTAGAGCTAAGTCCTTTAGGATTGATAGTCATCAAACCGGTTAATGAAATATTTTTCAACTCTTGAATTTCTCTCCATTTCAATAATAAAAATTCAGGATTAAAGCCTCCTTTAGTAGGATCATCACTCAACTTAACCTGCAACATTATTAATGGATTTTTCTTCTCTTCACGTGAAATATTAGAAATCTTTTGCAACTTTTCAAATGAATCTACTGAATGAATGTATTTAAAATTTTGAACTATTTTTCTTATTTTATTACTCTGTATTCTTCCAATAAAGTGCCAATTTATTTGTTTAAGATCTTTTAAGGCTAGTTGTTTTTCAAACGCCTCTTGAACCTTACTTTCACCAAAATCGTTCTGACCTATATTTTGAATAGTCTTGATTTCTTGACTTTTAAATCCTTTACTTACCGCAAGAATATTTACATTTGAAGGTATTTTATTTTTTATTTCTAAATAATTAGCAGAGTTCACCTTTTATAAGAAAGTTTGCTTAAATAAATTCTCCCATTTAGATAGTTCTTCAGATCCTTTTCTTCTAGCTTTTTGAAGGTTTAATTCCGCCTGATTACGAGCATCTAAGTAAGGTATAACTTCAAAAAAAACTTCTCTCTGTCTAACTTCTACAAGAAAAAACATTTTTTGAGCGTATAAAGTCGCATAAATATCTCTCCCATCATTTCCAGGAGAAACTTGGTACAACATACCGAATGTTGGATGGTTTAAATAACGCTCAGAACTCAAACCTAAATATTGTGTTATTTATAATGCACCATACAGTTTTCTAAGAAAAATTGCTATGCAAATAAAACAAATCGATAATGTATTAACAATTACATTGAGAGATTTTGAGGGATAAAGAGTTCTAAATCTATTGGTTTTAATAATAATATTTTTTTTTGAGAGTAGTGATTCAGCTCCATGATCAATTCTCAGAAATATATTTTGAAATAACCTTTCCACTAAGATCAACAAAACATTAAAAGATTTCTTTAATCCTAAATTTCGAAAATTTATTGATCTAACAGACACTGATTTAATGATATTTTGAAATTCTTCCTGCACTAAAGGAATAAAACGTAATGCAATTAATAACTGAAAAAGCCACTTACTAATTGGCAATCCAATCTTTCTTAATGGATACATAAACCAACTTAATCCCCATACAATATCTTCCTGCAATGTGGTTAAAAGCATCAAATTCACACTATGAATAACGGTAAATATCAAAGTAGAGGTTTTTATTCCTAGTTCAAAGGCTTTTTTTGATAAGTTGTAGGGACCAAAATTAATAAACCATATCTTCATCGAAGGAATTTGCAAAATATTCCATTCTTTTTGACTTTCCAGTACCACTTGCAACTCATTGGGATTTCTTAAGTAGCCATCAAGAGATTGAATATCAGACGAGGCAAGTATTGATATAAATCCAATTAATAGTGATAAACAAGAAAGAAAAAATAATGATCGCCACCATACTCTAGATGGCAATAAACTTAGAAAAGTAATTAATAGTAAAAAACCAACTAAACTCAATCTCCATATTGGACCTGCCCAAATTGGAGTAATTAAAAATATCATTACGATAATTATTTTTAATCTACTATCTATAATTCTTAGCCAACTTCTATTACCATGAACGTATTGACCAACAGAAAATTTAGTTAGCAAATTCATTAATCTTTTTGAATTAACTCAATATTTTCTCTTTCGACTTCTTTATTTAAAGCTCTTTGCTGTTTTCCTCTCCAAAGTAAAATAACAGGTGTGCCTTCAAAGCCTAAATTTACTCTAATTTGTTTTTCAATATATCTTCTATAGGTTATCCCGAATAATTTAGGGTCATTTACAAAAAGTGTAAAAGTGGGAGGTTTGTTCTTTACTTGAGTCCCATAATAAAGCCTACCTTGCTTGCCACTTCTCTTCGTTGGAGGACTTTTCCAACTGATTGATTCTTTAAGTACTTCATTAACTACAGATGTTGTTACTCTTCTTCTATGTTGATTTACAGCATTAAGAGCATGCTCAAAAATATTATCAACTCTTTGACCCGTTAGGGCAGATATAAAAATCATTTTTGACCAGTTTAAAAAATAAAGTTTAGATCTAAGTTCTTTCTCTACTTGATAAATTGTTGAGCTATTTTTTTCTACAAGATCCCATTTATTAACAACAATTATACAAGCTCTGCCTTGTTCCTCTATTCGCCCAGCCAGCTTTTGGTCTTGATCAGTTACTCCATCTATAGCATCTATAACCAATACACAAACATCACTTCTATCTATTGATTTAAAAGCCCTATTAATACCAAAGAATTCAGTACCATATTTAACATTTTTCTTTCTTCTAATCCCTGCAGTATCAATAATCTTCCAATGATTATCACCTTTTTTAATAAGTGTATCTATTGAATCAGTTGTCGTACCACTTATATCACTAACTATTGCTCTTTTTTCTCCGGAGATTGAATTTAACAAACTAGATTTACCAACATTTGGCCTACCAATAATTGACATCATTATTTTTTTTTCGTCATCCTGGATTTTATTTTCAGGAAGTTCGCCAATAACGAGATCTAAAAGATCTCCAGTCCCTGAACCATGAATAGCCGAAACAGGATAAGGCTCGCCCAAGCCTAATTTCCAGAACTCTGAAGCTAAAGAAATTCCATAAGTAGTGGATTCGCATTTATTAACAGCAACAATTGTTTTACAGCTTGAGTTTCTTAACCATTTCGCTATTGATAAATCACCATCAGTAACACCTTGATTTCCATCTACCACCAGTAAAGCGAGTGAAGCCTCTTCTAAAGCCAAGAAAACTTGTGTTCTTATCTCTGGTAGAAATTCACTATCATCATCAAAAACTAAACCTCCAGTATCAACTATTTGAAAGTCCTTACCTCCCCATGAAGCATTTTGATAAGTTCTGTCTCTTGTAACACCAGGTTTGTCAAATACTATTGCATCATTACTTTGACAAAGACGATTAACTAAGGTGGATTTACCAACGTTAGGTCTTCCGATAATTGCTATTGTAGGAAGAATCAATTCTTCTCTCCAAAGAAAGTAGTATCCATTACAACTATACCTTTAATATAATCATTTACCTTATTGGAAAAAACTTATTTGATTTCTGGATCACCAAAATGTCCTTTAACAGGATCAATAGGTGGTGAACTAGGCTTTGGTATAACACCATTATCATTTGAAAAACAATCATTTTCAAGAGCCCAATAAATCAACCAATTTACTGCGGTCGCTCTTCTAGTTCTTCTTGGATAGAGTTCATTAATTTTATAACCTTTAAAATTAAGGAAATTTTTCAATTCCTGTTTATATTCTTTTGGAATTGATCTAGTCAGATGTACTGATGCTCTTCTTTCTGAAATGATTTGAGGAGCCTTTTCAAATTTTTCTGACCAATAAGTAGGAGTTAATGCACTAAAAACCCAATAACTTAAAGTTGTTTCTCTAGTATAAAAAAGTCTTTCCCAAACCAATTCACAAACAAAAACATCACTAACCCTATCTTCGAGAACAAGAAATAATATTTCCTTAGATATTGGCCATGTAAATTGATTTTCAACTAATTTATCTTTTTTATACATTAGTCGAACCTTATCAAAATCAAAGAAAAATAAGGCATAAATTCCTTTTTATATTGTGATGCATATTGAATAATTTGATCAGGCATACCAACACTTAAAGCAACTAGAGATCTATTGATTACATCCTCTTTTTTTAAAATCCCCCTGACTAAATTCCATCTTTTGCCAACTTTCATAATGGCCAATACCGTTTTATTTGCCTTACTTTCCCTAATTAGGATTGTTAATTCAGATTCTGAAGAAGGGCATTCTTTGATGATCAATGTCTCGCCTTTTTTTACCAGATCAAAATCATTCAAAGCTGCTGCTGCTGAAATAGAGGAAATACCAGGAATGGTTTTGGTAATGATTTCAGCATGATTATTTTTTATTAGCCTCAAAATATTCGAAGAACTCGCAAATAGTGAAGTATCTCCAAGACAAAGTAAAACAACAGATTCGCCATTTTGTATAAATTTCACAATTTTTTCTACAGCATTAGACCAAATTTCATCTGGATCAAAATCCTTCCTAGCCATTGGAAAGATGATAGGGATATTTTTTTTAAATTTGGTATATTTCTTGACTATTTCTGCAGCGAAACTCTTTTTATTATCATCTGATATTGGGAAAACTATAACTTTCGCTTTTTTTATTGCATCCACAGCAGCAATTGTTAAAAGCGATGGATCTCCAGGGCCTACACCAACGATTGTGAATGTTGGTAAATCAGTTTTATATCGATTAAGTAAACTTGAAAACTTGTTTATTATCATTTTTATCCTATTAACTTTAGCTATGTACCCTTGGCATTAGACAAGTCTCAGCAAGAATTTCTGACTCAATTTCAGACAATTCCTGTAACCTTTTGAAAGTTTGATTTTTAGAAAATTTAGTTTGCGCTAGTTTCCAATAAACTCCAAAATGTCTCGCCTCACTCTCAAGCAAAGATTCATAAAGGTTTTGAAAAGATTTGTCTTCAGAATTAAGGGCTAGCAAACTTAATCTTTCATGACTTCTTGCTTCAATAAGACCTGAGATTAAGAAACTATCAAGCATTCTATTAGGCTCTTCCTTTCTTATATTCTTAGCCAGTTCAGCTCCATATGGAGGAGGTTTTAAGGACTCAAGATTATGTCCAAGATCCTTTAAAAAATAAAGTATTTTTTCAAAATGCTCTAATTCCTCTCTCGCTATTGGACTTAGAACTTCTGCCAGATTTGGTTCTGATGGATATCTAAACATCAATTGAATAGCTACTCCTGCTGCCTTTCTTTCACAATGAGCATGATCAATAAGAATTTCTATTGGATTGGATAATGCGAGATTGATCCATTCATCTGAGGTTAATGACGATAAATATTTAATATGGGAAGAAGGCCTTCTAAAGTCAACTAGCATTTAATCTTTACTACTTAAATATTCAATTATTCCATCAAGAGCTAGAAAATAACTAGATATACCGAATCCACTAATTATTCCTATAGCTTTATCTGTAAGAAAAGATTCTTTACGAAAATCTTCTCTACTAAAAATATTTGAAATATGTAACTCTACAAATGGAATTTTTGATCCTATCAAAGCATCACGAATAGAAATCGAGGTATGAGTAAAAGCCCCAGCATTAATAAGAATGCCTTGGATACTTTTTACAGAATCCTGAACTTTATCTACTATTTCTCCTTCATGATTACTTTGAAAGCATTCAAGATTAATACTCTTTTCTTTAGCAACTTTTGTTAAATCTTTTTCTATATCACTCAATGTTTTATGCCCATATATTTCAGGTTCTCTAGTTCCCAATAAATTTAAATTTGGGCCATTTATCAATAAAATATTCATCATCAATAAAGTCTTTTCTTTACAAATGCTATCTAGAAAGAAACAAAAAAACCAAAACAATTTCACACAAAGTGTCCATTAACTGATAAGTTCAAATAGTGGGGGTCGGTGCCCGAGTGGTTAAAGGGGGCGGACTGTAAATCCGCTGGCTCTGCCTACGTTGGTTCAAATCCAACCCGGCCCACTTTAAAATTGCCCTTGTAGCTCAGCGGTAGAGCACTCCCTTGGTAAGGGAGAGGTCTCGGGTTCAAGTCCCGACGAGGGCATGGCCAAAAGCATTGCTACGAACGAAGTTATAAGAAATTAATTAAAATTGATTATTAGCCAGATATATCTAGATATGTCGACAATATAGCAATTCTGCACTAATATTTGCACTAATTACACTTTTAAAATGACTAGTGCTAACAGCACTTCTTGGGAAAAAGAATTAAGAAAAAATATCTGCACTAATTTTGGTCGTGGAATTAGGGTTAATGGCGAAAATAGCGGTAGAACAAAACTTTTATATGTTTACAACGAAGGACTAGGTTCTGCCAACAAAAGAACCTCTCAAACCTTACCCATCGAATGGAAGAAAACCTCAGGGATAGAGATCCTAAAAGCTATCGAATTTATAAAACCATTAGTTGTTGAAAAAAACCTAACTCTCAAAGAAGCCACAAGGAGATGGAAAGCTCAATTCATTGGAGAAGCAACGAAACAACCTAATAAAAGTTGGAATGATTTTTTATTAATAAGGCCTCTAAATAAAAATGATGCCAACTATGAAAAGGATTTAAAAGCATATTTAAATGCCGCATCAAAGGTTGATCAGTTCATGCAAACTAAACAAGGTTTAACCAGTAAAACCGAAAAAGATTGGGCTAGGAGAATTAGCAGATTTTTAGAGGAAATGAATAATAATCCCTCTCCAAATACAGGAGTTGAGCTTATAAAAAAATTATCGGATAAATATCTTATTGATATAGAACCTGATGAGAGAAAAAGATATATCAATGCTTGGTGTGAGATTTTAAAATATGGAATCGAAAGACATTCACAGAACGAAAAAAGGTGGCAACCGCCAAGCGAAGACTATAGAAAAGAACTAATTGGAAAATCTAATAGAACTAAACAAGATAAATTAACTCCATATCTAGAGGAGCATGATTTACTTAGATTATTAGATGATCTTGAATCAAGAGATCCTTCATTATTCTTAGCAGTTGGTTTGATTTCTATTTTTGGCTTAAGGCTTTCTGAACTCGCAGTTCTTAGAGCTTTAGATGGCAAACTATATGTTGGTAATATCAAAAATAATATAAATACAAAAGCAAAAAAGGAAGATAGAAGAGTTTTTCCTATGGACCTTTTGGCGAGGAAAAACCTTGGCAAAAAACTTATAGAACTTTTCGAATCAAAAAAGATTACATTACCTATACCAGTCCTAAATCAAATAGAAATGGTAAAAGATAAAAATAAATATGGTGATGTTGGTCAAGCACTAAGGCAATTAATTGAAAGGAACAAAGTTTGGAAAGAGATAATTAAAACGAACCCTGAAATTACTCCTTACAGTCTGAGACATAGGTATGCTCATCAATGCCATAAGGGCTCCACTATTCCAATATCAGTAAAAGATGCTGCTGCTGCAATGGGTCATTCTGTAGAAACTCATAATTCATTTTATGGTTCTTATACAACAGAACTTAGCTTAGAAAAAGCATTTGAAAGACATTTAAAAAATAGGATTGAAGTCTAAAATTTAATTAGATATATTCAAATATTTGCAGACGCAACAAAAGTAGCTATAAATATAAGTAACTGATCCTACTTAGTTCGGCGGTTACGCTTGATCGAACCAGAGGGGTATAGAAATTCTTTTCTTAAGTTCATTAGTTCTTGGCAGAATTAATAGATAAAAATCAGGGTTGCTGTTATCTCTAAATCAACAGTTAATCCTATAGGTGCTATGGCGAAAAAGTTCCGATTTAAGAATCATAAAAAGTCAGGTATTACTGTCTCTAAAAAAGATATAGAGCAAGGCATGGACGCCAAACAAATGGAAGAATATGCAAAACTTCTTGCTCCTACTGCTTTCAAACATGGTTCCAATTGGTTACGAAGTGCAAGCCCAGCATTTAGAAACGCATTACTGACTGAACATAAGAAGGTAAGCGGCAACAGCTAAGTAATAATTTAATTTTTTAAAGCAATGAAAGACCAACCTTTATGGTTGAGGACTCCCGAAGCAGCTGCTTGGCTCGGCTGTAGTTCGCAGTACCTCAAGAAAAATCGTGACCTTAAAGATGGCCCTTTAGAGGAAGGAATCCATTATGTTTATGGTGCATCTTTAAACAGCCCTATACGTTGGGAAGTTAATGCCATTAAAGAAATTTTTCATTACAAAGGAAAGCTCATTAGAAAGGGCCAAGACTTAATAAGTGAATTACAAAAGGAGGGTTTAAAATGAACCCCTCAGATTACACAGGCTGCGACATTGATAAAATGCAGCTAGAAGATAATGAAAATTATCAAAATCGTTATCACAATAAATCTGTAAAAGACTACTCCTCGGATGTAGGAAAAGGTCCTAAAAATATAGCTGATTTATTAAAAACAAAAAGCTCAAAAGAATGGTTTGTTGATTCCTTTGGAGCTAGGGGCTCATGCGTTTTACTTGCGGGAGAAACAGGATCTGGTAAAACCTCATTTATTTATCAAATGGCTTATGCAATATCTACAGGGAATATTTTTTTGGGAGAACTTACTACCCAAAAAAATAAAGTACTAGTTGTTCAATCGGATGAGAGTAAAAATAATGCACTTGATAAGTTGGAGTTAATGGATATAGATGGATCAAACTCCAACCTTTATTTCTATTTAGCAGAAGATGGATGGGAAAGACTAAATATTAAAAATCTGAAAGAAGAAGTTATAAATAATTCTTTTAAAGTTGTGATTCTTGATAGCGTTACAACCTTATTAACCAATAATGGTCGCTCTATGCGCGATCCTGAATTTGCAGCGCCTCTGTATGAATTAAATAAATTAGCAAGTGAATTAAATATCCTTATTATTTGTACAGCTCATTTAAGAAAGCCAGAGGTAGTTAGACATGAAGTTGGCATACATGATGTAATTGGTGCAATTACTCAGAGTGGAGCTGTTAGCGATATTTGGGGTATTTGGGTACCAACAAAACAAAGCCACAAAAATCACTTTATTTTGAAATGCTTAGGAAAAAGAAACTGTAGAAAAGGAATTATTTGGAATTTAAAAGGTGATGATGAAGATTTCAGTTTCGTTTTAAAAAGTGTAGGAGAAGGAGAATTATTACCTTCTAAGAATCAAGAATTAAGTTTATTGATTCTTAATCTCTTACATACAAAAAATGAATTTAAAACGATTAAAGAAATTGCTAATGAGACTTCTTTTAATGAGGAACATACTAGAAGAATTTGTGTGAAACTTTTTCTAGAAAATGAAATTTCTAGGGAAAAAGATGTTTCTAAAGGGGGACGGCCACCCTGGAAGTATGGGCCTAAGACTTTTCCTACTTAAAGTATGTAGTAATAAATTATTTGTTTATTATGGAAATAGTTATGAATAGATGACTTAGCGAGGCTATTTCTAATTCAATATTTAGGAAATTTCAATTTCAAATAAAATGGAAGATTCACAATCAGAAATAATCGAACTTGGGAGAAAAACACTTGAAAAATTCTTATTATTATTAAAGGAAGATGAAAAATTACGTTTACGAACAAAACAAAAAATCGTAACTCAAAGAAAAGATAATTTCGAAAAAATTAAAGAATTTAGAAAGAATATTTCGACAGGCCAACCTAATGAAAATTCAGAATATTTAATAGCTGCTGATAACTTGTCAGCAATTACTGAGTTAATCAAAGAAGAGGGGAAACTATCTGAGAGTGAATATCTTGCTTCAAATGCTTACTTTGTATATTTATTTGCAATTTTTGATCAATATCTTTTATCAGTTATAAAAAAGGCATTTAAAAATAATCAAACTGTAAAGGATAATTTTAAAAACTATTGCCTAAATTATTATGAGAAAACAAAAGATAAGAAATTATTTAAAGTTTTACCATTTGAAGAAAAACTTATAGATTTTCTGCCAAACTTACCCTCAGCAATGCATGTTGCAAGCAATATATTAGATATAAATTTTAAAGACGAAAGATTCATCGATCATTACTTTAGACTTGTTGAGATGCGCGAAAGAAGAAATCTTTTGGTACACAGAAGTGGTAAAGGTGACGATATATATTTCAAATCAATAAAGTATCAACTTTCCACAATTTCACAAAAAAAATTTAATAGCTTTACTCAAAAATTAAAAAGCAACTTAAATAAAGAATTAAAAATTGAACCACGATATTTTATGCGATCTGTTGAAACTATGTATTTCTTTGTTTGTTTAATATCTAATTTTTCGTTAAACAAAAATTATAAAACTGATGAAAAAATAAATTTATTTACTGAACCTTTCCATGATTTACTTATATTTATTTTAAACAATCAATTTGCAAGACCATTATTGAATATCGTCTCAGAATTTACATTTTACTTAATACCAGAATTAGATGAAGATTTAGCACTGATAGATGATATAGCAAAAGTTAATTGGATTTTATTAAATGAAGCTCAAAATGAATATAGATTATATTTGATGAAAAAATTAGAAAAATTTGCTTCTAAAAAAATAAAAGATGGGTTAAGTAAAACAGAAAAAGAAGACTATAAAAAAAATTTTTCAGATGCAGCGGAAGAAACATCTAAATTAAATATTCTGCTTTTAAAAAATATTCAAGATCCACTCGTCAAAGCAACCATTAGCTCTTATTTAGATAAAAATCATACGAAATATATTGAATGCATTTCTAAATTTATAGATAATGGTTATTCATCTGACATCGAATCATGGTATATGCATATAAAATTATCTGAAGACAGGGAATTTAAAGAAAAATATTCTGATTTCAAAAATAAAAAAAATTATGGATCAAAAAAATTAAAAATAAAATTACCATACAAAACAAATAACAAAACTAATAAAAATTAGCTTTGCCAAATTTTTAAAATAAGTTGTACTTTTCCATTACATTTTTCATTGAGAGATTTCCATCTAATTAATAACTTATATTTGAGAGCTGATGAAAAAAGAAAAAAAGAAAAAAGCCATCTTGATTAAATGGCTTAAGTCCTTTTGAATTTTGAGAGTAGGGTTCATTTATAGAACCCTCCTCAATTCGTCTTCCCCACATTTTTCGATGAAACTTTTTAACTTTGCTGGTGGCCAACCAGTTTTAGCTGTCAAGATTTTGAATTTTTCTAATTCTTTAATCTCTATTCTTTGGCCATCATAAATATGATGGGTTTCTTTACCACTAGCTGAGTGCGTTTCAGCAGATATTGCGATTGAATCTCTATCACCACCCTCAGAGGGAGGACGATTTCCACCGTCATGCTCAACTACAGATTCGAATTGTGCTTTTTCATCCATTAATGATTCTGCAAACAATTTGATGTTTACGCTCTCTGGGGATAAATCTCCATTTTCATCGGGGACCAAATCAATTCCATCTTCATACTGGTAGAAGTATGCTGTCTGCATATCATGAGATAAGTCAGATTCAGTCCTTAGTATTCTTCCAAGTATTTGAGTCCATCTTAATGATGCCTGAATTGTGGTTAAATAAACTCCAACTCTAAGGAACTTAATATCTACACCTTCTGAAATTTTGCCTACTGCACAAATCCATTTAGGTCTATTTTTAGTTCTATTTGTTTTGAAGTTTTTAATAGCACGTTTGTCGTCACCAGTTTCCGAATGAACAACAACAGCATCTTCATTGGTCCACTTTTTTAAGGCCTTTGCAACTGCATCAGCATGAGGAATACTGTCACAAATAATTAATCCTCCAGCCCATTCATGCGATCTTCTACATTCATCTAATTGATCGTTTGCAGCGATCAAAATATTACGAACATATTCTGTCCCATGTGGATGCCTTTCAGTACCGCATTCAATACAAGCCTTTCTTCTCAACCTTTTAATGATTTTTCTAAGCCTTCTATTGTCAACGATCCTTTCACCAGTAACTGGATCAAACTGACATTCGTAAATTTGATCAATATTATCGGTAAGTTTATGTTTAACTTTTTGTGCTGAAACAAGTTGGCCATCACGCTTTTCTTTAATAGTAAAATCAACAACTCCGTTCCATTGTTTAATAACAACATCTCGGACAACTTGATCACCTAAAGCGCAATACCTCGTATTCCACTTCGTTATTCCATATCCATAGGAATATGCATGGGGTGGACTTAATTCAATTTGGTTCCTGTAATATCTCACCCAAGGTAATTTTTGACGATCACTTCTAAATGGAGTTCCACTTGTCATTAATCGAGCAACCGTATTGCCAAAAGCTAAAGAGAAACATTCTCCCCATCTTTTTCTTTCACCTAAGTGATGACATTCATCAGCAATAATTAATGTCTTATACCTCTTACAAACATCTCGTAAGATTTCAGCATTAACCATATTTCCAGAATCATTGTTCCGATAACCTATCTTTGCGTAAGTAGTAACGATACCGTCAAAACCTTCTGCGCAAGAATTTTTCTTATTAAGATGCAGACCAATTGTTCTAGCATCATCTTCCATTTGATCTCTTAAGAAATCACTTGGAACAGTAACAATAATTCTTTCTATAAAACCTTGCTCCTTTAAATATGCACCTATAAGTAGAGAGGCAAGAGTTTTTCCTGATCCTGGGAATGCGTGCAGAATAAAAGCATTTATATCTTCTTTTGGCTTGTTTATCTGCTGAACCATAGACATATAGCATCTTTGAAGAAATTCTTCTTGCCATTTCCTAAGTTCAAAGCCAGGGGGTAGCCAATTACTTACATCTATTTTTAAAGATGCAGATTTTTTAAGATTGCATGATCGGCATAGAGCTTGACCATTACTTAATTCAGTTTTTCCTCCTAATGAATAAGGAGTTATGTGATCAGCGTGAAAGTCATCGAGACTTATTTCACATGAGCAATTTTGGCATTTACCTTTTGCTCTTAAAAACAATTCTTGTCTTTGTGATTGAGTAAAGAATCTGTTGTCAGTCATTTTTAAATACCTCCAAAATTTGGTTTGCTAATTGAATTGCGGAATTTTTTCCGATTCTTTTGATAATTTTTTTTGCGACTACTGATGCGTTACCTCTTACACCTACATAGCTGTAAGTTCCATACGCTTTAGCAAGTCCTGCTTCTCTTTCTGCTGCTGCAACCGATGGAATTAAACCTCGTAAAAGTCTGTCCAAAGTATTAGATACTCTTTCAGTAGAGGTCCCTTTGCTTTTGCATAAAGAGGGGTTATTTTTTAATTTTGTTAACCTGCTTATCAAGCGAGTTTTACTATCACTTGGAAGTGAGTCTTTATCTTTTAAATAACTACTCGATGCTTCAAAGAGATTTGTTTGTACTGGGGCATCTCCTGCTGGTGATTTATCTAAGGAATTTAATAATTCCTTTAGACGTTCATGTGCTTTAGACCATGCAGGATCAACTTGTTTCATTAAGAAGAGAAGTTTTTCCCATCCGATCATTTTGGATTTGCCAAATCTAAAATCATCACTTAGCTGCTCTAAAGTATTTGGTTCTTCAGTAGCAATAAGTTCTAGTAGATAAGTCACTGCCTCGCTTGCATCTTTAGCTGAAGGTTGATGACCAGTTAAGGTTCTCATTAATTCATCAGGTTCGACGCCAAGACAATCTCTTATCCACTCAACAGCTCTTTTGTATTCCCTTACTTCTCTCCTACTTTTGATAGAAGGCATAAAGGCAACTTTTTCCCAAGCTTTTTGCTTGAAACAATCAACTAAGGCAGTTGAAAGTGCTGCTGAATTTTTAGTAGTCCAGTGCTCTTTGAGTATTTGCGTACTCAGAGTTTTAATTTGTGTATCTCTTGGTAGAGAGGACAACCAGCTTTGAGCTTCAATGGTTGCAGTTTTTTCGTGTAATGTGTTCACTTTGTTTGTTAGTTGGGTTAGGTTTAGAAGTAAGCTTTAAGCTCACAATCAAATACTCTCCCAAAAGCAACTAAAATATATTTTTTACGTGCGAAAAACAAATTTTTATGCCAGGATTAGCTTATTAAAATTAAAAAATTTAATTATCAAGTAAATATTTTTTATCTAAAAATGAGTGAGAGACTAAGATGTCATATGTTTATTGGAATACCTGCAAGCGGGAAATCAACTCTTGCAAATGAACTGGCGCCATTGATAAATGCAGAGATTTTATCAACAGACAAAATTAGAGAAGAACTTTATGGTGATGAAACTGTTCAAGGAAGCTGGAATAAAGTCGAATCAATACTTCATGAAAGGCTTCGAAATCATATAAAAAATAATAGGACCGTCATCCTTGATGCGACCTTTGCAATGAGACCATGGCGTCTAACAATTACTCAAAATCTTTTATTTGATAAAGAAGTTGAATGGATTGGCTGGTGGTTTAATACTCCAATTGATGTGTGTCTTGAATGGAATCAATTAAGAGAACGAAAAGTGCATAATTCAGTAATTAAAAGATTTAATGCGGCTTTATCAAATAAAACTTTTGCACCAGATTTATCAGAAGGTTTTGCAGCTTTAATAAATATTGATCCCTCAGTTATTGAAGATATTGAAGATGAAATAAATAAAAAGCTGCTGCGGATTGATAACAAAATAACACTTAGAAAAAATAGAGAAAACAAAAAAGAACTACATGGTTATTCAAAACTTTTAGATTTTGAAAGACTTCTTTATTTAATTCAACTATTAATTAATTTCCCAGGTATTAAA
Organism: uncultured Prochlorococcus sp.; assembly: GCA_902612005.1. GTDB lineage: Bacteria > Cyanobacteriota > Cyanobacteriia > PCC-6307 > Cyanobiaceae > Prochlorococcus_A. The sequence goes on along the minus strand of CACMCA010000002.1, from coordinate 50,870 downwards.
GCTTCGGACAAAAAAACTAAACTTGAAATGGAGGAAATTTGCAATCCTCTTCCAGAAGGTTCTTTGGCCTATAAAGCATCTTGTTTTATTGAACAGCTTCGTGGCTCTTGCTATTCAAATATTTTAGAAATTGAAAACGATCTTAAATGGCTGGAGAAAAATGGCTTCATTGATCAAACAAAGTCCTCAATTGCTATTGAGCCACCAATCAAAAAAGTAAATACTGATTTTCAAAATGGAGGATTATCGAGATATTCAGATAAAGATGCCTTTATAAGGATAATGTCTTTGATAAGGTACATTTTACATAACCCTTTTGATGACTCAAGAAGTGAAGAAGATAAAATAAACAATATTACTTTGCATGATTACTACATATCAAAATTAGAAAACATCTATTTCAAAGGAGACAGAGATACACTTAGGAAAGATATAGAAAAAGTCTTAACACCATATGGGTTCAGGAAAAAGAATGACAATGTAAGACATGGATATGGATTAGGAGCAGCAGTAGTTTCAAAAAATAGACTTGAGGATCTTTTCCAAATTGTTGATCAAGCAAGAAACAAATTAAATGACCCAACAGTTTCATCAGTAAGCGATGAATTAAAAGAAAGATTCAAATGGGCAGGTTTTGATTTAAATAATTATCCTGTAAGATCATTTGCTAATAAATCAGTAATTGATCCGGCTCGGACGAAAAGTGAGTCAATTGCAAATGAGAAAAATACTGAAAAAATAGAAAACGCCATAAAGGAAGGAAATTTAATTGAACTTGAGTTCTTTAAAAGTTCAGCAAAATTTGATAACTCAGATAATTCAGAAACGAAATGGGTTTGGCCTATCCAATTACTTTTTAACAATATTGGTTGGTATTTAGCTTATGAAGAGAGAGTTATGGGTGATAAACCTGGTCTTTTAAAAACAGAAAGAATTGACAGGATATCTCAAAGGCGGATTGATCCTTCATTAAAAAGAGATAGAAATCAAAGAGATAAAGCATTAAAAAAAATTAAAAAACTGATAAGTATTTCTGGGAGTATTTACTTTGGGAAAGAAATTAAAGAGCAAGAAAATATAATTAGCGCATCCGAAAATAAGCTAGAGAATATACTAAAAAAAATACGCTTTAGGACAACTGAAAATATTTATAAGTTTTTAAGGGAGGAATTACAAAGATATCCAATTAATCAAATAAAATTTCCTAAAAAAAATAAACTTGAATTTTCAGATAACTGGAAGGATCCTGATACTGGTAATTTTACGCTTGATATTTTAGAAGGTGATTCCCATCCATATCCAATAGAAATCCTTCTTCCAATATGGACCATTAATGATGATATTGATTTTAAAAGATGGATTATTGGTTTTAGAGACGAAATCATTGTAGAGAGTCCTTCTGATTTTGTTAAAGATATGAGTAAAAAAATTGAAAGTCTAAGAGTTATGTACCCCGAGATTAAAAGCTAAATTTGTTTTTCGCACGTAAATTTTATTTTTAATCGAAAATTTTGAGATTCTAAGGATGTCTCACATTAATCCAATGACATCCAACAACAAATTCAACAGCTCTGGAAATGATCACCCTGAAAATCAGGGAGACTTTCAAAGCAACAATCCAAATGTTCCTAATTCTTATTTTGAATTACTTGCCATGCAAGGCGGAGTTAATACAAAAACAAAGAACATTAACGAAATTCATGATCTACCTGAATTAATTCCAGTTATAGAAAACTGTCTTAACTTAATTGCTCGTACTAAGGAGAAAAGTATTCGCAAACTAAATGAGAATATGCAACTTCTTGATGAGTTAAAAATTATCGAATCTAAGCGGTTTCAAAAAATGAGGCATATTAATTCTCATTTAATTGATGAAGAAATTCATGAGCTTATGAAGGACCAACATTATCTTGATAAATTAATTCAACTTCTTGATATGAGTGATTGCAATCTGCATCGATTCATACCCCAATTAATTGATATTGAAAAAGTACTAAAAAACCTAAACGCGGAGATTTAACCTAATGACAAACAACAAAAACAATGATGAGATCAAAAGCACTCATCCCGAAGCCTTTGAAGATATAAAGGTTAGCGATTCTGTTCCTAATTCTTATAAAGAACTTTTAGAACTTCAAAAACCAAAGATTGAATCTATTGATGATCTTGTAAGTGAAGGCAAAATTGATCCTGAAAAAGCTAAATTTTTAAAGCTATGTACAGAAACTTTTCAATCAGTTCTTGATCTTTTAAATAAATTAAAATCTAGTCCTGGTCAAGATATCTTTATTGCAACAATGCTTATTCAAAGAGTTTACTTATTTAATAAAACTTACTTAGAAAAAGCACAAAAAAATAAAGAGTTATCAGAACATGAGTTTAATAACTTATCGGAAAGTAATGCCAAATTAAAATGCATTTTTCATATGCTCGTTCCGGAAGATGGAGAACTTGGCGAAAATGGACTCAATTTCACTGTCTAAGGAGGAAAGAAAATGACGAACTCAAAATTAAACAATCCGGGAATTATTTATTTCGTTCAAGAAAAAGATCTTCTCGGATACAGCACTCCTAATTACGTAAAAATTGGCTTAGTTAAAGATAATGAGATTGGGCGATCAGGAGAAGATAGAAAGGATGAACACCAAACAGGAAATCCTAGACCTCTCTACATAGCCCACTCAATTACAACTAAAGCAAGTGTTTCAAAATTAGAAAGTTTAATACACCAAAAACTTTCACTTCACAGGCATAGAGGTGAGTGGTTTGTAAAACCAAATGGAGAAATAGATCCCTTCATTAAAGAATCAAATCTTATAAATGAACAACTGCAAGATCAATTAAAAAATGATCTTAAAATTGAAGAACTAAATTCTCAAGTTAGTTCAGGTGAAGTCACAAAACCCTCTTCTGAAGCTCAAGACATTCACAATGAATTGCTGAGAGTTATTAAAGAAAAAAAAGAAATCAAAACTCAGAAGAAAATTATTGAACTAAAGCTAAGACTCTTATCTGGCAGTTCAAATAATTCTATTGAGGGAGTATTTCAATGGATTTTTAAAAGAGAATCACAAAGATTTGATGCCAGGAATTTTGAAAAAGAAAATCCTGAATTATTTGAAAAATATGCAAAAGAATCTCAAAGTTCAATCTTTAGAATCCAAAAAGTAAATACCAAAATCAATAAGGAATTAATAGAGGAATTAAATATCAAAGTTTCCCTTTTAGATTCTTCTGAAAAGAGCACACAAATTCAAAGAAGTAATAAAGCAGAGGATCTTCACAGAGAATGGCTTACTTTACTTTCGCAACAACAACCTCTTGAACTTAAGAAAGACAATCTAGTAAATGAACTAAAAATATTATGTGATGAAAATTCAGGAATTGAGAATATCTGCTCTTGGAAAAGAGAACCAATTAAAAAAATTAAGAAAAGTGACCTATCAGATGTAGATAAAGATATAGTTAATAAATATCTTGTAAAGGTAAATTCAACTTCCTCATTTGTGTTAAATACCTTTAGAGCATATAAATTTAAGTAAGAAGTATATTCTCATGGCAAAGGAAAATTTTCCATATCAACTTTTTACAGTTGGAGAAAAATATTCCAGAAATGACATTAATCAAAGACTTGTAAATTCCCAAGTTAGTCAACAGAGTGGAGTTTCAAGTTTTGCTGATTCATTGGTTCTTTTTGCAACTTTAGAAAAAGAGGGTCGACCAGAAGAGATTCAATATAAGGACTTTTTTATATGTAAGAATGAATTTATTGAAAGAAAAAAATCAACAGAAAATAATGATTTATCTATAGAAAAATATTTTCCACTAATCAAAAAAGGGGAATATAATTTTTTTTGGGAAAGTCAAAATCCAACTGGAAACTATGGTACGCCGCAAAAACCTCTGCTATCAAAATTTTTGAAAGGAGATTTGAAAGGTTATTTATTTGCTCGTATTGAAGAAAAAACAAAAAGCAAAAGTAATCCATTTTTATATTGCGGTTCTATAGAACCAGAAAGTTATGATGATAAAGCAAATGGAGAAAGGCCGTTTGGAGTAAAATTTTTATGTAAAGACATACCAATAAATCTCAAAAATGAATTAAAAGAATTACTTGATTGGAAACCAAAAGATAATAATCATATTAACCAGGCAGTTGAACTTGCTTCATTATGCTTAGCAAATGAAAAAGTAAAAATCAGACATTTGGAAGAAGCAATAATTAATCAAGAGAGAGAAAGTTTATTTCCAAATAAAAAAGAGTTTATGGATATTTTTTTCAAAAAAGCAAATCAACTTTCTTTAAATACATCCCCATATCTATTTTCGAAAATCTTTAATAAATTTGGTTTAGATGGTCATGAATATACTTTATTGATCCCTAGAAATATTCAAGATTTTATTACTGAATTATTAAAGAATTTAGAATTTCAATCAATTCTTGATCCCTGGATGAGGATAGGAAGTATTTTATATGAAATATCAAATAAGTATCAAATTAAAGATATTTACGGCTATGGAATAAATGATTATGATTTTAAATTAGCACGTTCGTTTAATAAAAAAGCCATTCTCAAAAAAGAATATTTTCCAAAAACTAAAGACCTTAATAAAAAATTTGACCTTATAGTTTCCGCACCACCTTTTTTATTAAAAGATCCAAATAGAGACCTTAGTGATAACAAAGAAATTAATATAAATAATAAAAGACTAAGATTTTATGCGCATAAAGAGTCTGAAATAATATTTTCTGCATTAAGAAATTTATCTGATAAAGGCATTGCAATTTTTGTAGTTTGTCCAAGTTTTCTTTTCAAGAGAGAAAATAGAAATATATTTGAATTTATTAGAGATATAGGTTTCAGTTTAGAGGGAATATTCCACATCCCAGCAGGGGCATTTAAACCTCTTACAGGAATAGAAACAAGAATTATAGTAATTAGAAAAAAGAAACAATCAAAATATATTTTTGAAGGACAATTATCTTTTAATAAAAAAAGAGATAAAAAATTAATTAATAATTTTCATAAATTAGAAGCTGGGACTGAACCAGAATTAGGCTTTCTCTTAGATTCAAAAAGAAATACAAGTGATTTAAAACAATTTATACTCTTTGAAAAAATGGGAGCTGCCTTTAAAGATTCAAAATTAGAAACAACTTATTTAGATGAAATTTCTGAAGAAATTTTTTATGCTTCAGAAGAAACAATTAAAAATGAAAATTCTATTTTTATTTTCCTTAATGGAAATAATAATGTTTTTGAATATGCAATTGATATAGATAGCCAAAAATTAGAAACTGGAATAAGAAATAAGTCAATTGCGCAAGTAATAATTAATCCAGAAAAAATTAACAAAAGAGTTTTAGTGAAAATATTGCAAAGTCCTAGAAGTAAAATTGCTTTCAATGCCTTCAATAGTATGTTTTCATCACCAGGCAGGACAAGAATATCCATTAATGCACTGAGAGGATTATTTATATGCATACCTGAAAAAAATAAACAGGATGAATTAGAAAAAATTGATAAAGAATTATTAGATATTAAATATCAATTAAGTAAATTTGAAAGTAATCTTTGGGATAAAATTGACCAACCCGATAAATCAAAAAAAGAATTTAACAAAATCATCAATAAAAATAGACATAAAGATGAGCTTGATTTAAGGTCACTTCCTTTCCCCTTGGCAAGTATTCTTCAAACAGTTGAGAGTTTTAATGGGATTCCAATAAAAATGACCCTACATATTGAATATTTTTTTGAAGCCCTTAGTCAATTTTTGGCAATTTATGTAATGAGTGGTTTCTACATAAATGAAGAGGAATTTAATTCCATATGGAAAGAGGTTTCAAATTTTCTAAAAGAGAGAAATCAGAATATTAGTTTAAGTACCTTTGGCACCTGGAACATAATTTTTAGTCTCTTAACAAAAAAGATAGTACAAGATATAAAGGAGGAGGAAAGTATGAAAGAGGGATGGCTTAGTAGATTAGCTATTGAAAATGAAGAATTTTTAGATGTATTAACAAGTAAAAAATTATATGGAATATTAATGAGAGCTATGAAATTAAGAAATATGTGGAGAGGACATACTGGGGCAATTGGAGATGATAATGCAAAAGAGAGATATAAAATTTATAACGAAATGGTCAAAGAAGTTATAAATTTATTTGGGAATTTCTGGATAGAGTCACCTCTTGTCATTCCAGGAGAAAACACTTATAAAGATGGGAAGTTTAATTATTATTGCCAATATGCAATGGGGGTAACAATGCCTTTAAAAAGGAAAGAATATTGTTTAAAGCAACCTCTTGAAGATGGAATGATGCATATAGTTTCTCCTTTAAGTGGGAAATCATGTAAGTTACTTCCCCTAATTAAATTTGGTGAAAGTCCTAATAAAGATAATAATGCATGTTATTTCTTTAATAGGAGAGATAATAAGGACCATTCGCAAAGATGGATTTCGTATCACAACGAAAATAAACCTGAGAGGCCATTTAATGATCCAGGCGTTAATGAACTCCTAGATAAGTTAAGTAATTAATTATTAGTTTTTTTACCTTTAAAAATCATCAATAAAGGTAATCCAATAAGCATCAAACTCCCATCAATTAATAAAAAAGTATTTAAATTCATTTCTTACCAATCCCATGGGTCATCAATATATCTGCGAGACCGATTAAATAAGTCCATTTGAAGGAGTGTTCCAACTCTAATTATTAAATCAGATTCTACCTTAATCAATCAGTCAGCCTCTTGAAAAGTTTTAAATTTTCGATCTTCAATTTTTTTTGAAACTTTAAGAAGTTGACGGAGATAATGTTCCGTTTCAGCTTTCAATTTTCTTTTAGTTAGTAATTACAGTATCGACTTAAAAAAAAATAATGGTACTAATTATTAGTATTGCTGAAGTCTGGTTTTTAAAATTATTAAGAAGTAAGGCAATAACAATCGATAACAATTAACAACAAATTACAACTTAAGACAACAAAAAGCAGCGTAATACTGAATCTAGAATTTATTTTCCAAGATTTACAACATATAAATCTAACTTATAAGTTAGTACTAATAAGTTATCAGTTTATAAGACATAAATTATCTTAAGAATCTAAATCACTCATTAAAGTCTATCTGGAATTTTATTCAAACTCTTTTTATACTTAAAAACTATTGATTATGGATTCTTAAATAATTTATAGCCAGCTCGACATCTATAGGATCGCAATATTCTTTTGCAAAATCCCACCTTTTGAGTCTTATTAGTTCAGATATAAATTCTTTTATTCTTTCTATAAATTCTTCTGAGGAAAAGTCAGTTAATTCAGTATTCCCAACCCAATTTTTAAATTCAAGAGGGGTATCAATCCCATAACTATATTTAAATGCTTGCTCAATGAGTACACCATCAGCACGATCATTAAATCGAAAAGGATCTATTAGAGATTCTCCGTATTTTCCTGATGAAGCTCTTTTCTTTAAGTTATTTGTTAAGCCATATTTATTAAAATTTGGATTTTTCGTTTTGTATAAATAAAGAAAAACAAATCCTTTTCTTTCTAAAGTTCCGGTCAATGCTTTCCAAACTTTATCACCCGCAATATTAGAGTAAGATGCTTCTTGTTTACAACATTTTAAACTTTGTCCTCTTAATATATCTGTTGGTTTTGGATTATCTTCAAAACCATGTTTTAAACACTTAAAGATTATTGATTTCACTGTCGACCCTTTATACTCACCACTTACATAAATAACCTTTTTATTCTTTTTAGCTAATTTTTCTAGAAAGTCTTTTGAGGCTTTTGCTTTTCTTCTATCTGCCTGTTCTTGACTTGCTGCCAATCTGCAACATTTCATCCCTTTACCTAATTTTGCCGAGCCAGGGGCACATAAACCAGGCTTCTTATGAATTAGGCAAAAGTGCTCTATTGGTGTTTTTGAATCTACATAAGATCCTACTCTTTTTAAAATTCCATATTCCGCAATTTTTTTATCATATTCATTTGCAGCTTTTGCTTTCTTCTTTTGCGCATTTGCGTATTGCGCATTAAGACGGCAGCATTTTAACCCTATGCCTTTCTCAGCATCATAAGGTCTATTAAAACCGACTTGATAGTGCCTCAAGCAAAAGTATCGAACAGATTCTCTACTATTTCTATAAAGTCCTAGCACTTTAAGTTTTTGTTGTTTTTCAACTTGTTCTGCATGTTGATAATGGAATTTAGATTCTCTAGTTGTTCTTGGTTTTGTAGATGTTCTCTTAAGGATATTTCTTATGGTAGATTCACTGCAGCCATATAACAATGCAAGTTCTTCTTGAGTTTTTTTCTGTATTTCATAAAGTTCCCCAATCTTTTTTTCTTGACTATATGTAAACTTCCTTTTACTCAATTGAATTTTAAATACATAACTTATTTAAATTCTAGATGATAGTTTTAATTTGCAGCATGATATCGCAAATACTCTCTCGCAGATTTATAAGAATCATGAGAAGTCAAATGGGTCTTCAGGATTCGAACCTGCGACCTAGTGCTCCCAAAGCGTCCCGCTCTAACTTTTTATTTTTGTATCTAAACCAATTAATTTCATAAGAACTTTTGCATTACTTGCAACAGCTGAATATTGTTTTTCTTGCATTGCTCTAAACATTGCAGTTTCTAGAGTGCATACTAATTTTGCTGTCATTTCAGGGCGATTTAAGTCCCCTTCCTCAAGATCATCTTTCAGCAAAAGATAAGCATTAGAAGTGATCTGCCTTGCTCTTCTTCTTGAGATTCCATATTTTGCGGCAACAAGGGAAGTAATAGATGAATAGGCTTGTCCTTCAGCAACTAATTCGGCAGCATGCGCAACTCTTAATTCAGTTTCTTGTTTAGTTGCTCTTTTATGCATAAATCAAACTAATTAACCTCATTATGCACTAATTTTTGCACTAATTAAGTATTATATAAGATATTTTGCTCTTTAACCTACTGCAATTACTTGATTTTATAATTTTAGTTTTTCCCTTGGTAAGGGAGAGGCCCCGAGTTCAATTCTCGGCGAGGGCATAGCCCAAAGCCTAACTACCGCAAGGGTTTTAAAGAATTTAGAATGTAAATGATACTTGGAAGTATTCTTGGATGCAAAGATCTCAAGGCACTACTGATATGACCACATGGGAATAAATGAAAAGATTCCTAATCCCACTGCTAGCTGCTCAAGCATTGCCTATAAATAGTTGTGGGTTCTTTAGGTTAAAGCTAAGAATTCTTTTGTAATAATCTAATGCCAGATATTACAGAGATTATCGATGCAATGCCAAGAAATATCGAATAAAAAGGCTGCAAATTAATAATGCCAAAATTACCTGTATGCCATTTGATCAACCAAAAAGCATCTACTCCTAATGGTTGAAGAAAACTATAGATAGTCCCAGATATAAGAGTAATTAATAAAGGTATTGAAGAAATTGCAGCTACTTTTCTATGTATTTTCCTTTTACTAAGTTTAAATTTTTGCATTTACATTCTTAGGTACATATGTAATTCTTTTTCATCCTCACATGGAAGCCATTTCTCTTTGTTCTTATGTGTTCCTTGACAACCAAGTTCTAATGACTTTTTTAAAGCATCTTGCTCAGAAGAATATGTTCCTTTCATATGAGCATGTGAATATGAATTGAAATTAAGAAATATAAAAATGAAAAAAGTAAGAATTTTTATCTTTCTAAAAACAAAAGTCATTATTAATTAAATTAGTATTTTTGTTAGGGTGAAATTTTGTCGAATATTTTTGTTTTGCCACTATTACTAAATGAAACTACTTTGTAATTTTCATAATTATGCGAGTGTGATTCGTGAGAATGCATTTCCATTCCAGGCGAACCAAGAGGCATGCCAGGAACTGCTATACCAGAGATAATTGGTTTTTCTTTAAAAAGTTTGGTGATTGATTCAATCGGCACATGTCCTTCAATTGCGTAGTTTCCTATTTTTGCAGAGTGGCAGGACTTTAAATTATTGGGAATTTTATATTGGTTTTTAATTCCCGAAACATCTTCAAGAATGTTATCAACAACTTCTAATCCATTTTGGCGTAAATGATTTACCCATTGCTTACAACAACCGCATGATGCTGATCTATAAGAAACGACTTTAGGTATATCTATATTATCTTGATTTTTAGCACTACTCTTTTGGGCATTAAATATATTTACTATGAGAAATCCAGAAAATAAAAGAGTCTTTAGTAAATGCTTCTTAAAGAATGATTTCTTAAATGCCATTTCAGTAAGGAATTCTTATTTTCAAAACTATTAATAAAATAAATGAAATTTTATAAAATTGTTATTTAATCAAAATCAAAGCACTCATAATTGCCATTAAAAGATTTTCAATAAAACTAATAATTCCTAAAGGAATTTTTGTATATCCTCCAACGCATGCACAATTTAATTTTAATTTATCTAAATAAACAGCTTTAAAAACTGATGCCATTCCAAAAATTCCTAGTATTAAAGCAATTACAATAATTGAAGAGGGAGGTGAAGATAGTAAAAAACATAAGCCAATTAATAATTCGCAAAAAGGATAGATATAAATCCAATTTTTAAATCGAGAAGTAATTAAATCATATTTTTTATAACTCAAACCAAAAGCTTCAATATCCATAAGCTTCAGCATCGCTAAAAGACATATTGATATGCCCATAAAAACTTGGAAGCTTTTAATCAAAATAATAGTTATAAGAAATGAAGTACCAAATACTGCAACCAATGGTGTAAAAGACTTTAATTGCATTTTTTAACTTTTAAGAACAGAGTCACAAATACTAGATGGATTTGCCTGCTTAACTATTCTTAGCTTTTTGATAAGAGTATCTCGATCTATTTGATGTTTTAAATATTTAATACAAAGATTCTTTTCCCTATTTAAATAAGCTTCTGTTCTTAAACTGCTAGCAATAGAGAATAAATTAATAGCAATAATCGCTAATAAAATGCTCATTGGGTATTTTTTGATAAAAGGAAGAACTTTATTTTTCATTATTTATAATCTTTATTTTAATCTAAATAGCATAGCAATATTTTAAATTTCGTAGCCGCGATATGAAGGGTTCTCTTCACACTTAAGTTTCCAATAAATTACTTTAATATTTGCTCCATTATCTATATCATTAATAGTCCTAAAGTATTTAGGAATGATTGTATAAGGAACTCTTTTATTCATGATTTCCTCTTACTTACTACACCTATGTTCTAACTACCAACGCATATTATTTATGAGTATCACAATGTACGGTTTAAGGAAGAATAAAGTTCGGGTAGAGGACCAAATTTTGAGACTGTTATTTAATTACCAGTCCTAGGATTAATACATGGTTGTCATGAGGTAGTTGCAGGCATACAACTGAAGCCAAATATAAATTATTTGAGATAAAGTCGAGAGAGAGATATCAATCAGTAAATAGATGATTGACTGTCGATATAAAAATCTAAATTTAAAGATAAATTAAATGCTTTTTAAATTATCGTTTTTAGATTGAAATTACACTATTGAATTTTAATTATGGCTTACTATCACGTTCATGGAGTTATCCCAGATACTCTTTCGCAATCTGAAGGGTACAAACTCTTTGAACAATATATTGCTTCCGGCGCACCTAAGGATAATTTTGACGGCTTTGAATTGATAAGTAGAGTCCATGCTCCTCAAACCGGAGAAGTTTTCGTAACATGCAAAGCTGACAGTCATCTTAAAATGGCTGAACATTTTGGTATTTGGAGAGCAAAATTTGGCGTTGAATGGAATGTACTTCCTGTTTTTAATGATGAAGAAGTTATTCTAAGAAATAAACAACTTGCTGAAGAAGTAGCAGCGATGGGATAATTTAATTGATTGACAGTCGATCTAAAATTGGAGGGTATAAAAACCCTCTTTTTTTATGACTGCTCAAAATTTTATGAATGTTGTTCGATTTAAATTAAAGTCTGATTGTGTAGATAAGTATTTCGAAGTAATAGATAAAACAAGTTTTGAGGGGATGACTCAAAGATATATCGCTAAAACTGGAGATTATGATTACTGTTTTGTTGGGATCTGGAAAAGTGCAGAAGCTATTGCAGCTCAAAGACCAGCTATGATTGCTCACCTTGATGAGGTTAGAGGATTTATGGAAGAGTTGTCTCCAGAACTTGGAGTTACTGACCCTGTTTCAGGAAATATTGTTTCTAAAGTTGGTTATCATGATTAATTGTCGATTTTAAAAGTTCCATAGTACAAGTATTCAATTCAAGATCCTTAACTCAATTTTAAATAATATATCCTAGAAATAATTTTAGATTTATTAATTAAATGAATACTTATTTTGTAACTGCAACTTTTAAAAATGTTGCTCTCATGGGTGCAGCTTACGATCTTTTTTTAAAGGTTGTTGAAGATGGAACTTTGAATGATGAGTTTGAAGGATTTAAAGTTTTGGGCAGGTATCATGCCTCTTACTCAAATAATGTTTATATTATTGTCCAGGCTTCAGCAGGTATAAAAATGACAGAACACTTTGCTCCTTGGAAAGTTAAGTTTGATATAGATTTTGATATCAAGCCAGTTATGACTGACGATGAAAAAGTTGCTGAGCATAAGCTTGTTGGATCATTAATGGCAGCAGAACAGAAAATGGGATTCACAGGTTAATTATTTTTTCAAAGATTCAGATTTGTCATTATGGGATTAGCAGGTAAATATTAATGAAAAAAGCATTAGCAATCGCAGGCGTACTTGCTCTTACAATTACACCAACAGTATCTTTTGCTGATCATCTAGAGCCTAAAGAAAGTGAGATAAGACCAGGTGGGAACTTGGCTCATACAAACCTGTTTCGTGCCAGTCTGAGTGGTGCCGACCTGAGTGATGCCAACCTGAGTTTTATAAACCTTAGAAGTGCCGACCTGAGTGGTGCCAACCTTAGTGGTGCAAAGCTAAATGGCGCCAACCTAGCTATTTCCGACTTGATGGGTGTCGACTTGAGTGGTGCTGACCTCAGTGGTGCAATTCTGAAACGTGCCGACCTAGATAGTGCCAACCTGAGTGGTGCCGAGTTGAGTGGTGCCGACCTGAGAGATATTACAGCAAGCAATATCAGCGGTTGTCCAATATCTTTACCAAGTGGATGGGTCTGCGAAAACAACTCTCTAATACAACCATGAAACGCTTACTATTTCCACTAATAGCTACTATCGCTTTACCTAATTCTGTTAATGCAAATATACAAATCAAAGATAGATTAGATACTCCTCATATTAATTTTATTAGTCAAAGAGCAATAGCCAATGTTGACTTAGAATTTGATGAACCTTCAGGTTTAGTTTTTGATGTAGATAAAAAGTCTCTTTGGACGGTTAGTGACGACACTTCCAAATTGTTTAATTTAGATCTTAAAGGAGATATAAATCGAAAAAAAACAATTAATTCTCCTCTCGATGAAAGTGAAGGTATTACCTTGAATAAAAAACGTAATCTTTTAGTAGCTGTAATAGAATCTCAATATCCTAAAGTAGTTACTGTTGAATTGGATAGCGGAAAACATAAAAACTACTTATTAAGTGAAATGAAGAATTTTTCACTTATAAAAAAATTCTTTAAATTGCAGACCTTAAATAAAAGTCATGGACTAGAGGCAATAACTTTTTTACCAGAAGAGGAAACATATATTGTTGCAAAACAAGATTTTCCAGCAATGCTAATAAAAATTAACGGTGAATTAAATAAAATACTTAGTTTTAGAAAAATTGAAAAGTTCTCCAACTATGAAAATCAATTAAATAGTTTTGATATTAGTGGGCTTGATTATGATGTATTAAATAAAAAAATCTGGATATTGAGTGGTTTAAATAGGGAAATCTATATTTATGATTGGGATTCAAATACAATTATTAATCAATATAAAATCCCCTACATGAATTGGGCTGGAGGAATAGCAGTAAATTATGATGATAATAAATTTCACATAGTTACTGATGTAGATAATGAAGAGCCAATGTTATTTGTTCATTCTTATAACCCAGAATTAATATATCAAAATAAATAAAAATTTTTACAAAATAAGGAAAGCTTAAATGAAACGCTTACTACTCCCACTTTTAGCTGTTGTCGCTTTACCTACTGCTGTTAAAGCAAATCTTTTTCAAAAAGAACCTACTTACAAACAAATAGTCTCTCAATGCAAAAGACCAGGTTTGAAATATTCAGAATATAACGAAATTGGGATGACCCAATTTGCAAAAAATTACTTGGATCTTTGCATAAAGACAGAAGCACAAAAAGTTTTACAGGCAAAATACAATAAATGTCTAAAAATAAATAATGCTACTTTTTGCCAACTAACATCAAAGCTTGATCCATAAAGGAAACGCTTACTACTTGCACCGCTAAAAGTTAGTAATTGAAGGTCGATCTAAAATAAGGGCAATTAGCTCTTTTTTTTTTTAATATGTTTATATAAATTCCTTAAGTTTATGCGTTCACTTTTATTATTGCCTTTGCTTTTAGGTTTTTCATTTCCAGCGAATGCAAAGTCAGAGACTTACTATATTGATGTTTCAGCAGAAAGTATAGAAAACTATATTCTTAGTGGTAAAGATAAAAATGGATCTGTAAGTGGGAATGATCCTACAGTTACTGTTAATAAAGGAGATACTATTGTTTTTAATGTTGATGCGTTTAGTCATCCGTTTTATATAAAGACTGAATTTTCCCGTGGAGGCGGTGATCAAGTAACGACAGGGACATTATCAGGTACCCCTGGAACTCAAGATGGAAAACTATCATGGAAAACAACGGGTGTATCAGCTGGGAAATACTATTATGTTTGTTCTCCACATGCACCTTTTGGGATGGGAGGTTCAATTATTGTTGAATAAATAAATGAAACTCTTTTAGGATGCCTGATAAGAAAAAGAAAAAGAAAAATAAATGCAAAAAGAAAAAATGTTCAAACTGGAAAGGTGGTAAATGTATTTGTTATGGCCAATAGACAAAGCACGGCGATTGTCCGTCGATCTACAATTAATTAGCATTTAGCTCCTTCTCAACCTCTTTGAGTTCCTCTCAATAATTCTCGTAATTTTAACCTAAGACTAAAAATGAAATCAGGTTCAGAAAACCAACTATCTTTATCTGTTGTTTCTACAGTTTCGTTTAAAAATTTAGCGGAAGAAGTCAAAGAATTTGCAATAATTACTTTTGATTTTGGACTTGAGTAAATAAATCCAATAATTAACACTATTAAAAATATGGACCCTTTAATTTTAAGTGATTTAATAAATTCTTTTTTTAAGTAACCCAAAATAATTTAAAAATTAAATTTATTTTAGGAGTTGATATTTAAAGACAGATTAAATTGACAGTCAATCTAAAATAAAAAAAGTGATAAGTTTTTAAAAATGAGTAAATTTTCCTTTCAGGAAATAGAAAGTCAATACAACTTGATAAAAACGCTTTTATCTAATCCTGAAAAGTATAAAGATGCGATAGATGCAGTTAAAAAAGATATTGCTTATATGCCACTAGAACTTAAGAAAAAACTTGAAGAAGAAAATATTACTTTATAAATAATATTTTGGAAGACTTCGAAATATTTACTAAATAAAGCATCAAAGGAACTTCTACTAGTACCCCAACGATGGTAGCCAAAGCAGCTCCTGAATTAATACCAAAAAGAGTTATCGATACAGCTACTGCAAGTTCAAAAAAGTTTGAAGCGGCTATCATCGAGCCTGGACAGGAAATAGAAAACTTTTGCCTAAAAAACTTCATTGAAAAAGCAGTTAAATAAAAAATAAAAAGAGTCTGAATTATTAATGGAATTGAAATTAAGATTATATGAATAGGATTTTGTAATATAGATTTTGATTGAACAAAGAATAATAAAAAGACTGTAAGAATTAAAAAAAACAACGAATAACTTTTACTTTTATTCAAAATACTTTTTATTCTTTTTTCGCTATAGATTTTATTTTTTAAAAATATTGCTAGAAAAAGTGGTACCAAAATAAAGATTATTACAGAACCGAAAACAGTATCTAACGGGATATCTATACTGTTAAATCCTAAAAGAATTTTTGACAATAATGGAAAGGCTAAAATTAATATTAGATCATTAATAGCTACTTGGATTAAAGTAAATAAAGGATCGCCTTTAACAAGATTACTCCAGACAAAAACCATTGCTGTACATGGCGCTATTCCTAATAGAATCATTCCAGAAACATATTCTTTAGCAAGTACAGGATCTATAAAATTACCATATAAAAAATATAAAAAAGAGGCTGCAATGATTGCCATCGAAACTGGTTTTATTAACCAATTAATAAAAAGGACAATAGAAAATCCTTTAATCTTATATTTCAAATTTATTATTGACTTGAAATCTATTGATAACATCATTGGAAAAATCATTCCCCAGATAAGAATTGCTATTGGAAGATTTATTCTTGAGAGTTCTAATTCGCCTATAAATTGAGATAAATTAGGAAATAAATAACCGGATAAAGATCCAATACACATTGCTAAGAAAACCCAAACACTTAGATATCTATCAGAAAATTGCATTTAATTTATCTTTACTTAACTATTCATCCTAGTATTTAATTTAGTCTAAATAATAGCCTTTCTTATTTTTGCTGTAATCCATTCACTAAAAACTACTGCCACTACTATTGCTAATAAAATAACTGATACCTTAGCCCAAGCTAAGTCTCCTATTTGAGCATCTAATTCTATCCCTATACCTCCTGCTCCAACTAAGCCAACAACAGTTGCTTCTCTTATATTTATATCCCACCTATAAACAGAAATACTCGTAAATGCTGGGAGAATTTGAGGCACTATGCCAAAGGTCATAATTTGTGCTTTATTTGCCCCTGTTGCCTCAATAGCTTCAATTTGGTTTTCATCAATTTCCTCTATAGCTTCATAAAGTAATTTTCCACAAAATCCAATCGATCTTAATCCGATAGCAATTATGCCAGCCAAGACTCCCGGACCGACAACTGCAACCAGAAGTAATGCCCAGATTACTGAATTAATTGATCTGCTTGAAACTATGCAAAATAAGGCTAAAGGTCTTAAAAACTTTTTACTTGGGGTAGTATTGTTTGCGGATAAAAAAGCTAATGGTATTGCAATTAAAGTTCCAATCGTTGTACCAATAGTCGCGATATTTAAAGTATCCCAAATAGGTTTTATTAAAGTGAAGAAATAATTAGTTTCTGGAGGAAACATCCTACCTAAAAGATCTAAAGCCTCATTATGTGAATCAAATACATAAAACCAGATTGTTTTACTACTAATCAGACCGAAACAAAAGCTAAAAATTAAAGTACCTAAGAACCAACAAAGCCAGTTTTGTAAATCTCTTTTTCGATCAAATTTTTTCCAGGTTTTGTAATCCTTTTGTTTTATTATTGGCATTACTTTATTAATTTCCTGAGATGACTAGATGTATATTCAACAATCATCACGATAGAAATAATTACGATAAGAACAGCCGCTGCAGTCTCAAATTCATATCTATCAAAAGCTGTATTTAAGGTAGAACCAATACCTCCTCCCCCAACAATTCCAATTACCGCTGACTCTCTAAAATTAATATCCAATCTGTATAAAGATAATCCAATAAATCTTGGCATAACTTGAGGCTGGACACCATAATTAACCCATTGAAACCAACTGCTGCCAGTAGATTTGATTGCTTCAGCTTGGGATTTATTTATGTCTTCAATATCTTCAGATAATAATTTAGCGAAAAACCCTATTGTCGATAAACTCAGAGTTACCATCCCAGCAAAAGGTCCAAAACCCATTAACTTAACAAAAAATATTGCTAGGATAACTTCCTGAAAACTCCTCGACAATGTGATAACTCCTCTTGATAAGAAATAAACAAATTTAGGAGCTATGTTTTTAGCCGCCCCTAAGGATACAGGTATAGAAATAAGTATCCCCACAATAGTTGCAACAATAGTCATCCATAGACTTTCAAAAACACCTGCCAAAATCTCATCAGATCTAGTTATAAAATCTGGAGGGAAAAAAGCAAATATAAAATTTTTACCCCTTGGGATCCCTTCAAGAATTCTTTGCCAATCAATTTCGGTAGTTAGGAAAACAGATAATAAGTAAGTACTAATTATCAAAATTAATCCAATTCTTAATAACCTATTTTTTATTAACGGTTTTCTTTTCCAAATTACTTTCTTATCATTCATTTAATATATTCCTAATTTGCTACAGTTTTAGACCAGTCTTCTTCTCCATATATTTTTGTAAGTATTGTCTCTGATAAGCCACTTGGCTTGCCATCGTAAACAATTTCTCCAGCTTTTAAACCTATTATTCTTTCTGCAAAATTCTGAGCAAGAAAAACATCATGAATATTTATAATCGCAGCAAGATTTCTTTCATTACATAACTCGCATATTAATCGCATAATTTGCCTGGAATTTTTGGGATCTAAACTAGCGGTAGGTTCATCTACTAAAAGTAACATTGGATTTTGTATCAAAGCTCTAGCAATTCCTACTCTTTGCCTCTGCCCTCCTGACAATTCATCGGCTCTTTTATCAAGCATATGCTCTAGTCCAATTCTTTGAAGCAGACGGAATGCTTCTTCAATATCTTTTTGAGGAAATTTCCTGAAAAAACTATTCCAAAATCCTACGTAACCTAATCTGCCGGAAAGGACATTTTCCATTACACTTAATCTTTCTACCAAAGCAAATTCCTGGAAAATCATTCCAATTTGTCTTCTTATTTTTCTTAATTTAGATTTATTTAAAGAAGTAATGTCATTTTTTTCATTAGCGAAATAAACTTTCCCTGAAGTGGGCTCAACTAATCTATTTATTGTTCTAATAAAAGTACTTTTACCAGCACCTGAAGGACCGATAAGAGCAACTACTTGCCCATTAGGAATTTCTAGGTTTATTCCTTTAAGCGCCTCTTCTCCATTTGGATAAACCTTTTTGAGGTTTATTGTTTTAAGCATTAAGTCTGATTTTATTTATGATTAAAAATTTTTATTTGCAATCATAAACAACACCATTAGCCTTATCTATTTTTCTAATAACATCCCAATCGTGCTTGTGACTTATTGAAATGAATCTATCAGCCTTTTTAAATTCTTTATCTAATGTTGAATTATCCCAGTTATAGGTGTAAAAAGCTTGCTTTACTTTTGCAACTACAGCTGGATGTAGATTATGAGCATGAGCATAACCTGTCGTTGGGAAGGTTTGGGATTTATAAATAGTTCTTATTTTAGAAGAATCAACAACACCTCTTGCATCCATTCTTGTAAGAACTGAGTTAGCAATTGGTGCTACTTCATAATCTTTGTTTGCAACACCCATTATTGAATTTTGATGCTTGCCAGAAAAGACTGGGGTGAAATCTTTATTTGCCTCAAGACCAAATTCTCCTTTAAGAATTGCCGATGGTGCTTTAAATCCTGAATTAGATGTCTTAGATGTAAATGTAACTTTTTTACCTTTTAAATCTGCAGGAGAATTAATTGGGCTATCAGAAGGTACGATGATTTCCATTTCATAACCGTAAGACAAATCTTTTTTAGCCATCATTCCAAAAGGAACTGCTCCTGCACATGCTGCTGCCACAGTATTACTACCGGTATTAATTCCTGCTACGTGAAGACGACCAGATCTCATCGCTTCAACTTGTGCAGCATAAGATTGAACTGGTAAGAATGTTACTTTTTTACCAGTCACCTTAGACATATGTATTACAAAATCTTCCCAAACTTTTGCATAAACGGAGGGATCTTCAACAGGTGTATATGAGAACACAATAGTTTCAGGATCTATCCATTCATCTTCGGAAAGGGGTAGATCTGCGAGAAAATCTCCATCTCGATCACAATATTTGCTGTCAACAGTATTATTTGGATTGCAATCAGATAAATCTAAATCTCCAATTAAATTATTTGATTTATTTCCACAACTTGAAATGCTTGCACTGATTATTGATAGCCCTAAGACTATCTTTAAAAAATTTCTCATTAGTGTTGAATTTTTTCTACATTATTAATTTGCTCTAAAGAGATTAACTTTTTCGCAAAAAGAGTTTAAATTCTGATTAAGTGTTTTATTTTGAGTTACTCAATTTTTAATCAGATTTATTAGGGAATTAAATAATATTTAATTTGTTTTTAACTTTATAAATTTATGGTGATTAAATTTAAGAAATAAATATGATAATTCCTGAAAAGCAAAATATAGAATTTAAAGAAAATACAATTCTAGAAGTCAAATCAGGAATATTAATAATGGAATCAAAAATCAAGAATAAGAAAAATATTGTTGGGATAATAAATAAAAATGTTGTAATAAATTTGGAATTATGTAACTACGAAAATATTAAATTAATTACGTTGACAACTTGCGAAATTAAAACAATTAAAAGAGGGATATTTTTTTCATCTACAGACTTATTAACAAAAAGTCTAAAAAGAATTGATCAATTGGAAAAACTTTTATTAATAAGGGATATAAAAAAATCAGAAGAAAAACTAAAAGAATTTCTTTTATACTTATCCTCAATGATTGGCTTAAAAAAAGATAAACATTTTTATCTAAATTTAAAAGAATTTAATTTAACCCATAAAATTATCGGTAATTCAATTTCTTCAACAAGAGTAACCGTAACAAGAAATTTAAAAATACTAGAAAAAAAAGGTTGGCTCAAATTTAAAAAAAAAGGTATTTTAATTCCGTTTAAAGATAATTAACCAAGCCTTAATAAAATAGATTTATTATATATTTACAAACCATATCTTTATTATGTCTTGTTCTATAACATCTGTTTTTACTTTTAAAATTGAAAGCACTTTCGATGAATGGGCTGCAATATTTGATAGTGCAGAAGCAGATAAAAGGCATTCAGAATTTGATATTAAGCCACTTTTTAGAGGAATAAGTAAGGAAGATCCTCAAAAAGTTATTGTCATTCATCAAGCTCCAGAAGGAAATGTTCAGAAGTTTGTGGAAGCTAATGGAGACTGGATGGCAACCCATAGAGTTGACCTTTCAACAATGGAAGAATCATCTTGGACTTCTTCAGCAACAACGGAAAGTTGTTGTGATTAACAAATGAAAAGACTGCTATTCCCACTACTAGCTCTCTCAACTATTTTCCTTGCGAGTTGTACTAATAACTCAAACAGAATAGCTACTCAAAAGATTTCTGAAACCCAAAAACAGAGAGAAGTTTGTCTCGATTGGTATGGATACAGAATTGATACCAAGAAAGCAATTAATGATTTAAATCTCAAAATCGAAACCGAATCAGAATTAATGGCTTACTGTGATTTCTTCAAGAATGTAGCTGATACAAAATAAATTTTTACAAAAGAATTTATTTTTTGGTGTTTTGCGATCTCATTTCTTTTTGTGCTTCCCTAATTCTTTCTTCAAAGACTGATCTTCTATATGGAGTAACTTCTCCATTTTTAGTTGCCAAGATTTGGGCTTCATAAAGCCTCTTGGCTCTTGTAATTTTTTCTCTTATTTGAGAGAGCTCATTCATGATCTTATGCAGTTAATGAGAATCCCGTTCCCTATTCTCATTTCATGCGTCCAAATAAATTGGATGAACGTAGAAGTAAGCTAACATTTAAAAAAAAGGTCGGATTTAAGATATATTTAAAAAATCTTTAAAAGTAGTTTTTAATAAAATTTTAAATAGAAATTTTATCTAGAGGTAAAATATTTTGGACAATGATTTTGTCATGATAATTTTCATTCTCTAATGTTTTGTATAGTCTCCTTGATTGAGGTGATTTAAGGGCATTATTGTAATTTTCAATAAATTCCGAATCATCCAAAATAGATTTATTTTCTCTTTTAAAACTTTCTTTATAAGAATATTTGATATGCCCTATTTCTTTGACTTGATTTGAGTTTTTGGGAGAAGGTGAATTTTTTTTAATCATTTATTATTTTTTTATATGATTGTCTTCAATATTTAAGGCGTAAAAATATAGTAGACTTATATAACCTAAGATTATTGGATTAAGAAGTTATTAAGTAAAAAATAAAGTATTATTTTAATTTAAAAAAATGATTAGTTTACTTTCTGCATACTATAAAAAACTGCATCCAAGACCACTGCTTTGCTTTAGAAGAATTGAATGCATAATTAGAATCACATTTTAAAGTTATAAGCAAGTTATGAATTGTTTAAAAGAAAAAAAACAAAAATAATTTTACCTTTAGAGAAAACATATAATAGAAATTTAAAAAATATGAATGCTGAGTGTAATTATATTATGAGATTTTTAATTTTAATAACCTTATAAACTTTTAATTCTTTGCCCATATGAATAATAAAGCTCTCAAAAATCTAAAAAATATTTTTTAGGGCTTGCGATTTAAATAGATTGAAAATATAGCAAATTCCAAATGTTGAAAATTAATTCCCAAAAAAATTTTAATGTCCCTAAAAAGTCCCGAAAAATACAAATATTCTTAAAACTACCTCAAAACCAGTCATAACTCTTCAAAACCAACCAATTCAACTGTCGACTAGGGAACTTGCGCAATTAACTAATAAAGACGGGATCTTATGTGTCAGCACTTTACATGAAAGTCAGATATATTTGATAAAGTTTTATTCAGTAATGTCACTATCTTCTTACCGAATGCAAAGAATATATTTGGCAGCAATCATGAATTATGGTCTTGGTTCTGATGATCCAAAAGAGGTCGCTTACTTTAACAAAATCAGAAAAGAGATGGAAGATATGAAAAATGAGCCAATTAAAAAGGGTATAACCCTTAATTATAGTTTCCCCGAAGAAATGGAAAAATGAAAATAAATATTTCCTTATTAATCGAAGAAAGTTTGATGCTTAATGGTCTGCCAATGCTGATGATTCTTAAAGGGAAAAACTGATTTAAAATTTAGTTTTTTAACCATATTCAAATTCAATTGTTTATCCTTTATCCGTATAAGGGAGTACCTCAAACCGTACATATTTATTTGTCGGAGGGTCTGTCTGACTAGTTAGAACATATTTTTAGTCGTCATGAGCAAATGTCTGCCAAATCCACACTAAAAGAAGATCATAAATCTGAGATTGCAGAAAGATCAGAAGATGAACTCCTTGAGGAAAAAATCAGGAATCAGCAAACATTGGATAGCTTCATTGAATCTGATAAAAACTGGAGCTGACAAAAACTTATTTTTTTGGAGAAAGTTATGAATTTAAAAAGATCATCATTCGCAATCTTAAATAAAGAGAGAAGAAAAATTGACTATATCAAAGAAGTTTACAAGAAAAAATCCAAGCTGAAATTAAATTTTTCAAAGATCCCGAAGATGAAGATAAGAGAGATACAGTTCAAGTTCAAGATGTATTAATGCTTGATAGGATCTCAATTTAGATATTCTTTTTTTTCTTCTTCTTATCTTTTTTTTTCTTCTTTACCTTTTCATAAACCTCATAAGCCTTTTGTTCAATACTATCCAACTTATTTGAAATTTCCTTTATAGCTTCTGCTTTTCCTTTTTTAACTGCGGTATCTTTTACCTCAATAATTTTAACTGGCTCTTCTTTAACTACATTATCTTTTGCATCTTGAGTTTTAAATCCAAGCTTACCTTTAATAAAATTGGCTATAAAAATAAGAACAGGTACATGGGCTAGACCACCAATTACTATCCTTGTTTCTGAATAAGACATTTAATAGTTAAAAGAATTGAGATATTTAAGCATAAATTTAATTTTTAAATTCCTTTTATTAAGCCAATAAACACTAGCAATCATTTCTTGATTCACAGATCAAAAAATATTGCTATTAATTAAGTAGAGACCTTTTTATTAAATGCCATTAGAAGTATTTTTAATGAATATGTGTGTTGTAGTTATAGCTTTGCTTATCAGAAGAGAAATCAAACTTAAGAAGGCTAGATAAATTATGAAGACACAAATTTTTAAAGAGCAATACATTCCGAATGTTTATGCTATCACTCTTTTACTAATGCTTATTCTGTGCCTGTGGTTACCGCTTGCACTCAGATTCTTATTAATAATTTAGTCAGACTAATTAGTTAATACTCTTAATCTTAAACTCTGCTATATCCTAATTTTTTTTTAAAGATCTTATATACAACTCCTGTTCCGTTCATGGCTTCAATTATTTTATCTCCCACAATTCCTTAAAATTCAACAGAAAAATCAGTTCCCAAATCAGCATGAGCCTCAAGATAAACATCTAATACTGGATGAGCTAGTAAAGCATCATCATTTTTATAAACTTCTAACCATACAAAATGAAGAGGATCATAAGGATCCTGATCAAAAGTATGTTGGAGTATTCCTGGTTTGTCAGTTTTAACAGCTTTATCTGTCTTATTCCTGGTTTGTCAGCTTTAACAGCTTTATCTGTCTTATTCCTGGTTTGTCAGCTTTAACAGCTTTATCTTTCTTATTCCTAATTTCTCAGTATTCTGCAACCTTATCTTTCTTAACTTTAATTTTTGCAAGAAGCATATATGAAGTATCTGATCCAAAATTAGACATAAAAAAAGACTCTTGCGAGCCTGGGTGATGGGGATTTCCATCATGACAAATTAATTAGAAACAAACAACTCCATAAATAGTTAATTTTTATTAATTACAAACACTATATGTAGTGCTAGGATTTTATTAATAGTCGGGTGATGGGGATTATCCTGCTTTTTGAATGGGGCGAAACTAACGCCCTTTTTTTGAAGGGTATAACTTTTTAATAGCATCATGTTGTTCTTGTTTTTTTATTTCTTCAGCATCATAAATAGGACAAGTATTCTGATTAAGTGATGAGAAAAAAGCACTTTTTTTAAAACGTTTGAATATAGGAGTCAGTAATAAACGTGTCATTTATTCCCAAGTTTTCATATCAGTAGTTCCTTGTGATCTTTGCATCCAGGCATATTTCCATGTGGCATTTTCATTTTTAAAAATGCAAGTATAAGTTGAAAGATCTTTATTTTGATTTCCTTTATAACTAAAGATTTCATTTAGTGTAAAAACCGCGTATGCTATCTCACCAAAAATTTCAATTTTATGGATTTTGATTAGTTCTGAGGATTCTGCATCTAAGTCTTTATTATCAAACATTTCCACTAATCCTTTCGCAGAGATTGGATTTCCACTTGGTCTTACAGCCAAAAAATCCACTGTTACGTTTGGTATTAAAAAAGAAGAATCTTCACTGGTTGCGTAACCATTAATTAAATTTTCTATGGCTTGAGTACTTGACATTTAAGGAAGAATTAATTCCCCTTATCTTAAATCGAATTTAAGTAATTAAATACTTTTAAGGTGTTGAATCAAAAACTTAAGAATTTTTCTAAATAATAAAAATTTAGTATTGGATTATAAATCCAAAGAATATGGAAATAACTTTAAAAAAAAAGACTTCATTAGGCTTAGAAACCTACGATGTTTTAGGCTTTAATTCCGAAGATGAACTTCAATTTGAGATTTCAAAACTCATTAAAATTAGACCTGAATTTGAAAATAATCCAAATTTAATTTCTAAAGGTTTAAATAGTTAGTTTTTCGACTAATCAGAAACCCAACTTATGACTTTTGTTGTGCTATAAATATGCCCTTCAGATTCTATATTCTTAATGGTTTCAGGATCTGAAAAAACATGCTTAGCCACACCTTCTTCAGCTTGATGAATAACAATAACTTTCTTGGGATCAGTTTAACTTTTACCACGATATAGAGGAGTAAGTCCTACCGTTTTATGAAATGCATTTATCTCTGAACTATCAAACATTTTTACCTACTCCTCAAATGTATTTGAAATTTTAAAGGTAAAAATAGTAGTTTAAATAGTCAAATAAAGAGCCAATTGCTATTTATTTTAGACCCACTTTCAATTATCAGGAAAAAACTGGCGAATAAGGTGTTTGTCCATTCATTAATGATGTATCAATTGGTTTACAGATATTCATCAGAGCATCTTGTCCGAACCCCGGGCCAGAGGGACCATCAATAAATTCCTGAAACTCTTCAGCAGAAATACCTTCTTTTACTTCCCAAAAACAATATACGGGGCCAGTTTTAGTTACGGCATTTGCAGAATGGTTGAAAAATCCTTTTTCTTTATTAGCTGCTACTGCGTCATCCCATCCACCACCAGGAGACATTGCTGCATAAGCTGTTTCCCACCATTTTTCAGCTTTTCCTGCCTTAAATTCATGATGAACAATATAAAAAGTTGATGCCATAAAAATAATATTTTATCTGATAATAAATTTACTTGATATAAATAAAGGTAAGACTAATTTATTTTGAATTCCTAAATAAAAAGGGGGCTAAAAGCCCCTAGCGATCGACTGTCAATATATACAATCTAAATCAGAATCCAGAAATTGCTTCATAGAAATCAGCGTCTAGCAGTATTTCCTTCAAGGGTTCAATCTCTTTAGCTGGGCCTTGGACCTGCACAGTAATATCTGACACTTCAAAAAGAAGCTTGGAAATCATATGTCCCATATTTTTGAGATGAAATAGAGTGGAAGCACCATCTTTTTATGCCTCTCTTGAGTAAGCATTATCTGAACCGCATGTAGTGATATTAAAAAAAGGCAGTCAGGTTCATTAGCTTTTGTAAGTACCAAAATTTCTTCTAAAAGAGCTATGCACTAGTCCATCTTCCCATCCTAGATTGTGACGTGGGGATGGATAGAAACCATGGATGTATCGAGAGAAATGAATTTATAGATATTTCTCTTATCATTTTTAGCAACTAATCTTAATTAACAAGTTAAAAATATGAATTGTCTAAAAATTAAGAATTTTAATTTGGTATCGCATGTACCGTTTATATTTTTTTTGGTAGCTATTAATTGAATATGAGTTATTTTGCTGAACCTAACCATATTGAATATGATGTATGGTTCGATGAAAATGTCGATCCACTAGATCTTGTCAATTACTCAGATGAAAAGGAGTTCAGTAATTCGGTACACTTTAAGTTCCATAAGATGTCTACTAGAAATTTAACTATTGGTTCTTCTGATAATTTTCACTGGTAAGTAAAAGATTATTCACTCCATAGATATTTATTAATCTTAAGCAGAATATGTTCCATCACTTTCTCTTCTTGCCTTTGCTAATACAATTTCATCTACAACTTTTTCAATCATGTAAGCACTTTTTTTACCAAAGCATTTTTCTTTCTTAATACTCTCACAATCATTTGGGATTAAATCATTATGTTCACAACAATCACATTTAATATCAATTTTCTTACCTCTGAAAACCTCCAAAGCTCTAGAAAAAATCCATTGCTGAACTGAAATAATTTCCCAACTATCAAAATTCGACCATTCATCAAAATCCCCATTAAGGATGTCTTTTAATCCATCAGCCTGATTTACACATACTATGTATGAATCTTTTCTTGATTCATCTTTAATACCAATTGTTTTGACAGAATTTTGATTCATAAATATATATTGATTAAGAAGACCTATAAATCTAAAGGAAATTTCCAAAACTATAAACGAAAAAATGTTTTAAATAAAGTCATTAATTGCTTTATCTAATCTAGAAGTATGATTTGTCTTTCTTAGCATTTCAAAATCATTAAAATCAAATCCATGAGCAACACAACAACTGACCAAATTAAATTCTCCTGTACTTTTTGCTGCTTGCCACTATCCAGATGGGATCATTTCTACTGGGTTATTAGAATCTAAAATTAAATTTCATCTGGATTTTTTAATAGGTGCCAAGCACTTTTTGCATCTCTCTTCAAAAAACAATAAATTTCCCTTAAAAAAGTTTCTACTTTGGCCGTCTTCCCTAATTAGAGAATTTTTACTTATTACTATCTCTCTAAACCATCAACCTTAAGGAAGAGAAGATAAATTAAATTTTTTAATTATTTCTATGTTTTTTATTAGGATTCACATCTCAAAAATATCTTTTAAATTTCTCTTACAATTAATGACAACTTCAAAATAAAATATATTTTCTAAAAACCTAAGCACAAATAACTGACAAATCTACAAAATTTTTATTTTCATCTGCCAGTTCAGTAATGATTCTATTAAGCCATTCGGAGGTAGTTTCACAATAGCCTACATTTAAAATAGTTTTTTGATTGGCTGTTTCTTCTTTATTCATAGATTAGAGTATTTTTATATAAATTAGTCTTTAATTAAATCTATGTGAATAAGTCTTAATTACTATCTATTTCAAAAAGTTGTATTTAATACATATTTAAGAAATGCTAGTAAACAAATAAAATTAAATCGTTGACAAGAAAATTTATACAAGTAAGAGTAGAAAATATTTATTATTTTACCTATGAATAACATCAAGATTGAGGAATTGATGAAAGTAAGGTTAGATGGTATTACACATAGAATTGGACAATTAAGTAAAAGAGAAAGTGAATCCTTATTGCTTGAGCATCTTGAGTGGCTAGAGGGAGGATGGGAGACTGAAGAAATCTTATTTTTAAAAAAGCCCTACAGAAAATGGTGGTTCTAACTCCACTTCTATAAATAATTATTGATGACCTAAGGGACCAGGTCCAGATCCTATTTTGTAAGAATTTTCTAAAGATTTCTCAACAAATAATTTCGCTTTTTGTATGGAATCAAGTAGATCAAAACCTAGAGCTTTATATCCACAAATAGCAGCACTCAAAGTACAGCCACTACCATGAGTATTTTTTGTATTTATAAAATCATTAAAGAGCCACTCTTTTCTACCATTTAAGTCTAGAAAAAAATCCTTCCCTTTCATATCTTTTAAACCGCCACCTTTTATAAGTACAGCTTTAGCTCCAAGACCAATAATATTTTTTGCGGAATTTTCGATATCTTCTTCACTCTTTATTTCTGAACCAGAAAGTAGATTTGCTTCATAAATATTTGGAGTTACCAAATCCGCAATTGGTAATAAGAGTTTTTTATAAGCATTAATCGCAGAATCTTCAAGTAATTTAGAACCAGTTCTTGTAACCATTACTGGGTCAATAATTTTGGTTATTTTATATGTGTTTAATTTTGAAGCAGTATCATTGATTATCCTTTCATTTAATAACATTCCTGTTTTCAAGGCATCAATAACAAAATCAGCAAATAAAGTATCAAACTGACTTAATAAAGTATTCTTCTTTACTGCTTCAACGCATGTAACATCAATACTATTTTGTGCAGTAATGCATGTAATAACAGAACATCCATGTACTTTAAGTGCCATAAAAGTTCTTAGGTCCGCTTGGATACCTGCTCCTCCTCCGGAGTCACTTCCTCCTATAGAAAGTGCAATTTTAGAATACATAATTTGATTAACTCGTCTTTGAAAGTACTCTCAATAAATTTTAATTTAAATTAGAAGTCTGAATATGCATTAAAAAAATCCAGCTCTAATTCCATTGCTCTTTTGTATAAATATTTTGCCTGATTAATATCATATGTTTCTTTATTGGTCTCAATAAGATTTTCCAGCGAATTGACTAAATTTTCAAAGCTCACATCAGAGTAAGTAATTATCCATTCTTTATATTTAATATCAAAATTCTCACTTAACAAACTTTTCCCTATCCAAGAATAAAGTCGCATACATGGAGTCATTGCAAACATTATTTCAACTGAACTAAGTCTCTTGGAAGTATCGTCAAGGAAATCAGTATAATTTTTTGTAACATTTTTTATACAGTTATTAGATAAATCAATATCCCATTCTTTTGCATAAGTTTCATGAAGTATTAACTCCTCTGAAACTCCCATTAGAAGTTCACTTAACCTCCTTATTGAGTACTTATCTTTTGATTTTGAAACGGCAAGACCATATGCCTTAGCAAAAGTCTCTAAAAAGAAATAATCTTGAGCTAAATATTCTTGAAATATACTTTTAGGTAGACTTCCATTTTTTAAACCTTGAACAAATTTTGTATTTAAACTTAGTAAAGCAATCTCATAATTATCCTCCCAAAGTTTTTTTGTTATTTTCATATTTTTGATTTTAGTTATTGTTTTTTAGTTATTCTAAAAATTTTTATTTTTTTTACCTACAAACTTAATCTTATTTTTCTAGGATTGTAAGAAAAAATTATGAAAGAAATAAATATCCTATGGTTTAAGAAAGATTTAAGAATTTATGATAATGAAGCTCTTTTTGAGGCTATAAAAGACAATGATATTTTGCCTATTTTTATTATTGAGTTAGATATTTGGAGTCAAAATACCCATTCCTACAGGCAGTGGAAATTTTGCAAAGAAAGTCTAATAGATTTAAGAAATGCACTTGCAGAGATTGGGCAACCATTAATTATTAGAACTGGAAATGTTATTAATATTTTTGATGAAATTAGTTCAAAATTTAAAATCAAGGGCCTATATAGCCATCAAGAAACCGGAGATTGGCTTACTTATAAAAGAGATCAAAAAGTAAGAGAATGGGCTTCAAGAAATAATATTATTTGGAAGGAATTTCTTCAATTTTCAGTTTTTAGAGGAAATTTAGATAGGAATAATTGGGCTAAAAAGTGGCAAAAAAATTCAGAAAAAAACTTATTTAAAGCTCCATTAAGAATTAATTCTATTAAGTTTGATATTGGAGAAATACCTTCAGACGAAATTTTTTCCTTTAAAAAAGAAACTTGTCCAGGAAGGATACAAGGTGGAAGAAAGAAAGGTTTGGAAAGAATGCAATACTTCTTTAGTAATAAATTAGATTGTTATTCAAAAGATATTTCTAGCCCAGAAAAATCATTTGATAGTTGTACAAGACTATCTCCATATATTTGTTGGGGTTGCATTTCATTAAAAGAAATTTTTAATAAGGCAAATATACCAAAAAACAATAATTCCAGGATGTTAAAAAGTAGGTTAACCTGGCATTGTCATTTTATTCAGAAACTTGAGAGTGAACCAGAACTAGAGTTTAGGGAATACCATCCTTTTTTTAAAAATATTAGAGAAAAAAATAATGAATTACTGTACTTATGGAGTTCAGGTAATACTGGCTTCCCTTTTATAGATGCATGTATGCGGTCATTAAATTTCAATGGATGGATTAACTTCAGGATGCGAGCTATGTTAATGTCTTTTGCTAGCTACAATTTATGGCTGCCATGGCAAGATTCAGGTTCTGAATTAGCAAGTAAATTTGTAGATTATGAGCCTGGAATACATTGGAATCAATGCCAAATGCAATCAGGGACTACATCTATAAATACCAATAGAATATATAATCCTATTAAGCAGGGGAAAGACCATGATCCTCAAGGAAAATTTATAAAAAAATGGATACCAGAATTAAAGGATATAACACTTAATTTCATTCATGAACCATGGCTATTATCAAGATTTAATAAAGAAGAATATGAACAAATTACTTATATAAGGCCAATAATTGACATCCCAAATAGCACAAAAACTGCCAGGAAAAAAATTCAGGAAATCACTAAAAAGAATGGATATTGGGATATTTCAAAAGAAATTTATTTAAAACATGGCTCTAGAAAAAGGCCTAGAAAAAATATGAATAATAAAAAAATAGTTCCTACGGAAAAGGAAATACAATACGAACTGAAATTAGATTTTTGAATTTGATTGTAATACTTTTTCAGATTACCTTTATTGAAAAGGAAAGTTTTTTAAATTTTGAAATTTAATATATAAATCCACGATGAAGTAATACAAGCTTTAATGTATTGATTAAATTTAATTAATTATGTCTAAAAGATTTGAATGGGACGATACCAATAGTTCAGGTATATGGTGGAGTACTAATGTAAGTATAAGAGACGAGTGCATTTTGCTTAAAGAAGATACTCAATGCGAAGATTCTGATATCGTTGAACTTCTTAGGAGCATTGCACAAAATATTGAAGATAATGGACTTTAATTTTAAAAGGAATATTCTCTCTATTAGAGATTTTCAATTCCTTTTACAGCTTTTACCAATTCAATACTTATACCTTTTTCACTCATTGAATGACCAGCATCATTAACAATAATTAATTCAGAATTCTTTAATTTCTTATTTAAATCCCAAGCACTCCTAACAGGACATACGACGTCATACCTACCTTGAATTATTTTTGTTGGAATCGATTCTATTATTTTTATATTTTTCAAAATAAAATCATCTTCTAAGAAAATATTATTAATAAAGTAATGACATTCGATCCTTGCAAAAGCATCTGAGAAAGAATTAATTTCAGACTTATCAAAATCGAATTTTTTATTTATTAAATGACTAGTTGAAAGTTCCCATTTTGTCCAAGCTGCTGCTGCTTTTGATCTAAGATTAGCATCTGAAGATGTTAGATATTTATAAAAAGAACTCATCAAATCATTTCTTTCTTCTTTTGGTATTACAGAAATATATTCTTCAAATTCATCAGGGAATATCTCACTTGCACCATATTGATAGAACCATAATAATTCAAACTTTCTACATAAAAATATTCCTCGCAAAGTTAAGCTTATAACTCTTGAGGTATTTTTAATTGCATATATAAGTGCAAGTGTTGAGCCCCAAGATCCACCAAACAAATGCCAATTATCTATTTTTAATAGCATCCTTAATTTTTCAATATCATCAACTAAATTATTAGTCGTATTTTCTTTTAATTCGGAGAAAGGAGTTGAATTACCGCATCCTCTTTGGTCAAATTGAATAATATCGAATTTTTCTGGATCAAAGTACCTTCTATATCTTGGTTGACTTCCTCCTCCCGGGCCTCCATGAATAACTAGTATTTTTTTACCATTTGGATTACCAGATCTTTCCCAATAAATCGTATGAATATTACTTACTTGTAAAAAACCCTTTTCACGAACTTCAATTTTTGGAAACAAGACTTGATCTTTCATTGTGAAATATTTTTAAACACTTAATAAATCCATATTATCCAAAAAGAAGTCTAGTTTAGAAGTAGTTTGTTAAAAAAAAAGGACTGGTGGTTCAGTCCTTTTTGATATTTGATTTCCTTCTAACAGGATATAAAATTACATATTTTAAAGTCTATTTACTCATAAACCTAGAATACGTGAATTCGGGGATTTTTCTCGATAATTTCAGTCCCTGTTGTCGCTAGTAATTATAGAGCGAAGTCTTATCAGACTAATTGATTGAACTTGAATTTTCGAATAATCCCATTCTCAGGAATACGCTTCCTATATTTTGGAATTTGCTAAATTTCAGGCGGACTATCAATCATTTAGATTGCCTCCGAACTCAACATTTATAAATTACTCCTTTTTATATTTTCAGTAAATCCGTAAATATGCTGATTTACTTTTTTCTTAATTTGTAAGAGGATTTTAATGATCTTTTGTTTTTTATAGATAAATATAAAAATTAAAGTCTATAACCCTAACTTATTGATTTTCATATAGCAAAATAGATTCAATTATTCTTTTATCACTATCAGAAAGCTTATAATCTTCCAATTTCCACTCAACAAATTTTACACAGTCATTAATAGAAGGATTCTTATCACGGCACTTACGCCACTCTCTAATCCAATCTGCTAAGGCAAAAGTTATTTTTGTAGTAGGCATATTTACCAATCAGGGTAATTAAAATCGCGGCCAATAGGTTCTTCATAAAATTCCCCTTCTTTTATACCTTTATCATATTTTTCAATAATCTTTTTGAAAGAAGCTATTAAGGGAACTAAATCTCCTACATATATTGGCTCCATCGTAATTGTTAAAATGATTTTGATTATTTATAATTTTATATAATAATTTAATAAATAGATTATTTATATTCATTATGGATTTCATCAAAAAGAACAAGATCTTAACACTAATGGCGGCAATTGCAGTTTTATCATTTGCATTAGAAAAAGTAGGCATAATACACCCTTAAATTAATTAAGTTTATTTGATAAATACTTCCTAATGAAATAAGTAAACAGATACTATTACTGCAAAAATAAGCAATGGAGATAATAATGTAAAAATTAAAGTTGAAAGATTAATCAGCATAAATTTTAAATAAATACACAAATTTAATAAACATCACTTTTAAGCATTTGCAATAAGTAAAATTTAAATTATTACGATATAAAAAAGATTTGACTAAAGAAAGATATAAAGAAGAATATGAAAAGGGCTCAGAATTACTATGGCCTAGTGATAAAGAAGATAAAATAACTCGGCAATTTTATAAAGATTTATCTAATCTTTCAAAAAACATAAACTATAGTAAAAAGAAAAAGCCAAAACTTTTTGAACAAGTAGTTAGAATAATAAAAGGCAAAAGCTGGGGTAAATCATATTCAAACTAAAATGAAAAATGTAATGATACTTATTAGAAGTTTTTTTCTTTTAAGACCAAGATTTTTATCCACTATATTTTTTATTCCCATTCTTTATGGCATTGGCTGGGCTTTATCTCAGCCACTTTTATTGTTTAATTTTGAAAAAGAAAATTTATCCT
Source organism: uncultured Prochlorococcus sp. (assembly GCA_902612005.1). Classification (GTDB taxonomy): domain Bacteria; phylum Cyanobacteriota; class Cyanobacteriia; order PCC-6307; family Cyanobiaceae; genus Prochlorococcus_A. The sequence goes on along the minus strand of CACMCA010000002.1, from coordinate 16,395 downwards.
TAATTGGTACTATTATTACTTTCTTACTTTTTATCTTTTTACTCCCATTTTGGTTTTATATCAAACGAAACAAATCAAGTACTTGGATACTTCTTGGGATAACAAAAGACAAATTCTTAAAAAACTTTTTCAATTTTTCTCAAGGTATTTTATTTGCTTTAGTTTTAATAATTCTAATTCTGATACCACTATTGCAAAAAAATTATATTTCTTGGATAGGTCAATTATCGCCAATAATATTGATAAATTCTATTTTACTGGGATTCGGTGTTGGATTCGCAGAGGAAATAATTTTTAGAGGCTGGTTACTAGAAGAATTAAAATTTGAATATGGTACAAAAATATCAATAGCTTTACAAGCTATAATTTTTAGCTTTGTTCATAATTTATCAAATGAGATCTTTTGGAACATAGTAGGATTACGTTTGGGATTTATTTTGCTTGGGATATTTCTATCATTAGTAAAAATTAGAGATAAAGGTTCTTTATGGAATTGCATAGGAATTCATGGAGGACTTGTTGGTATTTGGTTTTTATTAAATAACGGATTAATAGAATTCAAAGAAAATACACCTTCTTTTTTAGCAGGGCCTTTTGCACAAAATATCCCTAACCCAATCGGAAGCCTTAGTGCAATTTTAATATTAATTTTTTTATGTATTTTTTTTTACATTAAAAACTAAAAAGATTTTTACTAGACATATTAATTAGATATAAATACCGATTGATTTTTGATTAGTAATTGTCAGATTAAAATAAAGCTTAATACTCATATGAACTTTGAGGCAGGAATAAGATTTATTGTGTTTTTAATAATTTTTGGAGTTACAAACTATCTAATGATGTTGAGAAGATATGAAAACAACATCAAAAAAAAGAAATTTTTACAACAAAAAAAAAATTTCCAGGCTATATCCTAAAGGTTCATTTATTTTCTGAAATTAAAAAAATTTATTTTTGAATTTCCTCACCATTCTTTATTAGTTTTTTGCCAACCTTCACTTAACAATTTTTGCCATAATAATCTTGCTTCTTCAATAACAATTTTTTTTCTAGTTTTCATTAATGGAGGATTTTCTCCATAAATTCCCATAATAATTCCCTCTTCAATAAAGATATAATCATTATATTTATCAGAATAATCTCTATCTTTGTAGAAACACATCACCCCTACAAAATTGGAGTCAATTAACCAGAAATCATTAGTTGAATTCAATAAGCCAAAATAAAATTAAATTTATCACATGCTTTGATTGCAATCTGCGAGGAAAATATTTATTTAGTTTATTTCTATTTGATATGTTTTTTCTTTTTGTCTACTTTTTTTTAATTCGGCACGTTTTTTCTTAACCTCAACTCTTTTCTTTTGTGATGCTTTAGTAGGTTGTGTAGATTTTCTTGATTTAAATGGTTTTTTTAAAGCATTTTTTATGATTGAACTAAATTTTATTAAAGCTAGCTGCCTATTTAATAGTTGATTTCTGTGTTCTTGAACCGCTAAACTTAAGCTATTATTTACTAATTTGTTTTTCAAGTTTATCTTAAGAATTTCTTTCTGATAATCATTTAATACTTTGGAATCTTCTAAATCAAAAATAATCTCTACTCTGCTTTCAATTTTATTTACATTTTGCCCTCCAGGACCAGAGGATCTGGAAAATCGCCACTTAATTTCGTTGGATGGGATTACTAATGTTTTAGTAATTTTTAAATCCATTTTTGTTCTTTTTGATTTAAAATTTTAGATTCATCTCCTTAATACTTTAAAACATACCTTAAAATTCGATCGGTAAATACTGGGCGGTTATGTTAGGTAAACCGAAATTCGGTGTATTTGCCGTATCAATATCTTCGGTATTTATCCTTTCATATTCCAAAGAATTATCAGATATTGAATTTGTACTAATTCAAAGGTCACTTATGTATTCAATGTTTGATCTTCTTTTTGAAACTCCTTCATATCGTCCTGTATATGTTATTTCCGATAGTGAAATGAAGGAGTTAAAGAAAAACCAACATCAAGAAGAGCTTGATGAAATTACAACACAAAAAGTAAGACTTGAAGATGCTTTTAAAGCTCAACTAAAACATCTTGAAGAGAGAGAAAAAGAAGTAAAAAAAGAACTTAAAGTACTCTCAGCCTCAAAAGATACTTAATTTATTTTTAGAGAAATTACTTTTTTCAAAGACGGTTAGAAACCGTCTTTTTTAATTCTTCTACTTTTAAGATATCCATTAATCCACAGATTTTAAAAATATTTTCCATAATTAAAAAATGAACAACAATAAAGAAAAAATAAGAATGTTTTTACCGTTTAGTTGGGTAATTTGTGCAGCGATATCTTTTGCTTATATAAATTCACATTTAATAAATACTTAACATAAATGTCTTATCCCTCAAGAGACGAAATACTTGCATCTTCAAAAGGGTGGGTAGCATCTTTTTTAAATTTTCTTCCTGGTTTAGGATCGGGTTACTTATATCAAAGAAGATGGAAACCCTATTTTTTTACCATCACTGCTAGTACTGCATGGTTCGCTTTAGGTTTTTTTTTACAAGGAAATTCAGAACCTTCTCAAAGTGAACAAATAATTGGAATTTCTGGTCTTTTTTTTATATCAATTGTTACGGTTACAGAAGCTAACTTCGCTTACAAAAAAGCAAGTAATAAAGCAAAAGCTGAAAAAGAGAAAATAATTTCCTCCAACAAAAAAGGATGGTTTAAATAATTCAAAAAATTAAATTAAAAAAATATTTAGTTAGTTTTCAGTTTCTTAATTTAGATAAAAAATAACCATACATAATTTCTAAGAAAATTAAAAAAATATTTTTTAGTTATAAAAAAATAAAATTTCCTTTTCTTTGAGACCTTCCCATCCCGATTCTATTAATAATTGATTCAATGTTTCTTTATCAAAATGCTTAGAACCTGTTTTGACACATCTATTTCTCATTGATTTTTTAACACCACTCCTTTGTCTTTTATTCTCCTCATTCATAATTCTATTGTATAGATCTAGCATTTTTTTGAGGAATTGGAGTACCGTCAAGATCCACTCCATTTTGAATAGCAAGATCAACAGCCTGCATTCCCATTTTCTTCATACATTAAAAAAAGCTGAAACTATAATAAAACAAAACTTATTAATCTAAAATTCTTTGAATAATAATTTATTGATTTTGAATTTCCTTAAGTACTCTAATAGCCTCTTTAATGTGTTCAGGACCATTCAATAAATCTCTAAAAATATGCCTTACTGTCCCTCTGCGATCAATAACGTAAGTTACCCTACCATCCATAAAACCTAATACTTTAGGAACTTTAAAGGTTTTCCTAAGAGAGTCATTCTTATCGCAAAGTAGTGGGTATTGTAATTTATTTTTATTAGCAAATGCCAAATGACTTGAGGTACTTCCATTACTTACTCCCCAAACTTGCGCACCTAATACTTTAAATAAGTCATATTTATCTCTAAATCCGCAAACTTCTACAGTGCAACCCGGCGTATCATCTTTTGGATAAAAAAACAAAACAAGAGGATTTTTTAATCCCTTATTTGATCTTTTAACTCCATTTTGATCCAGTAAAGAAAATTCTGGAATTTTATCTCCAATCTGCAAAACAATTCTTATAAAACTTCATATTAGAGGTTAATATGTTTTTTTTGTGGCCTTAAAATAGATAACTGATATTAAAGTCAGTTTTTTTGTTTTAAAAGATACTAAAAAATTATTGAAATAAACTAGGGTGAAACTATTAATTCAATATTATGGAATTAATAATTTATATTTTTTTATTTCTTATTCTTTTTTTGGGAGTTATTTTTAACTTAAAAATAACTAATTTCAAAAAAGTTCAAGAAATACGTAATAATGCTAAAGATTATTCAAAAATGAATAATTAAAAATGTATTACTAAGACTAAAATTCAATTTTTTCATTTGGAGTAAATACTGAGCAATATTTTTTTACTAGGTCCTTAGGCTGATTGGTGGAAGAGTTCGTAGATTTTAATTTTAGTTTTTCTATAGCCTCATCAGCATTAATCTCACCAAGTCGATATCTTGCACACGTATCTAATACTTTAAACATTTTTGTAGTGACAGCTTCAGCTGGATAAATTAGAAAAAATAGGTAAAAAACAACGAATAAGTACTTCATTTTTTTTAAGATGTTTGTTTTTTAGCGAATAGTTTCAATAATTTAGAAAAAAATTAATTTAGAAAAAGATAAAAATTTAATAGGGTAATCTAATTTGATTTGAGTCTAGGATTTATTTAAAATAATAATAAAAGAAATTAAGATAAAATAAGAGTTAATAGTAAATAATCTCGGTGAAAATGAGAAAATTAATAGATAAACATAAAACTCTCATAAATTGGTACCAAAAAAAATTCAAATTGAGTGATTATCAATTACTTTGGTTAGTTTTCTTTAAAGGAGTATTAATGACAATAATATTTTTCAAAATTTTTTAATATTAATAAAGCTATTTTAAGAATGAAATTTTTACATGATTTGACTATATTTAATAATAGATTTCCTAATTATTTTAATAGTCATCAGCTATGAATATTTTTGGTGTAGGTTTGCCTGAAGTCACTGTAATAGTTATCTTAGCTCTTTTAATTTTTGGTCCCAAAAAACTTCCAGAATTAGGAAAACAACTTGGCAAAACCTTGAAAAGTCTTAAAAAAGCGTCGAATGAATTTCAAAATGAAATCGATCAAGTTATGAACGAAGAAGATAAAGGTGAATCTCCTAAATTTATAGAAAGCAATCAAACAAATGAAATTAATCAGGAAAAAATAGATTCAGATAACAAGAATTTTTCAAATAAAGACAACAGCAACAACTAATATCTTGGAGAGGCCCATAACCCCTATAGACGAATTTGAAAGAGCATTAGATAAAGCAGCTCTTACTAAAGAAGAATATGAATTGATAGACTACATCCGCTATACAAGTGTTTTTACACAGCCTAGTCTTATTAAAGATTTAAAAAGGCCATCAAAGCCTCCTCTTTTGTCAGTTCTATGTCAAATTTGCAGAAAAATTGGTTCAGAGATGCCAGATCATTTCAAAAAAGTAATTGAGTGGTCAATTGAAATTAGTGATCACGATACAAAATGGGATGCTCATTTAATTTGCGCAGAAGCATTGAATATAGACAAAATCCCATTAAGTCCTATTCATGGGACAACTTTATTTGATGTTCTTGTTGTACACAAAGAATTATTTCTTGGCTTTGATTGAATTAAATTAATCATCTAAAGGCACAGAATCAGTATCTATAACTTCCGAATCATCATACTTATTTATTTTATTTTCTAACCAGTTGTTTATATAACTAACTAAAGGCGATGATCCTCTAAAAATAAAGATAGAGGTAGGCAAAGCGCTTAATAAACCGACTACAGGACTTTTAAAAAGTAATCTACCAGCTTTAATGTTAAATAAGATAATAAGCGCAGAAGGAACTATAACTTTAACTACTGTTTTAAGTGCCTCAAGCCAACCAACACGATATATCCACCATACTAAAATTATGCCAACTACATAAAGGAATAAGTAAGTCATAGTAATAGTATAATGTTTATCTATTTATCTTGTTCTTTCTAAGAAAAAGATTTTTATAAATTTTTTAACATCTATCAAATTCTAGTAATGAGTTTTTCTGAAATAAGGAAATTTTTAATTAAAATGCAATCTGATGAAGACTTAAAAAAGCAGGTTACGAGATCCTCTACAGCAGGTGATGTAGCCCTAATAGGTCAACGCTTAGGATATGACTTTTCAGGAGATGATCTCTTAAGATTTAATGGACAAAAAGTTGATAAAGTTACTGTAAGGAAGATAGATCATCTAGGGGAATACCACTAATTTAAGACTTAACCCATATTGCGAGCCCTCCACCCCTGCCTCGAGCACATAACCAATTATCTTTAGTACTAATTCCTACAAGTGAAAAAAAAAGGCATTTTTTTATCTTCAGGTTTTTTTAATTCCTTATTAAATATAGGAAAGTTACTAATACTAATTTTCAATTCTTTAAAATAAAAAGTCAATAAAGGTCTAAGCCCTTTTAATTCTGCGCTGCCTAAAAACGTAATGTTTAATAATCCAAAATTAATTGAATTTTTTATATCATAATTTATTTGATCCTCTTTATTTTTACATTTTAATTCGAGTCTTGCAGACAATACTTGGAGAATCGAACTGGGTACATTTTTGATTTCATCTAACTCCTTTCCCCATACATACTTAAACTTCCATATTCCTAACAGTTCCTCATATAGTATTCCGCTACCACTTTTTTGAGAATTTTTTTCTAATATTTTTATTTTCTTGATATCAGGTAAGTCTTTCATAATAAATTTTTTTAAGAATTAAATACTAAGATAACTCGATAAAAAATGTTCAAACCAAAAAGATCACCTCAAAAAGATTTCTTTGTTTCAATATATTTCTAAAAAAATAATTTTTTGGCACACATAAGGAACAAGATCTCGTTATTATATTTACAAAAAGTAACTAATTCAATGGATTTTATTTCTAAAAGCCAAGGATACATTCCACTAAAAGTAGTCCCTTACATATTTTTCCTAGCTGTTGTACTAAGCATTACAACTTCAACTAATACATTTGTATAAACTTTTTTACTTTGGAAAAGAGTAAAGTAAATATTTAATGGAAAAGTTTGATGTTGTAATTATAGGCAGTGGTATAGGAGGTTTATGTTGTGGGTCGATTCTTGCTTTGTCTGGTAAAAAAGTTCTTATATGCGAAGCACATAATCAACCGGGAGGTGTTGCTCACAGTTTCAAAAGAAAAGGTTACACTTTCGAATCAGGTCCTTCATTGTGGAGTGGAATAGGTAAATGGCCCACAACTAATCCATTAGGGCAAATTCTTAAATTACTTGATGAAGAAGTTGAACTATTTCAATACAAAGGTTGGAAAGTAATTGTCCCAGAAGGCAATTTTAATCTTGATGTGGGTGAAGAACCTTTTAAACAAACAATAAAAACTTTAAGGGGTGAGAAATCTGTTAAAGAATGGGAATCATTTATTTCTGGAATAAAACCTCTTAGCCAAATAATAAATGAAATACCTTTACTCTCATTTTCACCGGAATCAATAAATTTCTTAGATCTAATAAATTTAACCTCAAAATTTTTACCTAATATCAATCAAATATCAAAAATTAATAAAGGTTTTGGGAATTTAGTAAATAATCATCTAGAGGATCCTTTTCTCAGAAATTGGGTTGATTTATTGAGCTTTTTGATAAGTGGTATGTCAATGAATGATACAAATACAGCTGCGATGGCTACTTTATTTAACGAATGGTTTGAACCAAATTCATATCTTGAATACCCCAAAGGAGGTAGTGAATCTATTGTGAAAGCCTTAATTAATGGATTTAAAAAAAATGGAGGAGAATTAATTCTTTCTTCCAGAGTAAAGACAATTAACTTCAATAATAATTTAGCCACAGGTATAACGCTTAATAATGGTTCTAGTTATAGTTGTGAATCTGTTGTCACGAATACTGATGTTTGGAATTTAAAAAAGTTAATTCCAAATGAAATTTCAAAAAAATGGAATACAAAAGTTTTGGACCCTAATAAATGTGATTCTTTCCTTCATATACATCTAGGTTTTGATGCTGATGGTCTTGAAAATTTGCCAATACATGCAATACATGTTGATGAGTGGGAAAAAGGTATAACCGCAGAAAGAAATATAGCTGTATTTTCAATACCATCTGTTTTAGATAAAAATATGGCCCCTGAAGGAAAGCATGTTCTTCATGGATATACTCCCGCAAATGAACCTTGGGAAATTTGGGAAAACCTAAATCCAAAGGAACTAGAATATAGAAATTTGAAAGAAGAAAGATGTTCAATATTCCTTAATGCAGTGCGAAAATTCATCCCTGATATAGATGAAAGGATTGATTTAAAGATGCTAGGAACCCCAATCACTCATAAAAAATTCACCAATACCTATTGCGGTAGTTACGGCCCTGCATTATCTGCAGCAAAAGGTCTTTTCCCAGGCTGCAAAACTCCAGTGAAAAATTTATTTACTTGCGGTGCAAGTACATTTCCAGGTATTGGAATCCCTGCTGTTTCAGCAAGTGGGGCTTACGCAGCTGAAAAAATTATTGGTAAAAAAGAATTTAAAACTCTTCTTAAGAAAATAAATTTATGAATCAAGTTCTTTTTTATAACTCTACAAATACTTAGTTAAGAAATAAGAATAAAAAAAGCAAAAACGTTCAATAATGATAATCTTTATCTGAACATAAACTTAACTTATAGCTCTTATATGTTTTTCTTATCTATTCCTCAAGCCTGGCATTTAGTTGGCACTTGGTCAGAACAACTTCCAAACGAGTCAAATCTTATAGGAATGGGCCAAACAGAATTAATGATGACTTTACATTCAATATTCGTTCCCCTCTTACTTGTAATTTCATATTACCTATTTAATAGACTTAATAAAAACGAATCAAAGAAAATTAAAGGATGATCGTTTAAGGTTTATTTAGCTGAACTTCTTCTAACTACTTTTCTGCCTGTGGTAGTATCATCTCCGCTTGAATCTTTAGTTTGTGAATTAGTTTCAACATTATCAACATCACTCCTATCCATTTCTGCGCAAACACCTACCACCATGGCAGCTTGCATTTGATCTGGCAAATCTCCAATAGTTAATAGGGCCTTTAAAACTAATTGAAGCCGAGTTTGCCTATCTATTTCAGGTCTTAGTTTTTTCACGGTATTCCAAAGTTCTTGGGTAACTTCTTTTAAAAGTTCTCGATCTACAGCCAAATTAAATCCTTCTTGTATTTCTACTAATCTAACAAAAAATTGGATCTCGTAAAATAATATTCAACAAAAAGATTGTTAGTTAATATTTTTCTATCCGAATACAAGTTGCATTTGTTGATGCAATTCATTCTTCTCTTTCAAAAGTTCATCTTTTTCAATCTTTTTTAGAGTAAAAGTTCTATAAAATTTTTTTTGAATCTTTATTGGAGTATTTTCAAACTTTGCATTTTTGCTTATTAGAGAATTCCACTCTTTTGAATTAAAAGGGGCATAAGGAGAAGATGAAATCACTTTCATATCTTAATAATACATCTGTACTAATAGTAGTACAGGTTTACCATTGTGCAACAGCTGTATCCAATTATCTTAATTTCAAAGTATCCTCATGAATGGATTGATTTTTTTATCTAATTTCCAGGAATTATAAGTTTGATAAATGAATAAACGTATCATACGTAACTTATTGATCCCTTTTTTTAGTGTCTTAAGACTTTTATTACTTAAAAACCTTCAAAAATAGTGAATTTGTTGAAATTAACATTGACAAGATATATTTAGTAATCCTTCCTATAAAAAGATTAGTGAATCAATCAAAAATGCTTCTTAGTAATGCAAAAAGACTAAAGATCCAAGGAATAATTAAAAGAATTGCTCAGGATAAATTAATCACATTAGAAGAAAGGATATATGTTGAGAAATTTGCACACCACAATTCTACAATTTCTCTTTGGCTGAAAAAAGCTAACAGCTTTAGAAGAAATGGCACAAAAAATAATGGAGGGATTGATAACCTCTTACAATCATTTGGGATAGATGGACTAGATAAAGAAAATCATTTCAACCCTAATGAAGATGATATATCGGATTGGTTTGGCGGTGCTCCAGGTTGGTTAAGGAGAAGCTAAATACATCAATTATTCAACTTACCCAGGCTATCCTACACAAATATATACTCATAAAAGATATAAATAGCCAAAAAGCCCATGGTATAAATTTAATCGGAACTAAATATTTTTTTGAAAAGGTTTTCATATAGATTTTTCATATAGATTTTTCTTTTAGATTATTTCTTCCTTACCGTTTTTGAGAATAGGTTTAATTGCTCTATTTAAAACCTCAAAGATATTAAATCACTTTAAGCAGATAAAAGTTAATCAGCCTTAATTATCAAAATCTAAGCAACTTTTTTGTCAATGTTCCTTGTAAAATTGACTATTTTTGTCTCATCATGGTCTGAATTGTTCCAATATTTTATAAGTCTTTCTAATTCATCAATCCTCTTTTTGGCATTTGCAATTTTTTCAGTATTTGTCATATAAAATTTTCATCTATCCAATTAATGCATGAAAAAAAAATATTTCAATGGAAGCAACAATTTTTAGAATATAAATATTAATTTTTGGTTAATTACTTGAATACATTATAGCCTTCGAGCTACTGAGTAATTATACTTAAAGAAAAGCAAGCTTTATGAAGAAATTAAATTCTTTGATTTTGAATACTACTGTTAACTTCTTAAACTTCATATACTCCGGTAGATCTTTACAAAGATTTTGGGTTTTAGAAGTAATAGCCAGATCACCTTATTTTGCATTTCTTTCAGTTCTTCATTTTAAAGAATCCCTAGGAATTAAAAATGAAAAAACAATGATTTTAATGAAAGAACATTTTTATCAAGCTATTAACGAAACTGAGCATCTTAAAGAAATGGAGAAAAGAGGAGGAGATAGGTTCTGGATTGATAGATTTTTTGCAAGGCACCTAGTGCTTGTCTATTACTGGATCATGGTTTTTTATTATTTCTTCTCTCCAGCTAATGCTTATGATGTCAACATAAAAATCGAAGAACATGCATTTGAAACTTATAACAAATATTTAATAGATAATCCAAATGATCAAAGAATAAAAGAAATTGCTCAAGATGAATTGAATCATGTCCAAGAACTTAACGAAGCTTTGTCAATGCTTACTAAAGTTTAGATTAAGGCTGAGAAATCTATTAGCAATATTGAGAGCATCACCGAAGAAGATATTAATCCTAGGCTAATCATCAGTGAGACATAACCTTTTCTTCTAGGTAATTTATAAAAAGATAATCCAATTAATAAAATCATTATTAAGGAGAAAAAAATTATAATTTTTTCATTTACTAAATTCAGATGTATAACTAAATTTTTTTCTTCAAAAAATTTGACAAATTCAGATAAAACTAATTCTTTTTCTATTTTCTTAAAATAGTCAAATGAGCTTAGTAAAGCAGAACTTAATAAAGATAATGCAACCAGTGCGGTAACAGGTTTTGTTAACCTGTTAAGTGTTCTGTTAAAACTTACCAATAAAATAAAAATAAATAAAGAGGTTACTAAAGGTATTAAAGGTATAAGAGTTGTTGAATTTATAAAACTTCCCACGAAAAAAAATGTATCTTACTTAGAATTTTATATTATTTTGAAGCCTTATTTTATTAAATAAGAATTTTTTAAAATCTTAAATGTAATTAGTACCTATTGCTTTCTGTGTAAATTGATACCAAAATTAAATTAGTAATGACAAATAAAATGTTAGCCATTTCTGAAATTATTATTGCAAGTGCTATCTTTCTAGGAATTGTATATTGGGAAGTTAAATTTCTATACAACAAAACCACGGTAGCGAAATAACTTTAATTAAAAACGTAGAAAAATTTAAATAAAATTTAAGAATTTATTTTGACAAAAAAAGCATCAAATATGAGAGAATAAACACAATTATTTTTTCCTCTAATGAGCGAATTGCAAAATTCTAATACTAACTCAACTCAGCAACAGCAGCAGCAGCAGCAGCAATCTTATTCAGACAGCAAAATTAATTCTGCTGAGAGCGAGAGGCTTTATCTTGAGATGAAAGAGGCTTGGCTTTAAATTTATTTTGTGTTTGAAATAATATTTCTATAAACTTCTATAAATTTTTAAAAAACTTTTTAATTTTGAAGTAATCAATACTTTTTTATTTTCTATACCCTTTAAATTTTGTTTAACCGCAAGAGTATTTTTTGAGAAAACTAAAGCAGTTAGAAAAAATTAACGGAAGGCTCGCAATGGGGGGTCTGATATATTTGGTTTTTACAAAATTAGTTTCCAACCGTGCCGACATATTAGACCAGCTTAAATCTTATTTAATTTAAGAAACTAATTGGAAATATTATCCAGGAATATTTCTTTCTATATAAGCGTCAGTTAAAGCTAGAATTAACCCTAATAATGTTGAAAATATAGCAATTTCAGTTGATTCCATTTTATTTTTGAATTACCCCTAGTTTGCTAAATAATTCAAAGTTCAGCAACAAAACTAATAACTTACTATAGTACGTATATACTATTAGTTATTTATTGTGAGCTCAGCAACTCCTGAGTTTCTTTTCGTTAAGCCTGGTGATTATGTCGCAATTAAAAAAGAAAATTGCGAAGGTACTAAAGAAAAGGATGAAAATTATTGGGTCGGTCAAGTTATCGACTGTATTGGAGGAGCTAGAAATCCAAATTCATGGACCTTGTTTCAAGTTGCCAATATTGACAATGGAGAGATCACTATAATCAACGCAGATATTGTAGAAAAAATTTTGAAACCTTCTGGAAGTTAATCTTAATCAAACAAACTTCTTTCAGTATTACAGAAACAAAAGAGGAAATGAACGCTTTAAAGGAAGTCACCCCAGTTCCAAGCAGGCTAGTCCGTATACTTGATTCATAGGGCAGGGAGGTTGAATGCCTTTATACATTCTGTAAGTTTTTGATATTCCCTCAAATCCCAAACTTGATAAAAGATAATTTGCATAAGGGTTCAGATTAGAGCAATCCAATAAGATTTGAGCATCTAAATCACCAACTAACTCCCTTATTAATAATTCAGCAAGTGGTGGAGTATCCGCTAAAAGAGGGCCAATTCTCCAGCCTTGCCCATTATCCTCCAATACACAAGGTCTTATCCTGCCAAATCCATGGCACATCCCATTATTATCGACAATTGCACTGACATTACCATGATAATTTTTTAACCAGTCATTTAGAAAATGTGGTCTGGGACTGGGTTCTCTTTGGTCATCATAAATTAAGACTGCTTCAGAAGAAATTTTATTACCCGGGACAACTTTAAAAGAATGAAATTGATCTTTATAAAAATTTCTCAATGGCAAATCTTGAGAACCATTTAATTTCCATCGATTTGTAATGGAAGATTTTCTAAACCCCCACTTTGCGTAATCATTTAATCTATCCGGGGCAGCCTCAAGACCAATACAATCAACATTTTTCAAATATTCGAGGGCATGTTTCCATAATCTCACTCCATATCCATTATTTCGATATTCTTTTTTAACGATAAATAAACCTATAAAACCATACGAGGAATTATATTTTATACACGCAATAGAGCCTATAGGATTATTGTCTAGACAAGCTACCCATACCCCTTGTTGATCTGTATTTCTATAAATTGATAAATCATCCATTCCAGGAGAAAATCCTTCTAACCTTGCCCAGTTTGTGACTTCTGGTATTTCATTTATAGATATCAATCTAATTGAAAAATTTTCCCTCATAGAAATATACTAACCAAGAAAAATTTGAATTTTTAAAAGCAATATTAATAAATTTGATTATTTCTCATACATCATTCACTTTGATTTAACTGCCTAAAAACCTTAGTTATTTACAATTTATCCTCTGATATATTAAATACTATTCAAAGGTAAAAAATGAAAATTTCTGATAAATTTCATTTAGAAGACATCTATAAATTAAAAAATACAGTTCTCACTGGTAAAACTGAAGATATAAAATGGCGGATCCATCATATCAATATAGTTTCTAAACTTTTGGATGAAAATAAAAAAGAGATAATTAAATCACTTTTTGTTGATCTCGGCAAATCTGAAATTGAAGGGCTTTCAGAAATCCTTTTAGTGAAAGAAGAAATTTCACTTATAAAAAAGAAACTCAATTCTTGGATGCGACCAAAAAAGATTGATACCCCTTTTTATCTATTTCCATCATCCTCCAAAGTTATTTATGAACCTCTAGGGTGTGTCTTAATTCTTGGCCCCTATAATTATCCATTACTTTATATTTTAAAGCCATTGGTAAATATTTTCTCAGCAGGAAATACTGCAGTTATAAAACCTTCAGAGAAATGTCCTGCGACCTCAAAACTTATTAAAAAGCTTACTTCCAAATATTTCCGTAAAGATGTCCTTATGACAGTAGAAGGTGATAATAAACAATCCATTAAATTAATTGAACAAAATTTTGACCACATATTTTTTACAGGAAGTACTGAAACTGGAAAATCTATAATGAAATTAGCTTCAAAAAACTTAACTCCATTAACTCTTGAGTTAAGCGGAACAAATCCTGTAATTATTTTCAAGAATGCAAATTTAGAAGTGGCTGCGAAAAGAATTGTTTGGGGTAAATTTTTTAATTCTGGTCAATCCTGCATGGCTCCGAATCATATCTTTGTAGATAAAGAAATTGAAAATATTTTTATAGAAAAATTAAAGAAATGCATAGTAAGTTTTTACGGAGATAATCCAATTATTTCCGAAAACCTATCAAAATTAGAGAAAAAACAATTTACATCAACTCTAGAAATTCTCAAACAATACGAAAAAGAAAAAAGAATTTTATTTGGGGGGACTTTTAGTAAAAAAAAGTTGAAAATATCTCCTACAATTTTGAGAACTAAATTAAATGAAACAGATATTTTGCAGAAAGAATTATTCAGTTCACTACTTCCAGTAATTGGAATTGATGATAAGGAATCAGCTTTAAAACAGATTAGTCAAACATCAAAACCCTTAGCAATCTACTTATTTGGAGGCAATAAAAAAATCCATAATCATATTTCAAAAGTAACCAGCTCAGGAAGTATTTGCATCAATGATGTTATGCTACCAGTCCTTATTCCAAATTTACCTTTTGGTGGTGTTGGTCAGAGTGGTATTGGTAAATTTCATGGAAAAGAAGGTTTTCGAAATTTTTCAAATCAAAAATCTATTACTGCCAAAGGTTTTTTATTTGATTTAGATCTAAGATATCCTCCCTACGAAAGAGTGAAGAAACTGTTAAAGTTTATTTTTAAAATTTAAATTACTTAAAATGTTTTCAAAACCCTAGCGATTTTTAATTAAGATACTATCTTTAAATAAATTGAGAAGTTAATGAAATTAGTATTTTTAGTAATTACAATCCTACTTAATTTGTTTAATCAATCATCTATAAACTCTGAAGAGAAGATTGATCTAGGAACTAATAAAATCGAGAATATTGCTAAAAAAGAATCAATTAATGAAGATAAAACCGAAAATAAAAAAATTCATATCGTAAAAAGTGGAGAGACACTTACAAGTATTTCAAAACTCTTTTCAATTAATAAAGATTTAATTATTAAATTGAATAATTTAAAAGATCAAAATCATATCTTTGTTGGCCAAAATCTCATTATTTCGGAATCTAATAAAAATAACTTATTACAATCAAATTTAAATAATTATCACATTGTTCAAATAGGTGAGAATCTTACTGAGATCTCAAGTAAATATAATTTAAAAATAAAATATTTGTTAGAAATAAATAATCTCAAGAATCCTGATTCAATAAAAGTGGGGGAAAAGATTTTATTAAGCAAAAATAATCCTAATAATTCGGAAAATCATCAAATAATTAACAACAAGAAAAACAATGAATTACTTGAGTTAGATAAACAAATTTATGGTCCAATAGTTATTAAAAGTAAATCTTATGCAAACAACAAAGATAGAAAAGTTTTAAATGTATTAAATCAAGAAAATCAAAAACTGATTCTTTCAATAAATTGCGAAAAAAATGAATTGGATGTAAGAATCCCAGGCAAAAAATGGAAGGGAGCTAAGCCTGCTAAAGAAGAATTCGAAAAGGATTTATTAAATGATTTTTGTTAAAACTTTTAATTAATATGTGTGAATAATTTGTCAAAGAATATTAATGATGGGTTATTCTACAAAAAGTTAAATTTACCCTAATGGCAATTTCAAGAGGAGATCTCGTAAGAGTAAAAAGACCAGAATCATATTGGTACAATGAAATAGGTAAAGTTGCTTCAGTTGATACCTCAGGTATTAAATATAACTGTGTAGTTAGATTTGATAAAGTAAATTACGCCGGAATAAGCGGAACTGATGGTGGAGCAAATACAAATAATTTTGCTGAAAGTGAATTAGAAAAAGCTTAAATAATTGCCTGAGTTACCTGAAGTAGAGACTGTTAGAAGAGGTTTAGAGCAAAAACTTAATAATTTTATTGTTAAAAAAGTAGAAGTTTGTAGGGATTCAACTGTTGCATTCCCTGTTAATAAGGAAGAATTTATTAAGGGACTTAAGAACTCACTTTTATATAAATGGAATAGGAGAGGAAAATATTTAATAGCTGAACTAAAAAAAATTGAAAATGAGAATATTCAAATTAATGAAAAAATAACATTAAAAAATAATGGATTTCTTGTAGTTCATTTAAGAATGACTGGATATTTCAAATTTAT
>CACMCA010000001.1 GCA_902612005.1 uncultured Prochlorococcus sp. | reverse complement strand
AATATAAAAACAGTAGCTTAGTTTTATAAAGAATCAGCTAAAGTCCACCACCCAGCAGCAGGGCCTATAAATCTCACTACAATCCATAAGATTACTAAGCCTCCGATTCCAAACCAACTGGCCTTAATACTTAATTTAATTAGGTTATCTCTTTGATTGATTGTGAAGGGAAGCCAATCCAATAATCTTGGAGATTCATCAATTTTAGTTTTAGTATTATTTTTTTTTGGAGGTAAACCAAGTGTTTTACGTCTTTTTGCTTCTCCCATATTTCTTTAGTTATTTACAAAATCATAACCTAATCAAAAGGTAGCATATAGTTAATTTGTTTTGAGGGTTGAATATTTTGCAAAAGTAATCTTCCCCAGTTTCTTTTATTTGCTCTTCCATCTAGAATTATTAATTTACCTGAATTTTTTCTTAAAGGGGAAATAGATCTTTCAAGTTTAATTCTTGCTTGAGGAAGAAAGAAGTCTCTAAACCAATCTTGAGAAAGCTTTTTTTTATGAGAGACTGTAATTGCATTAAAAGGTTCTGACATATTTGGAATCGGAAGTAAAGGAATGATAATTTGTTCTGGAATTTGAATTAAATAAGAATTCATAATCCACCAGTCAAAACTTGAGCAAAGAATTTCATTTTTACCAGAGGGAATTGTCTCTAGTAATACCCTCTTCCCGTACTTAGAAGCTAATTCAGTAGCAATGTTAGTTTTTAAATCAATATCATCAGACAAAACTAAAGTTAAACCCTTTCTAAAAAGTATTAACTTTTTGCATTTATCCAAGATTGAATTAGTAAAAAGAGGATTATTAGGAAGCAATTGTTTAGAAGGTATATATAATGAAATCTTTTTCTCTTCAAAATTACTTTTAAAATTAATAACCAAGTCAATATCTAAACTGTGCTTTTTAAAATACATTTGAAAAAAATTATCTTTTCGCAATGCTGATAAAAAAATAAATTTATTATTTGAAAAAAATTCCTTAATTTGAGAAAGTTCATCTATTGGCTGCAAATATAAATTCCAATCTAAATTTGTATCGTTTAACTTTACCCAGCATGCCCAACCTTTAGATAATGCATTGTTTACGCTTAAAAATTTATCCGAAAAAAAAGAATTTTCACGAAAAAAGTTTGAAAAAAAACTAATTTCTTTTTCATTCAAATTGATATAATTATTTCCTAATATCTTTCTCATAAAGAACTTTTTCTTCAACGAATCATATACTTTGATGAAGTTTTGATTGATTAATTCAAATTCTTTAAAATTTTTTGTCCAATCCTTTTTAAGTAAAGAAATCCTAAAATGATTTTTTAAATCCTCTTTTATATCCTCAATTCCAGAATAAACTATTCGATGATTTCTAAGATTATGAGAATTGGAATTATTAAGTAAATTTTGGATTGTTATTAAACGAACATGATGATTTTCGAAAATAAATTGATCATTTTTCAAAATAAAATTAAAACCTAATTTTCTAAATGAATCAATCTGAAATTGGCTTATAAATTGAATTTTTTCTTTAGATAAAATAAAAGTTGAATCCTCTTCCTTTAAAAATAAAGAAATCAAAATTGGAGGTAACCAATCATAGCTAGAGAAAATTTCTGAATTAATCAGATATGTAGAATCATTTTCAATACATTTGGAAATTATTCTCCCAAAAGAATATATGTGTTCCCAACTAATGCTGTAATCTCTCAAATAATTTTTCAAATATTGATGACTTAAAATTTCAAGCATTTATAATTTAATTTCAAATACATACAAAATTTATGAACTTAATATACAAAAAATTGTTATCACTATAAGAGGGTCTTGAATTTATCAATCTATGAAAATTGGAATAGTAGGATTAGGTTTAATTGGGGGTTCTTTAGGATTAAAACTCCAAAGTCTAAATCATACAATTTATGGAATAGCAAATAATGAATTTAATGAAAAAAAAGCTAAGGATAAAAAACTTGCAAATTTTGTTAGCTGTGATCTGAGCTTATTAAAAAAATGTGAGCTAATAATATTGGCATTACCTATCGCAGATTTGATCAGTCCGTCTCAACAATTAGTAGCATCAATACCCCGAGAAACAATATTAACTGATGTTGGCTCCGTAAAAGAACCAATTGTAAATACATGGGAAAATTTACATCCTCTATTTATTGGATCTCATCCAATGGCAGGAACAGAAAAAAAAGGAGTTGATTCAGGTTTTGCAGGTCTTTTTAAAAATGCAAAATGGATTATTACCCCAACGCAAAATAGTGATTTAAATTCTGTCAGCACTATTTCCGAGCTTATAAAATCAATGGATTGCGAAATTTGCCAAGCTTCGCCAAAAGAGCATGATGAAGCAGTATCTCTAATTTCTCATTTACCTATATTTTTAGCTTCTGCCCTCATTGAAACTGCGCAAACAAAAAATAATCAATCTTTATTAGATCTCACGCAAAAATTGGCTGCTACAGGATTTGCTGATACTTCGAGAGTTGGCGGAGGAAATGAACAGCTAGGCTTAGATTTAGCTATTAATAATCAGATTAATGTTTTAAATTCCATAAATAATTTTAAAAATAAGCTGAACATACTGGAATCTCTTATCAAAGAAAAAAATTGGGAGTTACTCTCTAATAAACTTGCTGAAGCAAAAGAAAACAGAAAAAATTTTATAAACTAAAATTATCTATACCTTTGGAGGCTAAGATTTGCCTTGAAACCATTAATGCAGACTGACTAACACCTGCAGTCCCCTCTCCAGGATAAATCGAATCTCCACATAACCATAAACCTTCAAAAGGTGTCCTACTTGATAAGCCAAACAAACCAAAAATATCTGGATTTTGACCAAGGCCACCCACTATTCCATTAGGTCTTTTTGTCCATTTTTCAAAGCCCAATGGAGTTGCTAATTCCCTATGCAGCCATTTTTCAGGATCAATATCAAATTGACTTTCCAATTCAAGTGATATTTTTTTCATGAAGCCATTTTTCTTCTTTAAATAAGTTTGTTTATCTAAATTAAACCAATCTTTAGTCTTGGTAAAGATACTCGCAATTAAAGTAACCTCACCTTTTGGTGCTCTTCCATCACCATCATCACTAATTGATACAAATAATGAACAAAATTCTTTCGAAACAAATTGATAATGGTTTGAGAATGTTTTTTTAATATGTTCCTTTTTTAATGCTGAATAAAAAACTACAGCTCCACTTGGATCAGGCAAATTATTAAGTCGATTTTTATAATTTTTTTTTCCTTTTAAAGGATCTTTCATATGCTTGAGCAAAGATTGTGGAGGTGCGGTATAAATCACATCTTTTGAGTTGTAAATAAATGATTTT
This sequence comes from uncultured Prochlorococcus sp., assembly GCA_902612005.1. GTDB lineage: Bacteria > Cyanobacteriota > Cyanobacteriia > PCC-6307 > Cyanobiaceae > Prochlorococcus_A. The sequence continues at coordinate 236,625 of CACMCA010000001.1, read as the reverse complement.
TTTTTCGAATTAGCAGATACTTGCCAACACATATTTACATCGTCAAAAGTTATAGAATTAACTTCTTGTCCAAAAATTAAATTAACTCCAGTTTTAATCAATGAACTTTCTAATGATTCACTTAAAGACTGCATAGAGTTTTTAAGATGCCAAAGACCATGTGGCTTTTGACACATCTGAAGAACAGTGGATCCATATAATGCTGCAGTATTATAAACATCTTCTTGAGAATAAAGTTTTAGTTGAAGATTTAAGAATTTAATCAAGCGCTCATTCTTAGATAATCCACAAATCCTCAATAAATCATAAATAGTAGATTTAAGTAAGATACCTGTGACAAGGTTTGCAGGTACTAGTGCTTTAAAAAGTTGAGAAAAATCCCAAAAATTACTTATGGGTAATACAGGATTATTATTAGCAAATATCCAATTACTTTCATGTATGAGGTTACAAAGTTCCCAAAACCTTTGACTCCCAGGAAACTGCATTTCTCGTTCAGCTATCCATTTACTTTTTTCATACCAAATAGGTATAGGACTGCCACCATCATTTAAATCAACAATGCAAGCAGGATCTAAAATTGTAGCTTCTGGGGATGGAATATCTAAAAAATCAAAAATTCTAGAATGTATTCCTCCCTTCTCTAAACCCGCAACCTGAGTTGCTCCAACATCAAAAATATAATTCTTTCTTTTAAAAGTACCAGCACATCCTCCGGCTTGAGTATGAGATTCGATTAAAGTCACTGATAAGCCTTGTTTTGATAAAATCGCTGCAGAAGTTAATCCTGCTATACCAGCGCCTACAACAATAACTTCAGACTTTCTCATTAAAATGCAAAAATTATCCCCTATTGAAATTAACGAAATTTGTGAAGAATTAGGTGAAACCTATCCAAAAAATATTGAACAAATACATGGAGGTGATATTCATAGTGCCTGGCGAATAGAATTCTCAAACAAAAAGTTTTTTCTTAAAAGAAACATTAGAAACAAAAAATTTCTTGAATTTGAAAAATATTGTCTTCAAAATTTGAGAAAATATATTAATGAACAAAATTTAGTTGTCCCTGAAGTTATTGCATATAAAAATATAAAAAATATAGAGATTCTTTTAATCGAATGGATAGATATGCATGACTTTGACCAAAAAAAGCTTGGGAAAGGTTTAGGTGAATTGCACTTAAAATCAGCTGAATCTAATCCCAAAATGTTTGGGTTTCCAATTGAGGGTTTTATCGGAACAACAGATCAGAAAAAAGGCTTGGAAGACAATTGGATAGATTGTTTTTTAAACTTAAGGATAATACCTCAATTATTAATTCTTAGATCGAAGATTTTAGATAAAGAAATTATAAATAAAGTTAAAGAAAAAATTAAATCAGAATTACAGTATCACAAACCAATAAATGCTTTAGTTCATGGTGATTTATGGTCAGGCAATGCTGGAATGGACAATAATGGAAAAGGGGTTATATTTGACCCCGCATCTTGGTGGGCAGATAATGAAGTAGATATAGCTATGACGAAACTATTTGGAGGTTTTAGAAAAGAATTTTATGAAGAATATCATAGAATTTTTCCTATAAAAAAAGGATTTGAAAAAAGAATTATTATTTATAATTTTTACCACATATTGAATCACGCCAATATGTTTGGAGGAGGGTACTTAAAACAAGTTAAAGATTACGTTAAAGCAATACTCGATATGTAATCTTTAACTAACCTAAATATGTCTTCTTAAGATTTTGTACCTTATCTAAAACAGCTTCACGATTTTCACTGGTACGAAGATTTTGCCAGCTCCATTGACCAACAACAATTACGCCCAGTAGTTCTAGTAAACCAGGGAGAATTGGGAAAAAGTTTATCGTGTCAATGACAACTTTTATTATTATCTGAGCTATTACGACAACAGCAATTATGCCTGCCGCCTTGCCATACTTACCCATTTGAGTCCAATCAACATTACCAAGGGTTTCATTGACTTTTCCCATAACATCAGAGTACTTCTCTGAAAAGCTTTTGGTTTCTGAGCTTGTATCGGAGCCGGAGTCTTGATTTGACTCTGGAGTGTTATCACTCATGAATTCAGTAAACTTAATATATGAACCAGACAGTATCGGAAAAAACGTCTGTTGACTACCTTTTTGTTGTGCAAAATTCCGAACCGAAACATTTTGTATTTTTTAAAGGCGTTGGTATATAGAGTTTCTGAAGATATTTCAACTTAAAATTGATTTATAAAAACTTCACATTATCGTCTAGTTCTAACAAAAACATTAATAAATCACATCAAGAAGGGAAATTTAAAAGACTAAAATTTTTATTTTATTTATTATGTTTTCATAGTTTAGCTCGCAAAAATTAAAGACTCGATATGTCCAAAGATATCAAATTTAATTTCTTAACCTCTGATGAAGAAGAAAGATATCAAAAACATTTAACCCTCCTAGAGATCGGTTATGAGGGTCAACTTAATCTTAAAAACAGTTCAGTATTATGCATTGGAGCAGGTGGGCTTGGGTCTTCTGTTTTGCTTTATCTAGCTGCAACAGGAATTGGGAGGATTGGAATAGTTGATAACGATCAAGTTGAAAAATCTAATCTCCAGAGGCAGATAATTCATGAAACAAATACTATTGGCGATCTTAAAATTGATTCTGCTAGGGAAAGAATTAAAAAATTCAATCCTAATTGTGAAATATTAACCTTTTCAGAGAGAATTAATCCTAAAAATGCCCTTCAGATAATAAATGGGTTTGATGTTATTTGCGATTGCTCGGATAACTTTGGCACTAGATATTTAATAAATGATTCATGCCTAATATTGAATAAACCCCTAGTCTTTGGAAGTGTACAAGGCTTTGAAGGACAAGTTAGTGTATTCAATTTATATAAAAATAGTCCTAATTTAAGAGACTTACTTCCAGAATCACCTTCAAAAAATGCTGCCCCAAGTTGCGCAGAATATGGGGTTGTAGGAGTTTCAACAGGTTTAATAGGAATTCTTCAGGTTAATGAAATTATCAAAATCATTTTGAAAAAAGGTGAAATTTTAGATGGGAAGATTTTAATTTTTGATCTATTGAATATGAATATGAAAAAATTACATCTAAAAAGTGATGAATTAAATAAACGAATAAAAAATCTTTCTCAGTTTAAGGTCTTTTATGATAGCCATGAATACTGCGAAAAAACTCATGAAATCACTAGTATTAATGCCAATGACTTTAATAGTTTATACAAGGCAAAACCTAACAAAATTCTTTTAATTGATGTTAGAGAAAATGAAGAATTTTCTAATTCCGCAATAGAAGGATCTATATCAATTCCCTTAAGTCATTTGAACCAAGAATCTGACTTAAAATTTATTCAAAAAGAAAGTTTAAGTAAAGAGGTTTTTACTATATGTAAATCGGGTAAACGTTCTGAAAAAGCTTCAAGAATCTTATCTCAATTCAAAATTCAGTCAAAATCTATTGAAGGCGGCATTGAAAAAGTAAAAAAAATATTGTTCAACAAATAATTTTAAGAATATTTAGTAATCTACACCTCTTTTCAAATCAACTCCAACATTTGCATAATGCTTATGACAAACCATTTCAGAGTAAACATCAGCGAGTTCAAAGTATGAAGGTTCATTTTTACACCTACCAGTAATGATAACTTCAGTGTCTGATGGTTTTTTTAAGAGCGTTTGATGTATTGATTCCACAGGTAAAAGCTCTAAATCAACAGTTGGATTCAATTCATCTAAAATAATTGTTTTATACAAACCAGACAAAATAGCAGCTTTAGCAATTTCCCAAGCTCTTTCAGCCTCAACATAATCAATTGGTTGTTGCTGACCTCTCCATACGATGGCATCTCTACCTGAACGCAAATGATCTACTAAGTGGGGGTAACTCTCTCTCAAAGCTTCTATGGCAGCATCTTCGGTATAACCATTGCCACCTTTTAACCACTGTAAAATTAAAACTCTATGACTTTTATCTTGAGATATTCCTTTACCGATAGCTTGAAGAGCCTTACCAAGTGCGCTTGTGGATTTACCCTTTCCTTCACCTGTATAAATCTCAATTCCACCACTACAACTACCTTGTCTGGTTAGTATTGATAAATCTCCTGTCAAACGTGATCTCATTTCTGAATGGAGTTGAGATATTCTCACTAAAGAGGAAGGGGCTGCCCTTCCTGTAATAATTATTTCTAATCCATCTGGACGATTTTGAAGAGAATTAACTACTTCATTGATATTAAGCATTCCTAAATCAAGAACTGGATTCAACTCATCTAGTACAACTACAGAATAAAGAGAACTTGCAATTGCTCCTTTAGCAATATTCCAACCTCTCTCAGCCTCACCAATATCAAACTTTGTCACTTGGTCAGCAGTAAAAAATTCAGATCTTCCTGTCCTAACATGGTCAATTAAATGTGGAAAGCCTCTTTGCAAAGCCTCTATAGCTGCATCCTCGTCATATGGCCTCTCAGGACCTTTTAAAAATCTTAGAAGTAAAACTCTTGACTGTCTTTTTTCGCAAATTCCTAGTCCTATTGTCCTGAGTACTACTCCCAAAGCAGCCTGACTTTTTCCCTTACCCTCTCCATCATAAATATGTAATTGACCTTTTGATCTCTCTTGACTGTCACTTGCAGTGACAATTCCAATTCCTCTATTTCTATTCGTATTCGCCAATTGAACAAAATTGATAGATTTAATCTAATATATAAATAAGAATATTATTAAAGATTTAATAATAAATTCAACCTATTTATATTTAATTTGAATTTTAAAGTAATTAGCATGTTCAATCAACTAGAAATTCTCTCTGATGAACAAAGTAAAAAGCTTTATACAATAAGAAGATATATTAAGAATCTTGAAAGTGTTTGTATTGCTTATTCTGGAGGGGTTGATAGTACATTAGTAGCAGCATTAGCATTCGAGCAATTAGGTACCAAAGCAATTGCAATAACGGGTATTTCTCCTGCATTAGCCAACACTCTTCGAGAAGAAGCAAGAAGTCAAGCAAAATGGATTGGAGTAAAGCATTTAGAAATTAAAACATCAGAATTAGACCAAGCAAGTTATAGTTCAAACCCTAAGGATAGGTGCTTTGCATGCAAAAAAGAGCTCCACCAACATACAACCTACCTCTCTAAAAAACTTAATTACAAGATTGTTTTAGATGGAGTTAATCTTGATGATCTTAAAGATTACAGACCAGGTATACAAGCTTCAAAACAAGCAGGAGTTATCTCTCCTCTTGCAAAATTTAAATTCTCAAAACAAGACATTAGGGATATATCAAAAGCATTAGGTTTTCCATGGTGGGATAAGCCTGCTCAACCTTGCTTATCATCAAGATTTCCTTATGGCCATGAAATTAGTAGTGAAAGGCTAAAAATGGTTGAAAAAGCAGAAGAATACCTTAAAGAAGGTGGCTTATCGGAGGTTAGAGTACGATGCCAAGGCTCAACTGCAAGAATAGAAATTCCCCAAGATGAATTAAAGCATTTTTTTAACAAATATAATTTTAGTGAGTTAGTTCAATATTTTTCTAATTTAGGATTTAATTGCACAAGCTTAGATCTTGAAGGACTAATAAGCGGAAAATTAAATAGGTGAAGTTTATTAAACAGCAGTTCTAATCTGTTTAGGTACTGCTGAAGGTGGATTTCGCTCAATGACACGCAAAGAATGCTCTTTTGCCATCAAAGATTCAATTAAATATTGACTAGCTAGTTCAGGAATCATATTTTGACCACATGTAAAAATATCGACTGCAGAATAATTAGATTCAGGCCAAGTATGTATTGAAATATGAGATTCTGCCAATAATGCAATTGCAGTTACCCCCTGAGGCTCAAATTTATTACTTATCAAATTCAAAACTGTTGCATTCGCCAATTTAGCAGCTCTGTTTAAAATACAGCGCAAAAAGGATTCGTCATTTAATTTTTCGCAATTGCATCTATAAAGTTCCAACAAAAGATGTTTACTTTGATGACTTAATTTTTGCTCATCACTAAACGAACTTAAAATTTGACTTTTTTTGTAGATTTCCATTTAAGAAATTTATGTGACTTCAAGATTAGCTAAAAATCATTACTTTTTATAATTATAAGTGAATCATTTGTGAAGAGCCTAAAAAAGACTGATTAAATTTATCTAAATGTGTCGCACTTATAAAACATTGACTATCTTTGCCAACAGAATTTAATAACAAATTTTGCCTACCTAAATCTAATTCCGCCAAGACATCATCTAATATAAGAATTGGAGGAACATTTAATGTTTTTGTTAATAAATCTAGTTCAGCCATCTTTAAAGCCAAGATAAAAGTCCTTTGCTGTCCCGATGAGCCATATTTTCTAACTGAAATATCATTTATTAGAAACTCAACATCATCACGATGAGGGCCAAAATTACATTTACCAGTCAATGCTTCTATTGAACGCTGATTTAAGAGTTGTTCTGCTATTTTTTTACTAATAACTTCTTCTTCTTCTTCTTCTGGACTTATATTTTTTATCCCCGAAAGATAATTTATATCTATTTTCTCTTTAGATTTACTTAAGTGATTGTGCCAATATTCAACATATGGTTTTATTTTTAATAAAGCCCTTCTTCTGCGCCTAAAAATTCTTGTACTTATTATTGACATTTGAATATCAAAACTTTCAACAATATCCGAGGATTGGGTTTTTAAGAAACTTTCCGAACGCCAAAAATGGCTTCTTTGCTTTAAAAGCCTGTTAAATCTACTTATCAGGTCAAAATATATTGGTTCAAGCTGAGATACGACTTTATCAATCCATGTTCTTCGATAACTTGGTTCACTTCTAACAATATCTATATCATTAGAACAGAAACACACACTCCGAATATAATTATTTATTTCACTCTGTTTTTTCAAGATTGATTCATTGACGTAAATTCTTTTGGGGCCTTTTCGAAATAAATTTAACTTTAAATCGTCTTTAAAATTTATCTGTCCTATGACTACAGCCATATCGCAGCCATTTTCTATTAAATCCTTATCGCTTAATGCTCTATTAGATTTTAATTGACTTAAAAATTCAACCGATTCGAGTAAATTTGACTTGCCAATACCGTTAGAGCCAAGAACAATTGCTCTTTGCTCTTTTAAATCAATTTCAAAACTTTTATGGTTCCGAAAATTTTTAATTTTTAATTTATTTAAAAAAATTTTTTTTGTGCATTCATTAATTAAATTAGCTAAGTTTAAAATATTTAGATTTTCTTTAAAGAAATTGAAAAATTAAAGGGCATGTAGCTCAGTTGGATAGAGCATCAGATTCCGGTTCTGAGAGTCGGGGGTTCGAATCCCTCCATGCTCGTAAAATATTTTTAAAGTTTATATCCCATTACTCTTATTCCATTTGGATCTAGGATGAATCCATTTTCCTCTAAACTTATAAACGAAGATACTGGAGCCTGTACAGAAATACTGCATCCGGGCATTTCTCTATTAATTTTCTCAAGAGTTACTTGAAGCAATATTGAATAATAAAGTTGCTGATTAGTACCTGGCAATGCGCTTAAATTCCACAAGTTAGCATTCAATCCCCTGTCGGACGTAACCCTAACAAAGCCATATAATTTATTTTTTAATTCACTCTGTATAGTAAAAAAGAAATTACTTTTCTGAATAGCCTCAGAAAGAGGTTTTATTGGAAATGTCTCACAACCACAATTTACTAAAAGTTTGTTAACTTCTTTAGCTAATGGGATTTGTGAAGAGTTAACAAAATAACCTTCTGGAAGAACAAGTTTTTTTTTAGAAAAATATTGCAATTATCAACCTGTATTTCTCATGCCAGCTGCTATCCCATTAATAGTTAAAAGTGCCCCCCTCAATAGTTCACTTCTACTGTAAGCTCTCCTAGATTCATCTTTATCTATGATAAATTCGCTTATTGGGGGTTGTCTTGTCTGGTCTCTTAGTCTTCTTAGAAGTGAGACTTGCAAAAACCCTAATGGAATAATTGTCTTATTTCTCAAGCTTACTGATGATTTCAAGTCTCTATCAGATTCCAGGAGCTTATTTTTACCAGTAATTTCAAGTATTAAAGATTTTGTAAGATTATATTCTTTAGAAATTACTTCAAAAATATCATCAAAAGAATCTTTATTTTCTTTACTGCCAAGAGTATCAACATAATATCTAGCAACTTCCAAATCCACCTTAGATAATGTCATTTCTACCTTAGATATAAGCATCCTAAAAAATGGCCATCTTTGATGCAGAACTCTTAATAATTCAATTTGTTGTGGATCTGAATTTAATTCAGATGACAATGCAGTGCCTACTCCAAACCAACTTGGCAAAAGAAATCTACTTTGTGTCCAACCAAATACCCATGGAATAGCTCTTAAACTTGATAAATCTTTAGCACCTTTTTTTCTTCTAGCAGGCCTACTGGATATCTGTAATTTACTTATTTCTTCTATTGGAGTTACCTCTTGAAAGAAATTCAACAAATCAGGATTTTCATGCACTAATTTTCTGTAATGAGACCTTGATGTTTCTGCCAGCCTAGACATTAATTGATTCCATTCTGGAGTAGCATCAAGTCTATTATTGACCAAACTATTTTGAATTACCGCTGTAGTGACAGTCTCTAGATTGTACAAAGCTAATTCGGGAAGACTATATTTAGAAGCTAAAACTTCACCCTGTTCTGTTATTTTTATTCGGCCTTTTAAAGTGCCGCTTGGTTGAGCCAATATTGCCTGATAAGCTGGTCCTCCACCTCTCCCTACAGAACCACCTCTTCCATGAAAAAGTCTTAGCAATATGTTATTTCTACTTGAGAGATTCTGAAGAGCTATTTGGGCTCTATGAATTTCCCAATTACTAGAAACAAACCCCGAATCTTTGTTGCTATCAGAATATCCAAGCATTAATTCTTGCAGTGGATTAAAAGATTCTCCCACTTTTGGCAATAATGATCTGTAGAAATCTAATTTAAACAACTTTTCCATTACTTCAGGTGCTCTTTTAAGGTCTTCCACAGTTTCAAAAAGAGGAACGACTAATAATTTTGACTTTTGTGAATTTTGATCAAGTAGTCCCATTTCTTTTGCAAGTAAGAGAACTTCAAGCAAATCAGATGCACTATGACTCATTGAAATTACATAAGAATGGCAAATGCGACTTCCAAATTCATGCTGCAGTCTTTTAACCATTTGAAAAACTGAAAAGGTTTCTTCTGTAGTTTTTGTCCATTTAACGTCAGATGGAATTAAAGGCCTTTTTGTATTTAATTCGTCTATAAGCCATTTAATTTTGTCTTCCTCAGACATTTGGTCATATTGAACAGATAAATCAAGATAATTTGTCAGCTCTTGAATAGCGTCACTATGCCTCGTACTCTCTTGACGAATATCTAAACTTGCTAAAGAAAAACCAAAAATATGAACCTGAGTAAGTAAGTTGTTTACAGACTCACAAGTTAAATCTGTACTAATAAGGCTATGTTTAATCAGTTCTAGATCATAAGTAAATTCGTTTACTGACTTGTAATATAAGTTTTCAACTTTATCTAGATTTTTGTTATCAATTTCTCCCTCCAAATCAAATTTCCACCCACTATCAGCTAATAAATTATTTCTTTCTTGTGTTAACCTTAATTTCTCTAAAATATAACTTAATTTTAATCTGTAGGGTTCTGATCTATACCTTGTAGCTCTAGCTTCATATATTTCAGGGAACTTAACCCTATCAGTTTCGAGTGACTCTAATAGGGAGGAACTGACTTGACTCCATTGCATAGAGACACTTAATTGATCTCTAAGATTAGACGTCGCGATGATATATCTTTCCAACATCAACTGCCTTTGGTAGCAAGCAGTTCTCCATGTTATCTCAGGAGTTACAGATGGATTACCGTCCCTATCAGATCCTACCCACGAACCGAAGTTACAAAAAGATTCAGAGGGCATCTGAACATCTGGATAATTTTCGGTGAGTGCTTCAGAGATTCTGCCCCTCAATTGAGGCATCGCATTAAATAAAACTTGCTGAAAATAATGTAAGGCGTAATCAACCTCATCTAAAACTGAAGGTTTAAATTGATGCAGTTCATCTGTTCGCCACCAAAGTCTTACTTCCTCTTTTAATTGGATTTTTAGGGAATTTTTTTCTTCTTTTGTTAGAAATTGCTCAATCTGTATTTTTTTCAACAAATTTGCTACTCTTGTTTGCTTATGTCTAATCGTATGTCTTACTATCTCCGTCGGATGTGCAGTAAAAACTAAACGAATATCCATTTCCTGCAATAACTCCTCTAATTTTCCGGGTGGTACATTTAATTTCCTGAGCCTGTAAAATAATTCTCTAAAAGTTACTGGAGCATTTTGCCTCGCCAATGCTGGAGCAAAAGGATCAAGATTATCGGGAGATTTTTGAACATCCTTATTGGTAAAGCTTTGAATATATCTATCTTCCTCAACTCTTTGTTCCAAAATATTGACGAGTTGAAAATACAATGAAAATGCTCTTGCTGCTGCTATGGATTCTGCTAAATCCATAGAATTTACAATATCAACTATTTCATTTTTAAAAGTTTTTGAACTATCGCCATCAATTTGTTTTGAATAACTTAATTCTTTAAGCTGTATCAATCTCTCTGCTTGATCATCTGGGCATTCTTCTCTGAGCACAGATTCCCATAGATCTTCAATTAGAAGACGATTTTTATCAAGTGGGTCATTGTTACTTATCAGATCCACGTTATTATTTTTTATCTGTCGAAAAGATTCCATATAATCATTATGTCACAAGTAAAAAAGTTCAGATAAATGTTTATTTAAATAATCAAACATTCTTAGCCTCACTCCTAATCATATCTTCGATAGAAATTTTCATTATCTGCTTAATAGAAAGGCCTTTTTCATATTGATTTATCCATTTCATAGATTGATTGCCCTCTTCAAGCACTTTATAGATAGGATCTAAAAGATGTCTCATACCAAAATCTTCTGCTGTGGATGACAAGTCTGTTAATAAGTTTTGAATCCATTCTCTACAAATAACTTTTTTACCATTTTGCCAGTGAATTAACTCTGAATTCAAACTATCTTTAGCAGCATTAATTTCATTTTGATCACATATTTCTGATAATTCATTCATAGAAAAAATACTAGCATTCATAGGATCTAAGGTATTTATATTTTCAAAAAGATTTAAAATCCTTAGTTCTATCATGGCCGTTATCCCTAAAAGCAAGTTAATGTCATAAACAAAATCACAAATTCTCAATTCCAAACGATCAAGAATTAAAGGTCTTTGGGGACCATTTGGTCGGATTGAAGACCAAAAATGCCTGATATTTTGCATATTTTTTTTAGCTATATTTTCCTCGATCCAAGCGATATAAGCATCATGATTTACAAAAAAAGGTACCTTACTTGGTGTTTTAGGAAACTGCATCCATCTCTGAGAGTGATTCTCTGTAATTTTATTATTTAAAAAAGGTGAACTAGCACTTAGGGATAGATATAAAGCAGCCTCAGATCTTATTAGTCTAATAGCCGCAAAAAGCTTATCTAAATCATCTATTCCTATATTTATATGGACACTTGAAGTTGCAATAGATATTCCATAATTATCTTGAATAAATTGATGATAGACGTTGTCCATATCAGATCTTTGAAATTGAATATTGTGCTCAAAACAAAGAGTGGATGAAGGAATGATTGTTAAATTTTTAGTATTTAGCCACTTCCTTAATTTTTTTCTTGGAGTTATTAATTTCTCGTATAAAAACTTATAGTCTTTTTCAGGTTTAGTTATGTATTCAACATTTCTGTTATCTGGCTCTTTTACAAAATCAGAAAAATTTTTTTCAATATCAGCTGAAATACCAATATGAGAATCACAAGAACCTGTGAAAAGTTCCACCTCAAAACCCTTATAAAGATTATTTTGACTCATTTATTTATCCAAACAGGCTAATGCTTTTAATATCCCCTTTGCTTTATTTATTGTCTCTTGATATTCATTTTCAGGAAAAGAATCAGCAACTATTCCAGCTCCTGCTTGCACTGAAACATCGTATTTCCCATCTATTGAGGGTTTAACTATCATAGTTCTTATCGTAATTGCTGTATTTAATGCACCATTAACGTCAATAGATCCGTAAACACCAGCATAAGGTCCTCTAGCATCTTTTTCAAAATGCTTAATTAATTGCATAGCTCTTATTTTTGGCGCGCCAGTCACTGTCCCGGCGGGAAAAGATGCCTTAAGCAAATCCCATACATCAGCATTTTTTTTTAAGATTCCCTCAACTTCACTAACTATATGCATAACATGTGAATATTTCTCAATAACCATTAAATCCTTAACCTTCACAGTACCAATTTCACAAACTCTTCCAAGATCATTTCTCCCAAGATCAATAAGCATTACGTGCTCAGCTATTTCTTTTGGATCTTTTAATAAATCCTTTTCTAATTCCAAGTCTTGTTGATTATCAATACCTCTAGGTCTTGTGCCAGCTATTGGTCTTAAGCTAGCAACAATCTGACTATTTTTATTTTTTTCAGCTTTAACCATTACTTCAGGACTTGAACCAATCAGATACCATGAGCCAAAGTCAAAAAATGACATGTATGGAGATGGATTAACCATCCTCAAACTTCTATATAAATTAAAGGGATCATTACTAACTTGAGTTTGAAATCTCTGACTGATAACTATTTGGAAGATATCTCCATTTCTTATATATTCTTTTGCAGAGAGAACTGCATCCTCAAAATCTTTTTTCTTCCAATTACTTTCTAGATCTAAAGTCAAATTCTCATTTTCATTCCAATCTAAAAACTGATTTTCTTTAAGAGGAACTCTCATTAAATTTCTAGTTTTCTGAATTTTAGAAATTGAGTTTAGATACAACTCTTCCATCGAGGACTCTTTTAAAGAAGTTGCATCTGCATAAACCACTGCAGTAATACATCTTTTTATTTGATCAAAAACAACTAACTGATCAAAAAACATCCAAGAACCATAAGGGATATTGTTTTCTGGTATTTCATTTATTGGAACGCTTGGTTCTATTCGATTTATTAATTCATAACCCCAAGAGCCATATAATTGTCCAATTGATGGTAAATCATCAAGAATGATTGACTTGTATTCCTTTGTCCAACTTTTTAAAATATCAAAAGGATCACCTTTATGATTTTCAATTTCGCCATTATTCCAAGTTTTAACTATTTCTTCTCCATAACAAACGGCTTCCCAAAGAGGTTTAGTAGCAACGATACTCCACCTGCCCAAATTTTCACCACCTTCAACAGATTCAAGAAAAACTCCATGTGAATCTTTTGAAGATAATTTTAACCAAGTAGATAATGGAGTCTCTAAATCTGCTGGCCAAGTTTCAATGATAGGTATAAAATTTTTACCTTCTTTGTAAGCCTTTAAAAAACTATCTTTCTGTGAGCTGATCATATTAAAAATCTCAACCCAAATTATAATTATGTTTTTCTTTTATATCAACTTTAAGGAAGTTAATCAAAAGTATTCTTAGTTGTAAATTTCAAACCAGCTGGATTAGGATTCTCGCCTATTCTTCTGGGATTATGTCCTACTTTCTCTCTGCCTTCATTTACTTTTTCGGGAAAAACACCATCCTTTGGGTGTAAAAATTCAATATCACCACCTGGGAAAATTCTGTAGATTTTAAAATCTTCAATTCTTGGTTTAAAAGCTCTTAATTGTGTCCCTAATGCAAGGCATTGTTCTTTTCTTGCAAAGTACATTAAATTATCACCTTCATGCATAATAGCCGCTCCCCCGGTGGGCAATTCAAATGCTTGTTCCTTTGAACTTTTCCATACAATTGCATATTTTTCTTCGGTTTCTGCTGAGTTTAATAAACCCCCAGTACTTCCTATATGCTTTGGAAATTGACCAACTAAAGTTTCAGTCATCCTAATTTTTGAGTTATTTATATATAAGAAGTTAGCATTCATATTTTGCAAAATTCAAAAATGATATGAAAGTTTCTACATTATTTAATAAATATATAACTTAATTCTCATTTCATTTTGAATCTGAAATCGGGAAAAATACTGTTAAGCCTGTATCACGTCTTTTTGTGACATGCCCTCCTAAACTGGCTAACAACTTTTGAGTAGCATTTTGACTAAGTTGCAAACTTCCAGTTTGAGGGTTCCAATTTAAAACAGGACCTATATCAGAACCGTGATTTTTTTTTAGAATTTCTTTTTGATTGTTATCTAATTTTTGTACTTTGAGTTCAAGTTTAAGTTTTTGACCAGCTGGTCTTAATTCTAAAATCAATGTACTACCTTCTTTTAATCCTCTAGTATTTTTATCAATTAATCCTCTTAACATTAATTCCAATTTTTCAGAATCACTCAAAATTTGTGGAAGTTGTTTGGGGATATCTATCTTCAAAGAAATACCACGTCTATTTAATTGTTTAGTCCAGAAAGGAGCAAGCTTTTTAAAAATTTCCGCTAAATTAATTTTCGCCAAGTTATTCAATGATGGTAATTCATTACCCACTAATTCTGCTGCATTAAAGATTAAACCAAACCTATCAATTTGTTCATTACATTCATTATCTATTTGAATTAAACGATTTCTCATTGATTCATCCATTTTATATTTTTTTAAAGTAGAACTTATAAGAGTTCTTATTGTTGCTAAAGGAGTTCTTACTTCATGAGAAATTGCACGTAATAATTTTGCTTCAGTTATTTGCACATTTTTTTCATCGTTTTTCAAAGAATTCTGTATGTTATGGTTGGTCGAAATACTTGCTAATTTTGACGATAATGTTGGCCAAAATAATTTTTCAAATTGATTGTTAATATTAAGATTACCTAAATTATTGATTGCATTACGAAATTTTACTCCTTCCTCATAATTTTCTTGATTTAATTTCGCATGCATCAATTCAATTGAAAGTTTTAGGCTTTCTTCATCACACTTCATTAATAATATTTTCTTATCTTTTTCTCCTACAATTGATAATACGCATTGAAAATTTGGGGTGATTATCATCAAAAAAGGTTCATAACCGTCTTCTTGAGAAAGATTTAAGACTTTATAGTTACTAACTAAATCGAAATCTTTTTTTATCTTTTCTGAATTATTGACTGGTAAAAAACCTGCATTTTCATTTTTAAAGTATGGGAAACCCTCAGGAGACCAAAGCCATCCATGAAGTTGATTTAAAAATTTTTTATCATTAAAAGCTGGCAAAGGTGAAGCAACCCAAATCCCCCCCTGTTTATAATTCTGAGGTAGGAAATCTTTTTGAATAACTTCTAAAGAAGCCCACCACATTCTTCTAGATGTATCATCATCTACATTTATAGTTTGAACTTCTTTCATCAAAAGGTCTTGAATTTTTTTTATTGTTATTTGCGATTTCATTAACTTCTTAGTGATCTTGAACGTTTAAATATAGATAAAACAAATCCAATAGATATAAAATTAGTCAACAATGAAGTTCGACCATAGCTCATAAAAGGAAGGGGAATACCAGTAACTGGTCCTAATCCAATAGTCATAAATAAATTAATAATTATTTGAAATAAAAAAGTTGAGGCTATTCCAATAACAATTAGAGATTCAAATTTAGTCCTAGCAATTGTTGCAATATTAATAAGTTTTTTAATCAAAAAAAAGAACAAAAATAAAACTACAATGCACCCCACAAAACCCAATTCTTCGCCTAAAGCACTGAATATAAAATCAGTATGTTGTTCAGGTATAAATTGTAAATTAGTCAGTTTACCTTGTAGCAAACCAGTCCCAAATAATCCGCCAGAACCAATTGCAATTTGACTCTGTATCAAATGATATCCGCCACCTAACGGATCTCTATTTGGATCTAAAAATAAAACTAATCTATCTTTTTGATAATCTTTTAAGCCATATTGCCACAAAATTGGTGTCAATTTTGCCACAAATAAATGAAAAGAAATAGCGAGAGCAGAAAAAATAATTTTCTTTTTAGAAGATCTATAAGCAAGATATCCCATTGCTGGAATCCAGAAAATAAGAAGAATTGGTAAGATTAAATAAAATATAGAAGTGACAATACAAAACACTAATATCAAAATCCACTCTATGGGCATTTGCGACCAATAGAGCATCACACCTGTCAAAACAAGTAAAACTAAAGAGGTCCCTAAATCCGGTTGAAAGAAAATTAATAACCAGGGAATTACTACTACTAATAAGGGCAATACTAAATCTCTTACTGTTAAAATTATTTTTTTGTCGAGTACTAAAGCAAGAGTCAATACAGAACTAAGTTTAGCTACTTCTGAAGGCTGAAAAGAAAAGATGCCCAAGTCTAGCCATCTTTGAGCTCCAGAAACTGAAATCCCAAAAAAATAAATTAGTAATAAGGATATTAAAGTACAAAAATAAAATGGAAATACATACTTTCTAATTCTCTCTAACGGTATATAAGAAATAAAAAATGCTAAGAAATAGCCAAAAAAACCAGTTAGGATATGTCCTAAATAGTTTGATACTACAAATTCACCCTGAATACTTTTTATCAATAAACCGGAAATAATAACTAAAAACAGGGGAATTATAAGTAGCGGAGAAAATAAAAAAACTCTATTAAAGTTGTCTTTTTTTTGTAAAAATCCCCTGTTATTTAATAAAGAAATTCTCTTAAACATTAATTAAGTATTAACAAATTGATTCTTAATTAATTGAGCTAAATTACCAAATACAACAGAGCTCTCTTTATTGGGCTGGCTTATTGATATTGGTACACCTTTATTACTATCATCAACAAGAGGGATTTCAATGGGAATTTGAGCTAATAATGGTAAGTCATTTTCGTTAGCTAATATTTGTCCACCACCTTTACCAAAAATTTCATATTTTTTACCTGGCATATCTGGCGGAATAAATACTGACATATTTTCTACAATTCCCAGTAAAGGTACTCCGAGTTGTTTAAACATTGATAATCCTCTCCTTGCATCTTGCAAAGATACTTGTTGAGGAGTAGTGACAACTATAGCTCCAGAAATAGGTACAGATTGAGAAAGGGATATTTGAGCGTCCCCTGTTCCTGGAGGCAAATCAATAACCAAAAAATCAAGATTATTCCATTCAACTTGGTACAAAAATTGTCTGATAATACTATTAAGCATTGGTCCTCTCCATATAACTGGCTGACCTTCTTCTATGAGGAAACCCATTGATACCAATGAAATTCCATATTTATTTATTGGTATTAACCTTTGATCACTGCCACTACCTTCTGTAACCTTTGGACTTTGTTCGGCAACTCCCATCATTGAGGGAGTATTAGGTCCATATATATCCGCATCCAGCAAACCAGTTTTTAAGCCTAATTTAGCTAGAGAACAAGCGAGATTAACTGCAATAGTACTTTTACCAACTCCACCTTTACCACTGCTAACAGCTATGATATGCCGAATTCCATCAATCTCCTGTAACTCAGGAGCATTACTTTGATTTTGAGATTCTGTTTTGGAAGGATTATTATCTATCTCTATTTGAACATTATCAATATCTTCAAAATCCAGTAGTACCCCTCTAACCTCTTGTACAATTCTTTCTCTCTGAGAATTTGCGAACGATGGTAATGATAATGTTACGATTACCCTAGGTATAGTTACTCTTATATTTTTAATCCAAGCTAATTCAATTACATTTTTCTGTGATCCAGCATCTAGAACTTTTTGTAAAGCAAAATTCGCATCTTCTATTGTAGTCATTAAATTTTTAAATATTTTGACGAGGTAGTCGACTGTTTAAAAGATTAAGAACTATGTCGAACTATCAAATAATAGGCAATAAGGACCCCCTAAGAGAAATTATAAAGAGAAACTTATAATTAACCAAAAAAATTTTTTTCTTCAAGATTTACTAAATACATGTTGAAAGAACCTCCCAAAAACTCGAGAGAAACAACTAAAAATCTCTTATTAACTCTACAAGACAAAATTTGTTCAGGGCTTGAAAATGTAGATGGCAAAGGAAAATTTACAGAGGAATCCTGGCTAAGAGACGAAGGTGGCGGAGGAAGGTCAAGAGTATTGAAAAATGGTTCTATTTTTGAACAAGCAGGCGTAAATTTCTCGGAAGTACAGGGAAAAGAATTACCTCAATCTATAATCTCTCAAAGGCCGGAAGCAAAAGGTCATGAATGGTTTGCTACGGGTACTTCTATGGTTTTACATCCTAAGAATCCCTTTATTCCTACAGTGCATCTGAATTATCGATATTTCGAAGCTGGTCCTGTTTGGTGGTTTGGGGGAGGTGCAGACTTAACCCCTTTTTATCCTTATCTTTCTGATGTAAGAAATTTTCATAATGAGCATAAAAAAGCTTGTGAGAAAGTTGATCAAGATTTGCATAAAGTTTTCAAACCATGGTGTGATGAATATTTCTTCTTGAAACATAGAAATGAATCTAGAGGCATAGGAGGAATTTTTTATGATTATCAAGATGGTTCAGGCAATATTTATAGAGGAAATAATCAAAATGGAGAAGCATCAAAAGCTTCACAAAATATTGGCAGATCTAATTTAAATTGGGATAATTTATTTTCTTTAGCGGAAAACTGTGGGGAAGCATTCCTCCCTTCATATTTGCCCATTATCGAAAAAAGAGCTTCTCAAACATATTCATCTAAGGAAAGAGAATTCCAGCTATATCGAAGAGGTAGATATGTCGAATTCAATTTAGTTTGGGATAGAGGGACAATTTTTGGACTACAAACAAATGGCAGAACTGAATCTATATTAATGTCCTTACCGCCTTTAGCTAGATGGGAATATGGATATAAAGCTAAAAAGAATTCTCGAGAGGAATTTCTGACATCAATTTTTACAAAACCCCAAAATTGGCTAAATGATAAAAAATTAGAGAAATTCTGTATAGAGAATAATATTTTTGATTAAAACTATAGGATAAATTTTAAAGTATTTTAAATAGGTGTTTTGAATAAAGAACCGTCACTTTTCAATTGAAGTTTTTCTCCGAGTTCATTTTCTAAGGAGATTAACTCATCCCTATGGGCTCTAAGTCTCATAAAAGTTGAATTATTTTCATTTTCGTTGATCAACCTTAATTCAAATTTCTCCTCTCTTGCTGATTTTTTAAAATAAACAATTCCAGACAGAGGGCCACCAATTAATCCCAAAAGAATAGGCCACCAACCTAATTCAGGATATATTTGAATAATTACTAATCCCAAAGCACATGAACCAAAACCGCCAAGAAAACCTAAAAAAATTGCTAAAAATTTACTAGAAACAACTTGACCCTTAAATATTAAAATTCTTTGTTCAAAATCTCCTCCTGTTTGCTTCCATCCCCTCAAATTAAGCCATTCACATAAACCATTTAAAACCTTAATTGGCTGCTGGGAAGATGAAATCTCAACGATGGTTGTTCTATCTTTACTTGAAGCCCTAAGAAAAAAAAATAATCCTATGGCCAAGAGAATTGTCAGCAATAATGTTGAATTTAAGGGATATGACATTAAATAATTTTTTCTAGTAACTCGAGAATAAAAATTAAAGTTACATCATATTATAATTTTTTTGAATTATTCTGTAAAATGTTCCTATTAGAAAAAAATTCTTAATTAAATAAAACCTTAAGTAATATTCTAAACCTTCATTTACCTTAAATACTTATTAAAATGACAACTGAAAATAAAAATATTGATCTTCTTAGTAGCGATTTAACTGTAGATTTATATAATCTTTATAGAAAATCATCCTTCCTAGCCATTGACACTGAAGCAATGGGTTTAATTCATGGTAGAGATAGGCTCTGTTTGGTACAAATATGCAATGAATCTAAAAGAACGTCTTGTATAAAAATCGAACTTAATACATCTTCTTCTCCTCATTTAAAAGCACTACTTGAAGATGAAAAAATTACAAAAATATTTCACTATGCGAGATTTGATGTAGCAGCTCTAAAATGCAATCTTGGGATTAATACAAAAAATATTTTTTGTACAAAAATTGCTAGTAAGTTGGCAAGAACTTATACAAATAAACACGGTTTAAAGGATTTAATTAATGAATTGTTAGGTATAGAACTGGACAAAAGCTCGCAAAGTAGTGATTGGGGTAGCAACGAATATCTAACAAAAGATCAATTAGATTATGCAGCAAACGATGTTAGATATTTAATTGAAGCTATGCATAAATTAAAAGTTATCTTAGAAAGAGAGAATAGATATGAATTAGCTCAGAAATGTTTCAAAACAGTTTCTGTACATGCTGATTTAGATATACTAAAATTTTCAAATATATTTGAACATTAAGAATCAATCTTCAGTTAAAAAATTATCTTCACCATCAAGAGTTTCCATAAGTTTATCAAGTATTCTTGAAGAACTTAATTTATCTCCATCATTTTTTTCACAAATTTTTAAAACATTTTTCGCAACTTGTATTTTTTCTTGAATAGTTTTCGAGCCTTCTTTTGCAATTTGAATTTCTACTTTCTTTTTAGCAGAAGATAAGCTTATACTCATAAGATTTGCAATCTCTGCACAAATTTTTAGATATTGACGATCATTTATTGGATACATATAAAGAATTAATAATTAATAAGCTAGTGACATTTACTAAGATAACAAATTAAGGTTTATGGCATCTACGATTTTCTTACTTGCTCCGGATTCCCCCATTCTTTTTTTTCCAATTTTTGCTTGTTCTAAGCTATCAACTTTTCCTTTCAAAAGTAAACTTAAACGTTTTAAAAGAATTTTTTTGTTCTTGCAAACTAAAACACTGCCTCCCAATAACCTTGATTGCCTTTTTGCAAATGATTTTGTAAATTGTGGTCCAGATCCTGGTAGAGAAAGAGATGGAATTCCAAGTCCAGCAATTTGCTCTGTTGCAGTTCCTGCATTAGACAAGCCAACTTCTGCCATATTGGCCCAAGAATTGAATTTATCTTTTCCAATCACTACATATTGATTTTTCTTTTTCCATACTGAATCTTCATCAATTAGAAATTTAACTTTAGTCTGTTTTATAAAACCATATTTATTTAAATAACTTAGAATTTGAATCACATTAGCATTAATGCTCAAAGGTAAAAGTATTACCAAATCCTTTCCTAAATCAAAATCTTGCAAACAATTTAGAAAATTATCAAGATTTTTAAGAGCTTCAGGGTATCTACTTCCAACTAATAAAATAATCCTTTTAAAAGAAATAATATTTGATATCTTATCGTTTGTTGCATTAACAAAATCCATCATTGGATTACCCAAGTATTTTGCATCGATATTTTTTTTATTCAAATTATTAGCTGTAATTTTATCTCTCATAATTAAATTTTTACACCTTGGAGATTTCATTAAAAACATTTCCCATGGATCCCATTCAGAACCCTTCATTTTATGATAAAAATCACTTAAATCCCAACCTGGCCCACTACTCCAAGTATGATCACTTTTAGGAGTTCCAATGAAACTAAATTCGCATTCTGAACTCCAAGCGTAGAGTAATGGCAAGAAATCGCCTACTGCGATAATTTTGCAGTTATGTTTTGACTTGTGTTTTACAAGGAGAAAATTTCTTAAATTATCGATTATAAATCCTGCAAACAAATCAAGCACAAATCCCCTCAGACTTTGATTACTAAAACCTCCACTAGGAAGCTCTTTTAAATATCCTATTTTACGAAAATTCTTTGATTTTATGGAATTAAATATATCTCCATTACCTACTAACGGCAAAACTTCAATATTTTTATTTTTTATTTTTTTTAGTAATCTTTTTATTATTTCCGATGCTATAACATCTTCTCCATGACCATTACATATAAATAATAGAGAATGAGACACCTTACTGTTAAGATCATAAAAAGATTCAATTGAATCTTTTTCGGCGGCATGGCCAAGTGGTAAGGCAGAGGATTGCAAATCCTTTATCCCCAGTTCGAATCTGGGTGCCGCCTTCCTTAATTTTTTTACACATTTAATTATGAAATTTTCGAAAAACTTTAATTTCAAATAAAGGGTAAAAAGTTTCAATTACTTATTGATATATAGAAAAATAATCTTTTCTTTATTATTGATAAATAATACCTTATATATTGATTGATATATAAAATTCAATGGATTTATTTATTATTTTCATCAGATTATTTATATCTAAATTTGAACTATTTTAGTAATCATTATCTGCTACACACATTCCTAAACATCTAACACCATTAGATGCAGTCCTTTTGCAATGATTACATAAAATAGGATCTTTCTCTGAAGAAAGGTTGATTTTTGAATTATTATAAATCTTTAAACTTATTAACTCTTGTGTTGAATTAAATAGAGCCATTCTTGGAATCGTCACTTGCGTCGATACTAACAACAAGCGGAGCATTTGTGTTGGAAGAGGGTATATCCATAATTTTTACAGTATCTTTGGGCTCTTCAACAATTTGATTTTCTTTAGTATTCTCATCAACTGCACATGCTTCAAGAGCCTCTCGAAGCAGTGAATCAAAAGTGGCTCCAGGCAATCTATGTCTAGCAACCTCAAGAAAAGTTCTAGGTAACGATTCAGATGCAGCATCTCTTAAAGCAGGATTATTCTTTCTATGTTCTTGTTCTTCTTCTATGGATTTAATAAACCTAAGTGTTACATCTCTTTTAGTGGAGGCTTTTATTAGCGTATCGTTTTCAGGATTACTAATATTTGGCTCACTTTCAAGATCACTAAGCCTTTTTTCCAAACTATTTAAAACTTCATTAGCTTCTTTACTAATATGTGCTAATTGACCATCGGACAAATTAGGTAAATCAGCAACAAAAACTTTCCCATGATCCCTTAGTGTCAAAAACGTAGGTCTTGGACCTTGAGCCTGTCTACCATTCAATTCGGAATTATTAGATATCGGTCTTTTTGGAGGTGTGGGGCCAGCTGAACTACGTCTACGTGTAATTCGTTGATTATTTGCAAAAGGCATTGAATAAAAGGTTAAATCTTAATACTTAAACTTCCCATACTATTCGACGGTAGTTTTACTATATTACACCTAACTTTTTCATTTGTGTATAAAAGATAATTTTTTAAATCTCATTTAAAAAAGATACAGGAAAATTTAAGTTAAAATTTCTGGCAAAAATTCACCAATTGTTGAATCGTTTTTTCGAACTATCGTTCCAATCTCCCAACTATCTATGTCATGATCTTTACAAATATTTAATATTGCGTCCTTAAATTTTTTATCAATAACTATACAAAATCCCACTCCAAGATTGAAAGTATTCCAAAAATCTTTTTCAGGAATCGTTCCCTTTTCTTTCAGAAATTTAAATAAAATAGGTATTTCCCAAGAATTTGTATTGATATAAGGAATAAAATCAGAAGGTATACATCTAGGTAGATTCTCTGGAATTCCACCACCAGTAATATGAGACATTGCTTTAATCTCTATATTTTCAGATAACATTTGGTAAATTACATTATTATAAATTTTTGTAGGTTTCAGTAACTCATCATAAAAATTTAAGTGAGAAACTTTTTCAAATTCTTTATCTATTTGATTATTGTTTTGAATAATTTTTCTTACTAAACTGAAGCCGTTACTATGAACTCCATTACTGTTTAAAGCAATTATTAAGTCATTTTCAGATACTTTTTTACCATTAATAAGCTTATCCTCATCAACTATTCCAACACAAAATCCTGCAAGATCGTACTTATTATTTGAATAAAATCCAGGCATTTCAGCAGTTTCTCCGCCAAGTAGTGAACAGTTATTTTCTCTGCAGCCATGTGAAATTCCCTGAACAACCCTCAATAATTGTTTCTTATCAAGTTTACCAGTAGCAATATAATCCAGAAAAAATAAAGGTTTTGCCCCACTAGTAATGATATCGTTCATGCACATAGCAACTAAATCAATACCAACCTCAAAGTGAAAGTTTTTACTTTGGGCTAATTCTAATTTTGTTCCAACACCATCAGTTCCTGAGACAAGAACTGGTTTTTTTAAACTATCGATAGGAATCCTAAACAAACCTCCGAACCCACCAATACCCTCAATCACATTAGATGTATGAGTTCCTTCAACTGCCTGTTTAATTTCGGAAACAAATTCTCGCCCAGCTTCTATATCAACACCTGATGTTTTGTAATCCATGAAATAAAAATGATAGACTTTCCCTATATAGATATTCCTCCTAAGATTGATTTTGTCCAGTAATTATTTATCAAATAGATTTATTTTTTAAAAACAAAGTGAAGAAAGTAATCATAAGGAAAACTGAAGAAATAGAGAATTGGAGGAGAAATATAAATAGTGAAATTAACTTCATTCCAACAATGGGTAATCTTCATAATGGACATATAAAACTAATCTCAACAGCAAAAAATGACAATTCTAATATTAATTTAGTAAGTATTTTTATTAATCCACTTCAATTTGATAACAAGTTAGATTTAGATAATTACCCTAAAACTATTGATGATGATATAAAAATCTCCTTTTCAAATGGCGCAGATGCCATATTCATCCCAAGTAATGAAGATATATATCCACCGAATAATAAAAATATTAAATTCATAAAAGCTCCAATAGAATTGTCTTCTGCATTATGTGGATTAAAACGAATTGGACATTTTGATGGGGTTTGTACAGTAGTTTATAGATTACTTAATCTAATCAAGCCCACAAATCTTTACTTAGGAGAAAAAGATTGGCAACAACTTTTAATTTTAAAAAATCTTATCCAAAGAAAGAAATTAAATGTTGCTATTAAATCTATTCCTACACAAAGAGATTTTGATGGAATTCCTTTAAGTTCTCGTAATGTTCATTTAACAAAAAACGA
Source organism: uncultured Prochlorococcus sp. (assembly GCA_902612005.1). Taxonomy (GTDB): domain Bacteria; phylum Cyanobacteriota; class Cyanobacteriia; order PCC-6307; family Cyanobiaceae; genus Prochlorococcus_A. Next base: position 211,732 of record CACMCA010000001.1, on the reverse strand, counting down.
AAGAAAATTGATTAGTTTTTTTTCAAGTAAGTTATTTGAAGCAAAAAAAGATTTTCAAAAAGAAAAAAAGATCAATTTGAACGAAATAATTAAAAAGGTCTCAGCAAAAAAAATTTCAATAGAATATTTAGAACATTTACACCCTTATACACTCCAAAAAGCAAGACTTGATGATAATATTTCGTTACTGGCTGGTGCGATAAGATGTGGAGAGACAAGATTAATTGATCACGTTTTTCTAATGAAAAGAAGACCGATTATTGCAATTGATGGTCCTGCAGGGTCAGGTAAAAGTACTGTAACAAAGTTAATAGCGAAGAAACTTAAACTTTTATATTTAGATACTGGAGCAATGTATAGGGCATTGAGTTGGCTTATTGTAAAAGAAAATATTGATTACAAAAAAGAAAAAAAATTACAAAATATTCTGAAAGATATATCTATTATTTTCAAGTCGAATACAAGTTCACATCAGGATGTTTACGTTAATAACTACTGTGTTACTGAAGAAATTAGGTCACAAAAGATAAGTTCCATCGTTTCTAAAATTTCCTCAATAAAAGAAATAAGAAAATTCTTAGTAGAAGAACAAAGAAAAATTGGAGAATTAGGCGGACTTGTAGCTGAAGGAAGAGATATAGGAACTACTGTTTTTCCTCATGCAGAACTTAAAATATTTTTAACTGCTAGCATAGATGAAAGAGCAAAAAGAAGAAAATCTGATAAAAATAGTAAAGACTTACAAGAAATAGACCTTCGTACATTAAAAGAACTTATAAAAAAAAGAGATTTTGAAGATTCCAATAGAGAAATTTCACCTCTAATAAAAGCAAATGACGCAATAGAAATTATTACGGATGGATATTCAATTAATGAGGTAGTGGATAAAATTATTGATCTTTATAATGACAAGATTCCTAAAGAGACTGAGATCAAATAAATTCAACAAATACTTTCCAAAAAACCATTTACGGAGTCTTCTAAAATATCAAGGACATAATCGAAGCCCTCATCACCTCCAAAATATGGATCAGGAACTTCTTGCTCATTAAAAACTGATCTAAAATCTTGTATTTTTTTAATTGAGGCAAAATCAGTTGAAGCTGTTCTATTTTTTAGTTCTTGAATATTTCTAAAATTTGAGTCGTCCATCGCAAGAATATAATCAAATTCGTCAAAATCTTTGCTAGTAATTTGACGAGCCCTGCTTAAGATAATTATATCTCTCCTTTCTGCTGCAATTCTCATCCTAGAGTCAGCTTTTTTCCCAATATGCCAACTCCCAGTTCCAGCAGAATCTACAAAAAAGCCATCAGTTAATTCTTTCTTTTCAAGTAGACTTATAAAGATAGCTTCTGCTGCAGGAGACCTACAAATATTTCCCAAACATACAAAAAGAACAGAAATTTTTTTCATATGATTTGAAACTCTAATAAATTATAAGACTTTTAAGTAGTAAACAAAACTTCTTTAATTAAAGATTCAGTAAATTCTTTACCGAACAAACTCGACAACATTGGTCTTGCTGGATCATTATCTCTTCTAAATTTCAAATAATTATTTTGACCACTTTTTAATTCTTTTTGCATTTCCATATTGGCTTCTTTACTTTCGAAAAGAATTTCCAAATACAAATCAAGATATTCCTTAAATGACGTATAAAGCTGATTAGCAATTAAAAAATCACTTCTTTCCTCTTTTGGTAATTTTGACCAGATTACTCCTGGAGAAAAAAATCTAGCTACATCTACAGACATTTTTTCAGCTAATGGGAGTGATGAGTGACAATGATTTTTCAGTTTTATAAGTTTTTCTATTAACTCATTATTGTATTGATTTTGTATTTTTAATGAAGGCTGAAAATCTAATACTAATAAATAACTATTAGGTAGAGATACAAAATCTACTCCAAAAAATGGAACGTTATAAATAGTATTAGGAATAATTAAAAAATTTAAAACAGAATAATCTGGACTACTTATACACACTGCTCTTGCGAATTTAATTCTTTTTTTATGCGTTACACCCCATGTAAAGAGATTAACATTTTTTTTTGATTTTTTTGAACCATATTTTGAAGCTTTATAAGAATATTCCGAGGGTATTATTTTTTCTGAACAGTTATATTTACTTAAATTATCAGTTAAATATTTTAGAAAACTATACCATCTCCAATCTTGCCTGTAAAAAATAGTATCTTGTATTAACATTCAATGAATAATCTCATTATTTAATGTAAAAAGAAATTTATTGATAAATTTTTGTGTCCATTTTTCTCCAAAAAAAGATTTAAACAATTTATCTGCAGGGTCTTTTTCAAAACTGTACTTATCATATTTAATTTGATTAATCTTTATTTCTTCTGCATTTAAAAATTGATTAACAGGATTCGATTTATAAATGTTCAAATAATTATTTACAAATGAATGGAATATATTATTTAAATCTCTATCAAGATTTAATTTATTTCCTCTACATATAATCACCCATGGTGAAAAATACTTTTTTGAATCATATATATTCTTCATTTTATTATTATCAAATGCAGAATATTTTTTCTTAATACTACCTAAACTTGAGCAATATTTTTCAAGATATTTGCCTTCTTGAATTAAAGGTTGATAATCAAGTATTGCTAATAACTTTTGAGAAGTTCCAAACCATAAAATATCAGCTCCTAAAATAGGCATTTCACTATCAAAATTTGGATATGCGACCGTATTAAACACTTGCAGGTTTTTGCCACCATCTAATCTTGTTATTCGCCACTTTCTATATTCGGGAGATGAAAAAAGCCAATTTTTAATAATATATTTTGAGTCTTGATTGCGATGTTCTTTGAATTCGCTAGATATTTGTATTTCATGACCATTTAATTCATCAATATTGGTTTTAAGGAAATCAACTAATGAATCAAACATAAATTACTAGGTCTCTGTGCTTCCTTTCCTTACTTTTTTTGTAATGTAATTAAATACAATTTTGCCTAAAACAGCAATCAAGTTACCTTCAAGCTCCTTAAACATTTTCATATTGTAAGTAAAAGCTTGATTAGCTTCATCAATTATTTGATCAGCAGTATTTTGATTTATTGGAAGTTGATTCAAAGTCAAGGAATATTCTTCTTTGAATTTCTTTTCATCAGCAATTAATTCAAACTCATAAAAATTTAAACCATCATTTCCCTGTAAATTTAATGCTTTTTTAGCGATCCTTTTCAAAATTTGCCCTCCAGATAAATCTCCTATATAGCGAGTGTAGTGGTGACCCACCAATAGCTCTGGTGAATTTTTTGCGACCTCTCGGATTCTTTCAACATATTCTTTTGCTGAGTGAGAAATATTAATTTCATTTTTCCAGTTTTCACCAAAATAAAATTTAAGATCATTTACAAGAGTTTCTTTCCTGAATAATGATTTAAAACCTATAGGTTTTATTACGGGATGTTCCTCATTGACCAGTCTTTCAATTTCTTCTTCCATAGCTTCATAAACAAAATATAAATCACTAATTAGTTTTCTATAAGATTTTTTTTCAACAACTCCTTTTAAAAAACAAGCCACAAAGCCAGTATTTTCTGCCATAGTGTGGGATTTTTTTGTCCCTTCTCTTAATTGTCCTGCAAGAGCGACTGCCATATATTTTTAATTATTTTTGTCAGTGTATTTAATCTACAAGGAAAATAGATAAAACAGCTAATTTTTGTTACCAGCGGATGTTGTGGAGAATAGCTTATAAAGTTCTTTACAAACCAAAAAAAGGTTATCTTTTTGTTCCTTTTGCGGTAGATGAGTGCCAGTCATTTCCCAATCGCCGATAGTAGCGACTCTCCATCTTTCGGAGGGAATAATCATACCTCGCATTATTATTCCCAACAATTTCGGAACACTGTCATTATTATCATTTTCAATTCTTAATTGTAAGAGTATTATTCTACATTCAATAAGAGGGCTCCAACCAGGGAAATGAAACGCAAAATCAATAGTATCTTGCATAGATTCATTATTAGAATTGTCCCAAGGACTAAAATTTACGCTTGCATCTGGAAAATATTTCCGAAACAAAGCGGCAGTAGAAGCAATTTTATTAGCTATTTCAACATTACTTACATTTGAACTCGCATTCATAAATAGCTAAATATTTTTTTTGAAAATGACATAATTTGCTTGAACTTGCTTATTAACTACTTTTTCTTTTAATAAAGATGTTGAAATGCTGATCAATAAAGTATTCTCTATTCACATTTGAATAATAAATTTCTAGCTTTTAAAGAAAATAACTCATCTCAAATTACAATTGTGAAGAACTTCAATAAGTTATCTTTATATTAATTTAATGCTATGCCAAAATTTGAAAAATTAACTTTACCCAGTGAAGGCGAGATAATAACTTTTAATCAAGGTAAACCGAATGTTCCTAATAATCCCATTGTCCCTTTTATTAGAGGTGATGGAACTGGAGTGGACATATGGCCAGCAACTCAAATTGTTCTTGATGCAGCCATTAAAAAAAGCTATGAAGATGCAAGAAAAATTAATTGGTTTAAAGTCTATGCAGGAGATGAAGCTTGTGAACTATATGGAACATATAACTATCTACCTCAAGATACCATTGAAGCAATCAAACACTTTGGAGTAGCCATCAAAGGTCCTTTAACAACTCCCATTGGCGGAGGTATAAGATCTCTTAATGTTGCATTAAGGCAAATCTTTGATTTATATAGCTGTGTTAGACCATGCAGATATTACTCAGGGACTCCAAGCCCTCACAAAAATCCCCAAAATTTAGACGTTATTGTTTATAGAGAAAATACTGAGGATATTTACATGGGAATTGAATGGGAAGCCGAGGATAAGAATTGTCTTGAATTAATTAACCATTTAAACAAATTTGTAATACCAAATAGTAAAAATTTAAAAAATAGATCCATACCCGACGGATCAGGAATTGGAATAAAACCAGTAAGTAAATCAGGTAGCCAAAGGCATATTAGAAAGGCAATTGAACATGCAAAAAGATTATTAGGAGATAAAAGGCATGTGACTCTTGTTCATAAAGGGAATATTATGAAATATACCGAAGGTGCATTTAGAGATTGGGGTTATGAATTAGCCGTAAATGAATTTAGAGAAGATTGCATTACTGAAAGAGAAAGCTGGATATTAGATAATATTCAGAAAAATCCAGAAATTACAATTGAAAATAATGCTCGAAAAATCGAACCAGGTTTTGACAAACTTACAAGTAATAAAAAAGCATTCATTTGCGAAGAAATTAAAGAAGTCATAGCATCAATATCAAATACTCATGGAGATGGAAAATGGAGAGAACTTATTCTTGTTGATGATCGGATAGCTGACAGTATATTTCAACAAATTCAAACTAGACCTCAAGAATATTCAATTCTTGCAACATTAAACCTCAATGGAGACTATGTTTCTGATGCAGCTGCAGCAATTGTAGGTGGCCTAGGTATGGCTCCTGGAGCAAATATTGGAGATAATGCAGCAATTTTCGAAGCTACGCACGGTACTGCACCAAAACATGCAGGCTTAAACAAGATTAATCCAGGCTCAGTAATTCTTAGTGGTGTAATGATGCTTGAATATTTTGGTTGGGATGAAGCAGCTCAGTTAATTACTAATGGGTTAAGTAAAGCAATAGAGCAAAAAAAAAGTAACCTATGATCTAGCACGTTTAATGGAACCGAAAGTAGAACCTCTATCCTGCAGCAGTTTTGCCGAAGAAATTATCTCAAATTTCTAATCTTAAAAATTTTTATTTTCAAAAATTTTCCAAATGTTAACAAGTGAATCTTTGGTACCAATGTTTCCAGGATGTGTAACAATAGGAAGTTTTTTGTGATTTTTCAGTTTGTAAGTCACCACTGAAATGCCTGTTAAAATCTGTCCCTCAAGATAAACATAATCTGCATGCAGTCCCTTAGTAAGAATCACATTTGCTGTTATCCCTCCTTTTGTAATCAAATATCCTATTTCATACTTCAAATCTGCGACTAATTCAGCAATAAAACAAGAAAGTGAATTATAAAAATTAAATTGTTCAAAATAATCTAAGGACATAAATTTTCTTGAGGTAAACAATACGGGGGTTTTTCCTTTCTCAAAGGAAAATCTAATTTCTTGCAAAAATTTATTTTTAAAAAAATTTCTTTGCTTCTGATCATTCTCTGATGAAGTAATCTTAAAGAATTCAAAAACATCTAATTCTATTGGATTGCAATTACTTATCTCTAATAAATTTTTCAATTGTAGTGTTGAAAGTTCCACGAAGGATCCAACAATTATCAGTCCTGGAAGAAAACTCTTTTCTTTATTTCTAATTCTTAAATTTGAGAAAAATGTCTTATTGTAAGGGATGCTTTTTTTTTCAGAAATTGAACTTATAAAACTTGCTGCAGTTCGAAAAAGAAATTTTTTTTGTTTAGTTAATTTTTTAATTGCTAAAGCAAATTTGTTTAGTTGAGAATAATTTTCTATATCTACAATTATATGTTTATTATTTTTCAAGTTCTCTAGTTTTTTAAAAACAATATTATTTTCTTCATTATTTAAAATCTCGATATCTGACAAAAAAAGATTTTGAATGTCTTCAATATTTAATTGAGATTTACTCTTTTGAAATAAAAGATTCTTGATATTACTCGTCTCATATCCAAAAATTTTATCTCTTGCAAAAATTGTTTGACTCACAAGAGTCTTATCAACAAAGTGTGATCCATTAATTGTTAATCTTTTACCCTCTATAAAAGCTGGAATATGAAAAGTAGCATCAAAAGGACCTAAGCAACTATTTAGGGCACTTGGCTCTAAAAAGTTATGTCCTCGAAGAGTAGAGTCTCCTCTACTTATAAAAATAATTTCTTCATAAGCTTGAGAAGCTAAAACTTTCTTAAGATTTGTGCAAATTTCCTCTATTGTGAATTTTGCATCATTTTCCGATAGTGACCTTGTGTTAGCCAAAATAAAAAATAAATTAGATTTTGATTCAAAACCTTTGACTAAAGTTGAGCAGTCCCACTTAAGAAGCAATAAGCAATCATGAACCGTTTGAGAGCCTGTAGGATCATCATCAATAACAACAAATTTCATAAGTATTACATAATTACTTAAGAGATTTTATCTGTATTGAGGCATCAAACCTTTGCCCATCATTTGAAGGAATCATAATATTTCTGAATCCATCAACAAAAGAATTTCGGGGACTAGTCCAAGGTTCGAGACATATCATTCTTCTTGGAGGATCACTCCAAATAACACCTAGGTCAAAAGGATATGGATGATTTAAAGTTACTTCTCTTTTAAAAATTTTATCCCGAAAAGCACTCCTACCGGAAGTATACATAAGTATATCAACTCCTAAACTGATGTTTCTCAACTCATCGAAAGTATTACTTATTATATTTTTTTCTTGATTCTGACAATTAAGTGGATTGTCAAGAAATTCTAAATTTTTGAAATCCGAAATATTAAAGTAAGGATGCAATCCAAAATTTATAGGCATAGCAATATCTGTTTTATTAAAAATCGTAATTTGAAATTCTAAACAATTGATCTTTAAGGTAATTTCTATTTTTAGTTCGAAATCAAACGGATAATATTTTTTAGTTTTTTTAGATTCATTTAAAAATAAGGATAAAGATTTTTCATTTTCATTAAAGGTATATTGCCATTGCAGATCTCTAGCGAAACCATGTTGTGTTATTTGCAAATAATCTGTTCCAAAAACTGAACTAGAGGTATTGAGATTTCCACAAATTGGGAACAAGATTGGAATGCCACCCCTAATACTTTTTGTCTTATCCATAAATCTTTTTTCATCGAAATAAAGTATCTCTTTACCATCAGAAACCCAATTTGTAATTACACCTCCTCTTTCAGGGCAAAATTTAATGTAATTATTTTGATCTAATTGAAAGACAAAAATTCCTTGGTCTTTATTAGATAATTTAATTTGCACAATTGTTATTTAGAGAGAATCAATCCAATCCAAAATATGCTGATTAACTAATTCAGGTATTTCATCATGAGGACAATGCCCAGCATCAAGAATTATTTCTTTTGTATGCTTTGGTGTAAATTTTTTATAAAGATTTCTTTTTTTTGGAGTATTCATCCAAGGATCTTTGCCTCCCCAGAGCAGTAGTAATGGTGAATCGAGTTTTGCGAATAACTTATCTAATGGTAAGCCCTGAGGACCTGATGGGTTAAATACACTTCTAAAAACATTAAAAGCTCCATAATCTAGAGAAGGCTTTCTTATTGACTCAACTAAAAAATCATCAACATTCTTTTTATCAACATAAACTTGATTCAAAGTTTTTTTAATATTTTTAGGATTTCTCATATTCTCAAAAATCAAACGTTGAAGAACAATATTTTTCAAAAATATTCCGGCAACTGTTTCAATTGAAGTTTGCAACATATTCTTTTTGATAGTTTTTTCTTCACTAAAATATCCTGCTGCATTAAGTAATATCACTCCTGCATTGAGCTCATTTAATTCTGAACCAGCTGCTAATGCTGCATAACCACCTAATGAATTTCCAACAACAATCGTAGGTTTTTTTATTTTCTCTTTTACATAAGCGACAACCTGATCCTTCCATAAGGATCCTGAGTATTCAACATCTTGGGGCTTAGGACTTTTTCCAAAACCAAGAAGATCCATAGCATGAACTTCGTATTTATTACTCAAAGCAGGGATATTAAACCTCCAATGATCTGTGGAGGCTCCGAAACCATGAATTAATAAAATTGCATATTCTTTTATTGTTTTCTCAGGCTTAGCAGAAATAGTATGTATTGGGTAGTTTAAAAAATTCCAGTCATAATTTACATCACTATCTATGAGAGTTAACTTTTTCATTTATTGTAAGTTCAATGTTAATAGATTCTAATAAACTTATTTCTTAAAGAAGACCCACAGGATCAGCTGCAACATCATCTGAAATTTTATTCCCATCATTTGGGGGCTTATCTTTTAGAACAATTCTCAAGAGAACAGGTGCAAGGAATGTAGTTCCAATGACCATTAATAAAATAGCTGCTTCAAGAGAAGGAGTTAATAACTTAGCGCTTGTTCCTAGTCCAAGGAAAATTAAACCAACCTCACCTCTAGGCATCATACCTAAACCTACAACTAATCTATTTGTAGGTTTATCACTTGAAAATACCCATCCTGCCGCAATTTTTCCAATAATTGCTACAACTAATAAAAATCCAGCAACTACAAGTGCTGACCTACTTGTTGGATCAAGTGGATTGATAACTGATAAATCCATTCCAGCTCCAACTAATACGAAGAAAATAGTTGCGAATAAGGATACTAAAGGTAAAACGGATTGTTGAATTGCGTGATTATTTTTAGAACTACTCAGAATTAGTCCAGCTGCAAAAGCACCTAAAGCTGCTTCCAATCCAATTGCTGTTGCGACAAAACAACACAACACAAGTATCACAAAAGAAGCTACAACTACTGCTCCAGGGGCCTTTAATCTATCTAATAACCAATCAAAACCAGGGGCAGCTGTTCTACTTAATGCGATAGCAGCAATAACAAATACTACAGCTGCTGCAACTAATTTAACAATAGGAGCAATTTCTAAAGAACCTCCTGCAGCAAGGGCAACTACGACTGCGAGAATAACAATACCCAAAATATCATCCAGAACAGCCGCTCCAATAACAATCTGTCCTTCTCTAGTTTTTAAATATCCCAACTCACCAAAAACACTTGCAGTAATTCCTATACTTGTTGCTGTCATAGATGCTCCAGCAAAAACTGCTGGAATTAGATCTACTTGAAAAATAAACATTAATCCAAGAGTTCCAAAGGCAAACGGTAAAATTACACCAGCCATAGCAACAGTGAAAGCTTGAGCTCCTACAGCTACTAATTCCTCTAACTCACTTTCTAATCCTGTTAAAAATAGAAGTGCATATAACCCAAGAGTTGCTACTGCTTGGAGGGATGGAAAACTTTCGAAATAAACATCAGGTACAGCTTCTGGGGGGATAGACGCTAATGAGCTAATAACATTTACAAGTCCTTCATTTAATTCGGTTCCAGCTGAGGGCGGTATCAACAAATGGAATCCTGATGCCCCTATTACAACCCCTGCAAGAAGCTCACCTACTATCGTTGGTAAACTTAGTCTTACTAATACTTCTGCTAATGCTCTTGCAGCTAAAAATATCAATAGAAACCTTATAACTCCTATCAACGTTTCAGCAACTTCCAAATCATGCGCACTTAATTCAGCAAGTAAAGAATACATATTGAAATGAGAGAAAAAATAAACTGCCTAATTGGAAGATAGTTTATTGAGGGCCCACTTTAAGAAATATGTAAGAAAAAAGCAAAAATACTCAACAAGTGTGGATCTGAAGTTACAACAAAGAAATTTTCTAAAAAATGGCTATTGTCTGTTATATGGCTAATCCAATGAATATCAACGAACCCTTTGATCTACGTTTGCCTACCCCTGGCTGCTACTTAGATCCTGAGAAAGCTGGAATGGATTCAGATGCAGTTTTCCAAGGGATGACAGCACATCTCTTTTATACTCTTGGAAAGTTAGCTACTTCTGCAAGTCCTCATGACTTGTATATGGCGTTAAGTTATGCAGTGAAAGATAGGCTAATGACAAGATATTTAGCCAGCCAAGAAGTCATAAGAAAAAAACCACAAAAAACAGTCGCCTACTTATCAGCAGAATTTTTAATAGGCCCTCAATTAAGTAATAATCTACTCAATCTTGGAATAACTCAAGAAGCAGAAGATGCTTTAAAAAGATTCGGAATTGAATCATTGTCAACAATTCTTGAAGTAGAAGAAGAGCCTGGATTAGGTAATGGTGGACTTGGCAGACTCGCAGCATGCTATATGGAATCATTAGCGTCTCTACAAGTTCCAGCAGTTGGTTATGGTATTAGATATGAATTTGGCATATTTAATCAGTTAATAAGAGATGGTTGGCAAGTAGAAGTAACTGATAAATGGTTAAAGGGGGGATGGCCGTGGGAACTTCCACAACCGGACGAATCATGTTTCGTTGGTTTTGGAGGCAGAACCGAAAGTTTTAGAGATGATAAAGGTAACTACAGATCAAGATGGATCCCTTCAGAACATGCCATTGGTGTACCTCATGATGTTCCAGTTTTAGGATACAGAGTAAACACATGTGACCGATTAAGATTATGGAGAGCTGATGCAACTGAAAGTTTTGACTTTTATGCATTCAATATTGGTGATTATTATGGTGCAGTAGAAGAAAAAGTTGCATCTGAAACTCTTTCAAAAGTTTTATATCCAAATGATGGAACTGACGAAGGTAGAAGATTAAGACTAAAACAACAACACTTTTTTGTTAGTTGTTCTCTTCAAGATATGTTAAGAAGCCTTGAAAAAAGATCAATACCAATCACAGAATTCCCTAAACATTGGACAGTCCAATTAAACGATACACATCCTGCTATTGCAGTTGCAGAATTAATGCGACTTCTTATTGACCAATATCAAATAGGTTGGGATAAAGCTTGGAATATAACAACCTCCTCAGTTGCTTATACCAACCACACACTGCTACCAGAAGCTTTGGAGAAATGGGATTTAGGTTTATTTAATGATCTTCTTCCTCGCCATCTAGAAATTATTTATGAAATTAATTGGAGATTTCTACAACAATTACGACTACGTTATCCTGGTGATGACAAGATCCTTCAAAAACTCTCAATAATTGATGAAGAAGGTTCCAAATCAGTTCGGATGGCCCATTTGGCTACAATTGGAGCACATCATATCAATGGTGTTGCAGCTCTTCACTCAGATCTAATTAAACGGCAACTTCTTCCAGAATTTGCAGCTTTATGGCCTGAAAAATTTACAAATGTAACTAATGGGGTGACTCCAAGAAGATGGGTTGCCCTATCTAATCCATCCTTATCAAACCTTCTAGAAAAAGAAGTTGGTCCAAATTGGATCACAAACATGGAACTTCTTCAGAAGTTAGAAGAAAAAAAAGATGACAACAATTTTTTACAAAAGTTTGAGGAAACTAAATTAAACGGCAAAAGAAAATTAGCTAGTTTTATTCATTCAAAAACTGGAATACTTGTAGATCCTTCAAGTTTATTTGATGTTCAAGTGAAAAGAATTCATCAATATAAAAGACAACATTTAAACGCCCTACAAATCATTGCTCAATATTTAAGAATCAAAAATGGTACAAATAAATATGAAGTTCCTAGAACAATAATATTCGGAGGTAAGGCTGCGCCAGGCTACTTTATGGCAAAGCTGATGATTAGATTTATTAATGGTATTGCTGATGTAGTTAATTCTGATCCAGATATGGATGGTTTATTAAGAGTTGTTTTTCTACCGGACTATAACGTCAAACTTGGTGAAATTGTTTATCCTGCAACGGATCTTTCAGAACAAATTTCAACTGCTGGAAAAGAAGCATCTGGTACTGGAAATATGAAGTTTGCCATGAATGGAGCATTAACTATTGGCACTTTAGATGGAGCTAATGTGGAATTAAGAGATCTTGTAAAAAAAGAAAATTTCTTTCTTTTTGGTAAAACTGAAAGCGAAATCATGGACTTAAAACATAATAATTACTCTCCCAAAACTTTTATTGATCAATGTTCAGAGCTTAAAGAGGTTTTACGGCTAATTGAAATTGGCCACTTTAGCAATGGAGATAAGGAATTATTTAAACCTTTATTAAATAGCCTGACTGGCCATGACCCATTTTTTGTTATGGCTGATTTTGAAGACTACTTAAATAAACAGGATGTGGTGAGTGAATGCTGGAATCACAAAAAATCTTGGAATAAAATGGCATTATTAAATACTGCTAGATCAGGATATTTTTCTTCAGATAGATCTATTAGAGAGTACTGTAAATCTATTTGGAAAGTCTCTCCAATGCCAGTTGAAATTACTTGCGATGTCGAAGAATTGACTAATTAAGATTTTTCTTATCTGGTGAATCTGGAGTTTGATGAAATAATCTATTCAAAATTAATCGATCCATATTCAAAGGGTCTGGTGCTAATTCATTTGCAATTTCCTTAAATTTTGATTCAATATTGTTTGAAATTTTTGTATCAAATATTCGTTCCATTAATGCTTCAATTGAATATAAGTAAGCATTAACACTTTCAAGTTCATCTAAAGCTTCAGTAATTTCTGTATCAGAAATATGTTTTTCTTCTGAACTAATATCTTTATTGGATTCTCTTTCAGATAATTCTTTATGCAACTCATCAGTAATCTTAGTGCAAAGAGTTCTGAACGATTGTAAAGATGCCCAATTCGATTCTTGTTGCTGCTTAAAAGTAGGAAATTCTCTGATAAGACGATCATGCTGTTTATAAAATCTCTGACAATCAGAGCATTGACATGGTTCTTCGGCCAAAAGGAAATATAATTCTTTTTATATCATCTCACTAATTGGGCAAAATTGTAGGGCCATCCAATAATTCGTCATTTTCATCGAGTGAATCTGGACTATCTGGCAAAGGTATTTCAATACTAGTAACCAAATTAATAACATCTCTTAGTCTCATAGAGTCAGCAAACCATCCCATTGCTTGCTCGGCATCGCCTCTTTTTTCAGCATCATTTGCTTGATCTTCGTGAGCTTCTGCCAATAGAGCAAGCCAGCACAAGCATCTTGCTTGAACTATTGAAAGATCTAAATCATTAGGTTGGGATTTAGAAATGCGTTCATGCTCTTGTTGAATTAAGAGCTTTAAACGCATATCATGCAACTTAGCCATAAAAGATTTATTACTAACTATACGCTAGCTAGAGAGTAGCAAATTTGCACACATACTACATATAGTTTTTTATATTTACGGGACTGGCGGGAGTCGAACCCACGACCTACGGTTTAGGAAACCGTTGCTCTATCCTGCTGAGCTACAGCCCCAATAGATGATTTTTGGAGTAATAGGCATTATGCTAGATGAAAGCAGGAGAGGCAATCGCAAGAAAGTTTTATTTTGGAAACAAAATAAAACTTTCTTGAGGAAAGTCCGGGCTCCCACTTGGTCAGGCTTGCTGGGTAATTCCCAGTGCGGGCAACCGTGAGGATAGTGCCACAGAAACATACCGCCTAATACTTTATGTATGGCAAGGGTGCAATGGTGTGGTAAGAGCGCACCAGCAACATTGAGAAGTGTTGGCTAGGTAAACCCCGGCTGGGAGCAAGGCTTAGTAGATTTATGACCATTACACAATCTACTTTTAAGCGCCGCTTGAGACTGTGAAGTAATTCCAGTTCTAGATAGATGATTGCCCATCTTAATTAAGATGAACAGAACCCGGCTTATGACCTGCTTTCTAATTGTTGTGATCATCCAAATCAGATGACAAATATAATTAACGCAAAGAGAATTGATCAAATTACTACCTTTTTAAGGTCTTTAAATATTAAATCAAGAAGATTTTCTGAAATAATTAGAACTCAAAATATTTCAGTTATTCAAAATTTTAATCAAGCATTTATCCATTCCTCAGAGGATAAAATAAAAAATTACGAAAAGCTAGAATTTTTTGGGGATGCAGTACTCAGATTAGCGGCTTCTAATTTTATTGAAAAAAAATATCCTCAAATGAATGTAGGAGCAAGATCAGAGCTAAGAGCACAAATTGTCAGTGATGAATGGTTAACTAAATTAGGAAAAAAAATTGATATTGAGAAATTAATAATTAAAGGACCTAAAGCTCTTGGAGATGAAACTTCAAAAAATACCATTATTGGTGAAGCTACAGAAGCTTTAATCGGTGCTATTTACAATTGTTTTAATTCAATTCTTGAAGTAAATCTTTGGTTAGATGATATTTGGGAGGAAGATTCAGAAATATTTTTAAAAGCTCCATATAAATTCAAATCTAAAACAGTATTGCAAGAGTGGTGTCAAAGTAAAGGTTTTGATTTACCAGTCTATAAAATAATTGAAGTCTCAAAGAAAAATGGGGACCCCAATAGATTTTCTTGCGATATATTTATCGAAGGATTAAAAGAATCATCCGCATTTGGCAAGTCTCATAAACAAGCAGAAACAAATGCAGCTAGAATTTTGATAGAAAGATTTATAACTATAGGTAAAATCTAATTTTATACTTTTTCTAAATTAGTTAGCTGAAAAGTTATGAGTTTATCCCAATTACCCCCTTCAAACAAAACTGCTGCTCTTTTCTTTGTAACTCTTTGTACAAACCCTTTATATCCTCTATATATGGAGTTCGTGTCTTTTACAACAACAACCGAACCAGGAAGTATGGGTTTAGTAGATAATTCCATAAAATACCCTATCTAATACAATATATGATAAATAAAAATGAATGGTTGACTGTTGGATTGATAACATCCTGTCATGGAATAAATGGACAGGTAAAGGTTAAATCTCTAAGTGATTTTGAAGAAAGATTTTTAAAACCGGGAATGAGATGGTTGCAAAAAGAAAATGAACCTCCTTCAAAAATAGAACTTATATCTGGTTTCAAACAACCTGGTAGAGAAACCTTTATAGTTAAGCTCAAGGGAATTGATACGCGAAATCATGCAGAGCAACTGAAAAAATTTAAAATACTTGTAAAAACTGATAAGCTACCCAAATTAAAAAAGGAAGAATTCCACTTGTTGGAACTTTTAAATCTGGAGGTCAAAACTTTAGAAAATGATGAATTAAAAACAATTGGAAAAGTGATTAATTTAGAAAATGAAAAAAATAATTTACTTGTTATTGAACTATTTAAAAATCAAAAAAAAGTTTTCGTACCATTTGTTAAAGAAATAGTCACAATAGTAGATATAAAAAATAATTTTCTAATCATCAATCCTCCAAATGGACTTTTAGACCTATAAATTTTAAAAATCAAATTTATAAGAAATTCATCATTCCACAGTTACGCTTTTAGCTAAATTTCTCGGTTGATCCACGTCAAGTCCTCTATGAGCTGCAATATGGTAACTCAATAATTGTAAAGGAACTATGTTTAGTAAAGGTGAAATCCATTTGTTATAGGAAGGAACTTTCATTAAATAATCAAAAATTTCAGTTCCTTTACATTCAGGAGCAATGCCAATTAAAAATGAATCTCTAGCTTTTGCTTCTTGAGCATTACTAATAACTTTATCGAAAACTTCACCAGGGGAAGCAATAGAAATTACAGGTACTTTTTTGTCTAACAAAGCTATTGGGCCATGTTTCATCTCACCAGCTGGATATCCAGCCGCATGGATATAACTAATTTCTTTTAGTTTTAATGCTCCTTCGAGAGCAATAGGATAATTGATACCTCGTCCTAAAAAGATAACATCTTTAATATTAAAAAAATCATGTGCTAGCTTTTCTGAAGATTTATGATGCTGCTCTAAAAGATCCTCTATCAATGGCGGCAGTTTGATAAGTTCAGTTATTAAGTTACTTATTTCATCTAAGCTTTGACTTCCTTTAATTTCTGCAAATTTTATAGCTAATCCATAAAAAGAAAGTAATTGAGCAAAAAAAGTTTTTGTTGCTGCAACTCCTACTTCTATTCCCGCGCAGATATCAATTATATTTGGAACCTGCCTTCCTATCGAGCTCTCTTTTCTATTTGTTATTGCAATAAGATTGGGTTTAAAATTTTTATCTTGAATAGAGGAACGTCTTTTGATTTCCATATCAATAGCTGCGATTGTATCAGCAGTTTCTCCCGATTGAGTGACTCCAATGGTTAATGTATTTGGTAACAAGGGAGGTGGTGAATACCGGAATTCACTTGCGTAAAAGACATTTGTGGGGATACCTGAAAATTGTTCTAGTAAAAAGCTACCCACCATTGCAGCATGTTTACTAGTACCACAAGCGATAATTTCAATCCTTTCTATTGATTCGAAAAACTTTATATCAAAAGGATAATTAATTTGATAACGGCCCTCTTCTAAGTTTTGAATTAAGTAATTATCCAACCAGTTTTTTGCGGTTTTTGGCTGATCATATATTTCCTTTAACATAAAGTGTTTAAAATTCATCTTATCCATTATTTGCTCTGAGACTTTTAGAGAAACTGGATTTCGATATTGTCTCTCATTGTTTTTGTCATATATTTCTATTCCAAGAGGAGTCAACAAAGCTATTTCTTCATCTTCCATAGGCAAAATAATATTTGTAAAGTTTGCAATAGCTGGAGTATCACTTGCACAAATAAATTCTCCTTCGCCCAAGCCAATAATCAAAGGGGCTTGTTTTCTTGCAACTACCAAAGAGGTTGGAGCATCAGCCCATAAAACCGCTAAGGCATAAGATCCTTCCAGATCAGATATTACATTTCTCACAGCTACTAATAATGTTGAGCCATTATGCTCAAGGTTAAGTTTACTTAATGTATTTAATTCTCTTTTAATTAAATGAGGAATTACCTCGGTATCTGTATCAGAACTAAAAATAATGCCCTCATTTTCTAATTTATTTTTTAAGTCTTGAAAATTTTCAATAATGCCATTTTGAACAACCGCTATGGTACCTGAACTATCGATATGGGGATGAGCATTTTTAAACTCAGGTTTTCCATGTGTTGCCCATCTAGTATGACCTATACCTACAGTTCCTGAAATATTCTCATTGTTAAGATTATTTATTAAGTTTTTAAGTTTTCCCTCTGCCTTATTACAAGTAATAGAATTTTTTTCAGAATTTATTATCGCAATACCTGCGGAATCATATCCTCTATATTCAAGTTTTTGTAAACCATTAATCAACAATGGTAAAGCTTTTTTATAACCTGTTACAGCGACTATGCCACACATACGAAAATTTTTCTTCAATTATATTTGAAAAAAAATAAGTATTTTTAAAACATGGACTCTCTTAAAACTGCACTATGTAAGTTTAGTATGCTAAACCCATGCTCCTAGAAGTTTCATCTCCTAAATAAACACGAATACTTAAGAAATCTGTCGGGCATGCTGTTTCGCATCTTTTGCAACCTACGCAATCTTCAGTTCTTGGCGATGAGGCAATTTGGCCAGCTTTGCAGCCATCCCATGGAACCATTTCTAAAACATCGAGTGGGCAAGCCCTTACACATTGGGTGCATCCAATGCAAGTGTCATAAATTTTAACTGCGTGTGACATGTAAAAATTGTCTTTTGAACCTCGTTTTATAATACTATTGTCTTACAAAGAAATTAAAAAAATTAAGATATGCTTCACTCTTGTTAACTCTAGGGCATAAAATCATATAGATAATTAGTAAATTCCATAAACTATGTCACAAGAAATCCTCGAAAAAGTTTGCTCTATTGTTTCAGAACAATTAAGTGTAGAAGCAGGTGAAGTCAAATCAGATTCAAATTTCCAAAATGATTTAGGTGCAGATTCTCTTGATACCGTTGAATTAGTAATGGCTCTTGAAGAAGCATTTGATATTGAAATTCCTGATGAAGCAGCGGAAGGAATCGCAACTGTTGGCGATGCAGTAAAATTCATCGAAGAGAAAAAAGGTTAATAAAGGATGCCAAATCTCCATCGAGTTGTTATTACCGGTATCGGAGCTGTAACTCCAATTGGTAATAACATTGATGAATATTTAGTCGGACTGCAAAAAGGTACTAACGGGGTTTCAGATATTACTCTCTTTAATCCCGAACAACATCCTTGCAAATTTGCAGCAGAAGTAAAAAATCTTCAATCTGAAAATTTTATTGAAGTTAAAGAATCCAAAAGATGGGATCGTTTTTCCCAGTTTGGAGTCATAGCTGCAAAGCAAGCCTTTCGTGATTCCGGACTTGAAATTACTGAAGCTAATGCATCAAGAATTGGAGTAATTATTGGCTCTGGTGTTGGAGGCTTACTTACTATGGAAAGTCAAGCTCAAATTCTGAGTCATAAAGGAGCTAAAAGAGTAAGTCCATTTACAGTCCCAATGATGATTCCAAATATGGCAACTGGATTAGCTGCTATTGCTTTAGGTGCAAAAGGACCAAGCTCCTCTGTTTCAACCGCGTGCGCTGCCGGTTCAAATGCAATTGGTGATTCTTTTAGATTACTTCAACTTGGCAAGGCAGATGCAATGATCTGTGGGGGAGCAGAAGCAAGTATTACGCCTCTCGGAGTAGCTGGTTTTGCCAGTGCCAAAGCTCTTTCTTTCAGAAATGAAAGTCCTGAAACTGCAAGCAGGCCTTTTGATGCAGAAAGAGATGGATTTGTTATAGGAGAGGGATCTGGAATTCTTGTTTTAGAAACTTTAGAAAATGCACAAAAAAGGAATGCAAGAATTTATGCAGAAATCATTGGATATGGCACAACATGTGATGCTCATCACATTACTGCTCCATCTCCAGGCGGGGTTGGAGGCGCTCAAGCAATCAAACTAGCAATTGAAGACGCTTCTCTCAGCCTTGAAAAAGTTGATTACATCAATGCGCATGGAACGAGTACATCAGCTAATGACAAAAATGAAACTTCTGCAATTAAATCTATTTTTAAAGACAGATCTTACCTCATTCCTGTAAGCTCTACTAAGTCGATGACTGGTCATCTCCTAGGAGGCTCAGGAGGTATAGAAGCTGTAGCTTGTATACTTTCTTTGACACATAATTTTATCCCTCCTACAATTAACTACGTCAATCCAGATCCTGAATGTGATCTTGATTATGTACCAAATAATGCGAGAGAAACTCAAGTAGGAGTTGCTCTTTCTAATTCCTTCGGCTTTGGTGGTCACAATGTTTGCCTTGCTTTCAGCAAAATGAATTAAAGACAACCAATTCTGTATTTCCAACTTAACTTATTTTAAAAAAATGGTCGCTGCATCTGTTTCATTAGAATCACTTTGTGTAAATAGTATAAGAATGCTTGCTGTAGATGCAGTAAATAAATCTAATAGTGGACATCCTGGATTACCAATGGGATGTGCTCCTATGGGTTATGCATTATGGCAAAACATACTTAATCACAACCCCAATAACCCAAAATGGTTCAATAGAGATCGTTTTGTATTATCAGCTGGTCATGGCTGTATGCTGTTATATTCCTTGCTTCATTTGACAGGATACAAATCAGTTTCAATAGAAGATATTAAAGAATTTAGGCAATGGGGATCAAAAACTCCAGGACATCCAGAAACATTCGAAACTGAAGGAGTTGAAGTTACAGCTGGACCTCTTGGAGCAGGAATCTCAAATGCAGTTGGTTTAGCAATAGCTGAAACTCACTTATCAGCTAAATTCAACAAGCCTGATTGTAAAATCGTTGATCACTATACTTACGTAATAATGGGTGACGGCTGTAATCAAGAAGGGATTGCATCAGAGGCCTGCTCATTAGCTGGTCATCTTAAGCTTGGAAAATTAATTGCACTCTATGACGATAATCAAATTACAATTGATGGGCGAACCGATGTTTCTTTCACTGAAGATGTATTAAAAAGATACGAAGCTTATGGATGGCATGTACAACATGTTGAAGATGGAAATCATGATGTTAAAGGAATAACTGAAGCTATCGAAAAAGCAAAATTAATTACAGACAAGCCTTCAATTATAAAAATTTCTACAACCATAGGTTATGGTTCGCCCAATAAATCAGATACTGCTGGAATTCATGGAGCAGCTGTTGGAGAAGAAGAAGCTGCATTAACTAGAGAGTTTCTCAATTGGGAATATCCTCCATTTGAAATACCCAATGAAGTATACGCACATTTTAGAAAATCAATCAACAAAGGCGAAAACTTAGAGAAAGCATGGGATTCTAAATTTGAAGAATATAAAGAAAAATATCCCTCTGAAGGAGCAGAGTTAAACAGAATGTTAAAAGGCCAATTACCTGAGAATTGGGACTCAGATCTCCCCTCTTATACACCTGATGATAAAGGTTTAGCTACCAGAAAGCATTCACAAATATGTTTAGGTGCTTTAGGACCTAACCTACCTGAATTAATTGGCGGATCTGCAGATTTAACTCACTCTAATTACACAGATATCAAAGGAGAAACTGGATCATTCCAGCCACATAGCCCTGAAAAAAGATATTTACATTTTGGTGTACGAGAACACGCAATGGCAGCTGTACTTAATGGTATTGCCTATCACAATAGCGGTCTTATTCCTTATGGAGGAACCTTCCTCGTTTTCGCTGATTATATGAGAGGTTCAATGAGGCTTTCAGCACTCAGCGAATTAGGAGTGATCTATGTGCTAACTCACGATTCAATTGGTGTAGGAGAAGATGGTCCAACACATCAACCGATTGAAACTATCCCTTCTCTTCGTGCTATGCCTAACATGCTTGTTTTCAGACCTGGAGATGGCAATGAGACTAGTGGAGCATACAAGCTTGCTATTCAAAATCGCAAAAGACCTTCTGCCCTTTGTTTAAGCAGACAAGGAATGCCAAATCAAGAAAATACTTCTATCGACAAAGTTGCTCTAGGAGGATATGTAGTTTCCGATTGCGAAGGAACACCAGATCTAATATTTATTGGTACTGGAAGCGAACTGAATCTTTGCATTGAAGCAAGTAAGGAAATTGCAAGTTTAGGTAAAAAAATTAGAGTGGTTTCTATGCCTTGTGTAGAACTTTTCGAAGAACAAGAAGAATCTTACAAAGAAAGTGTTTTACCTAGTAGTGTCAAAAAGAGAGTTGTAGTAGAAGCTGCCCATTCATTTGGTTGGCATAAATATACAGGTTTTGAAGGGATTTGTATTACTATGGACAGATTTGGTGCATCTGCACCTGGTGGAGAATGTATGAAAAATTTTGGATTTACAGTCGAAAACGTTGTTAATAAAACTAAAGAAATCTTATAAGTATTAATTGATAATTAGACTGAAGTATTACATTCTTCGAGCTTATCTTTTAACTGATCAAGAGATTCATTAGAAATCTTTGAATTCATTGGACAATGTTTAGGACCACACATTGAACAAAACTCAGCCTTTTTAAATATTTCTTCAGGTAGTGTTTCATCATGGTACTGCTTTGCCCTTTCAGGATCTAATGAAAGCTCGAATTGTTTATTCCAATCAAAGTTATACCTTGCATGACTAAGTTCATCATCTCGATCACGAGCTCCAGCTCTATGTCTTGCTATATCAGCAGCGTGAGCGGCTATTTTATAAGCGATTAAGCCTTCTCTTACATCTTCTGCATTTGGTAGACCTAGATGTTCTTTTGGGGTTACATAACATAACATAGAAGTTCCATACCACCCTGCCATCGCTGCCCCAATAGCACTTGATATATGGTCATAACCTGGAGATATATCTGTCACTAAAGGGCCAAGCACATAGAAGGGAGCTTCCGAACATTCTTCCATTTGCTTTCTCACATTAAACTCAATTTGGTCCATAGGTACATGACCAGGACCCTCAACCATTACTTGAACATTATGTTCCCATGCTCTTCGGGTAAGCTGGCCTAATGTCTTCAATTCAGCTAGCTGAGCATCATCAGATGCATCATGCAAGCATCCAGGCCTTAATGAATCTCCTAGAGAAAACGTACAATCATATTTCTTAAAAATTTCACAAATGTCATCAAATCTTGTGTAAAGAGGGTTTTGCTTAAAATGATGTAACATCCATTGGGCTAAAATACCTCCCCCTCTACTAACAATTCCAGTAATTCTACCTTTAACTTTCGGCAAATGCTCTATTAATAGCCCAGCATGAATAGTTTGATAATCTACACCCTGCTGACAATGTTTTTCAATAATATGAAGAAAATCGTCTTCAGTTAGTCTATCTATTGAACCATGTACACTTTCTAAAGCTTGATAAACCGGCACTGTTCCTATTGGAACAGGAGACTCCTGAATAATTGCTTGCCGTACTTCATCTAAATTTACTCCACCTGTAGAAAGATCCATAACCGTATCAGCCCCATATTTGACTGCTAGTTTTAGCTTCTCCACTTCTTCATTGATATCACTTGCATTAGGGGAAGCACCAATATTGGCATTAACTTTGCATCTAGAGGCAATACCTATGGACATTGGCTCAAGATTCAAATGATTAATATTAGCTGGAATAATTAATCTTCCTCTTGCCACTTCTTCCATTATTAAAGAAGAAGGAAGATTCTCTTTTTTAGCAACAAAATCCATTTCTTCAGTGATATGTCCGTTTCTAGCAAAGTTCATTTGAGTTACATTGTCTTTCCCAATGCGGGGCTTAATCCAAGAACTTCTCATAATTTACAAATTTTTAAAAACTGTTATTACTAAAGTTTGATCAAATCTCCACTTCCCTGTATCAAGATTAATGATTCAGGTTCAAAGGGTATGATCTCAGCTAAGTTAAATTTCCTAGCACCCCTAGTATTAATCTTATTAATAGCTCTTTTCTAAAAAATAGTCATCTCATGTTGTGTAAAAATATATATAGTTACTTTATTTAACTTTTTGAGAAGACTTTATCTTTTTTAAAATATTTTTTCTATCCAATTGTCTGCTTATACTTTTCTCTAAAATTATTACAATCCCCATCAAGCCTACGGGTAAATAAAAAATCTTCTTGGAATTGTCCCTAAATATCAGTCCAATCACAGATATAAAGATCATAAAAGGAGCTACAAAAGATAAAATAAATCTTTTATTAATTTTCATTTACCAATTGTATTAATTCTTTCATTGTTTAATTTTACTATGGATTCTGTTATAACTTTAATTCCAACAGCAATAGCTCTTTCATCTGGATCAAATTTAGAACTATGAAGAGGATCACATCCATTTGTACTAGAAACGCCAAGCCTGAACATTGCACCTGGAATCTCATTTAAGAATTCAGCGAAATCCTCAGCTCCTAATGATGGTTTTTGTAATTCGATAACATTTTCTAGACCCAAAACCTTAATTCCCGAATCTCTTATTACTCTGTTAATTTCAGAATTATTATTTACTGCTGGAGTGATTTCTCTAAATATTACTTTTGCTTCAGCTCCGCAATTATTAGCTAAAGAAGTGATATTTTCATTGAGCCAATTACCAATATTCTTAAATACTTTACGATTAGTGGATCTAACCGTACCAATTAAATTAACCTTTTCAGCAAGAACATTAAATGCATCGCCACCATTTATTTTCCCAAAAGTTATTACTACAGGATCTAAAGGGTCTAACTTCCTTGTTATTGATTCTTGAATTCCTGAGATAACTTTAGAGGCCGCCCAAATAGCATCAACTCCTTCATGAGGTCGAGCACCATGGCCTGATTTTCCTTTAATCTCTACCTTAAGTTCTCCCGCAGCTGCAGTTAAACTTCCTTCTTTAATTCCAATAGTCCCTACGAATAAATCAGGGTAGACATGAACTCCCAAAATGTAGGTTAAACCATTAGTTGCACCATCCTTAATCATCCATCTAGCTCCACTCGCAATTTCTTCAGCAGGCTGAAAAATTATCCGAGTCCCAAAATTTAGTTTTAAATCCTTAATAATTTTTGCCACACCCAATCCAATCGATATGTGCAAATCATGACCACAGGCATGCATAACACCATCTACTTTTGAAGAAAAACTTAATTTAGTTTCCTCAAATATTGGCAAAGCATCCATATCCACTCTTAAACCTATAATGCCTTTATCTAAGGGGCCAAAATCAGCTATAACTCCTGTCCTGCCTATAGATTCTCTAACATTCCAACCAATATTTTTTAAAAAACCACTTATCAAGATTGCTGTCTGATTTTCAAGACCACTTAATTCCGGATGTGCATGGATATGTCTTCTTAAGTTAATTAATTCATCATTAAACGAATCAATTTTTTTATATAGCTCATCTCTATTCATTACTTATTTTAAATCGATAAAGTTCATTAAATCTTTTATTGGTTGTGGAGGCCATCTTCTTATTTTTTTTAACCATTCTTCATCACTATATCTAGGATCTAATTCAGTTACAGCTATCCAATTACTCTCTGCGTTCCCAGACTCACCTTTCGACCAATTCAAAGCTGTTAAAGCTGCCCTAGCATCTGCAAAAGTTGGATAACGTCTAATTAATTTTTTTAATTCTTTTTCAGATTCATCAATGTTTCCCAATTGGAAATCTGCTAACGCCTTACTTGACCTAGCCATAGCAAATCCAGGATTGTATAAAGAAGCTTTTGAAAATAAATCTCTTGCTTTTTCCCAATGTGATGTAGATCCTTCTACATTAGCCAAATTATATAATGCAGAGAAATTTTTACTATCTTGCGAAATAACAAACATATAATCTTTTTTCGCTTGCGGCCATAAACCCAATGCTTCCTCTGCTATCCCCCTGTTAATGTAAGGATCTATTTCATTAGGATTCAAACTTATTGCCTTATTTTGATCCTCTATTGAACCCTGTAGATCTCCCATAACAAGTCTAATATTTCCTCTATTACTCAAAGCTGCAGCATCATTAGGATAGGAATCGAGATATTGATTCCATTCTTGTAAAGCGAGATTAAATTTTCCGCCTGAACTTAGATCTAATGCATTTTCAAACAAACCCTCTCTCAAAGATAATGAATAGGATGGTGCAATAAAAAAAATATTCAAAAAAACAAAAAGTAATAAAAAACAAATCTTAACTTTTTTAAAAGTTATCATTTTTTGAATCAATGTACTTTTTTCCTAAATCAGTAAGCAATCTTCCTCGAGGAGTTCTCGTTAAGAAACCGATTTTGATTAGATATGGCTCAACTACAAATTCTAACATTGAAGAATCATCACCCAAGCCAGCTGCAATTGAATCAAGGCCAGTTGGAATAGTATTGTTTTGGTTAAGAAAAGATAAGTAGTTTCTATCTAAAGAATCCAAACCTTTTTCGTCTATTTGGTAAGAATTTAAAGCTTTTTTTATTAAATTCACGGAGACCATATTCGTTTTCTGAACAACTTGAGCATAATCTCTAACTCGTCTTAATAATCTTAAAGCAATTCTTGGAGTCCCCCGAGATATCTTCGCTAAATCATAAGATGCTTCATCATCTAAATTGAGATTTATTAATCCGGAGAAATTAACAATTATTTGTTTTAATTCATCATAAGTATAAAAATCAATTTTCTGAGATATCCCAAATCTGTCTCTTAAAGGGGCACTTATTGAGGCTAATTTAGTTGTTGCGCCAATCAGAGTAAACCTAGGCAGATTAATTGTTCTGCAACGAGCTCCTTTATTAGCTCCCATAGTTAAGTCGATTCTAAAATCTTCCATTGCAGAATATAACAACTCTTCAGTTAACCTATTTAGTCGATGTATCTCATCGATAAATAAAACTTCACCTTCTTTTAATCCAAGAAGCAAACCTACAATATCTCTAGGTCTCTCAATTGCCGGTGCAGTTGCTATTCTACATTTTGTATTTAATTCGTGGGCTATCAAAAAAGCAAGAGTAGTCTTACCTAAACCAGGCTGTCCATATAAAAGAGTGTGCTCCAAAGGTTCTTTTCTAAAAATTGAAGCATCTATAGCTATTTTTAAAGAAGATTTAAGTTGTTTTTGGCCAATAAATTCTTTTAAACTATGAGGCCGGGCTAAGTTCAGATTTTTATTTATCTTTTCTTCTGGAATAATTTTTGAATCAACTAGCCTAATCTCTTTTTTGCGAAGAGAAAAGTCATTGTCGCCTACATTAGATGAAATTATTGCCATAATAAAAGGTTAATTACAATTGTTCTGAGTAGTAAGATTTTTTTACAACAAAAATGGCAAAAAATTCAAACAAAGTTAAAAGAAATACTAATAAAGAAAATAATTTTAAACTTCTAGCTGAGAATAGATATGCAAAATTTCAATATGCAATAACTGAAACAATTGAAGCTGGTATTGAGCTTTTAGGGACTGAAGTAAAGTCCATTAGAAACGGAAAAGCAAATTTAAGAGATGGTTACTGTTCATTCAGAGATGGTGAGATTTTATTGTTAAATGTTCACATTTCACCACATAAAAACGTGGGGTCTTTCTTTAATCATGATCCATTAAGAAATAGAAAGTTGCTACTACATAAAAAAGAAATAATAAAAATGAAATCCAATACTGAAAAAAAAGGAATGACTATTTTTCCATTATCTCTTTATTTAAAAGGCTCATGGATAAAACTAACTATTGGAGTAGGTAAAGGGAAAAAATTATACGATAAACGCCAAGATGAAAAACAAAAAAGTATAAAAAAAGAAATCAACTCTTCACTAAAAAGATAAAAATATTATGCAGAATTATTAAAACTATGAATCTAAACTGACTGAACTTGGAGGTGGAGAAGGATCTGGATCTGCAATTAACATATGCTGTAAGACAGTTTCAGGCCTCTCACTATCTCTCCAGCGAATTTTGTATGCAGGCATTTTTGTACCCCTACTTGTAGTTTGTTCTACTGGTTCAATAACCCATCCTCTTCTTGATCGGCCTTGAGGATTTCTTTTTACTACTGCATCCGCGTGTTTAAAACGGAAACCAACACGTTCACCACTCATTTAAAAAATTTCGTATTGGATTAATTAATCTATTTTACTTCATTCAAGGGTAATTTTTCATTTTTTTTTGGAAGTTATTTCTGGTTTTAACAATGGAAAAGGGATTACATCTCTAATTGATGCACTATTAGTAATTAACATAATTAGCCTATCAATGCCTATGCCTAATCCTCCAGTAGGCGGCATTCCAATCTCTAAAGCATTCAAGAAATCTTCATCTATACAGTGAGCCTCAAGATCTCCTTCATCTCTAAGAGATTGCTGTAATTGCATTCTTTCCCTTTGATCTACAGGATCTATTAACTCACTAAACGCATTTGCTAGCTCTCGACCAACAATGAATAATTCAAATCTCTGAACAATTTCTTTATTATCAAGATGAGGCCTAGCCAAAGGAGAAATTTCAACAGGATAATCAATAACAAAAGTGGGTTCTATAAGTTTTGATTCTACTTTTTGCTCGAAGACTTCATTTAAAAGTCTTCCCATAGTATTGACTTGATTAGAAAAATCAACATTTATACTTTTAACTGCTTGTTTTGCTGCTTGAAAGTCTCCACTGAAAGAATCAAAATCAATACCTGTATATTTTTTGACAATATCTTTCATCGATATTCTTGTCCAAGGTTTAGAAAAATCAATTTCTTTATTTTGATAATTTATAATTAATGACCCACATGCATCAGTTACAATGTCTTTGATCAATTCTTCTGTTAAATTCATCATATCGACATAGTCAGAAAAAGCTTGATAAATTTCAACCGAGGTGAATTCTGGATTATGTCTTGTACTTATCCCCTCATTACGGAAGATTCTTCCCAATTCATATACTTTCTCAAATCCTCCAACAACCATTCTTTTTAAATGTAATTCTGTAGCTATTCTTAGATACAGCGGGATATCTAAGGTATTGTGATACGTTATAAATGGTCTTGCTTCAGCACCACCAGCTTCAGATTGCAGAATTGGAGTCTCAATCTCTAAAAAATTTCTATTATCTAGCCATTTTCTTATAAAACTTATACATTTTGCTCTTTTTTTAAATACATTTTTAGAGTAAGGATTCACTATTAAATCTAGATAACGTTGTCTATATCTTTTTTCAATATCAGTCAATCCATGCCATTTATCTGGTAAAGGTTGTAATGACTTGGATAACATCTCCCATTTTTCTACTTTAATTGAAAGCTCACCTTTATTAGTTTTTTTAATAGTTCCGAAGACACCTATCCAATCACCAATATCGACTATTTCCTTAATATCTTCAAAAGAAAGTAATTTTTGTTCTTCTAAATTTAAATTAATAATCCTTTTATCTAGATAAAGCTGAATCTGACCTTCTTGATCGCTTAATGTGAAAAAGGCAATTTTGCCCATTACCCTTTTTGCCATTACTCTTCCAGCAATAGAAACACTGAAATCCTCCTCTTGACCTTTTTCTAAAAACTCAAATTTTTGAATAAGGAATTTGGTGGAATGTGAAATTGTAAAACTCTGTGCGTAAGAAGCAAATCCTTTACTAATGAGTGAATTAGCTTTTTGTAAGCGTGCTTCTTTTATTTCAGACAAAATTTATTTAATATATTTGTTTTATTTAATAAAATTATCAGACTATGGCTCAACTTGCCAAAGATGTTGCTGTTTCGCCAACTCTCTGAGATGCATAACCTATGCCTCTAACAGTTAATATTAATTCTGGATTTCTTGGATCTGGTTCCAATTTACCTCTTAATCTAGCTACATATACATCTACAACTCTTAAATCTGCAGCCCTACGTGGAGGATAACCCCATAGCTGTTCTAAAATTTCTGCTCGAGGGACAACCTTGCCAGGCTCATCAAACAATAATTCTAGGAGACTAAATTCAGTATAAGTTAGGCTAATTCTATCTCCTGCTCTAGAGACTTGCCTGCGATTAGTATCAACAACTAAAGTTCCAAATTTCATTACTCCTTTGCCTGAAGGCACTTCTTTAGTTTCAGTAACCGATACAGTTGGGCCCATTCTTCTCAAAATAGTAGCTATTCTAGCCTCTAACTCTTTTGGACTAAATGGTTTTGATAAGTAATCATCAGCCCCTAAATCTAAACCTGCAACTCTTTCTGAAATAGCCTCTAGAGCGGTTAAAAATATTATTGGTACTACTGATTCAGCTCTAATTCTTCTACAAACAGCAAATCCATCCATTTTTGGAAGCATAACATCAAGAACTATCAAATCTGGAGAATCCCTGTGAAAAGATTCAAGAGCCTCTTCACCGTTAGTGGCTGAAAAAACTTGATATCCAGCTAGTTGAAGCCTCGTAACTAATACCTTCAAAACTGCTGGTTCATCATCAACAACTAAAATTCTTGCTTTTGACATAGTTAAAAAAAATTTCTCGATATTTCAAAGCAAAGAATAATTGCATTGAAATTTTATTCTAACAATTAAAAATATAACATTACGAACCCTCAAAGAGATATTCCTAAGGTTTAAAAATTTTTAAACACTCTTGATAATTGGCAAAATTTATTAATTCAATTTTCTTCTTGAAAATTTAAACATTTTTAAAAGTTGGGAGCAAATAAAGGGGGCAAAAAAACCTGTCAAAAAAACTTGAGCTAGGATATTTTTTAAACTGGGAATCAATATTAAAAAATTACTATCTGAAAAATTTCTAAATATGATTTGTAAAAAATAAAAACTCCCACATAAAAAACTTCCAAAAGAACAAATTAATCCATACCTAAAATGTCCCACCAGATTATCACTATGTAATTTAACTCTCCCAAACAAAAACCCACAAAAAATTAAGCCTGGTATTTGAGTAAAACTATCATCTAATGTTAGAGAATCTAAAATTAGACCTAAAAACAAACCAAATATTAATCCATTTATTGATCCATTAATCATTGACCAAGGCAGTAACCAAAATAACGGCCAATATGGCTGAACACCTAAAAATCCAAGCCAGCTAGGGTGCCATAAAAAAATAATTGGGATAAAAATAAAGCTTATTATGGATAATTTTTTAGAAAAAAATTTATACATTAAATATCTACTTTCAAAATTTGCACCCAATCAATTACATGAGGTTTTGCCAAAAGTGAAATTTTTGCCGTTTTTTTTGATTTCAATGTCTCATCTATAGATTGGACAATCCCAATAGGAATATTTGAAGGTAATAACGTACTAGCAGGAGATGATGATACAAAATCTCCGACTTTAATATCAGCATCTTTTGAATAAAGTATTAGGCTTGGATAATCATCTCCTAAACCGACCAGTAATCCATTGACTTGAATTCTATCCACCCAAACGCCTAACTTACTTTCTGGAGAAGTTACTAAAGTTACCGAAGAAGTGAATAAAGAAGTATCCTTTACTCTTCCTAATAATCCACCCGGACCAATCACAATATTACCAATTTCTACTCCATCCTTTGAACCTTTGTTTAAAATTATTTGTCTCCACCAACTACCTGTTTTTCTGGAAATAACTACAGCTGAAATATTTTCGTTATTAGATGATTCTTGAAGAGATAAGATTTGCCTCAATCTTAGATTATCTTTTTTAAGTAGATTTAATTTCATTAAATATTCTTGGTCTATACTTTCAAGAACAATTTCTTTTTGAAATTGGCCAGGCCAAAAAGGCCTTGAAATAAAATAATATAAATCTTTATAGTAAGATCCTTTTGATATCCTTACAAAAACTAAAAATAAAAAAATAGCAAACAATATCCAATTTTTCTTTTTATGCCAACGATTAGGAGATATTCGTCGGATACCTAACATAATATTAATCTCTTATGGCATTCCTTATAAATTCTGGAGTGTCAACAACTCTTTTCAGTTTTTTAAAATCATCTAAAACCTCTCCACAACCATTAACTACGCAAAGCAATGGATTTTCTGCTATGTGAGTAAAAATTCCTGTTTCATCACTTAATAAATCATTAATGCCTCTCACTAAAGCTCCACCTCCTGCAAGCATAATCCCCCTATCAACAATGTCTGCAGCAAGTTCAGGGGGGGTTCGCTCTAAAGTTCTTTTTACAGCTTCCACTATTTTGCTAAGAGTTTCAGCCATTGCTTCTCTTATTTCACCTGATGTCAAAGTGACTGATCTAGGTAGACCAGATAAAAGATGTAGGCCTCTAACCTCCAAAGTAGTTTTATCAAAATCATCATCTGGAAATGCAGATCCAATTTTAATTTTGATATCTTCTGCAGTTCTCTCTCCAACAACTAAGTTGTGAACTTTTTTAAGATACAGCGCAATAGACTCATTTATTTCATCCCCAGCGATTCGGACAGATTCACTTAATACAGTTCCACCTAAACTTAATACTGCAACTTCAGTAGTACCTCCACCAATATCGACAATCATAGTTCCAATTGGTTCAGTTACTGGTAAAGATGCGCCTATTGCTGCTGCAACAGGTTCATCAATTAAGTGAACTTCTCTAGCTCCAGCTAATCCAGCTTCTCTTACTGCTCTCCGCTCAACACTAGTAACTCCACTTGGGATACCAATCACTATTCTTGGGGCAACTATGCCCTTGCCTTCATTACATTTTTGAATAAATGTTTTTATCATTTGTTCTGCGGCATCAAAATCTGCGATTACCCCATCCCTTAGTGGTCTTACAGCTCTTATATTACCAGGGGTCCTTCCAAGCATTAATTTTGCCTCTTTACCTACAGCTAATGGAATGCCTTCTTCTAAATCCATAGCTACCACCGAAGGCTCTTGTAATACAACGCCCTTTCCTGATACGTGTATAAGAGTATTGGCTGTTCCCAAATCTATGCCAATATCTCTAGAAAATTTAAATCTGCTAAAAATCACAATAATAATTCTTTTTATAAATAATATATCTATTTTTTAGTAAGCTCTCAGATTTCTATAGTTTAGTTATGAATAGCACGCAAAACTTTGAGCAGAACCTAGAAATATGAGTATTATTAAAAAAAAAAAAATTATGGAAATTAACACTATTAACCTGGTTGGCAGAGCGGGCAGAGAACCAGATGTCAGATATTTTGAATCTGGAAGTATCGTAGCAAATTTCACGCTTGCAGTGAACAGAAGAAGTAGAGATGAAGAGCCCGACTGGTTTAATTTAGAAATATGGGGCAAGCAAGCACAAATAGCTGCAGATTATATTAAGAAAGGATCTTTAATTGGAATTACAGGAAGCTTTAAAATTGATAGTTGGAAAGATAAAAATACTGGGGAAGATAGATACAAACCTGTTGTTAGGGTAGATAGATTAAACTTACTAGGCTCCCGAAAAGAGTCCGATAATAACCAATATTCTAATAATAGCCAATCTAGTGAAATCCCTTTTTAAGCTCTATTTTTTTTTAAAAATCTAATAAGTATTCTTATAAAAAAATATAAAAAAATTAAAATTAAAATTGGCTTTACAAAATATTTGATTTTATCTAAGTAAGTCTCAATGATTGGATAATTTTCACCAAATAAATAACCTAAATAAGTGAGAAGTGATACCCATATCAAGCTCCCCAATGTAGTCCAAATCAAAAATTTTCTTAATGGCATCAGTTCTATGCCAGCGGGCACTGAAATTAATGTTCTTATACCTGGTACTAATCGGCCCCAAAAAACTAAAGAAACCCCATATTTATCAAACCACCTTTTACTTTTACTTAAATCATTAGAAGAGAGACCCAGATATTTTCCTTTATTATCTAAAAAATTTGAAAGTCTTTTTTCATTTACTAATCTCCCTAAATAGTACCAAGGCAATGATCCCAAAATAGTTCCAAGTAATCCCCAAAAAACTAAAATATAGAAATTTAATTTTTGTTGATAAACGAAAAACCCCCCTAATGGCATTATTATTTCCGAAGGAATTGGAGGTATTAAGTTTTCTAAAAACATAGCCAAACAAATAGTGAGGTATGCAATTGTTACATTCTTTTCAACAGCCAAACTAATATAGTCGGGGATTGAAGTAAGAAAATTTACATAAATTAAACTCAAACTTAGTATCTATAAAGATCTGGTTTATAAGGTCCTTCAACAGAAACATTAATATAGTCAGCTTGTTCCTTAGTTAATTTTGTTAATTTTGCTCCAATTTTATCAAGATGTAATCTAGCTACCATTTCATCTAAATGTTTTGGTAAAACATAAACCTCTTTAGCATATTTTTCTGACTTATTGAAAAGTTCAATTTGAGCTAATACTTGATTAGTAAAAGAATTACTCATAACGAAACTTGGATGTCCAGTGGCACAACCTAAGTTGACTAATCTACCTTCAGCTAAAAGGATTATTTTATTGCCACTCGGTAAAGTTATGTGATCAACTTGCGGCTTAATATTTTCCCAAGGATAAGCTCTCAATGAAGCCACATCAATTTCATTATCGAAATGTCCGATATTACAAACTATGGCCTCATCTTTCATCTTGACAAGATTTTCGTTTGTTATTACTTGATAGTTCCCAGTTGCTGTAACAAATATATCTATATCTTCAACAACATCGTCTAAAGTAACAACGCTAAAACCTTCCATTGCCGCTTGAAGAGCGCAGATTGGATCAACTTCTGCAACTTTTACAATTGCACCAAGACCTCTAAGAGACTGGGCTGAACCTTTACCTACATCCCCAAAACCCATTACTAAAGCGACCTTCCCAGCAATCATCACATCAGTAGCACGCTTTATGCTGTCAACAAGAGATTCTCGGCAGCCATATAAATTATCAAATTTACTCTTAGTTACTGAATCATTAACGTTGATAGCAGGAAAAGGTAAAGCATTTTGTTTTTGCAGTTGATAAAGTCTTGCAACTCCCGTTGTAGTTTCTTCAGTGACACCAATGATATTACTCTTAATTCTCGAATAAAAGTCACTATCATTTTCCAACTTAGACTTAATAGAATTGAATAGAGCAATTTCTTCTTCATTACCGGGATTATCTAAAACAGATAAATCTTTTTCTGCTTTACTACCGAGTATCAATAAGCCAGTTGCATCTCCCCCATCATCAAGAATCATATTTGGAGAGTCTGAACCCCAATCAAGAATACAGTGGGTATATTGCCAATATTCATCAAGAGTTTCACCTTTTTTTGCATATACAGAGATTCCTTGATCTGCTATGGCTGCAGCCGCATGATCTTGAGTTGAAAAAATATTACATGAAGCCCATTTCACCTTTGCACCGAGATCAACAAGAGTTTCTATTAAAACTGCCGTCTGAATAGTCATATGTAGGCTGCCAGCTATTTTTGCACCTTTTAGTGGCTTTTCAGATTGATATTTATCTCTAAGTGCCATTAATCCAGGCATTTCAGTTTCGGCAATCTTAATTTCTTTACGACCAAAATCTGACAATGAAATATCGGCAATTACGTAATTAGGTGTAGAGGTTTTAACTGAATTTGCGATAACCATATTTAGTAAATACTTTCTCTACTAAACTATAAATGATTATTGTATAATTTTGTGTTTGTTGAGAATTTAAAAGAGACTTTCAATTTAGGAAAAAAACTCTCACATAAATTAAATCCCCAATCAATTGTTTTATTACAGGGTCCAATTGGAGCTGGGAAAACTTCATTTGTTCAAGGGATTGCTAAAGGCTTATCAATCAATGAGGATATTACAAGCCCTACATTTGCCTTATCGCATCACTATAACTCCGGAAAAATTCCACTAATTCACCTTGATTTATACAGGCTAGAAGATATTTCTTCGGCAAAAGAAGTTTTTTTTTCAGAAGAAGAAGAGGCGATTCAAAGTCAAGGTATTTTAATTATTGAATGGCCAGAATTAATAGAACCAATTATTGATAATTTCTGGAAAATAAAAATTAGTTACGCAAAAAATTATGGAAGACACTATGAAATAAGAGATCCCAAAAATTTATTAACCTTCTCATAAGATGGCTGTTGCGCAATGGCGCCTTCACCAAGACAAGTTAATAATCCACATACACCTGAGAATTTAATGCAATCCTCTATATCTTGGTCATTTGAGGGGTAGCCAATAGAAATGAATTTTGAAATCAAGCCAGCTAAAAAAGCATCGCCTGCGCCAGTTGTATCAACAATTTTTTGTGCATTAGGAGTTGCGGTAATTCCATGCAATCCATTGATATACCATGCAACGGGATTTTTTCCATCGGTTATTATTACATCCGGTCTTTTAGACAATTGTTGAGATATTAGCAAAGGATTTTCATCCTCAAAAAACAAAGTTGCTTCTTCCTTGGCAAGTTTTAAAACATTTGCATGATTTAAAAATTTCTTGATTAAATTAAATCTCTCCGCTTTACTAATTTCTGATAAAAAACTTGAATGATCCCAAAAGACCTCTCTCCAATTCAAATCAATAACAATTTTGACTTCAAATTTTTTAGACTGTTCAAAAAGAAAATAAATAGTCTCAGCTGATATTGGGGACGATAATAAGATCGTCCCAGTAACCAAATATTTTGTCTCTAGAAAAGATTTCTCCAAACTTAAAATTTCTTTTTCTATTAATTTCTTACTAAGAACTTCGTCTGCAAAGCATGAATGAGAACTTTCCCCAAAGCCTGAAAAAAAACGATCTCCAAATTGATCTCTATCTACATTTACCACGCGAGTAGATGAATCATCTTTTAATTGCAAGAAATCTAAATTAACGTCCAATTCATTAAATTGCTTAATAAATTTTTTTCCATAATCATCACTACCCAAACTTCCTATAAATGTTGAATCTATTTTTAATTTTCTTAATGCACAAGCAACATTAGCCGGTGCACCTCCCAGAAAATCTGTAAATCCATGATTTGACTTATTTCTGATTCTGTCTATTACAGCCTCTCCAATACATATGACTTTTTTCTTTTTCATGAAATGAGCACTTTTTCTTTACTAAGAATAATTTATTAAAAACAAATAATTTTTTTTTGAATTAAAGTTTAATTAAAAGGATATTCTTCGTGTCTTCAAATAAATCTAAAATTTGGAATTGGAAAAATTGGGACATTTCTTGGTCTTTATCAAAAGAATCTGCTTCTGAAAAAAATATAAAAATTTTATTAATTCATGGATTTGGGGCATCAAAAAACCACTGGAGACATAATCAGGATTTTCTTGGTAAATTTTCTAGCTGCTATGCAATTGACTTATTAGGATTTGGGAAAAGCAGTCAACCTAATGCTTTATTAAATTACGAAACCGAAAAAGAAAACTCAATTAAATACTCATTTGACTTATGGGGTAATCAAATATCAACATTTTGTGCAGAGGTAATAAAATCTCCTGTTTACTTAGTAGGAAATTCAATTGGTGGCGTTATTGCATTGAAAGCTGCTCAAAACCTTAAAGATAATTGCAAAGGTGTCATTTTGATTGATTGTGCACAAAGAACTATGGATGATAAACGTTTAAAAAAAAATGATATCTTAATGAATCTACTGAGACCTGTCCTTAAAACTATAGTCAGGCAAAGAGTAATTAGCAGTACACTTTTTAAAAGAGCAGCTAATCGAAAAGTTATAAAGAAAATACTTGAACAAGCTTACCCTTCAGGAAAAAATATCGATAAAGAATTGATTGAAATACTCTATCAACCCTCTCAAAGGAAAAACTCTAAAGAAGCTTTTCGAGGTTTTATTAACTTATTTGACGATTATCTTGCTACTGACCTTTTAGATAAGGTTGATACTCCAATCCAATTGATTTGGGGAGAAAAAGATCCCTGGGAATCTTTAAATGAAGCAAGAGAGTGGAACAAACAATTCAGGAATATTAAAAGATTGGATATTATTCATGGTGCTGGTCATTGTCCTCATGATGAAGAACCTGAAAAAACAAATCAAGTAATAATTGAATTTATTCAAGAGATAAAGTAAGCTTCGACATTTTCACTAAGTCTTCTCAAACCTCTTAATCCATCTCTTTCTAGGTTTCTGACTCTATCTCTACTTATACCTAGTACTCTTCCTATACCTGTGAGAGACATGGGCTCATCACCATCCATACCGTATCTCATTCTTAAAACTCTACATTGCAGATCAGGCAATTGATGAAGAAGAGAATGAAGATCACCTCTCATACAATCCATCTCGATTTGTTCATCTGGCAAGTCCTCGCCACCTGCAAGTAAATCTAATAAAACAGTATCTTCACCATCACCAACTTTAGTTTCAAGGCTAACTGGCTGGCCAGCTTTGCACATCAAATCTTTAACATCATCTTCAGGAAGTTCTACGTATTTCGCAAGTTCGCTTACAGTTGGAGTTCTAGCCATTTCTTGACTGAGCTCTCTTTGACCTTTTTTTAACTTATTCAACATTTCAGTTAT
This sequence comes from uncultured Prochlorococcus sp., assembly GCA_902612005.1. GTDB lineage: Bacteria > Cyanobacteriota > Cyanobacteriia > PCC-6307 > Cyanobiaceae > Prochlorococcus_A. The sequence continues at coordinate 173,939 of CACMCA010000001.1, read as the reverse complement.
GTGAATTGGTAGCCTTATCGCCCGACTTTTTTCAGCTATTGCTCTTGTAATACCTTGCCTAATCCACCAATATGCATACGTTGAAAACTTGTAACCTCTGGCTGGATCAAATTTTTCAACTCCTCTAACCAGTCCTATAGTTCCCTCTTGAATTAAATCTAAAAGTTCCATATTTCTTTTTGTATATTTTTTAGCAACGCTTACTACTAATCTTAAGTTCGCTGCAACCATTCTTTCCTTAGCTCTCTGCCCAGCTCTCAATCTTTTTTTGACTATAGAATTAGATAAGTTTAATTTGGTAGATAATTCATCAATACTAGGCTTATCACCTGTTAATTCAATAATTTCTAATTCTGCTCTTTCGACTTCCATGTACTCTTGAACTTGTCGACCAAGAGTAATTTCTTGCTCATGCGATAGTAAAGGAACCCTTCCAATATCCCTCAAATATGATCGAACTAGATCTACATCATTACTAGCTTTGATACTTGCAATTGACGCTAGTTTATTTTCATTTATTGTTTCAGAAGACATGAAAGTTGGATGATGTTTTGTAAACAATACCATTAAGAAATGTAAAGTTAAACAAAAAAATCCACATTTTTACAAAAATGAGAATAAATACCTATTCAATTTAGACTGAAGAAGCGTTTAGTAGCCATTTTGCTGTACTGAGATAAATAAATACACCAGCAATATCAGTAACAGTTGTAATGAAAGGAGAAGACATTAAGGCTGGATCCAATTTCATTCTGTCAAACAACAAAGGAAGAATCGCTCCTGTTGTAGCAGCTAAAGTTGTTATAGATATTAAACTTATTCCCACTGCTGAGGCGATTAAAGGCCCTTCTCCTTGCCACCAAGCGAAGGGAAATACTACAAGCATCATGAAAACACCTAAAAGAGCGCCTGTGATTGCCTCCTTAACTACTGCCTTAATTGCACCAAGAGACTTCAATTTTTGAGTACTTAAACCTCTAATGACAACGGTTGAACTTTGAGCTCCAACATTTCCCCCAGTACCTATTAGTAGTGGTATAAATGCTGCTAATAAAACTATTTCTTTTAATATTTGATCATTCATAGCTATAACTTTTGTCGTTAAACCATTTGCGAAAACCAAAATTAATAACCATAAAATTCTCCTTCGAGCAATCGTAAACAAACTACTTTGGAAATAATCATCTTCATCGCCAGGTTGTACTGCCCCAGCAGCATAAATATCTCTTGTTGCTTCTTGTTCTATGACATCAATTAAATCATCGACAGTTACTATCCCAACAAGTCTTTTTTCTTTATCAACGACCGGGAGAGCTAAAAAATCATATCTTTGTATTGCTCTAGCAACTTCTTCTTGATTCGTATTAGTAGAGATATTAACTACATCTCTTGTCATAACATCTCCAATTGGCTTAGAAGGATCAGCAGTTACAAGGTCTCTTAAAGAAAGAATACCAGTTAAATGTCTTTCTTTATCTGTGACATATAAGCTATAAATAGTTTCAGTAAATGGAGCTCTTTTTCTAACTAAAGAAAGAGCCTCCGCTGCTGTTTGCATCTCTTTCAGGTCTATAAATTCAGTTGTCATTAATCTTCCAGCAGTCTCAGGCTCATATCCAAGTAGTTCAGCTGTTACTCTCCTTTCGCCAGGACTTAGGGCAGACAAAAATTTTCGTACAACTTTTGCAGGTAATTCATCAAAGAGTTGGACCCTATCATCAGGAGACATTTTTTCAACAATTTCTAAAACTTCTCCTGAACGAAGTCTTTCTAATAAAGTTTGCTGAACTACTGGATCTAAATATTCATAAACCTCAATCGCCTCGTTTTTCTTTAATAATCGAAATGCTAATGCCTGTAATATTAGTGGAAGACTTCCAATAGCATCTGCAATATCAACAGGTTGAGAAGGCTCTAAAATTAGCTTTGCCTCATCATAATTTCCAGCAATGAGCAATTCCTCAAGTTGTATCGTAATATTTTCTCGTATACTTAAATCTGTAGATAAAGATGAAACTATTTCAAGATTATTTTCTTTCATAAATATAATCCCTGTCAAAGTAACAACACTATTATATGAAATCTAAGTAATTTTTCTACTTATCCAGAAACCGACAAACATTGTGAATAAATTTACAATAATGATTAAATTTAAAAAAATTATAAATTTTATCCAATCCCCTTGATTTAAAATTTTGTACAAAAAATATATAAATCCACTAAAGGATGTAAAGCAAGAAAAAAAACCACATAATAAAATTTTTTCAATTGAATAACTAAATCTTTTGCTGATAAAAAAACCTAAAAAAAACGATCCAATTATTGAAATTAAAAAGTTGTTGTTTATAGTTAATCTCAAAAAAGTCGCTAGGTAAGCGGCTAAAAGAATATAGATAAAATCATTTATTTTCACTTTAAAAAAACTTAATAAGAAAATAACCTAAATAAAAGAAAAGGAAAGAAAAAATTATAACTTCGATGTAGTGGAAAAATAATCTTAAAAATTGTCTCTTTTGAAATATTATAAATAGTTGATATATAAAGGAAGAAAATGTACTAAAACATCCTAAAAATCCGCTATAAAATAACATTAATATATCATTATTAATGAAGTTTAATGCTACTAAAATTCCTAAAAAAAAAGATGATAAAAAATTTACTATTGAGGTACTTTGAATATCAAAACCTATACTTTTTTTAAAATTATTTTGTATGAATATTCTCAGTATTAATCCAAAAGTACTGCCAAGTAAAATTATTCCTATTAAACCAAAATCCAAAGTTTACATTCTTATCCAGCCTTTTAAAATCTTATTAGGATCATCTAGAAATTTATTAGAACCTAATTCAACTCTGACCCAAGTTTCACTTTTACTAACTTTCCAATTGCGCAGTACTGATAAAGTTGTACCTGCATCAAGAACTAATAATTCCTTAGAATGTATTCCAGGATAAGAATAAAGAGAAGTATTGAGTGTCAATATAATTTCTTTATTATTTGAAGGAAACTTATTTTGATTTAAACTTTTTTGAATCCCACCAGCAGGTAATGTAATTGGAGCAATTAATGCAAAAGTAATTAAGCAAACATTCTTGAGAAGATTATTAATCATATGTCTAAAGTTGCCATATCTAAGTTACTACTATGAGTTTCAATAAATTCTCTTCTTGGTGCAACTTTATCTCCCATTAATATATTAAATATTCTATCAGCTTCAAGTGCATCTTCGATTTCGACCCTTTTCATCATCCTCGTTTTAGGATTCATAGTTGTATCCCATAATTGTTTTGGCATCATCTCTCCTAATCCCTTAAATCTTTGGATATTATAATTTGCATTTTCGCCATAACCTTCAATTGTATCTTTTAATTGATTCTCGTTATAACAGTAATTATGATTCTTACCTCTTTCAACTTTATATAGAGGGGGACAAGCAATGTAAATAAAACCTTTCTCAACAAGTTCTCTTTGGTATCTATAAAAAAATGTTAATAATAAAGTTCTTATATGAGCGCCGTCAACATCAGCATCCGTCATAATTACAACTCTATGATATCTCAAAGAGCTTTCGTCGAACTCCTCTCCCTTTATTCCTAGTCCTAGAGCTGTTATTAATGACTGTATTTCTGTATTTTTATAAATTTTAGTATCATCAGTTTTTTCAATATTAAGAATTTTGCCCCTGAGAGGCAAAATAGCCTGAAAATTTCTATCTCTTCCTTGTTTTGCGGAACCTCCAGCTGAATCTCCTTCAACTATATAAATTTCTGATTCTGAGGGATCTCTAGAACTACAATCTGCCAATTTGCCCGGTAAGGTAGAACTTTCTAGAACGCTTTTTCTTCTTACTAATTCTCTAGCCCTTCTCGCAGCTTCTGCTGCATTAAATGATTGAATTGCTTTTTCAAGAATCAAGTCCAAAATTCCAGGATTAAATTCCATATATTTTGTGAGAGCCTCCCCAATCAGAGAATCCACAATTCCTCTTACTTCAGTATTTCCTAATTTTGTTTTTGTTTGCCCTTCAAATTCGGGATCTGGAACTTTTACCGATAAAACAACAGTCAAGCCCTCTCTAATATTTTCGCCGGCTAAATTTTTTTCAATATCTTTTCTTTTACCTCTCTTTTTTGCAAGATTATTAAAAGTTCTTGTCAGAACTGTTTTTAGACCTTCTATATGAGTTCCTCCATCAATAGTTCTAATATTATTTGCAAATCCTAAAATATTATCTGAATATACATCTGAACACCATTGCAAAGCTGCTTCCACATATACATTTTCTTTCTGTGAGTCAACATAAATTATTTCTGGATGAATAGACTCTTTTTCAGCATTCATGTATTCAACATATTCTTTAATACCTCCTTGATATAAGTAAATTTCTTCTTTAAAAGAACCATCTGATAGTAGATTTCTTTCATCTCTAAAAACAATTTTTACTCCGCCGTTAAGATAAGCTAGTTCTCTTAATCTAGATGAAAGAAGAGCATATTCAAATTCAATTCCTCCAGAAAAAATCGTTTTGTCCGGTTTAAAGCAAATAGTTGTTCCTTTCTTAAATGGTTTGCCAGTCTGCTTTTTCCTTTGTAAATCACCCTTTGATACACCTTTTTCAAATCTCTGATTAAATTCGCTGCCATCCCTGTGAACAGTGACATTAACCCATTCGCTTAGAGCATTAACTACAGATATTCCTACTCCATGCAAACCCCCTGAAACTTTATAACCACCACTTCCAAATTTACCTCCCGCATGAAGAACAGTTAATACAGTTTCTAAAGCACTTTTCCCCGTTCTAGGATGGATATCTGTTGGAATACCTCGGCCATTATCAGAAATTAAAGCAGAGCCATCTGCACGAAGAACTATTTCTATGTGATCACAATGTCCAGCAAGTGCTTCATCAACGGAATTATCAACCACCTCATATACAAGATGATGTAACCCTCTTGGCCCTGTAGAACCTATATACATTCCAGGACGTTTACGAACTGGTTCTAACCCTTCTAAAACCTGAATCTGTTCTGCGCCATAATCATTTGAGATTTTATTAGATCTTTTGTCCTCACTCATTTAATATAAAAAAAATATTAAACTTTTAAAATGTTATTTTTAAAAGGTCTTTCATTAAACTTACCATCGCAATAAGATAAAGGCTCGTAGTCAATGAAAAATTTAATTACTTTAATTATATAGATAATATTTTTTTTCTTCAGAAATTCATATGTCTTCATATCTTCCTCATGTAATAATTTTGATTGGGCCCACAGCAAGTGGCAAAACAGAATTAGCTATTGAAATTGCAGAATATTTTAAAACTCGTATACACAATATTGATTCAAGGCAAATTTATAAGTCTATGGATATAGGAACAGCCAAGCCATCTAAAAACCAACAAAAAAAAATAAAGCATTTTTTAATAGATATTGAGGAGCCAATTCATCCAATCAATGTAAAACAATTCCAAGGAATTGCTCAAAAATCCATAAAAAAAGAGATTAAACAAGATAATTTACCTTTTCTTGTTGGAGGGAGTGGGTTGTATATGAACTCAATAACAAAAGGGTTTTTTGTACCAGATGTCCCCCCTCAAAATAATTTGAGAAGACAATTAGAAGAACTTGGTCAGAAAAAATGTTGGGACCTGTTAAAAAATTGTGATCCATTGTCAACAAAAAAAATCAATTTTGCTGACCACATAAGAACAATAAGAGCTTTAGAAGTCTTTTACGTAACAGGTAAACCTTTATCAACTCTAAAAGTTCAAAAACCGCCTGATTGGAAAATACTTGAGCTTGGATTAGATAGAGATAATTTAAAAGAAAGAATTTTACAAAGAACAAAAAATATGTTTTTATCTGGAATTATTGAGGAGACGAACCACCTTATCGCAAAATACGGATTTGATTTGCCAATATTAGAAACTATTGGTTATCGAGAAGCAAGGGATGTTTTAAATAACCATTCAACAATTGATAAAGCGATTGAGTTAACTACGACAAAAACGATTCAATTTGCCAAAAGGCAAAAAACCTGGTTTCGTAATAAAAATAATCCTCTTTGGCTTAATAACAAAAACCTGCTAAAAGATGCAATAATTAAGATAGAGTCTTTTTTAAGCTAACTTTATAAAAATAGATTTTATTCTTCATCCAATCAATTTCTTAAATTAACTGAATGCCCCCACGCCCACGATTTGACCGCCGAGCTCCCGTTAGAGAGCTACCAAACATAAATGAAAGAATAAAATACCCTCAATTGAGAGTCGTTGATTCAGATGGAAAACAATTAGGGATCATAGATAGATTAAAAGCATTAGAAATAGCATCTCAAAGAGAACTTGATTTGGTTTTGGTTAGTGAAAAAGCAAATCCTCCTGTTTGTAGAATAATGGACTACGGAAAATATAAATTTGAACAGGAAAAGAAAGCTAAAGAAGCTAGAAAAAAATCTCATCAAACAGAAGTTAAAGAAGTAAAAATGAGGTACAAAATTGACAAGCATGACTATGATGTACGGATAGGTCAAGCTACTAAATTTTTAAAATCTGGAGACAAAGTAAAATGTACTGTGATTTTTAGGGGTCGAGAAATTCAACACTCAAATTTAGCTGAAACACTTCTTTTGAAAATGGCTAATGATTTAGAAGAACAATCAGAAGTTCAACAAAAACCAAAAAGAGAAGGGAGAAACATGATTATGTTTTTAAGCCCTCGAAAAACTCCTCTCATTAAAAAAGATGATGGGTGAAAAACTATTAAAAAAATATGACGAATGTTAAAGTGTCACTATGTTCAAAAATAAACTAGTAAGGATTTTTACAAGTGAGATTCCATATTCAACAAGAAAGTGATATCCCAGCATCTACTCAACTATATAATCAAATTTGTTTTGCAATTGCAGCAAGACATTACCCTCCAGGACATAGACTACCCAGTACAAGGCAGCTTGCAATGCAGACTGGGCTTCATCGCAATACTATAAGTAAAGTATACAGACAACTTGAAGTAGATGGAGTTGTTGAAGCAATAGCTGGATCAGGTATCTATGTAAGAGATAATCTAACTAAAAGAGAATTTAACAAATCAGTTTACTCAAAAGATAAGATAAATAAACCTCCAGATCAAGAAGCAAAGAAAGTTATTGACAACTTGATAAATCTTGGATGCACTTTACAAGAAACAAGAGATTTATTAACCAATGAAATTGATTGGCGTATTAAGTGCGGATCAAGAATCATAGTCAGTACTCCTAGAGAAGACATTGGCGCTTCTATGTTAATAGCAGAAGACCTCTCTGCAAAAGTTAGCGTACCAGTAGAAGTTGTTCCTATGGAAGAATTAGAAAAAGTTTTGAGTAATTCAAATAATGGTACGATTGTCACTAGCAGATATTTTTTACAGCCTCTAGAAAAAGTTGCAAAGCAATATGGAGTTCGCGCTATTGCAGTTGACTTAAGCGACTTTCAAAAGGAATTAAAAATTCTCAAGGAATTAAATGCTGGAAGTTGTGTAGGCATTGTTAGCATAAGTCCTGGATTATTGAGAGCAGCAGAAATTATCATACACAGTATGCGAGGTGATGAATTAATTCTTATGACCACAATCTCAGACAATAACAGTAGATTACTTTCACTTTTAAAGGCTTCTAACCATATAGTATGTGATGGACCTAGCTTATCAGTTGTAGAAAACACATTATTAAAAAATCGCTCTCAATTGATGAGATTACCTCAAATAATATGTGCTAAAAATTATCTAAGTATCGAAACAATAAATCAATTTAAAAAAGAAATAGGAGTTACTAATTAAACCAAGATGCTAAAAACTTTTAAATCAGATATAGAAATTATCAGAGAGAGAGATCCTGCCGCAAGAGGAATAATAGAAATATTTCTTTGCTACCCTGGCTTTCAATCAATAGTTATTCATAGGTTTACTCATAAATTATGGCAATTAAATATTCCTTTGATCCCCCGCTTGTTAAGTCATACCAATAGACTATTAACAGGTATAGAAATACACCCTGGAGCCAAAATTGGCAAACGTGTATTCATAGATCATGGAATGGGAGTTGTAATTGGAGAAACAGCTGAGATAGGAAATAATTGTCTGCTATATCAGGGCGTTACATTAGGAGGTACTGGTAAAAGTCATGGGAAAAGACATCCCACCTTAATGGAAAATGTTGTAGTTGGGGCAGGTGCAAAAGTTCTTGGATCCATCACAGTAGGATCCAATACACGTATTGGTGCTGGTTCAGTAGTTGTTCGTAATGTGGAAGGAAACAGTACAGTGGTTGGAGTTCCTGGCAGAGTCGTGCATCAAAGTGGAGTAAAAGTTAATCCTTTAGCTCACTCTGCATTACCAGATGCAGAAGCTAATGTGATAAAAAATTTAATGGATAGAATTGACTTTCTTGAAACAGAACTTCTTAAATTACAAAAAACTATTCAATGTTTAGTTAACTCTGAATCTATTGATATTTCTAAACTAGGTGACGCACAAAATCTCAAAGACAAAGAAATAATAGAATTTCTTGGTGATGATTAGTTCTTTATTTAATTTTTTTCATTAACATCAGTTTTAGGTTGAAACATAAACATGGAATAAATAACGTTTCTCCTCATATTAGTCATCATTTCGAGGAACATATCATATCCTTCATTTTTATATTCTATTAAAGGATCTTTTTGGCCATAACCTCTCAATCCAACTGATTCCCTTAAGGAATCCATAGATTGGAGATGCTCTCGCCATAAATTATCGATTTGCTGCAAAATGAAAAATCTTTCAGCTTCTCTCATTAACCCTGGACGAATCTTTTCTATTTGTGATTCCTTTAAATCATAAGCTGTTCGCAACTGCTCTTGCAAATAGTTTTTTAATTCTTCTATTGAAAGTAAATTAATATCTTCCACTTTAAGGTCATCTAATAAATAGATAAATTCTTTGACTTTAGAAATTAGTTGATCAATATTCCATTCTTCAGGTGGAAGATCTGGATTAATATAAGCTTCTACAATCTCAATCATTGTTCTCTCTCCATATCCTATTACTTGCCTTTTTAAATCAATTCCTTGTAAAACTCTTAGTCTTTCGCTGTATACAGCTTTTCTTTGATTATTCATTACCTCGTCATATTCGAAAACTTGTTTTCTAATATCGTAATAATAGGTTTCTACTTTCTTTTGAGCACTTTCTAAAGATCTAGTAAGCATCCCTGATTCGATAGGCATATCTTCGTCAACCCTAAATGCATTCATTAGATTTGCTACCCTGTCTCCTCCAAAAATTCTCAATAGATTATCCTCCAAAGATAAAAAGAATCTGGTACTTCCAAGATCACCTTGTCTTCCAGCTCTACCTCTAAGTTGATTATCCACTCTTCTTGATTCATGCCTCTCAGTACCTATAACATGCAACCCGCCAACTTCTCGGACTTTTTTCTCTTCATGAATCAAAACTTTTTCATATTCTTTTTTTACATCAGACAAAGATTCTCTTAAAAGCTTTATCAAATTATCATCAGTTGGCGCTTTTTCTGCAGCTGTAGCTATTCTGTCATCAAGCTCCAAGACAGAAAGTAGTCTGTCGCCCCAATTTTTAACGAGTTCGTCAGATAAATGAGAGAGTTTCTCTTCAATTTCTTCATCTAGCTTGCAAGGGAAAAGACTAGTTGAAGAATTTGAAATGTTCTTTTTCAAATTTGAACCAGCTTTTGTAGAAAAACCGCCCTTGGATTTTGAATTTCTTTGTTTAGGGATTGGTGGCTTATGTTCGTTATCAGGCTTAACTAACAAAGGAGTTAAAATTTCTTTTAATTTCAGCCTTGCCATATAGTCACTATTACCGCCAAGAATTATATCTGTTCCCCTTCCAGCCATATTAGTCGCAATGGTAACAGCACCTGCTCTTCCTGCCTGAGCAACAATTTCCGCCTCGCGTTCAACATTCTCTGGCTTAGCATTTAACAAATTATGTGGGATTTTTTCTGCAGATAAAAGTGAACTTAATAATTCACTTTTTTCAACACTTGTTGTACCCACCAAAACAGGTCTACCATCTCTATGAATTTGTGCAGTTTCTTTCGCAACAGCTTTCCATTTACCAATCTCTGTCTTAAATACTTGATCAGGCCAATCTTGTCTCTTTCTTATTTGATTTGTCGGTATAACTGTTGATTCTAATTTATAAGTTTTTTCAAATTCAACCTCCTCAGTTTTTGCAGTTCCCGTCATTCCTGCTAAACCAGGATATAAAAGGAAAAAATTCTGATAAGTTATGGATGCTAATGTTTGGGTCTCAGGCTGAATTTTAAGACTTTCTTTTGCTTCTATTGCTTGATGCTGTCCATCACTCCAACGCCTTCCGGGCATTACCCTGCCTGTAAATTCATCGACTATCACAGCCTCATCATTCTTAATAATGTAATTAACATCTTTAATAAATAATTCTTTGGCTTTTAAAGCGTTAGTTATATAGTGCGCCCAAGGATCTTGAGGATTATATAAATCATCAACTCCCAAATACTCTTCACATTTAGCGAAACCTTGATCAGTTAATATACAACTCCTCTGCTTTTCATCAACTTCATAGTCCCCTTCAGGATCAATACCATCTTTACTTAATTCTTTTGCTTTAACTAATGCCAAAGCTAATTCTGAAGCTTTTTGATATTTTTCTTGTGGTCTTTCAACTTGACCGGAAATAATTAGAGGTGTTCTAGCTTCATCAATAAGTATTGAATCAACCTCATCAATCACACAGTAGTTGAATTTTCTTTGCACCACTTCATTAATATCAGTAGACATATTATCCCTTAAATAATCAAATCCTAATTCTGAATTAGTGGCATAAGTGATATCACATTCATAATTTTTCTTTCTCTCAATTGGGCTCATATCTTGCTGAATCAAACCAACTGATAAACCTAAAAAACGATGAACTTGTCCCATCCATTCAGCATCTCTTCTAGCTAAATAATCATTCACAGTAACGACATGAACCCCTTTTCCTGTTAAAGCATTTAAAAAGCAAGGTAGAGTTGCAACAAGAGTTTTGCCTTCTCCAGTCTTCATCTCAGCAATTTGACACTCATGTAAAACCATCCCGCCTATTAACTGAACATCAAAATGTCTCATATCAAGAACACGCTTACTTGCTTCTCTAACAATTGCAAAAGCTTTAGGAAGAAAATCTTCTAATAGTTTCTTTTGTTTTTTAATATCCAATTCTGATGAAATATTTGATTTGAGATTTTGTGTTTCTTTTCTTAGCTCATTATCAGTCAATTGAGAAATTTCTTCTTCTAAAAAATTTATTTCTTCCACTATTGGTTGATAGCGCTTTAACTTTCGTGTATTCGGATCTCCCAACAAAAGTTTTAGCATAAGTAAAAAGTCCTTAAAAATTCATCCTATTACAAACATTATAAATTAGTGCGTTACAACAGAATGAAGAAAACTTTTATCTCTTTATTTTACAGAAACTATCGATTATGGTATTTAGATTGAAGTCACAAAAATAATCTAATTGACATCACGTTTCAAAAATCTTTTTAATAAATGAAAGAAATATCTCTAATCAAACATTCCAAAGGAGCTTTAGGGCTAAGGGTTTTTGGATTAGGTCCTAATCTTAACCCGACGAATGGATTAATTAAGCTACAAAAATTACTTGACGCAAATGCATTCTGGGCAAAAAAGAGAACTCTTAATGATCTAAAAAAATGTCTTGCTAATAGTGATGTCGTAATCAGTCTTTGGGTTGGTAAGGAAATAGTTGGTTTTGGCAGAGCTTTAACCGATGGGATTTACCGCGGGGTGCTGTGGGATATTGTCATAGATCAAAATCACCAAGGCAAGGGGTTTGGTACATTAATTGTAAAAAATCTTTTATCATCTAGAAAAATTAAAAATACAAAAAAAATATATTTAATGACGACAAATAAGAAATTCTTTTATTCTCAATTCGATTTTAAAGAAGTCAACTCTCAAAATTTATTAATTCGTGAAATATAAAGCACTCTATTTTTAACAACAAAATCAAGATACAAATTTACTATAAAGCCATCTTATAAAAGGTCCTAGAATAGGAACTGGTCCAAAAGTTGGGCCACAAAAATCAAAGTAATCTCTGTGTTCTTGGATTAATCCATTTTCACCAAACAATAAACGAGTAGTACCGGGATAAATAAATTCTTTACCCATAATTTTCAAGCCCATCGTCCATTCAACGAATCCATAATTTTCACTGATGGATATGGCATGAGTTTTTAAAAACACATCATCACATCTTTTTATCAATTTTTCTTGGGCAGCAATGTAAGAGTCTAATCCTTCTGTTTCCTGTGTTGGATCGATAAAAGTAACATTTTCATTATAAAATTCTGCCCATTTTGATCTTGTGGGTGCATCCTGACCATAAGTTTTGGTAAATAATACTCTCAAATTATCTACAGAAATAGTTTTGTACATTTAAAGTTGGTTATTTAAAATTTATTATATTTAAAAAAATAATTTTTAAATATTCTGTTTTGGCAAATTAAAATTTCATATCAATTATTCATTTAAAAGTTAAAAAAGTTATTTTAAAATAGTTTTGTTTTATTTTTCTAAACATCTTTAGATTCATTTTCTAAATTAAAATTAATTCTCTTTGTTTGAAAAATTTGCAAAAAATTCAAATAACAAAGTAACAGTAACTCTAAAAAACAACCAAGTAATATTACACAACCAAATTCATAAGGCTCTACTAACTTCGGAACTTATGGTTCTCCTCACACTACATCTCTTGTGAAAAGTAAAACTAAACCATTACATACAAATTCAACACAGGCAATAACCTCTTCAAAACCTTGCCGTTCTGCTGGGAAAGGCATTGCTTTTGCTGACAATATCGGTTATCCAATGAGAAAAGCCTATGATAAAGTTTATGATGAATTACAAACGAAAGGAATTTGAAGATAATTAATGCAATTTTATAAATTCTTAATAAAGTTATTTGTTGTATTATTTTTTTCTAGCAGCCAGGCTGCTTTACTTTCTGGTGAATTAGATATTTCAGATAAATCTAAAGACCATAATGATCTTTTAGATCAATTAATCGAAAAAGATATTAATAATTTAAGCACTTTTCAAAATAATAATATAGATGATGATTCAAAAAAATTAGATTATATAATTCCTAAAAATAGTGCAATTGTTGCTTCAAATTTAATGGAAATTGTTTTAGATCCAGACAGAAAATATCCCATGCCAATTACTCTTGTTACTGAATTACCAGTTTTTTCAAAATCTGGTAAAGTAGTTTTTCCCAAAAAGACTCTTATATCAGGTCTCATAGAAACAAGGCCTGGTGGAGACTACATCGCAATTTCTGGAGCGGTTTATAAAGGTTTAAATATTAAAATACCAGCTGAAGGTAAATTAATTCCTGCACAGATCAGACCTGAAAACTATGGTCAATATATTACTCCTCCACCTTCAAAAAATGCTTCCCTTTTTCGCTCACTTGGGGATTCTTATTTAATCACTACTTTATTAGGAGTATCAATAGCCAATTCCTATAATGAGGATGGGAGTGAAAGAAGAGTACCTGGACTGATGCTTGGAATTTTGGGCTTAGATTTAGGAATCAGAGCAATTGCGACATTATCTGAAAAAGGCCCTGAAAAAATTCCTCCATTAGTTGAGATAAGAAGAAATACAGTTATTATTTTTGAAACAGTTGATGATATATTTTTACCTACCTTAAGCAATCCAAAAACAACTCTCCAAGGGCCCAATTTCCAAGATTTTTAATTTAATTTTCTAGCAGAATATTTATCCCAAAAATATCACTTATAAACTTAATGAATAAATTATATCCATAAAAAATAAGCACTAAAATACTCTTTTCATGGCAGAGACTTTAAAAAAGCGGATGAAGAGATTCGAACTCTCGACATTCTCCTTGGCAAGGAGATGCTCTACCACTGAGCTACATCCGCATATCTTTTTTATTTTATCTCAAAGAAGGGATCAATGATAAAAATAATTAAATATTTTTCAATTAATTTAAATTTTTAATTAAGGATCCCATCTCAATTGCTTGTAAAGCATAATTCCAACCAAGATTATTTTTAATTCCTGCTCTTTCTAAAGCCTGCTGCATAGTATCAGTAGTTAAAACTCCAAAAATAATTGGAACATTATTTTCATTTGAAACTTGCGAAATACCTTTACTCGCCTCAGATATAACTACATCATAGTGGGAAGTTTCACCACGGATTACAGCCCCAAGAGCAATTACAACGTCATAACTCTTTTTTTTCATGAGGGTTTTAGCTGCGATTGGTAATTCGAATGAACCTGGAACCCAAACTATATCTACTTGATTGCTTAATTCTGAAGTATCTAAACCATGTCTTTTTAAACAATCAAGACAACCAGCTAGAATTTTATTTGTAATTAAATCATTAAATCTTGCTATTACAATCCCAACTTTTAAAGTAGAGGCATTAGTAAAAGAACCCTCAAAAATAGCCATTAAATTTTACTTAGATATATTAATAGACTCTCACGAAAAGGTATTAAGTTCAAACTAATGAAGAAACTATCCCTGTAACAAAAACCAAAACAACCCAAACAGCAGCAATAGAGTAAATTTTTCTCCTACTTTCTCGCTGTCCTTCTTCAGTAGAAGGTTGAGTCACATATAAAACGGGTACTCCAACTACCGCAATTAAAGAAGCAAATAATAGAGCATTTACGAAGAAAAAGTTAACAGCCTGCATAATTCAGTCTTAGGTTTCAAATATTATAAATACTATAATCTCATGAAAATGATAATTTTTAGAGAAAATTTACATACTTTAGCCACTTTAAATGCAAAAAAAAAATTTCTACCTAATATCTATTTAGGAATTAAAAAAGTATGCAAGAAGATACGATAATTCAAAAGAATTTATTTGCGATTAGTAATGATAATAATGAACAAAAAGAAATAACAAAAATTCCAGAAGATTTATCTTTGGAAGATTTAGAAAAAGAATCGCAAAAAAGACCCAGAGAAAGAAAAAATTCAACTAATTTAATAAATAAATTCAAGACTGATTTAATTTCAAATAACAAAAATGTTTGCATCAATGAAGAATCCTATAGCTATAAAACAGTTTCAAAACTGAAATTAACTCCTGTAATGAAGCATTATGTAACTCTAAAAGAAGAAAATAAAGATAGGTTATTACTTTATAGATTAGGAGATTTTTTTGAATGTTTTTTTGAGGACGCTGTATTAATATCTAGCCTTTTAGAAATAACCCTTACCAGTAAAGATGCTGGCAAAGAGATTGGTAAGATCCCTATGGCAGGGGTTCCCCATCATGCAATGGAGAGATACTGTGCTGATTTAATTAAAAAAAATTATTCTGTGGTTATTTGCGATCAATTAGAAAAAAGTTCTGGAAATTATGGGACTCCAATTAAAAGAGGAATAACAAGAATAATTACTCCCGGAACTGTAATTGAAGAGGGGATGTTGATAGCAAAGAAAAATAATTGGATTACTGCTATTTTCTTATCAGAAGAAAACTCAGATGAATCTTATGAATGGGGTATATCAAAAGCTGATGTAAGTACAGGAGAATTAATAACTTTAGAAGGCCAATCTCTGTCAAAACTATTTGATGAAATTATTAAATTAGATTCTTCAGAAATCATTGTAGGAAGCAATGCAGTAAGAGATTTATTAAATAAAGGAAATAGTCAAATTACATATACTGTTTCTCAAGAGACTAATTTTGGAATTAATGAAGCAAATTATCTTATAAAAAATTATTTCCACATTGCAAACCTAGAGGGAATAGGACTTAAAAATTTAAACAATGCGACTAGATCACTTGGAGGTTTATTAAATTATTTAGAAAAAATTAATCCTTCAAATTTAGATAAAGATTCTTCTTTAAAAATCTCATTAGACTTTCCACAAATCCAATATGGTCAAAACAAATTAATTATTGATTATCAAACTCAAAAAAACTTAGAAATCAAAAATACACAACGAGAAAACAATTATGTAGGTTCGCTACTATGGAGTATTGATAGGACTTATACCTGCATGGGTGCAAGGTGTTTAAGAAGGTGGATAGATTCACCACTAATAAACGTTAATGAAATTTATAAAAGACAAAATATAATTACAAACTTTCTTGAATCTAAAAAATTACGTACAGATACCCAAAATTTGCTTAGAGCAATGGGGGATTTAGAAAGACTTGCAGGTAGAGCTTGTGCAGGTCATGCAAGTCCTAGAGACTTAATTGCAATAGCTGAAGGTTTAAAAAAATTGCCTAGACTAAAATCCATAATTGAATTATTTAAATATGATCTCCCAGATTGGACTGATCAATTACAAAATATTGATAAAGGACTCTTAGAATTAGCTGATACTATAAGTTTTAAACTAGTAGAAAATCCTCCTCTAAATATTAGTGAAGGAGGCATGATCCACGATGGTGTTGACAATATATTAGATGGTTTACGCAATTTAATGGATGATTACTCTGAGTGGCTAAATAAAGAGGAATTAAAGGAAAGGAAAATTAGCAAAATTTCAAACCTAAAAATTCAATTTCATAAAAATTTTGGTTATTACATTTCTATAAATAAGTCAAAAGTTAATTTAGCTCCACAACATTGGATCAAAAGGCAAACACTTACTAATGAAGAAAGGTATATCACTTCAGAAATTAAAAATAAAGAAAATAAGATTTTCCAAATAAAAAGTAGAGCTTCATCAAAAGAATATGAAATTTTCTGCGAATTAAGAAATATAGTTGCTGAAAAAACAAAACAAATAAGATCAATCGCAAAATCCATAGCATCTCTTGATGCACTACTTGGTTTATCTATTACTGCAGTAGAAAACAATTTTATAAAACCTTCATTAATACCAATAAATGATTCAATGACAAAAAATAGTACAAAAATTATCGCAGGAAGAAATCCAATTGTAGAGCAATTGTTAAATGATAAAAAGTTTGTAGCAAACGATGTCTCTTTTGAGGATAATCAAAAATTAATTATATTAACGGGTCCCAATGCAAGCGGAAAAAGTTGCTTTATAAGACAACTTGGTTTAATACAAATTCTCACACAAATTGGTAGCTTTGTTCCTGCTAATAATGCTGAAATCAAGATTACAGATAGGATTTTTACAAGAATTGGGGCAGTTGATGATCAATCATCTGGACAATCAACATTTATGGTAGAAATGTCTGAAACTGCATCAATTCTAAATCAGGCAACTTCTAGCTCACTAGTTTTACTTGATGAGATAGGCAGAGGGACATCTACTTTTGATGGACTTTCTATAGCTTGGTCAGTAAGTGAATATCTTGCAAAAAAAATTCAATGTAATACTATTTTTGCTACGCACTATCATGAGCTGAATTATTTAAAAAATTCAAATAAGAATATACAAAATTTTCAAGTTTTAGTAGAACAAAATAACGATCAGCTAATCTTTAGCCACAGGATTGTTAAAGGGGGTTCAAACAAAAGCTATGGCATAGAAGCAGCTAAATTAGCAGGAGTTCCAAAAGAAGTTATAGAAAAAGCAAAATCAGTTTTAAATTCTTTAGAAGAAAACAACACATTAAATTATGATATTAAGTAGATTTCTGATATTTTTATCAAATAAATACTTTTTAAATTGTTTCCCTCAATAAGGCGTTAACCGCAGCAGCTGCCATGGCGGCACCTCCTCTAGTTGAATTCAAAACAATTCTAGGAAGATCGGTGGAAATCAGTTTGTTTTTGCTATCCTTTACTCCAATAAATCCAACAGGCATCCCGATAATTAAACTAGGTAAATCTTTTGCATTTTCTAAAATATCAATTAAATAAGTTAACGCTGTAGGCGAACTGCCAATAACTACAATAGGAGATTTGCTTCCAGAATTTATAGCGGATAACTCTTTCCAACCTTCACTTAAGCCATATGCAGTTTTAGTTAAGTTTGTATGATTATTTTTTCCAAACCACATTCTAGCGGTGAATACTTTATTCCTAGTTGTATTTTCTGCCATGGATTTTATTGCTGCTGCTGCCATATCGGTATCAGTTAAAATAGGAGCACCGTTTTTAAGTGCCTGAAGACCCTTTTCACAAGCACCTTCACTAAAATTTACAAGATTTTGAACTGTAAAATCTCCTGAAGTATGGACTAATCTCTCTAATACTTTTTTTTCCAAATAATTTAGATCATTGGCTACTAAACGAGATCTTATGAATCTGATGCTTTCCAAAAAAATTGGATGATCTATTACCATTAAATTTAATTTGTGTTAGAAGTAATCATAGTTAATATATGGTTTTTATTGAGCTATTATGCCAATACAAATATTATGGGGTAATGATCTAAATGCTCAAAATACATTTATTCAAAAATTAATTGATAAGGAAGTATCCAAAGAATGGAAAGAAATAAACGTAACTAATTTAAATGGAGATGATAATGAACAAGTCAATAAAGCTTTTGATGAAGTTCTTACACCTCCTTTTGGAGATGGATACAGAATAGTTACATTAAAAAATAATCCAATTTTTACTGCCAAAAATGAAGATCTAAGAACTAAATTTGAAAAAATTCATAACAATATACCTCAAAATACTTATTTCATTTTGCAAAATACAAAGAAACCAGACTCAAGACTAAAGAGTACTAAATTTTTACAAAAACTTATCAAAAATAATTTAGCCAAAGAAAAATCATTTTCTTTACCAGAAATCTGGGACTATGAGGGCCAAAAAAGATTTTTAAAAGATGCCGCAAATGAAATGAATATCAAAATTGATAAAAATGCAGCTGAATTAATTATTGATTCAGTTGGTAATGACAGCTTTAAACTAATAAATGAATTAGCCAAAGCTAAAATATACCTCTCTGCAGTATCAAGTGATTCTAATTCACAACTTTTTCTTAAAGGTATTGATGTAAAAAAAATATTTAGTGATCATCAATCAAATATTTTTAAAATCATTGATCTTCTCTTACAAAAAAATATTAATGAAAGCCTCATTGAAATAAATTATTCTTTACAGAAAGGAGAACCTGCTTTAAGACTAAATGCAGGTTTAATTAGTCAAATAAGAATTCATACCATTATAAAACTAGCAGTTAATTCAGGTAACGATAATGCAGAAAAGATTTGTAATCTTGCAGGCATTTCTAATCCAAAAAGAATTTTTTTTATTCGAAAAAAAGTCAAAAATGTATCTCAAGAATATTTAATTAATTTAATGAGTAACTTACTAGATATTGAATCATTACTAAAACAAGGTAATAATCCTATAAATGTTTTTACAGAGAAATTAATTAATTTAAGTTAACCAAATTATAAGTTTAAGAATTTACATTATCATTTAAGTATGGCTTTACTAGTAAAAAAATTTGGCGGTACTTCTGTCGGTGATATTAAAAAAATTAAAAATATTGCAAGTAGCATTTTTCAAAGTAAAGAAGCAGGGAATGAAATTGTCGTAGTTGTCTCTGCGATGGGGCAAACTACAGATGATTTAAATTGTTTAGCGGAATCAATTAGTAAAAATCCTAATCGAAGAGAATTGGATATGCTTCTCTCAACTGGAGAGCAAGTAACCATAGCTCTTCTTTCAATGGCATTAAACGAATACGGAATACCTGCAATTTCAATGACTGGTAGCCAGGTTGGAATTATTACTGAATCAATTCATGGGAAAGCGAGAATTCTGGATATTAAAACAGAAAGGATCCAAAATTATTTAAATCAGGGTTTTGTAGTTGTCGTAGCTGGATTTCAAGGAACAACATTAAGCCATACGGGTTCAATGGAAATTACAACTTTGGGTAGAGGTGGTTCAGATACTTCCGCGGTAGCTTTATCAACAGCTTTAGGAGCTGAGACTTGCGAAATTTATACAGACGTTCCGGGGGTTCTTACTACTGATCCAAGGATTGTTCCTAATGCAAAACTCTTAGATGAAATTAGCTGCGAGGAAATGCTTGAACTTGCAAGCGTCGGTGCTTCAGTTCTGCATCCAAGAGCAGTAGAAATTGCTCGCAATTATGGAATTAAATTATGTGTCAAATCAAGCCAAAGTGACTCCAGTGGAACTCTCTTAGAAAGTCAAATCCAACCTATCCCGCTAAAAAGAGGAAGCTTAGAATTAACAAAAACAGTCAATAGTCTTGAAGTATTAGAAAACCAAGCAGTATTCAGTCTCTCAAATATTCCTGATAGACCTGGGATTGCTGCGCAAATATTTGAAAAACTTTCAGAAGCAAGTATTAACGTAGATTTAATAATACAAGCGACAAATGATGGAAATAAAAACGATATTACATTTACTGTTGGTGAATTAGAAGTAAAAAAGACTGCAGAACAATGTGAACTTATAACTAGTCAATTAGGGGGAGAATTTAACTTAAAAACCAACATGACTAAATTAAGTATTCAAGGAGCAGGTATTATGGGCAGACCTAGTGTTTCAGCTGATTTATTTGATACTTTATCTCAAGCGAATATAAACGTTAGGTTAATAGCTACTAGTGAAATTAAAGTCAGCTGTGTAATTGAAATTAATAATATACCAAAAGCTATTAGATTTGTTGCTGAGAAATTTAAGTTATCCGATACACAAATATTTGTTAATCCAATCAATGAAAAACAAGATCAACCTGAAGTAAGAGGAATTGCATTAGATAAAAACCAAGTTCAGGTAAGCTTTCGAAAACTGCCTGATCGTCCAGGTGTAGCAGCATCGATATGTTTAGCATTAGCTGAAAATAATTTACTTTTCGATACTATTGTTCAGTCTGAAAGAATTTCCTCTTTAAAAACTAAGGATATTAGTCTTACAATGAATAAACAAGATAGAGAAAAAGCTAACTTAGTTTTTGAGGCCTTAACAAAAAAATTACCCGGATCATACATTGAAGATGGCCCTGCCATAGCAAAAGTAAGCACTGTAGGAGCGGGAATGGCATTTAAGGTTGGGACGGCTGGAAAAATATTTAGAGCATTGGCTGACCAAAATATCAATATTGAAATGATTGCCACGAGTGAAATTAGGACTTCATGTATTGTCTTAGAAAAAGATTGTGACAAAGCAGTTAATGCGATTCATAATCATTTCGAATTAGAAAAATAAGTTCTTTTTAATTATTTCTTGCCAATTTTTGTCTTAATTTTTTGATTCTATCCCTCAAATTTGCTGCTTCTTCAAAATTTAACTCTTTTGCAGCATCTTTCATTTTAATTTCTAACTTTTCTATTAAGTCAGGCAATTCTTCAAGCAAACATTGATTATCACTAGAACTGAGAATTGCGTCAGTTTTGTTATTAACAATATTTATTAAATCTTTAGATAAACCACCAGCATCAAGTTTTCTGGAAAGTTCTAGAAAAGATAATATTGAATTTTCTATTTTTTTGCCTGCAGGTTTTGGAGTAATGCCATTGACTTGGTTATATTTTTTTTGAATAGTTCTTCTTCTATCAGTTTCAGATATTGCTCTTTTCATTGAATCTGTGAAGTTATCTGCATAAAGCAAGGCAACACCTTCAACATGTCTGGCAGCTCTTCCTATTGTTTGAATCAATGACCTTTCTGCCCTCAGAAAACCTTCTTTATCAGCATCTAAAATGGCGACTAAGGATACTTCTGGAAGATCTAGTCCCTCTCTTAATAAATTAACTCCTACCAAAACATCATATTCGCCCATTCTAAGGTCTTGAATAATTTCAATTCTTTCAATTGAATGGATTTCGGAATGCAAATATCTAACTCTTACTTTATTTTCAGATAAAAAATCAGTTAGATCTTCAGCCATTCTCTTAGTAAGTGTTGTAACAAGCACTCTTTGATTCTTTTCAGCTCGAATTCTTATTTCAGATAACAGATCTTCTATTTGGCCTTCACTAGGTCTTACATCAATTACCGGGTCTAATACCCCAGTTGGTCTTATAACTTGCTCAATAAATTCACCATCACATTGATCTAATTCCCATTGACCGGGGGTTGCACTTATAAATAATGTCTGTTTTGATTTTTCCCAAAACTCTTCACATTTTAAAGGTCTATTATCTGCAGCACTTGGCAATCTAAAACCATGATCTATTAAAACTTTTTTTCTAGATTGATCACCGTTGTACATCGCATGAAGTTGAGGACATGTTACATGACTCTCATCAACTACCAACAACCAATCTTTGGGAAAGTAATCTATTAAACATTCTGGCGGTGAACCTTCCTCCCTACCTGATAAATGACGAGCATAATTCTCAACTCCATTACAATAACCAACCTCTTTAAGCATTTCTAAATCATATTTTGTACGTTGTTCTAGACGTTGAGCCTCTAATAATTTTCCTTCGTATATAAATTTATCAAGTTGAGTTTTTAATTCACTTCTTATTGCACTTATTGCACTCTCAAGTCTTTCTTTTGGAGTTACAAAATGCTTCGCTGGGTAAACGCTAACTTGGTCCAAACTTTCAAGTATTTCGCCTGTAGTAGGATCAACAAATCTTATAGCCTCGACTTCATCACCAAATAACTCAATTCTTATTAATCTATCTTCATAAGCTGGACCGATTTCTAAAACATCACCTTTAATTCTGAATCTACCTCTAGTAATTTCAATATCATTTCTAGTATATTGATTTTCAACTAGAGACCTCAAAGAAGAACGTAGATTTATTGATTTTCCCACTTCAAATTTAACTGAAGCTTTTAAATACTCACTCGGTATACCAAGACCATAAATACAACTTATTGAGGCTACAACAATTACATCTTTTCTTTCAAATAATGAGCGTGTTGCAGAATGCCTAAGCATATCTATTTCTTCATTAATTGAAGCAGTTTTGGCTATGTAAGTATCACTTACAGGTACATAAGCTTCAGGTTGATAATAATCGTAGTAAGAAATAAAATACTCAACAGCATTTTTTGGAAAAAATTCCCTTAATTCATTGCATAGTTGTGCAGCCAACGTTTTATTATGGGCTAAAACAAGTGCTGGCCTTCCTGTTTGTTGAATTACATTGGCAATGGTAAATGTTTTACCAGTTCCAGTAGCTCCTAAAAGAGTCTGAAACTGTTTACCATTATTTACACCTTTAACTAATTTTTTAATAGCTTCTGGTTGATCTCCATTTGGTTCGTAAGGAGCTTGAAGCTTATAATTGTTCATCAAGCTAATAGCTAAAGGATATTGCTATACTAAGAAATTTTTTCTCCAATTATTGAATTTTTCAAAGATTCTTTTAAGCCCCTAACAACCGCAATCATTGATATTAAATCATCTAATTTATTAACCACAGATCCAACGCCAACTGCTGAGGCTCCAGAGGATATTGCTAGTGGGCAAGTTACTTGGCTTAATCCTGAGGCACTCATGATTGGTATATTCAGAGATTGTTTCTTAAATTCTTGATGAATAGCATAGGTAGCTGCAAGAGTTGGAACTGATTTTTCAAAAAAACCTTGAATCCCTGGAGAGTAAGGAGATGAACTAGTACCACCTTCTGTTTGAATAATATCAACGCCTTCTTCCACTAGCTTTACAGCAAGATCAACTTGTTTATCAATAGGCATAGTATGAGGAACAGTTACTGATAGAGGAAAATTAGGAAATAAATCCCTCGTCTCTTTTGTAATGTTTAGAACTTTTTTATCTGAAAAATGAATGCCTTTTTCATAAAAAGTATCGTAATTTCCTATCTCAATTAATGATGCTCCTGCTTTTACACAATCTTGAAAAGATCGAGGCACTACTGAACTAACACAAACTGGTAGTGTTGAATTCTTAAGTGCTAAATCAACGAGTTCAGGTTTACAAGCAATATCGACAAGATCTGCACCTCCTAATGAAGCAGCCTCAACAATTATTTTCACAGACTGAACATCGAAATTATTCAATCCTGAAATAACTTTGAGTAAGGATTTGCTTCTTAACTCTTCTTTGACTTTTTGTGGCAAAAGATTAATCAGGCTCATTTACTTAATGAATTTATTACCCGATTGTGACATTGTTTTAGTAAAACAGTGCATTTTTTAAAAAATATTATCTGAGCAACACAAAATGACTGATAAAAAATTAAGTCAAAAAAATTGGTCATCATGGCATCATCAGCTTCATAAGGAGATTCTTACCAATAAAATGTTAATTCCCAAAGGATCTAATATTTTAATAAGTGTTTCGGGGGGGCAAGACTCTATGGCCTTATTAACCCTAATTAATGACCTAAAAAAACTACATAATTGGTCTATTAGTGTTTGGCATGGTGATCATCAGTGGCACGAAAAATCATCACTATATGCTCTTGAATTAAAAGATTATTGCGAAGATAAAAATATTTCATTCTCTTTTGATCAAGCAAATAAAGAAGGTATTGCTTCAGAAGAGAAAGCACGAGAATGGAGATATAAAAAATTATGTGAAAGAGCTAAAACTTTATTAAATAAAAACCAGCAAAAACATAATATTTATTTGTTAACTGGTCATACGAGTAGTGATAATGCAGAAACATTTATCCTCAATTTATCTAGAGGAAGCAATTTTGCAGGTCTGAGTAATATTGAGAGTAAAAGATTAATAGAAAATCAAATTTATTTAATAAGACCAATATTAATTTTCAGTAGGGAAGATACAAAACAATTTTGCAATGAAATGAAGATCCCAGTCTGGGAAGATCCTACAAATTCAGATCTTAAATTAAAAAGAAATTTAGTAAGAAAAAAAATTATTCCTACCTTAGAAGTCATCTATCCTGGTTGTGCTGAAAGGATAAATAATTTTTCCCAAAAAATGAGTAAATACAATAATGAACGTAATGATCTTAGTGAACTAGCGTATTTACATTGTAAAGATATAAAAGGTATCGATAGGAATCTCCTAAATGGTATGTGTATTGAAGCGAGGTGCACAATTTTAAATAGATTTTTAAAAGAAATATCTGCAAAGCAATGTAGTTCTAAAAATCTGACAAAATTAGCAACTTCAATTTATGCAAAAAATAAAGGTCAAATTAATCTGCAAGAGTTTTTAAAAATTGTTTGGGATAAAAACTATATAAATTTTGAAAAAAGTTAAGATGTTACAGCAGATCTTCTTCTTCTTGTTCTACCTTCAAATGAATCTTCGGAAGCAGTATCAGCTGATGGATTCCGGGAAACTTTTGGACTTTTTTGGGTATTTTGCGGATTATTTGAACTATTTGGATGGTTATTGTTTGATTTCTTATGGAAATTATTATTATTTCTATTTCTATTGGAAAAATTTTGCTCTTCAGTAATCTTTGGGTTATAAGCACGCGTTCCACTTGGAGCAGGTTGAACTAAACACAAAATAAGTGGTTCCACTTGTAATTCTCTTCTCATTCTTCTCGATAAACCATTTTCAATTTCTCTTTGTACACCAATCCAATCTACTTCAAAATTATTTGGCCCAGTTTGTCTGGATAATTGTTTCCATCTATTTTCTAAGACCCAGCTTATTTCTCGTTCTGTCCACATAGACATTTTTCTTGGCTCTGCAGTAGTAACAACTCCTCTTAAATTAACTCTGGGAGGCGCAACCATCTTCCCATCTGTACTAATAGGAGCTAAAACAGTGACTACACCATCCCCTGCTAATTGCTGCCTTTCTTTTAAGACTCGAGCATCTACTATCCCATTGCGTGAGTTATCAAGCAGTTCAACACCAGCTTTTACAGGATCACCTTTTTGAATAGAATTAGGTGTTAACTCAACTACATCTCCATTTTCAATAATTAAAATATTGTCCTTTGGAACCCCCATAGTTTGCGCACTCTTGCCATGACAAACAAGCATTCTATGTTCTCCATGAACAGGAACAAAAAACTTAGGTTTTGCAAGTGCCAACATTAACTTTTGATCTTCTTGAAAACCATGACCAGAAACATGAATATTCTCACCTTTTCCATAAACAACCTTTGCTCCGAGTTTCATTAATCTATCTATGGTATTAACAACTGAAATAGTATTACCAGGAATTGGACTGGCTGAAAATATTACAGTATCAGTAGTCTTAAGACGAACATGCTGATGTTCACCACGAGATATTCTGCTTAACGCTGCTAGGGGTTCACCTTGACTTCCAGTCATTAATAATAAGGTCTCTCTATCTGGCAAATCTCTAATTTGCTTGATAGGAACAAACAAATCATCTGGGCATTTCATGTAACCAATATCTCTTGCCTTAGCAATGACATTTATCATCGATCTTCCTAACAAACCGACCTTTCTTCCATGTTTCATGGCCAACTCTAAGATCATTGTCACTCTATGCACAGAACTAGCAAAAGTGGTAAGAATAACTCGTTCTTTTGCCTCAGCAATATGTTTTTCTAAAGAGGGATAGATAGTCTTCTCAGAAGGACAAAAACCTGGGACTTCAGCATTAGTCGAATCACTAAACATGCATAAGACGCCTTTCTCTCCATAATGCACCATTCTTTCTATATCAAATTGCTCTCCATCTACTGGCATATGATCAAATTTAAAATCTCCCGTGAAAATAATTGTGCCAACAGGTGTTGTAACTGCTAGTGAAAAACTATCACAAATAGAATGAGTATTTCGAATAAATTCAACAGAAAAATATTGTCCAACTTTTACAACATCTCTTGGATTTACTGTCTGTATAGTTGTTCTATCTGATACCCCTGCTTCCTCCATTTTTCCTCTAAGCATTGACATTGCTAGTTTTGGGCCGTAAATAATCGGAATATTAAAATGCTTAAGATGATGAGAAATACCTCCTATATGATCTTCATGACCGTGAGTGACAATCATTCCTTTTATTCTTCTTTGATTTTCTTTTAAAAAAGTTGTATCTGGCATAACTACATTTACGCCATGCATACCATCAGATGGGAAAGCCAACCCAGCATCAACAAGCATCAAATCATCACCATATTCAAAAACACAAGTGTTTTTGCCTATTTCATGTAGTCCTCCAAGAGGTATTACTCGAAGAGCTGGCGTATTACTTTTAGATCTAGATGAATCATTAGTAGATCTATTTACAGTTGAATTTGTACTTGATTGCATAATTTTGAAATTTATGAAGGGCCTGCTTGTAATCAAATAAGGTTTATTTAAATTTAATTATCAAGTTAGATATAAAACCTATTATAGGGATTTGAGGATAAAAGATAATTTCTTTTTCATGTCAGTAGTTAATGGTGACAAAGGACTTCTTGGATTACCTACATTCCATCCCGATAACTCCAAAGCAGCTTTAATTGGGATTGGATTAGTAGTCATAAAGAGTGCTTTGAAAAGGGGCTGAAGTTTTTCATGAATGGCAAGCGCATTGGAAATTTCTCCACTTAGAAAGGAATGAATCATCTCTTTCAATTGCAATCCAACCAAATGACTTGCAACACTTACTACTCCTACAGCACCTACAGATAACATTGGAAGCAACAATGAATCGTCGCCACTATATACAGAGAGTTCAGAGCCACAAATAGCTCGAAGTTCTGTTACTTCTTCTATTCTACCGCTTGCCGCTTTAATACTGAGAATATTTGAGAAATTCATAAGTTTCTTCACAGTATCAGGTAATAAATTACACCCTGTCCTTCCAGGTATGTTGTAAAGCATAAGAGGCAAATCTTTTGCAGAATTAGCGATAGAACTGAAATGTTTATAAAGTCCTTCTTGAGGTGGTTTATTGTAGTAAGGAACAACAACCAAAGCACCGTCGGCACCAAATTCATAGGCTTTTTTTGTAGCTTCCTCAGCCTCGCTTGTACAGTTACTTCCAGTACCAACTATTACTTTACAGGTTGCATCCAAAGATCCTTTTACTGCAATAAATAAATCATGCTGTTCCGCCCATGAAAGAGTAGGAGATTCTCCAGTAGTACCACATAGCACAATTCCATCGGAACCATTCTCAAAAAGATAATTTGATAGTTTTATAGCTAGTTCATAATCTACATCTCCATTTTCCGTAAATGGAGTAACCATTGCAGTCAATATTCTTCCAAATAGTGGATTATTACACTTAGTTTTGTCTGTAATCATTTTTTTGGAATTAATAACTCAGCTATTTGAACAGCATTAAGAGCTGCTCCTTTTCTTATTTGATCTCCACATAACCATAATTCTAATCCATTGGGCTGACTTATATCAGTTCTTAGCCTGCCAACAGCAACATTATCCCTTCCCATAACGTCATTTGGCATAGGAAATCTATTATTTTTGTAGTCCTCAATAATTTCAATTCCAGGAGATTTTTTTAATTCTTCAAGTGCATCATTAGGCTCAACTACACCAGCAAATTCAATATTAATTGATTCAGAATGTGCTCTCAATACTGGGACTCGAACACATGTAGCAGAGAGCTTTAAATCAGCAATATTTAATATTTTCCTAGTCTCATTAACCATTTTCATCTCTTCTTCGCAGTAATTATTTGCAAGCATAGGTGAATTATGTAAAAACAAATTAAAAGCGAGTGAGTATGGCAAAACTTCACTTTTTTGAGGATTACCCTGAAGATATTGTTCAGTTAAAAGTTTTAGTTCTTCCATCGCCAATTGGCCTGCACCACTTACGGATTGATATGTTGAGACAACAACTCTTTGAATAGTAGAAAGTTTATTTAACGGAGCTAAAACTAATGTCAGCAAAATGGTAGTACAGTTTGGATTAGCTATTACCCCATCATGATTAAATACATCGCTAGCATTAACTTCAGGAACTATAAGAGGTACATTATTGTCTAATCTGAAAGCACTTGAATTATCTATCAATAAAGCATTTTGTTCCATAATGGTAGACAACCATTTTTTTGAAATACTTCCACCAGCTGAAGCTAAAACTAAATCAAGATTCAGGAATTCTTCCTTAGTTGCTTTTTTTGTAACTAATTCTTCACCTTTCCAAATAATTTTTTTTCCTTCTGAACGCTCTGATGAAAGCAAGACCAATTCAGATATTGGGAAATCACGTTGTTCAAGAATTTTGAGTAATTCAGATCCTACAGCACCTGAAGATCCTAAAACAGCAACTTTTAATGGCCTATTAGGCAAAAATGGAGATTGTCGCACACTTTAAAATGATTTTTATAAATAGATTGAGTATTTTTTTACTTTATCAAAAAAATAACTTTCAAGGAAATCACATAATGTGAAATAATTAAGTTTCGGCTTTTAGTAATAAATAAAAAACATGGCTAAAGAAGCATTAATAGTCAAAACAACTCCTCTGCCTCAAAGTAGAATTTCATTTGAATTAGAAATACCATCTGAGACATGCAAAACTTGTGTAAATGAAACAATAAGTTCTATCAGTCTTTCGGCTAAAATTCCGGGATTTAGACTTGGTAAAATTCCCAAACAAGTCTTAATCCAAAGGATTGGCATAACACAATTACATGCTTCTGCTCTAGAAAAAATTATTGATAAATCATGGCAAGAAGCGTTAAAAATAAAATCTATAGAGCCTCTAAGTGAGCCAGAATTGGTAGATGGATTTGAATCTTTACTTGCAAAGTTTAGTCCTGAAAAATCACTTAAGGTTACTCTTCAAACTGATGTTGCCCCAGAATTAAAACTTAAAAAATCCAAAGGTCTAAGTGTTGAAATATCAAAAACAAAGTTTGATCCTAAGTCAATAGATGAAGCGCTAGAAAAATCTAGAAATCAGTTTGCAAATATTATTCCAGTTACCAATAGAGCAGCAAAATTAGGAGATATTGCTGTAGTTAGTTTCAAAGGAAAATATAAAGATTCTGGTAAAGAGATTGATGGTGGAACAAGTGAATCAATGGATCTTGAGTTAGAAAAGAACAAAATGATTCCCGGTTTCGTTGAGGGAATCGTAAAGATGAAAATTGGTGATACTAAAACACTTAACCTTAAATTTCCTGAAGATTATTCTCATGAGGATTCAAGAGGCAAAGAGGCAGTCTTTGAAGTAAATCTTAAGGATCTTAAGGAAAAAGAATTGCCTGAACTTAATGACGATTTTGCAAAACAGTCTGGCAACAAAGAATCATTAAAAGAGTTAAAAAAAGATATTGAAAAACAACTTAAAGACAATTTTGAAAAAACTCAAAAAGATATCAAAATTGAAGCTTTACTAGATGCCCTAACAAACGAATTAGTTGCTGAAATTCCAAAATCCATGATTGATATAGAAGTTAGGAACAATATTGAACAAACTGCTCAAAGATTTGCTCAACAAGGTCTTGATGTTAAATCTACTTTCACTCCGGAATTAGTTAAGTCATTAGCAGAGTCCACAAGGCCTCAGGCTGAAAAAAATGTTCAAAGAAATTTAGCTCTACAAGCATTAGCTGAAACAGAAAACATAAAAGTTGAGAAAGATGAAATTGATTTAAAAATGAAAGATTATGAAGATGCAATCTCTCAATCTTCAAAACAAATAGATATTAAAAAATTAACAGAAGTAGTCAGTAACGATTTACTCAAAGAAAAATTAATAATTTGGCTTGAAGAAAATTCTGAAGTAAAAGAAAAAACTTCTAAAGCTACCAAAACCTCCAAAACAACAAAAGCCACAAAAACTGGGACGAAAACTACAAAAACTACAAAAACTAATAAAACAAAAAATCAAAAAGAAAAAAAATAATTTATGAATTTTCCTACTAATTAAAAAAAAACCCCTTAAATTATTTATAGGACGAAAACTAATTTGTGAACTCAGAAAAAAAACATTTAATCCAAAGCTCAATAAGTTCTTACGAAAGTAATAATAAAACTATTGTTGCTGTTCCTACCGTTATAGAACAATCAGGTAGAGGAGAAAGAGCTTTTGATATATATTCAAGACTGTTGAGGGAGAGAATAATTTTTTTAGGTACTGGAATTAATGATCAAGTATCTGATTCACTTGTTGCACAATTATTATTTCTTGAAGCTGAAGATCCCGAAAAAGACATACAAATATATATCAATTCTCCAGGAGGTTCAGTAACTGCAGGAATGGCTATATACGATACCATGCAACAAATATCCCCTGATGTAGTGACAATATGCTTTGGAGTGGCGGCAAGTATGGGGGCATTTCTACTTTCTGGAGGAACCAAGGGGAAAAGATTGGCTTTACCTAATTCTAGGATTATGATTCATCAACCTCTGGGAGGTGCACAAGGTCAAGCAGTAGAGATTGAAATACAAGCTAAAGAAATACTTTTTCTCAAGAAAACATTAAATTCGCTTTTAGCAGAACATACTGGTCAACCCCTAGAAAAAATTAATGAAGATACAGAAAGAGATTACTTTTTATCTCCCTCAGAAGCAGTCGAATATGGATTAATTGATAAAGTTATCAATAAGTGACAAGGGATACTGATTTTTTAAGAATATGATGACGAATCGATATTTATAAGCAATCCTAGTGAATAGGGAATATTTAACACCTTTCACTTTACAAACTTATAATCGATGGCTAAATTCGACGCCCATCTTAAATGTTCATTTTGCGGGAAATCACAAGACCAAGTAAGAAAGCTTATAGCTGGTCCTGGGGTTTATATATGTGATGAATGCATAGATCTTTGTAATGAAATTCTGGATGAAGAACTACTTGATAATCCAACGAATACAAACAACTCTCCACAAGTAAAAAAGAAATTACCAAATGATAATCCAAAAAAATCTGTTCCTTTAGAATTAACCTCAATTCCTAAGCCTTTAGAAATTAAAAGTTTTCTAGATAATCAAGTTGTTGGACAAGAATCTGCAAAAAAAATATTATCAGTAGCTGTATACAATCACTACAAGCGATTAGCTTGGAAAGTTAAAGAAGACAGTAAAAAGAGCAATTCAACAGATTCACAAGCAACTAAATTACAAAAATCAAACATTTTACTCATCGGCCCTACTGGAAGTGGGAAAACATTATTAGCGCAAACTTTAGCAGAGTTTCTAGATGTTCCTTTTGCAGTAGCTGATGCAACGACTTTGACAGAAGCTGGATATGTTGGAGAGGATGTTGAAAACATACTTTTAAGACTTCTACAGAAATCAGAAATGAATGTAGAACTAGCTCAAAAAGGAATTATTTATATTGATGAAATAGATAAAATTGCAAGAAAAAGCGAGAATCCTTCAATTACTAGAGATGTCTCTGGTGAAGGAGTACAGCAAGCATTATTAAAAATGCTTGAAGGAACAATTGCTAATGTGCCACCACAAGGCGGAAGAAAACATCCATATCATGACTGCATCCAAATTGATACGAGTCAAATATTATTTATTTGCGGGGGAGCGTTTATAGGTTTAGAGGATATCGTTCAAAAGCGAATGGGTAAACACTCTATAGGATTTACCACCAATTCAGATCAAAACAAAGTTGATTCAAAAAAAATTGTAGACCCAAGAGATTCCCTGAAAAATTTAGAATTAGATGACTTAGTGAAATATGGCCTAATTCCAGAATTTATTGGAAGAATTCCCGTTTGTGCTGTATTAGATCGTCTTACTAAAGAGACGTTAGAATCTATCCTAACTGAACCAAGAGATGCACTAGTAAAGCAATTCAAAACTTTGCTAAGTATGGATAATGTTGAATTATCATTTGAGCCTGATTCTGTTGAAGCGATAGCAAATGAAGCATATAAAAGAAAAACAGGTGCAAGAGCATTAAGATCAATAATTGAAGAGCTAATGCTAGACATAATGTACACTTTGCCTTCTGAAGAAAATGTAAAAGAATTCACAATTACAAAAAAAATGGTAGATAATTTGTTCTCATCTAAAATTGTTAAACTACCTTCAGGATCAAAAAGAATCATTAAAGAGTCTGCATAAAATTAGAGTCTAATTTTTTAAATGAATTCCGAATTTTTCTAATTAATGAAAAATAAATGCCAAATATACACAAGCCTTTTCATCAAAAATATAGACCAAACAACTTAGACGAACTGGTTGGGCAAAAATTTATATCAATTACCCTAAAGCAAGCACTATTAACAAAAAAAATTGCTCCTGCATATCTTTTTAATGGTTCAAGAGGCACTGGAAAAACATCAAGTGCAAGAATATTTGCAAAATCTCTAAATTGCCAGGCATTTGACCAACCTACGATAACTCCTTGTTGTAAATGTGACTTATGTAGACAAATTGCAGATGGAAGCGCTCTAGATATTATCGAGATTGATGCAGCATCAAATACAGGGGTAGAAAATATAAGAGAAATTATAGAAAGAGCGAGATTTGCTCCTACTCAAGCTAGATGGAAAGTATATGTTATTGATGAATGTCATATGCTTTCAACGGCAGCTTCAAATGCTTTACTAAAAACTATTGAAGAACCACCCTCAAGAGTTGTATTTATCCTTGCAACGACAAATCCTGAGAGAGTATTAAATACAATAAAAAGTAGATGCCAAAAGTTTGATTTTAGAAGAATAAGCCCTAGTGATATATTTCAACATTTATCAGAAATCGCCGAAAAAGAATCCATTGAGTACGAAGTTCAGGCCTTAAAAATGATTGCAAAAAGATCTAATGGAGGCATGAGAGATGCACAAAGCCTACTTGAACAATTGAATCTTTTACCAGAAGGGATAACAATTAATAATATCCAAAACCTCCTAGGAGAAGTATCAGAAAGTGAATTAACAAATCTGATCAAATCATTGGTTGAAAATAATCCAGAGTCATTAATTATCACGTGCAACAAACTATATGATGCCGGAAACGAACCTCTTCAAATAATTATCGGATTATTGAATATAACAAGAGATCTACTCCTGCACACTACAGATAATAAATATTCAGATCTTTATTATACGTCTGATGAATTTCGAGATGAATTGGATAAAATCTCGAAAACAATAAATAAATCAGCAATAATTAAATGGCATAATAATCTAAGAAATATAGAATATCAAATCAAAACAAGTGATAATCCAAGGCTTTGGTTTGAAATACATTTAACTGGCCTTCTAGATAATCAAGAGATAAATAGTTTTGAAAATAAGATAGAAAGTAAAACTAATGCAATTCATGAGAAGCATGAAAGTATAAAAAACATTGCAATAATTGATAAAGAAAATATTTCTAATGAAATTCCAAAACCAAGCATCAAAAAGGAGATAAGCCGAGAGGAATTAATTGAAAAAAAAGACGAAAAATTAGAAAAATTTGACGTTCTAGGGAAAGAAAGTATGGAAAATATTTCCGACAATAACCAAAATAATCCTGGATCCAATAATTTAAAAGATAAATGGGAATTAATTCTTTCTAAACTAGAGTTACCATCAACAAGAATGTTACTTTCACAACAAGCCGAACTAGAAAGTTTTGATTCTGAGAAAATCACAATCGCATTATCTCCAAACTGGGAAAATATGATAAAGAGTAGAAAAGTCATAATTGAAAATACATTAAAAAAGATATTTGGAGATCAAATAATACTTAATTTTTCAATCAAAGAACTTACTAAAAATAACCTAACAAACACTCCAAAAATAACCCAGAATAAAGTAAAGAATTTGAAACCAATAAAAACAACAGATCCAAAAACTAATTTATCAACCAAAATATCTAACGAAGAAACTTACGATGATAGTTCAAAAAACTTAGCAAATTTTTTTAATGGGGAAATTATAGATCTTGATGAATAAATTAAACTCCAGTATGAAGAGTTTTTCGCCAGAGTATCTTTTTGGGGAAAATAGACATCTTTATTGTTACCCAAGGGATTACTAAAAACCAATGTGATAAATAAAAAACCGATACAAATACCATCAAAAAATTGCTTTTTTGCAATACAGGTACTTCGCTTTTACAGGAAGAACCGTACCAAAAGGCAATTCCAGATAACATAAAAGCTGTAAATGAAATAGGCCAGTAAATTGGTGAATCTAATAAAGCAATACTGAAAACTAAATCAAAAATAGAAATGATTGGCAGTGCATATTGCAAGATGAAAAAGTAAGTTAAATCAAATTTCTGCAAATAATCAATTTTGTTAGTGAATAATTGATCTCCATAATCAAAGAATCTTTGCAAACCCCCCTCTGCCCATCTTTGCCTTTGGGCTAATAAAGCATTTAAATTCTCAACTGCTTCCTCCATGACTGGAGGATCCCATAAGATTCCAATTCTAGATTTTGATAGTAATAATCTTAAACTCAAATCAAGATCATCTGTAACTGTATCTTCATTAAAAGAACCACATGCCAATAATGTTTCTTTCTTAATTAATTGGCCATTTCCCCTTAATTCAGAAACTCCAGCAACTGATAATCTTCCATATTGAAAAATTGCGTCCATGGCCATCTCCATTGACTGACAGGAAGTTAAAAAATTCTTACTTACATTAGTTACTGATTTTCTTAGTTGAACTGCAGACCAATCACCTTCTTCTACAAAACTAAATAACCTTATCAAAGAATCCTGTTTTAATTCAGCATCAGCATCCAAAACTAATAACCATTCACCATGAGTAAACTTCAAGGCATAATTTAAAGCTCCTGACTTTCCTCCTCCTGCATTTGGAGAACGACTTACGACTTTTAGCTTGTCATATTGTCTAGATAATCGATCTAAAATTAAAGGGGTCTTATCAGAACTGCCATCATCGATTATGTAAATATTTAATTGATTTGTTGGATAATCTAAACTAAATAATCTTTCAACTAATCTTGCTATAACGTTCTCCTCATCTCTGGCTGCGACTAAAATATCAAGCACAGGTAACTCTTTATTGCTAATTATTCTGCTTACATTATTTATAACGTTATTCCTTTTGAAATTTCTAGAAATAACTATTAATCCGTAGAGAACAATAACAAAGGAAAGTGTCAATATAAGGTTAAAGAAACTTGCGATATTGTAAGCATGAGGAATAAAAGCTACTAAAAAACAAGCACTAAGAAATATAAACGACTTTAATCTTCGATTTTTATAAAAACCCTTACTCATAAAAGTAAATTTTTAATTACTAAACTTTCATTGAGACAATATCTCAATTTTTTTAAGTTTTGCATCTCGATAGTAATGATTCAATATTTGTTCATAAGAGAATCCTAATTTAGCCATTTCAATTGCTCCTGACTGAGATAAACCTACACCATGACCGAAGCCTCCTCCTCTCAAAAGCCATAAATCATCATTTAATTTATTAATAGTAAACAAATTACTAGGTATAAAATTTAATACCCTTCGAATATCATCTTTAACAAGAAAAATAGATTTATTACTTTTGTCCGTTTTTATTTCTAATTTTGTCACTCTGCCACTAAAACCACGTTCAATAGAATTTAAATTCAAAACATCTTCATTAGTATTTATAAGTTTATTCTTAATTAACTTTTCCTTAATTTCAAAACTAGAAATTTTCTTATTCCATCGAAAAAGAGAATGCTTACTCCCATAAAACTGATCTTTATCAAAATCTAAAAAATTATTTAAATCAGATTCACTTGTAATTGGAAGTTGAAAAATTTTATTTAATGATTTAGAACCATCAATGATTGACTCGAAATAAGAATAATCTTGAATTTGCCAAGACTCTCCTGCGGTAGCAGATACGCCTCCATTAGAACCATGGTAAAAAGCATTTATTGGTTTATTTCCATAAGTTAGGATTAAATTTGAAGTTGCTTCTATAGCCTGTTGTACTTTTTTATTTGTAATTTTAGGAGGCTTATAAACTTGACATTGAGTGGTGACACATAAATGATATTTATCCATATTAAATCTATCAGAATTAAAAATTCCCCAAGTTCTTGCTATGACTGCTTGTGCCTTGAGTGCCTCTAAAGGAGAATTCGGTCCAATTTCGTATGGCAAAACACCTGCCAAATAATCATCAAACTCAATCTTTTGCACTAAAGACCAAGTTCCATATGAATCTTTTATTAAGTAAAAATTTTTGCCAAAATTAACACCATTTATTTTTATATCCTCTTGAGCATGAATATATATAGGTCCTTCTAGTTTCATAACATTATATTCACTTCTGAGAACAGGAGTAATTTGAAAATTTTTTATTTTTCTGAAAATCTTATTTTTTAATTCAAACTCTGGAAGATCATCTTCAAATCGAATCCATACTTCCCAATTTTTAGGGTAAGCAATAGTCGTCTCATATCCTTTATCTTTAAGTTTTTCTGCTTGTTTTTTTGCTGATTCATAGCTAGCAAAAGGACCAAACACAATTCTTTCAATTGTTTTTGGATTTTTAATGGGTATGTCCACCCAGGAAATATTAATCTGTTTTGCTTTATGTTTAATGCCGTTGGACGATATCAGGTTTAAAAAACCTTTATCCGTGGTAAAGGTTATATTCTGATTTTTAGAAAAACTATCATTTTCCCCGCCTAGATGTTGCTTTAAACCAATTAAAAATTTTCCTTTTTTAATATCTGTATTGAGTTCAAACTTTAGTAATTCTTCTGCTCTTACATTAGGAGTAAATTTAGTATTAGTTATGAAAAGAGAAATACAGCCTAAAAATAAATTTAAAAGTGCAAATTTAAGTTTCATAAGTTAGAACTTTCCTTATCAATTAAAAACTTTAATTTGCACCAATGCGTATAAAGGTTTAGATTATCCTAATTAAACACATTTGACTTAAATGTCTAAACTAAAAACTCGTAAATCAGCTGCCAAAAGATTTAAAGCTACTGCGACGGGTAAATTTATGAGAAGAAGAGCTTTCCATAATCATTTACTTGATCATAAAAGCTCAAAATTAAAAAGACATCTATCAACAAAAGCTGTAGTTGATGAAAGAGATGCTGATAATGTAAGATTAATGATTCCATACGCATAAATCTTTAACCAATTTTTATTACATATTCATGGCACGCGTAAAAAGAGGCAACATAGCCAGAAAAAGAAGAAACAAAATCTTAAATCTTGCAAAAGGTTTCAGAGGTGGTAACAAAAATCTTTTCAGAACCGCAAATCAAAGAGTGATGAAAGCTCTTTGTAATGCTTATAGGGATAGAAGAAGAAGAAAAAGAGATTTTAGAAGACTTTGGATTTCTAGAATTAACGCATCTGCAAGAATAAATGGAACAAACTACAGCAAGTTAATAAATGGGATGAAAAACTCAGAAATTATCATTAATAGAAAAATGCTTGCTCAATTAGCCATAAACGATCCTAAGTGTTTTGAAAAAATTGTTTCTTCCGTTAGTAATTAAAAATACAATATATTTAAAAAAGTAATTATAAATAATGGAAATTTCTTCCTTTCAATCCTATTTAATAATTCTTTTTGTTGTATTAATAATAATTTCCATTTTTGTATTCAGACAATTTCTAAAGACAAGAAGCGAAGAATTAAGTTTAGTAAAATTCGAGCAAATAGGTTTAGATTCTCTCACTAAAGCTACAGAATTATATGAATTTGGGTCTATTCAGATAAAAAAAAGATTATATCCTGAAGCAATTAAAACTTTCTTAAAAGCAATTGAAAATTATGAAAATGAACCTGATGAAGCTAAGGCGATAATAAATAATGCTTTAGGATTTTCCTATGCAGCACAAAATGAATTTAAAAAAGCAATTAAATACTATAACGCTGCAATCAAATCACTGCCAGATTATCCTATAGCCCTAAATAACCTCGCATCAGCACAACAGCGTTTACTTGAGTATGACTTGGCATATGCAACATATCAAAAGGTTTTGGTGATAGATCCAAAAAACAAAACAGCAATAAAAAAAAGTAAAGAGTTAGAAAAAAGAAATAATTACAAACCTTATAAAGGTGTTAAAGATAAGGGATTCTAAATATGAAAAATTATTCATCTTTACTAATTGGAGGAAAACAATTTTCCAGTAGATTAATGGTGGGTACTGGTAAATACAAATCTACTCAAGATATGGTAGAAAGTTTGTCAAAGTCTGAAACTGAAATTATAACCGTCGCTGTTAGAAGAATTAAAAATGATCAAACCGGAGAAAATTTACTCGAAAAGATAAACTGGAAAAAATACTGGATGCTTCCTAATACAGCTGGTTGCGTTAATTCCGATGAGGCAGTCAGAATAGCAATTTTAGGCAGAGAACTTGCAAAATTGTCTGGTCAAGAGGAAAATAATTTTGTGAAGTTAGAAGTAATTCCTGACAAAAAGTATTTGTTACCAGATCCAATAGAAACCCTTAAAGCAGCCGAAATTTTAATAAAAAAAGGTTTTGCTGTACTTCCTTATATCAATGCAGATCCTATTCTTGCAAAAAGACTAGAAGAAATAGGTTGTGCAACTGTAATGCCTTTAGGATCGCCTATTGGCTCCGGGCAAGGTTTATTAAATTTATCAAATATAGGGATAATTATTGAAAATGCAAAAGTGCCAGTAATTATTGACGCAGGAATTGGGGTACCAAGTGAAGCTTCTCAAGCTATGGAACTTGGAGCTGATGGTGTCTTAATAAATAGTGCAATAGCACAAGCTGAAAATCCTCCTCTAATGGCTCAAGCGATAAATTATGGAGTGAAAGCGGGCAGACAAGCTTTTCTTGCAGGAAGAATCAAAAAACAAGACTTTGCAGTAGCAAGTTCACCGGAAAAAAATATATCTATCTAGTTTTTTAAATTTAGCAAAGTTTAAAAAGAGAGGAAAAATTTATTATTTGATTTGATTTGATTTGATTTATCTTATTTAAGAAAGAAGATTTAAAACTATTTACAATGTTTTTTCGCAAATTGGAAGCACACTGTAGTAATTTAATAAATATATTATGAATCTATTAATTCTGGAGTTCTGAGTGAAAGTTATTGTTCTAGGTGGAGATGGTTTTTGCGGTTGGCCTTGTGCGGTGAATTTAGCAGAGCAAAATCATGATGTAATTATTGTCGACAATTTAAGTCGTAGAAAAATTGATATTGATCTAGAGGTAGAATCTTTAACTCCAATTGCTTCAATAACAGAACGACTTTCTGCATGGGAAGAGATTGGGGGTAAGCCTATGAGATTTATTAATATGGATATCTCTAAACAATATCAGAAATTACTCAATTTACTCATTGATGAAAAACCAGATTCCGTGATCCATTTTGCAGAACAAAGAGCAGCGCCTTACTCAATGAAATCGAGTTTTACTAAAAGATATACAGTAGATAATAATGTTAATGGCACTCACAACCTTCTTGCTGCAATAGTAGAGAGTAATTTAGATATTCATGTTGTTCATTTAGGAACAATGGGAGTCTACGGATATGGATCGCATAGAGGTGCAACAATTCCAGAAGGTTATCTAAAAGTTGAAGTTCCACAACCAGATGGAAGCCGCTTTGAAGAAGAAATATTACACCCTGCAAGTCCAGGTAGTGTTTACCATATGACTAAAACTTTAGATCAATTATTATTTCTTTACTACAACAAAAATGATCTTGTAAGGATTACTGATCTTCATCAAGGCATTGTTTGGGGAACAAATACAGAAGCAACTTTAAAAGATCCGAGATTGACAAACCGATTTGACTATGACGGAGACTATGGAACTGTTCTAAACAGATTTCTCATGCAAGCTGCAATTGGGTATCCATTAAGTGTTCATGGTACAGGAGGGCAAACAAGAGCATTTATACATATAAAAGACTCTGTAAAATGTGTACAACTTGCTCTTGAAAATCCTCCAAAACCTGGAGAGAGAGTCAAAATCTTTAATCAAATGACTGAGAGTCATCAAGTTGGAGAACTAGCTAAAAAAGTTGCGTCTCTAACAGGAGCTGATATCAATTATTTACCAAATCCAAGGAATGAAGCAGTAGAAAATGATCTAATTGTTGATAATAAATGCTTTATAGAATTAGGTTTAAATCCAACGACTCTTGATAATGGCTTATTAGAAGAAGTTGTTGAAGTTGCAAAAAAATACTCCAACAGATGCGATCTTAAGCGCATACCTTGTGTTTCATCATGGACTAAAAAACAAGCTGAAGCTATAAAGACTAATTAAAATTTCTGAAATAACAACCTTAAGAAAGTGAAAATTGCATTGTTTACTGAAACTTTTTTACCTAAAGTTGACGGCATAGTCACAAGACTGACTAAAACGATTGAATTTTTAATAAAAAATGGTGATGAAGTTATAATTTTTTGTCCAGAGGGGTGTCCAGAATCATATATGGGAGCAACTGTAGTTGGCGTTGCTGCAATGCCATTACCCTTATACCCAGAATTAAAGCTTGGTTTACCAGGTCCTGCAGTCTCAGATAAGTTAGAAAAATTTAACCCAGATTTGATACATGTTGTTAATCCAGCTGTACTTGGCTTAGGCGGCATATGGTTAGCGAAAACCAATAACATCCCTTTAATTGCCAGCTACCATACTCATCTTCCGAAATATCTGGAACATTACGGTATGGGTATGTTAGAGCCACTTTTGTGGGAATTACTTAAAGCAGCACATAATCAAGCCTTGTTAAATTTATGTACTTCCACCGCTATGGTCAATGAGTTAAAAGATAAAGGTATTCAAAGGACTGCTCTGTGGCAAAGGGGAGTAGATACTTACAGTTTCAGACCAGAATTGAGAAGTGAGGAAATGAGAAAAAAATTATTTGGGGAATATAACGACGCTAATTACTTATTGATTTATGTAGGAAGATTATCAGCAGAAAAACAAATTGAGAGAATTAAACCAGTCTTAGAAAGTATTCCTAATGCTTGCCTAGCACTTGTAGGTGACGGACCATATAGAAACCAGCTTGAAAAAATCTTTGAAAATACAAAGACTAATTTCATAGGATATTTATCTGGCGATGAACTTGCTAGCGCCTATGCCTCTGGAGATATATTTTTATTTCCATCTAGTACAGAAACACTTGGGTTAGTTTTACTAGAAGCAATGGCAGCAGGATGTCCAGTTATAGGAGCCAACAAGGGCGGGATTCCAGATATTATTAGCGATGGGATTAATGGTTGTTTATATAATCCTGATGAAAAAGATAATGGGGTAAAGAGTTTGATTACAGCGACAAAAAAAATTCTAGAGAATGAAGATAAAAGAGAAATTATGAGGAAAGAGGCACGTAACGAAGCTGAAAAATGGGATTGGAATCAAGCAACGCTACAACTGCAAAATTATTATGCAGATACATTAAAAGAAATAGATTAAACTTAACCTTAATTATGCTACGTGTGGAGGCGTAGGACTGTTATACGAACTTAAAGGAAGTATTAAAGTAGCTATATTTTGATT
This sequence comes from uncultured Prochlorococcus sp., assembly GCA_902612005.1. Classification (GTDB taxonomy): domain Bacteria; phylum Cyanobacteriota; class Cyanobacteriia; order PCC-6307; family Cyanobiaceae; genus Prochlorococcus_A. The sequence continues at coordinate 131,725 of CACMCA010000001.1, read as the reverse complement.
CTTTTCAGGCCTTTTTTTCTTTGAAAATTTTTTACCGAAGGGTACTCTTATAACATTAGTTCCCTCAATGGAACAAATATTTGAGTTATCTTCAGAAAAATTATTGACAAAATTTGGTAAGTCGACGTTTTTAAATGGCAGGTGCTTAACATTACCAGATTTAAAATCTTTGGTCATAGCTTCAAATACCCCAAAAAATTTGATGCTCGAATATTTTAATAAAAAAATTTAAAAAAATTCTATAAGAAAATATTAAATTTTTATTCTCACTGATAATAACTAAATAACCACATGGATGCTAGTCCTTTAAGCACATTTTTTTTCTTCGAAAGTCTCTCCTTGATTTACATTGCAAGAACAAATTAAATTGCGATCACCATATGCATTGTTAATCCTAGAAACTGAAGACCAAAACTTAATAGGTGTTGGAGTTTTATAAGGAAAAGAAGCTTTTTCTTTTGAATAAGGATAATTCCAATTATCAGCAATTAACTCTTTCAGTGTATGGGGAGCGTTACTTATTACATTATTATTCTTTAATTCACTATTTTTTTCTATTTCGCTGATTTCTTCACCAATCAATAGCATAGCATCGCAAAATCTATCCAATTCAACCAAACTTTCACTTTCTGTAGGCTCTATCATGATGGTCTCTGGAACAGGCCAACTTATAGTTGGGGCATGAAAACTATAATCTATTAATCGTTTAGCTAAATCATTCACACTCAAACCAGTTTTGGATTTTAAATCCCTAAAATCTAAAATACATTCATGTGCGACAAAATTATTTTTTCCTTTATAAAGAATCTTGAATTTATGTTTTAAAGAATGCGCAATATAATTTGCAGATAAAATTGCATGAGCAGTTGCTTTCCTTAAACCACTAAGACCAGCCATTTTTATATACATCCAACTTATTGGAAGAATACTTGCACTCCCATGCTTGGCAGAAGATACGTAATTGGAACTATTAGATAAATTATTATCCATTAAAGAATGAGTAGGAAGAAATGGGGTTAAAGTTTCTGATGCAGCAACTGGACCTACTCCTGGACCACCTCCTCCATGTGGAATGCAGAATGTTTTATGTAAATTCAAATGACAAACATCAACACCATAATGCCCCGGTTTACATAATCCAACCTGAGCGTTCAAATTTGCTCCATCTAAATAGACAAATCCTCCAACAGAGTGAATTAAATCACATATCTTTCTGATTTGTAATTCAAAAACTCCATGAGTAGAGGGATAAGTTAACATAAGAGCCCCTATTTGGTTATCAAATTTCCTGACCTTTATCGACAAATCTTGAAAATCAATATTTCCTTCTTCATCACATTGAACAGTTAACACATCAAAGCCTGCCATAACTGCACTAGCAGGATTTGTTCCATGAGCACTTTTAGGAATTAAACATTTTTTTCTTAACAGATCACCTTTTGATTCAAAATAAGAATTTATTGCCAATAAACCTGCAAACTCTCCTTGAGAGCCTGCATTTGGTTGAAAAGAAACTGATTTTAAACCAACAATATCACTTATCCATTTTTCTAGGTCAGATATGATTTTTAAATAACCTTTAGTTTGATCTGGTGGGGAAAAAGGATGAATTGAAGATAAATTAGCCCAAGAGACTGGATTTAACTCTGCTGCAGAATTTAACTTCATGGTACAGCTTCCCAATGGCATCATCCCATCTACCAAAGAAAAATCTTTTTCTGCAAGTCGGAATATATATCTCATTAATTCAGTTTCACTTTGGTAATTTTTGAATATATCTTGCTGCATCCATGAACTGGATCTCAAAGCTAAACTTTCAAGATGGAATACATTATCAAATTTTATATGCTCTAAATCTTCTTCTTTTTCTATAAGTTTTGCTATGAAAGTCAAAATATCTTTGATTTCTTTTTCATTACTAAGTTCATCTAAAGAGATCCCAAATCCAGTTGAATTTTCAATAGTTGATCCCAACGGCAAAATTCTTAAGTTATAGCCATTTTTTAAAGCTTCATTGTGGATCCTCTGGGAGTGCTCAGAATAAACATCAACGCTATCAAATCTAATTCCATCAGGAATATCAAAACCTAGAGCCGCTAAACCTGATTCTAAATTTATTCTCAACTCCACTAATCTCTTAGCAATTTGGGTTAATCCAGAAGGTCCATGATAAATAGCATAAAAAGAAGAAATTATGGCTAACAATGATTGAGCAGTACAAATATTACTAGTGGCCTTTTCCCTTCTAATATGTTGCTCTCTTGTTTGCAATGCTAGTCTTAGAGAGTTTTCTCCATTTTTAGATAGAGTTTGCCCAACAATTCTTCCTGGTATTAGCCTTTTATATTTTTCGCTACAAGCAAAATATGCTGCATGCGGGCCACCAAAACCCATTGGAACACCAAATCTTTGCATACTACCTACTGCTACATCAACACCAAATTCAGAAATTGGTTTAATCAATACTTGTGCCAGTGGATCAATACATGCCGTAACAGTAATTTCTGACCTATGTGCTTGGGATATTAAAAAAGTGGGATCATATAATTCTCCATTTTTACCAGGTAATTGCAACAACATTCCAAAAACATCATCATGATTAGGAAGGTTGCTTTGAGTAAAGCGTTGTAAGGATATTCCCAAAGGTTTTGCTCTTGTTTGCAGAACATTAAAAGTATGATCAAAAACATTTGATTCCACTAAGTACACTTTTGAGGATTTATTTTTTCTTGCGGAAAAACTCATGGCCATAGCTTCTGCTGCAGCAGTACCCTCATCTAACAAAGATGCATTGGCGACAGGAAATCCTGTTAGTTCACAAATAATAGTTTGAAAATTAAATAGGGCTTCTAATCTTCCTTGCGCAATTTCTGCTTGATATGGAGTATAAGACGTGTACCACCTTGGATTTTCAAGAACATGTCTTTGGATTACTCTAGGCATGTGATTGTCATAATAACCAAGGCCTATTAGTGATCTCATTTTAGTATTTTTATTCGCAATCTCTTCTAATTCATTTAAAGCCTCAATTTCTGAACAACCTTGGGGCAATATTTCTGAAGATTTATCTTTAAGCTGAATATCTTCAGAAATAACTTGATTTAAAAATTGATCAATATTATTAAAACCAAGCTTATTCAGCATAATTCTTTCATCATTATCTCCTAACCCAAGATGCCTATCTATGAACAAATCAGACCCAAATTTGGATGTCATATTAAAATATTTTTCTTTAAAATAGCTCTTTTTAAAAAGTTTGTCTTATTTTGGTACAACCTTTGATTGATATTCCTCAGAAGTCATCAAATCAGCAACTGATGCTTTTGATTCTGGTTTCAAAATGACTAACCAACCATCTCCAATCGGATCATTCTGTAAAAGCTCAGGGTTCTCAATAACACTTTCATTTACAGATACTATTTCCCCTGAAAAAGGCAGATAGACTTCCTCAACAGCCTTAACTGATTCTATTGTTCCAAAAGTCTCGCCTTTCTCTAAAGTCGCCCCTTGTTCAGCTAATTCAACAAAAACAATATCTCCTAATTGATCTATAGCAAATTCACTAACTCCAATTTTTAATAATCCATTTTCTTTCAAGACATATTCATGAGTATCAGCATAGTTGAGGTTGTCTGGAAACTTGTAAGACATGATTAAGTAGATAAAGGAAGTAGAGAGTCCTTTGTAATTAATTTTTCCTCTAACAATTCAGATAATAATCGAATTAATGCAATTTTGATGTGAGCTATGTGAGAACCACCTTGAACAAAAATATTGTAAGGATCTCTAAGAGGGGCATCAGCAGAAAATTCACTTGTACTACCTTCAATAAATGTACCTCCTGCCATTAATAATTTTGAATCATATCCATCCATTGATGATGGAACAACATTCAGAAAAGAATCTACTGGTGAAGAATTTTGAAAAGATTGACAAACTTTTTGTACCAAATCAGGATTATTCAATCTTACTGACTGAATCAGATCAGATCTATAAGTTGCTGGTTCTGGTAAAACCTTAAATCCCAAATTTTTAAAGACTGCTGCAACCATATCAGCACCTTTTAGTGATTCGTGAACAATTTGCGGTGCTAAGAACAAACCCTGCAAAATTAATCTTCCTAATCCAAAATTTATTCCTGCAGAAGAACCAATACCTGGTGAGGTTAATCTAGAACATGCCATCTCAACCAACTCTGCATCTCCTGCAACGTACCCACCAGTAGGAACGATTGTTCCTCCCAAATTTTTAATCAATGATCCAGCAATTATATTTGCCCCTTTAGAAATTGGTTCACTATCTTCAACAAGCTCCCCATAACAGTTATCAACAAAACATATACAGTTAGGATCAAGAGAATGAATAAGACTGCAAATTTTCTCTATCTGATGATTCGTAAGAGACTTTCTCCAACTATATCCACAACTTTTTTGTATGAATACTAATTTGCATGAATTTTCTTTAAAAGAATGAACAATTTTTTCTTCAAAAGAATCAAAATTCTCACAGATATTTATTTGCTTATATTCAATCTCAAAATCTTTAAGTGAGCCTTTACCTCCTCCCCTTATTCCTATGACTTCTTCTAACGTGTCATATGGTTGTCCTGTAAGAGATAACATTACATCTCCAGGTCTAAGAATTCCAAATAAGACAGAACTTATTGCATGCGTTCCACTTACAAATTGCATTCTCACAGCTGCCTTTTCAGCAAGAAAAAATCTTGCAAAAACAGAATCAATTTTTTCTCTAGATATATCATCATGACCACTACCAGAAGATTGATTGAAATGACTAGTAGAAACTTTTTCTTCCTTAAAAATTGTCAAAATATTTTCTAATTTCTGGAAAACCTGATTGGACCTTTCTTGGAAAACTTTACTTAAACTTTCTTCGACAGAAAGAACAGCGTTTTCAGCCAGTTTTAAGTTATTTTTTAGTGTCATTTATTTTGAAAATTCATGTTATTTTTCAGAAGCTAAATTTCTTAATTCTGCGAGGAAAGCATTAGGTCCCCTACCCTTAAAATAAGACAGTTTTCTTGAAGCCTCATATAAATCAAGGAGTTCTCCATCTAATTCTTCTGCCGTATAATCTCTAATTCCTGCTAGTACCTCAGCAAAACGTTCTCTACGGGCAGATTTATTCACAGCATAGGCTTCCATTACTTGATTTTTACATGATCTCCAAGCCTTATTCTGACAAAAATGCACTGAAAGAGCATCACTTAAAGCAGAAGCTTCTTCATCTTCTATGTACCAGTCAAAAGATGAAGGTAGAGATTTTAATCCTGAAAATATCTCGAATAAATCCCCTGCCGACAATGGATTGCCAGAATCATTTTTTAGGGGTAATGCAGACTCTTCCAAAGATTTCCATAACTCTGGGTAATCACTTTCAAAACGATCCCTGATTTTTTCAATACCTTGATCAAGAATCGTATTAACTTGAGCTAAAGCAAGAAAAACTTCAGGACCGGGCGAAGATAACTTTCCATTCCTAAGATTAGAAATTTGCGAATTATGGACTTTACCTAAATCAAGAACTTCAGAAAGTAATGGCAAAACTCTGTGAGACCATCCATTTCTTTCATGCCAAAGGTGTATCAAATGAGCCATAGCCCTTCGACCTCTATATAATTTATCGCGATATCCGATACTCACAGATAATTAAACTTATCAATATCATAGTATGATAATATTACATATCGGTAATTTTGAAAATATTATTTCAATATCATGAATTCAGTAATTTTCCAAGAAACAGCAAAATTAAAAAAACCTGTTCCATCTGAAAAAGTTGTAGAACTCTCAGAAAAATTACTGGAACCTTCCAGTCATTCAAAAAGATATCCTCCAAGACTACACAAAACGTGGGGGACAATAGTTTTTATGGTTGCAATTCATATTCTTTCTCTTGTGGCTATACAACCAAAATTTTGGAGTCTCCCTGCAGTCACTTCATTATTATTTTTTTACTGGGTTACTGCATGTTTAGGAGTCACTCTTGGATATCACAGATTGTTATCACACAGATCGTTCATTGTTCCAAGATGGTTAGAAAGATTTTTTGCTACCTGTGGAGCTATAAGTTGCCAGCATGGACCAATAGATTGGGTAGGTTTACATAGGCATCACCACTCTTTTTCAGATACTGAAGCAGATCATCACAATAGTAAAAAGGGGTTTTGGTGGAGTCATATGGGTTGGATGTTTAAAGACGTTGAAGCACTAAAAGCTGTTCCAAAACTAAGTGCAGATTTAATCAAGGATCCCTACTATAGATTTCTAAATAAATATTTTTTATTCTTACAAATTCCTATTGGACTTTCTTTGTACGCAATAGGTCAAAAATTAGGAGTTGGAGGTTGGGCTTTAGTCCTTTGGGGCATTCCATTAAGACTTGTAGTCGTTTATCACGTGACTTGGTTAGTAAATTCAGCTACTCATTGTTGGGGTAAGGCACCATTTGAAAGTGGTGATTCATCCAAAAACAATGCGTGGGTTGCTGCATTAACATTTGGAGAAGGTTGGCATAATAACCATCACGCATTTCCCAATTCGGCAAAACAAGGATTATTTAGAGGTCAGATAGACATAACATGGGAACATATTAAGATTCTTGCGAAATTTGGTCTTGCAAAAAAAGTAAAGTTACCCTCCAGGTCTTATTATTAACTGTATTGTTCAATATTTTCATGGCTAAAAGAGTACAAGTCGCATTAACTGAATCAATCGCATCACTAGGTAAAGAAGGAGATCTAGTTGAAGTAGCTCCTGGATATGCAAGAAATTTTCTATTACCTTATGGCAAGGCAATGAATGTAACACCAGCAGTCCTAAAACAAATTGAAAGGAAGAAAGAAAAAGAAAAAATCGCTGCTGATAAATTAAAGCAAGAAGCTTTGGATTTCCAAACTGCATTATCTACAATAGGTAGGTTCACTATCAAAAAACAGGTTGGAGAAGATGGTGTCCTGTTTGGAACAGTTACCAATGGGGATGTTGCCGAAGCGATAGAAGCGGCAACTAAAAAAGAAATTGATAGAAGAAACATCACAGTTCCTGATATTCATAATTTAGGTTCCTTTACTGCAAAAATAAAATTACATCCAGAAGTAAATGCAGAAGTAAATATTGAAGTAACAAGTTAATCAATTTGTTGCATTATTTTGAAAAGTAGCCAGAGTATGTATCTAAGCAATTAAAGATATGGTTTCGGTACCTTTTCCAAATAATGGGCAGAATAAAAATTTTAAAAGGGATTTTAATAGTGAAAATTCTGGATTAGTACCTCCTCAAAACGTTCAAGCAGAGGAAGCAGTTCTTGGTGGCATACTTCTTGATCCAGACGCGATAGGAAGAATTGCAGACTTAATTAAACCTGAAGCTTTTTACATAAATGCCCATCAAGAGATTTATAGAACAGCATTAATGTTGCATACACAGGGTAAACCAACTGATTTAACATCCATGAGTGCTTGGTTAGCAGATAATGGATCACTAGAAAAAATTGGAGGTAACAGCAAACTAGTAGAACTAGTTGAAAATGTTTCCTCTACAGCTTCCATAGAACAAGTTGCTAATTTAATTAACGACAAATTCATGAGAAGGCAACTTATCAGATCTGGAAATGAGGTGGTTCAGTTAGGTTTTGATCAAACTCAAGATACTAATGAAGTTCTAGATAAAGCAGAGCAAAAAATATTTGAAATCAGTCAAGAAAAACCTTCAAAAGGTCTGACTCAAGCAGCTGAAATCCTTACAAGTACTTTCAATGAAATAGAGTCGAGATCATTAGGTACTTCAGTAGCTGGAATTCCTGTAAATTTTTACGACCTCGATGCGATGACTCAGGGTTTTCAAAGAAGTGATTTAATAATTGTTGCTGGAAGACCCTCAATGGGGAAAACTTCAATAGTTCTTAACTTGGCTAAGAATGTTGCACAATCTCAAGATTTACCTGTGTGCGTATTTAGCCTTGAAATGAGTAAGGAACAGTTGACATATAGATTACTCTCTATGGAAGTTGGAATCGAGAGTGGCAGGCTAAGAACAGGAAGATTACAGCAAGATGAATGGCCTTTACTTGGGGAAGGTATCAATTCATTAGGTCAATTACCAATATTTATTGATGACAAACCTAATTTAAGTGTTTTAGAGATGAGATCTCTTTGCAGAAGATTAATAGCTGAACAAAAAAAAGAACTTGGATTAATTGTGATTGATTACCTCCAGTTGATGGAAGGATCAACCCCTGATAATAGAGTGCAAGAACTTTCACGAATAACAAGAGGTCTTAAAAGCATGGCCAGAGAATTAAAAGTACCAGTAGTAGCTTTGTCTCAGCTTAGTAGAGGAGTAGAGTCTAGAACAAACAAAAGACCAATGTTAAGCGATCTAAGAGAATCAGGATCTATTGAACAAGACGCAGATTTAGTATTAATGATTTATAGAGATGAATACTATAATCCAGAGACTGAAGATAAAGGAATTACAGAAATCATTGTCACCAAACATAGAAATGGGCCCGTAGGAACTGTTAAATTATTATTTGAACCTCAATTTACGAGATTTAGGAATTTAGCTAATTAAATCGATCCTAAAATGCAAGATCATCACTCAACAAATGAATCTTTTGACATCATCGTTATTGGAGGAGGACATGCAGGATGCGAAGCAGCTTTAACAACAGCAAAATTAGGATTTTCTACAGCCTTATTTACAATCAATTTAGATAGAATTGCTTGGCAACCGTGTAATCCTGCAGTTGGCGGTCCGGCAAAAAGTCAGTTGGTACATGAAGTTGATGCATTAGGTGGAATTATTGGTAAATTAGCTGATGAGACAGCCATACAAAAAAGAATATTAAATGCAAGTAGAGGTCCAGCTGTATGGGCATTAAGAGCTCAAACAGATAAAAGAGAATACTCAAAAAAGATGATTGAAATACTACAAAATACAGATAATTTATCTTTAAAAGAAGCAATGATTACTGAACTGGACATAGCAAAAACTGAAGAAATTGGATTGAATTCAAAAAAAATTGTAAAAAAAAGAATAAAGGGTGTAAGGACTTTCTTTGGTAGTTATTATGCAGCAAGATCAGTTATCATCACAGCTGGTACGTTCTTAGAGGGAAAAATATGGATAGGAAATAAATCAATGTCAGCTGGTAGATCGGGCGAACAGGCAGCAAAAGGTCTTACTCAAAATTTGCACGAAATTGGTATCAAAACAGAACGCTTAAAAACAGGAACTCCAGCAAGAGTTGATAAAAGAAGTATCATTTTTGATGAATTAGATATCCAACCAAGTACTGCAGCAGATAAATATTTTTCATTTGACCCAAATATAAAAAATAATATGTCCCAAGTTAGTTGTCACATCACAAGAACAACCACCAAAACACATCAACTTATTCGAGACAATTTACATTTGACTCCCATTTACGGCGGTTTTATAGATAGTAAGGGGCCAAGATATTGTCCATCAATTGAAGATAAAATAGTTAAATTTGCTGATAAAGAATCACATCAAATTTTCTTAGAACCAGAAGGAATTAATACCCCTGAAATATATGTACAAGGATTTTCTACAGGTTTACCCGAAAATATTCAATTAGAACTTTTAAGAACCTTACCTGGATTAAGTGAATGTAAAATGTTGCGACCAGCATATGCTGTGGAGTATGACTATATACCTGCAACACAGCTCCAAACATCACTCGAAACGAGAGAAATTGAATATTTATTTAGTGCCGGACAAATTAATGGGACTACTGGTTATGAAGAAGCAGCAGCACAAGGATTAGTTGCAGGAATCAATGCGACAAGAAAACTAAACAAAAAAGATCCAATATTCTTCTCTAGAGAAAGCAGTTATATAGGAACAATGATAAATGATTTAATTACCAAAGATCTCAAAGAACCATACAGAGTTCTCACTAGTAGGAGTGAATATAGGTTAACGCTAAGAGGAGATAATGCGGATAGGAGATTAACCCCATTAGGTTATCAAATAGGCCTAATTAATGAAAAAAGATGGTCGGCCTATCAAGAAAAAATGAAACTCCTCGAGGAAGAGAAATTTAGATTAATTAACACTCGTTTAAAAAATACCGATGAAATATCAAAAAAAATAGAATTAGAAACGGGATCAAAGATCAAAGGCTCAACAACTTTGAAAGAACTCTTAAAAAGACCAAACTTTCATTATTCGGATCTAATTAAATATAATTTGACTGAAAAAAATCTAGGATCCTCCATACAAGAAGGTGTTGAAATAGATATTAAATACGAGGGTTACCTTAAAAGACAAAAAAACAACATTGAACAAATCAATCGTCAAAGCTGTAAATCTCTGCCTCAAGAAATTAATTATGAAAATATAGATACATTATCTTTAGAAGCTAGAGAAAATTTGAATAAGATAAAGCCAAAAAATTTTGGTGATGCTTCAAAAATTCCTGGTGTAAGCAAAGCTGATTTAACTGCATTACTTGTTTGGCTAAAAATAAGAGAAATAAAGAAAGAAAAGGCAAATATTTTTGTCGAAAAAAAGTTATCATCTTAAAAGAATTCCGTCAGAGCACTGAATAATAAACTTTTTAACTCACCAAAAATTTTATGGGAAGAAAAAGCCTCTACTTTTTTAGTGAAAAATTCACTCCCAAAAATCTCTGGTCCATGGAAATTAATGCTGCTTGGGGATGGAAGTCCAACTAGACATCTACAGCTTTTAACAAATCAAGAGACGAAAATTAAATTAATTTCAATGCAAGTAGATCCTCTATTCATTGAAGAGGGTCCCAAAGAATTAAATCAGCTAAATGGCCCTTTAATTAGAAGACAAGTGTGGATTAAAAACAATAACAAAAACCTAGCATGGGCTGAAAGTTGGTGGAATGCAGAACAAGTAAATGACAATTTAAAAGCCAAAGAAGAGCCAATTTGGAAGAATTTGACACAAGATAGATCAGAATTGTTTAGGGAAGTTGATCGAATTTCACTTGTTAATTCAAATTGGTTAGAAGATCAATTTTGTATTAAAGGCCCATTCTGGTCAAGAAATTATAGATTTTTTCGAGACAAAAAGCCGTTAACAATTATTAGAGAAGTCTTCAATCCCCATTTAGAAATTTTATTAGGTTATTCAGGAATTAAGGAATTTACGAAACTATACTCTTCTTCTTCTTCTTGATCTGGGAAGATTTCTTGATTGTGATTTACCTTGTTGATTTGATTGATCTCTTGATGTATTATTCTCTTTTTCTGAAGCTCTTTGCCATCTTTCAACTTTGAAATCCATTTCATCTGGCCAATCTTCATCTTTACTATCTTTCCCATAAGGTAATTTTTTTTGCTCAGTTGACTTTAAATTTTTTGATTGCCTTAAAGATATTGCTTCTAAAGGTCTTTTTGAATGGGGTTTATTAGGTTCATAAGAATTTGGTTCTCTACTAAATGTCTTAATATCGCTGTTATCATCGTAAAAATTCTCATCATTCCAATCATCATTATCTTCATCAAAAAATAAATCCACTTTTTCAGATACCCATCTTCCTACTTTTTTAACACTCTTACTTGTAATTCCTTGAAAATCTGAGTTCCTTCTTTTTCCTGGCTTAACACCAGATACTCCATCAACAAATTGTCTACCAGTTTCGAAAATTTTATCAACCTGTTTATCAACCATATTTTTATCAAAACTATTTCTAAGATTTCTAATTCTCCTTGAATCCATAAATTATTATGCTTTTTAAAATATAAATTACATTAACAAAAACACATCTTATATTTTTAATCAAACAAAATTAAACACTTTTTATTCCATGATCCATTGAAAAAATTTACACAACATTTTTTACAGGCAATATTCTTTATCCTTTTCCTGTAGAAAAATTTCTCACCACAATTTTGGCAAGTTCCTATGTATTTTAATTCTCTTCTTTCAATAGGAAATGAGTGCCTCACAGAAATTTGGAAATTCTTCTCTTTCTCATTAATTTCATTCATCTTTTCTAAGAAATTTGGACCATGTATCTCATTTTTTTTTAATATCCTATCTACCCATGCATGAATCATTTCATGACATAAAGTACTGTTTATTTCACAAGTAGATAATTTACTCAAAATAGGTTTTGATAAGATAATTTCAGAATCTATAAGACCATTAATTCGTTTTCTTTTATAAAAACCAGCAGTAGTTTTTAATCTATTATCACTCCATCTAACTTTTACTAAAGGTTGATTATCAACCGCTAGAGAATTTTCAAAATATTGGCTATTAAATTTATGAAATAAAGGTAAAAGAGGAATTACAGGCATTATGGATTAAAATTAGTATTATTTTGGCAAAAAAAGCCATCAAAAACGATTTATTTTCTTAAAGTAATAAAAAAGTCAAATCAACATGGACGCAACACTAGTTAAAGATATCGGAATTAAAGCATTATTAGTGGGCGGAGCTGTACTAGTTTCTTTTTGGACTTTTAATGCAGTCAAATTAGTTATTAGCGCCAGAGGAATTAATCCATTAGTAAGAAAGTTTTTTGATCAAATAGCTGCTGGCAGAATTGATGCAGCGTATGGTTTGACTACAAAAACTTATAAAACTCATGTGAAGCGCCAAGACTTTCTTAAATTTTTAGCTAGTTTAAACCTCAATAAATACAGAAATTTAAAATCAGGAAGACCTAGAGTACAGGAAGATCAAATCATAATAACTTTGAATTTAAAATCAGAAGATAAACAAGATGAGCTCCCATTAGATTTTACTTTCGCAAAAACTGACAATGATTGGAAAATAGACAGAATAGCAAAAGTGAATTAATAATTTCTTGTGAGGTAAAAAGAATTGTTTAAAGAAGAGATAATACATCAATTAGAATTACACCCAAGTAGATTAGATAAAGAAAAAATCATCTCAGAAGCAATGGAACAAGGTCTAGATGATTTTTTTGAAGGAATCCGTATGGCACTTGATCCATTAGTAACTTTTGGTGTAAAAATTGTTCCTGAGAAAGAGAATTACAAAAGTCAAAATTTTTTATGGGAAGATTTTAGAAAATTAGCCAATAAGCTTATTCAAAGAGAACTTACTGGTCACGCTGCTCGCGATGCAATTCTTACAGCTATGGAATCTGCCACAAAAGAAGAGTGGAATGGATTTTATAGAAGAGTTTTAATTAAAGATCTGAGATGTGGTGTTTCTGAAAAAACAATCAACAAGATAGCAAAGAAATTTCCCAAATATGCTATTCCTATTTTTTCTTGTCCTTTGGCTCATGACAGTGCAAATCATGAAAAAAAAATGATAGGAAAAAAGCAAATTGAAATCAAATTAGATGGTGTACGCGTCTTAACTATTATTAGACAAAATAAAGTAGAAATGTTTTCTCGTAATGGGAAACAATTCCATAATTTTGGTCATATTATTTCAGAAATAGAAAACGTCTTAAAAGAAGACCCAGTACCTTATGACTTAGTACTCGATGGTGAAGTAATGAGCGCAAACTTTCAAGATTTAATGAAACAGGTACATAGAAAAGATGGCAAACAAACAAAAGACGCAGTTCTCCACCTATTTGACTTGTGTCCCCTTGAAAACTTCCAAAAAGGGAGATGGAGCACTATTCAAACAGCAAGAAGTTTACTAGTAAAAGAGTGGGTAGCAAAACATTCAATGCTTCTAAGACATATAAAAACACTAGAATGGGAAAATGTAGATCTCGACACCATTGAGGGACAGAAAAGATTTATAGAGCTGAATAAATCTGCCGTGGAAGGTGGATATGAAGGAGTAATGATTAAAGATCCTGATGCTATTTATGAATGTAAAAGAACCCACAGTTGGTTAAAAGCAAAACCTTTCATTGAAGTCACTTTAAAGGTTGTATCGGTTGAAGAAGGCACAGGTCGTAATAAAGGTAGACTAGGCGCTGTCCTAGTAGAAGGGGAAGATGATGGGCATAAATACAGTCTTAGTTGTGGAAGCGGATTTAGTGATATCCAACGTGATGAATATTGGTCAAAACGGAATCAACTTATTGGTCAACTTGTAGAAATCAGAGCTGATGCTAAAACTAAATCCAAGGATGCGGTGGCTTTTAGTCTTAGGTTTCCTAGATTCAAATGCTTTAGAGGATTTAAAGCTGGAGAAAAAGTTTAAATTTTGAAAATAATATTCAACAAAGTAGTGAATGAAAAATCTGGTTTTTAAGTAAAAAAAAAATCTTGGCTATAAAATGTAAGAATAATTATCAGGACTTTTTGAGATACTTATGACGAAAAAAACAGTTTTCAAATTCATAAAAACACCTTGTGGACAGTCAAAATACATCGAATTAGAAGCCAACAAAACTTTACTAGGTAAATTTAGGCTTTTGTGGTTTATCTTAATTGCATCTATTAGAGATTGGAATATTAAAGAGTAAATTCTTAGGAGTTTTCAAAATATTCCCTTGAGTATTTAGCCGAGAAATATACAACTAGAAAAGTTGAAATGATTCCTACGATAGTCATATATAAATTATTTGGTGATTGGACATTTTTTAGATCCTGAATATTTTTTGCCAAACTACCTATTGAGCAATAAAGAAAAGTTCCTGGAATTATTCCAAGAAGACCAAGAGCAAAATCTCGAAATTTAACATTATTCAAACCATAAAAATAATTAAGAATACTGAACGGAAATATCGGCGATAATCTCGCTAAAAAAATTAATTTAAGCCCGCCTTTTTCTACTACTTTTTCCATTACACTTAATTTTGGATAACGGCTAAAAAGATTTTTTAGCTTTTTTGCAAAAAAACTTTTTGATACAAAAAAAGCAACTGATGCTCCTATGGAAGCGGAGAAAAAAACGATGATTGATCCCAAATATGAGCCATATAAAAAACCTGATAATAAAGATAACCAAGAAGCTGGAAGTATTAATAAAACAATTAAAATATAAATGAAAACAAACGAAAATATCCCAATTCCAGTATTAAAAAAAAAAGATAAATTATAAATATTTTCAAGAAATATATTCATTCTTAATTCAAAAGTTCGAGTTTTTTAGTAATTCTCTCCATTTGCACCGAGCCCTCATTTAATTTAAATCTACATTCATCAACAATATCTTTTGGAGCCTTATCAACGAAATTTTTATTTGATAATCTCTTATTTAAATTATCTAACTCACTAGTCACCTTTTTTAAATCCTTATTTAACCTTTCCTTTAATGCATCTATATTTACAAAATCCTGAAAAGGTAAGTAAATCTCTAAATCACTTATTATCCCAGAAAAAGATTTAGCAAAATCTTTTTTATCAACAGCATTGGGTTTAAAAATAAATACTTCAGAAGATTTAGTTAAGGTTTGAATATCGTCAACTAAAGTTTTTAAAAAATCAATCAATTCATCATTATCTGAAATTAAATAAACAGGAACTTTTTCTGATGGCTTAAGACCTAATTCAGCTCTCAAATTTCTAATCAGCCTAATAATTTCAAAGAGTTGCTGAAAAGAATTATCAAGCTTATTATCAACAAATTTATTTTCATATATTGGCCATTTTTGAAGAGATAATAATGCATTATCAGGTTTTAGTTGCAGTACATGCCAAAGTTCCTCAGTAATGTGCGGCATAAAAGGATGAATCATTAACAAAATATCATTGAGCACTTTTATTAAAACTTTTTCAGATATTTGTCTATTTTTAGTCTCTTTATTATTAAACCGTTGTTTAGCAAATTCTACATACCAGTCACAAAAATCATTCCATGCAAATTCATATAGAAGTTTCGCAGATTCTCCCAATTTATATTCTTTCAACAAAGCAGCGACTTTTATATTTACCTGATTCAATTTCGATAAAATCCACTTATCACATAACTCTAAAGAAGTTTTATCACTCTCATTAAGCGAATAATTATTGTTAGAAGTTTTATTTATTAACACAAATTTAGTTGCATTCCATAATTTATTCGCAAAATTTCTTGAAGCTTCAACAGTTGAAGATGTATCTTTTTTCCTATCAAAATCAAGCCGGATATCTTGTCCAGCGCCTGCAACTTCTCGAATTAAAGCAAATCGTAGAGCATCAGAACCATATTTATCAATTAATAGTATTGGATCAATACCATTACCTGAACTTTTACTCATTTTTTTATTGTTTTCATCTCGAACAAGACCATGAATATAAACATCCTTAAAAGGAATATTATTCGTAAAAGTATTCCCCATCATTGTCATTCTGGCCACCCAGAAGAAAATAATATCGAAACCAGTAACAAGAACATTATTTGGATACCATTTTTTATAATCCGGATCATTTGTATTTGGCCAACCAAGGGTTGAGAAAGGCCATAAACCACTTGAAAACCATGTATCCAAAACATCTTTATCACGAACCAATTTAATATTTGATCCAAATTTTTTATTAGCTTCAATTAAGGCATCTTCTTCATTTCTTGCAACGATATATGGAGTATTTTGTTCTATAGAGTCTTGAGAGTCATCTAAAACATACCATGCTGGTATTTGGTGCCCCCACCACAATTGCCGACTGATACACCAATCATTAATATTCTCTAACCAATCCTTATAAACTTTCTCCCAGCGTTGAGGAATAAACGATGGTTTTTGAGAATCAATTTCATTAAGACATCCTTGTGATATATCATCCATTTTCAAAAACCATTGTGTTGATAATAAAGGTTCAATTGGAACCTTACCTCTATCAGAAAAAGGAACAGTATGTTTATAATCCTCTATCTTTGTCAAAAGGCCTAAGTTATCCAATTCTTTAATAATTTTCTTTCTAGCCTCATATCTATCTAAATTTTGAAAAATACCTGCATTAATATTTAAAGTTCCATCTTTGTTCATTACGTTAATCTGTTTTAAATTATGCCTTTTTCCTATTGCAAAATCATTTGGATCATGGGCTGGAGTAACCTTCACACAACCAGTACCAAAATCTTGATCAACATGTGAATCAGCGATAATAGGTATTTCTCTATCAACGAAAGGGACTTTTACTTTGACACCAATAAATTCTTTATATCTATCATCATCAGGATTAACTGCTACAGCAGTATCACCCAAAAGAGTTTCTGGTCTTGTTGTTGCAACTTCTAAGTACTTATCTAACTGTTCACCACTTTCAGAAATTAAAGGGTATTTAAAATGCCATAAATGACCATTTACTTCTTGCATTTCAACTTCAAGATCACTTACAGCAGATTGAGATTCAGGGCACCAATTAACCAAATATTCGCCTCTATAAATTAAATTCTTTTTATAAAGAATATTAAAAGCCTCAATAACTGCTTCATTTAATTTTTGATCAAGAGTAAATCTTTCTCTAGTCCAGTCAACTGAATATCCTATCCTTTTTAATTGAGCAACTATTCTTCCACCACTTTGTTCTTTCCAGTTCCATGCTCTTTTAAGAAATTCATCTCTTCCAATATTCTCGCTTGTTTTGCCTTCACTTTTTAATTGTTTTTCGAGAATAGTTTGAACAGCTATTGAAGCATGATCAGTTCCTGGTAAACACAAAACATTCTTACCTAAAAGTCTTTGAAAACGCACTACAACATCTATTAAAGCCGTGTTAAATGCATGCCCCATATGCAAAGATCCAGTTACATTTGGTGGCGGAATAACTACACAAAAAGGCTCCCCATCATCCTCAGGGTTTGGACTAAACGCCTTTAGACTTTCCCATTTTTCTTGCCACTTTTTCTCTACTTCAAAAGGTGAATAATTCTCTAAAGATAATTGATCATTCATCTCTGTCATGTGCAAATTTTATTTCAATAAATTTTTTTTTATTTTATCTTGAGAGCAGCCAATTAATGAAAATAATATTAGTTTGCAAAAAAGACATATCCATTCTACAAAAGTTTGAAGCCAGAACCACAGGAACAACGTTTTGCATTTTTTGGTGTTGAAATAAGAAATCCACCACCGCTCAAATCACCGTAATAATCTAATTTTAAATCTTTCAGTAAATTAAACTTTTTTACATCTGCGTATAAAGTTACTCCTTCAGTTCTTGAAATAGGGGATCCATTACATTTACCTGGCCTTAGTTTAATATGCATCCATCCTTCGGAACAATTTTTATCCTCTAACAAATCAATCGACATTTCTCCTGGAGAACCTCCAAAAGAAGCTTGCCTAGATAATTCTGAAGCAGCGCTTTGACTGATTGAAAGATTGACGATCTCAGTCATTAGAAAAATAATAAATGGGCGATCCAGGGTTCGAACCAGGGACATCCTGCTTGTAAGGCAGGCGCTCTACCGCTGAGCTAATCGCCCTTATGATAAATCATTCTAATAGATGAAGTTGAAAAATTTATACTTAGTATTTAAATATTTCATGATTGAGGCAAAATTAAATTAATAAAATATATCCTATGTCCTCAAACAATAGATATAAATTGAAAAACAATTCCGATTTAGAGACTATAAATAGTTTTAAAATCTTAATATCTAATATCAAAGCATTAAAAGATAAAACTTGGGGCTGCCCATGGCAGAAAATACAGTCTCATGTGTCATTGATCCCATTTTTGTATGAAGAAAGTAATGAATTTATAGATGCGATCTATGAAAAAAATGCAGATAACATATGTGAGGAGTTAGGAGATCTTTTATTACAAGTAATGCTTCATGCTGAAATCGGTTATGAAGAAAAAAAATTTGCACTAAATGATGTTATAAAAAATCTAAACAAGAAAATTATTAATAGACATCCATATATTTTTAACAAAAAAGAAAAAGTATCATTAAAAAAATCACAACAGATTTGGGAAAATATAAAAAATTTAGAAAAAGAAGCGTCTCATATGAAATCTTCAATTAGTAGAAATTTAAATTTGAAAATTAAAAATTTACCGCCAACGGTTGGAACAGATAAAATCACAAATGTTGTTAAAAAATATGGTTTCAAGTGGGAAGGTACTGATGAGATTTTTAAAAAGTTAGAAGAAGAGATTAATGAATTAAAGGAAGCAATTAAAAGTAAAGATGATTCAGAGATAAAAAATGAATTTGGAGATGTTTACTTTACTCTTCTTAATCTCTCAAACTTTTTAAGGATCAATCCTGAATCAGCTCTTCAAAAAAGTAATATAAAATTTTTAGACAGATTTTCAATCGTCGAAGAGCATGCAGGAGATAATATTAAAAAACAAACTCCCAAAGATTTTCAACGCCTTTGGCAAATAGCCAAGCAAAAACTAGCGGGGAAAATTCCTAAAAGCAAATGACAAATATTACAACATGGATAGATGAATATCATAAAGGCTCGAGATTCGGCCTAAATGGGAGAATTCTAATTAAAAAAACCTCAAAATATCAAGAAATTATTGTTATTGAAAATGAATATTATGGTAAAGCTTTAATGTTAGATGGTTGCTGGATGACATCATCAAAAGACGAGAAATATTATCATGAGTGTCTTGTGCATCCTGCATTGAGTAGCATTGACGAAAAATCTAATGTACTAATTATTGGCGGTGGTGACGGTGGTACTGTAAGAGAATGCGTTAAATATTCTCAAATATCAAAAATTGATCTAGTAGAAATTGATGAGGAGGTAATCAAAATATCTAAAAAATTTCTAAAAGAAATTGGAGGCGAAGCATGGAATGACAAAAGATTAGAAATACATGTTGATGATGGTGTTAAATGGGTAAAAAAAACAAGAGATAATTTTTACGACGTTATATTTATAGATTGTTCAGATCCCTCAGAATTTTCAAATTTATTATTTTCAGATTCTTTTTATAAAGAATGTAAAAGAATACTTACACCAAAGGGAATATTAGCAACGCAAAGCGAATCTCCTGAATCCTTCAAAAATATTCACATATATATTTTGAAAAACCTAAAAAATATATTTAAAGTTTCTGAAACTATGTATTCCTTTGTGCCTATATATCCAAGCGGGATTTGGAGTTGGACATTCGCTTCTTCAGAAGATCTAAATTTATCAAATCAAAATTATGATGAAATCCTAAAAATAGAAAAAGAATGTGAAATTTGGAATTTAGATTTTCAAAATGCAGCATTCAAAATGATGCCAAATAAAATTGTAAAAGAACTAGATTCATAAGATGACAAGAAATTTATTTGATAACGAAAATGCAATTTACATGGGAGCAAAAAGAAGTCCTGAGAATTGCTCAATTGGTATATTTGGAGTTAATTATGACGGGACATGTTCGTTTAAACCAGGAGCAAGATTTGGTCCAGAAGCAATAAGACAAGTCAGTTCTTGTTTAGAAACATATTGTCCAAAATTAAAAAAAGACTTAGAGGATATTAGGTATGTTGATTTTGGATCAATAGTAATTGATAAAAATGACTCAAAGTCCGTTATTGAATCGGTTAAATCAGCAACAAATTATTTAATTAGTAAACGCCTTAGTCCTATTATGCTTGGAGGCGAACACTCTATTACAAGAGGTGCTATTGAAGCATTAGTAAAAAAATATCCAGATTTGATATTGGTTCAACTTGATGCTCATGCAGATTTAAGAGAATCATATATTGGAAATGAACATAGTCATGCCTGTACTATGAAAAGATGCTTAGAAGTACTACCTAAAAAGAAAATTTTGCAAGTAGGAATTAGAAGTGGGACTAAGGAAGAATTTAAAATTATGCATAACAACAACCAATTAGTTAACTTTTGTCCAGGCGGAAATGCATATGATTTAAAAGAAGCTCTTCTACCATTCGGGAAGTCTCCAATCTATTTAACAATTGATTTAGATTGGTTTGATCCCAGTTTATTAGCAGGGACGGGCACTCCAGAACCTGGAGGATTTTTTTGGAATGATTTTGAAGAAATACTAAAAACTTTAAAAGACCTTAGAATTGTGGCTTCAGATATTGTGGAATTATCTCCAGAAATTGATAAAAGCGGAGTAAGTAGCATAGTTGCAGCAAAAGTACTTAGAAGCTTAATTTTGTCATTAGAAAATATGCAATAAAAAATTTCTAAACTACAGTGTAAAAATACTAAATACAATCTAAATATTTCATGGATTTGCTAAAAAGTCCTCTCTATTCAAAATATGTTGAATCCAATGCAAAATTAGTGGATTTTGCTGGCTGGGAAATGCCCATATCATTTTCAGGATTAATTAAAGAGCATGAATCAGTTAGATCTTCAGCAGGATTATTTGATATTTCTCATATGGGTGTGATTTCTATCAAGGGAATCAATCCAAAGGATTATATTCAAAAACTTTTTCCTACTAATTTATACTCTTTTTCGGTAGGTCAAGGACTTTATACAGTAATGCTCAATGATAAAGGAGGAATAATAGATGACTTAATAATTTATGACCTTGGTATACAAGAAAATGACATATCAGAATTATTGTTAATAGTTAATGCAAGTAGATATGAAGAAGATTTTCAGTGGATAAAAAATAATTTAAATATATCCGATATTTCGATAACAAACTTTAAAAAAGACAAAGTACTTTTAGCACTACAGGGAAAAAACTCATTCAATTTATTTGAAGAATGGATTGAATCTTCGATCTCACATATCCCTAACTTTGGATGCGAATATAAAATTTTTGAACATATTTCGCCTAAAGAAAAAATTTTCTTTTCAAAGACAGGCTATACAGGGGAAAGTGGTCTAGAAATACTTTTATCTAAAAAAGCAGCAATTAATTTATGGGATTTCTCAACTTCCAAAAATGTTGCACCTTGTGGTTTAGGAGCTAGAGATACTCTTAGACTTGAAGCAGGCATGCATCTTTATGGTCAAGACATAAATGAAGAAACTTCTCCATATGAAGCAGGATTAGGATGGCTAGTACATCTAGAAAATAATCACGAATTCTTTGGAAGAAGATTTCTTGAAAAGCAGTCAAGATTAGGTATTCAAAAAAAGTTAGTTGGTCTCTCTATAGAAGGTAAAGCAATAGGAAGAAAAGGTTGCGCAGTTCTTAAAGGTGAAGAAAATATTGGGACTATCACAAGCGGTAGTTGGTCTCCAACTAAACAACAAGCTATAGCTTTTGCATACATCAATACTTCGCATGCCTTAATAAATAATGAAGTTCAAATATTAATAAGAGGCAAAAAATTCAAAGGGGTAATAACAAAAAGAGCTTTTTATAAAAAAAATTATTAACTAAATTTACCCTCAAAGAATTATTATAAGTTATTGATAAATAAATCATACTTAGATGAGAAACAAAATTTGCAAAGAACTCAATAATACAGATATTGGTAAATTAGTTAATTTATGCGGATGGGTAGATAGAAGAAGAGATCATGGTGGTGTAATTTTTATTGATTTAAGAGACCATAGTGGATTCCTACAAATAACAATTAACCCCGATGATGGTGCAGATCTATTTAAACAGGCAGAAACTCTAAGAAATGAAACAGTAATAATGGTTAGCGGAATTATTAATGAAAGACCCAAAGATTCCATAAATACAAATTTAAGTACTGGAGAGTTAGAGCTTAAGGTTAAAGATTTGCAAATTCTCAACCAAATTAAAAAAAACTTACCTTTTCCAGTGTCTATACATGATTATGAAAATACAAAAGAGGAACTTAGATTAAAATATAGGTACCTTGATTTAAGAAGAGGAAAATTACTAGAAAATTTAAAAACAAGACATAAGATTATTAAAGTTGCTAGAGAATTTCTTGATAATTTTGAATTTACAGAAGTAGAGACCCCATTACTTACAAAGTCAACTCCTGAAGGCGCTCGCGATTTTCTTGTTCCTGCACGTCTTTCAAATGGAGAATTTTTTGCTTTACCTCAATCCCCACAACTATTTAAACAACTTTTAATGGTTGGGGGCTTAGATAAGTATTATCAAATCGCAAAATGTTTCCGTGATGAAGACTTAAGGGCAGATAGACAGCCAGAGTTTACGCAATTAGATATTGAGATGAGCTTTATTAGTGAAGAAGAAATAATTTCTTTTAATGAAAGTCTCATAAAAAAAATATGGAAAGAAGTGTTAAATATCAATTTTAATAATGCTTTTCCAAGAATGTCATGGCAGGCAGCAATGGATAATTACGGCACTGATAGACCAGATACTAGATATCAAATGTTATTAAAAGATTTAGGAGGAGTATTAGGTGATATTGGATTTAATATTTTCACCAAGGCAATTAAGTCTGGAGGTTATATAAAATCCATAACAGTCAAAGGAGGCAATTCAACTATTAGCAACGTAAGAATTAAACCAGGAGGTGACATCTTCCAAGTAGCTCAAGATGCAGGAGCTGGTGGTTTAGCCTTTATAAGGGTCAAAGGAGATGAGCTTGAGACTATTGGGGCAATTAAAAATAATTTAAGTGAAGAGCATATAGCTGATATTTTAAAAATCACAGAAGCAAAGGATGGAGACTTAATCCTCTTAGGAGCTGGAGATAAACAAATTGTCAATCAGTCATTAGACAGGGTTCGACAATATATCGCAAAAGACTTAAATCTTATTGATAAAAATAAATGGAATTTCTTATGGGTAACTGACTTCCCGATGTTTGAGAGAAATGAAGATGAAAATAAATATGAAGCTTTACATCATCCTTTTTGTTCTCCAAAAAATATTAAATCTAAAGATTCTAAAAACTTGAAAAAAGAAATTGAGAGCTCTACAGCAAATGCTTATGACTTAGTTCTCAATGGATTGGAGTTAGGAGGTGGCTCTTTACGTATTCATGAAGCTAACTTACAAAGAGAAGTTCTGAAAACGGTAGGACTTACTGATAAAGAAATTGATGAAAAATTTGGATTTTTAATAGAAGCCTTAGAAATGGGAGCTCCTCCTCATGGTGGAATAGCCTTTGGATTGGATCGTATTACCATGCTGATCATTGGTGCGGATTCAATCAGAGAAACTATTGCTTTTCCAAAAAATCAACAAGCAAAATGTCTTCTCACAAATGCACCTTCAAATGTCTCTGAATCACAATTAAAAGAATTAGATATTGAAATAACAATTGATGAATAAGAATATATATGGATGTTCTAAAAGTTTTTTGTTTAAATAAAATATAAGGAGGCTGTGCTTAATTAAAAATATTTAATGTCAAAATTTGTATTTGTCACTGGAGGAGTAGTTTCTAGCATTGGTAAAGGAATTGTAGCTGCAAGCTTAGGAAGATTATTAAAGTCTAGAGGATATAGTGTTTCAATATTAAAACTAGATCCATATCTAAATGTTGATCCTGGAACAATGAGCCCTTTCCAACATGGAGAAGTATTTGTAACCGAAGATGGGGCTGAAACCGATCTAGATTTAGGTCACTATGAAAGATTTACTGATACTGCAATGACTAGGTTAAACAGTGTGACTACGGGATCTATCTATCAAGCAGTTATCAATAAAGAAAGAAGAGGTAGTTATGACGGTGGAACTGTGCAAGTAATACCTCACATAACGGGAGAAATAAGAGACAGAATTCATAGAGTAGCCGCCAACAGTAATGCAGATATTATAATTACTGAAATTGGTGGAACAGTTGGTGATATTGAATCTCTACCTTTTTTAGAGGCAATAAGAGAATTCAAAAATGATGTCAATAGGAACGATGTTGCATACATACACGTAACATTACTTCCTTACATCAAAACCTCTGGCGAAATAAAAACTAAACCAACACAACATTCAGTGAAAGAATTAAGATCAATTGGAATTCAGCCAGATTTACTTGTATGCCGAAGTGATAAATCTATCAATGAAGCTCTTAAAAAGAAGCTTAGTGGTTTTTGCGGTGTGAGTATCAACTCTGTAATTGAAGCTTTAGACGCGGACAGTATTTATTCTGTACCTCTTTCTTTAAAAAAAGAAGGTTTATGCAAAGAAACACTGAAGTATTTAGACCTTGAAAATAAAAAATGTGATTTAAAAAATTGGGAGCAACTAATACACAACCTAAGAAATCCTGGAGGTACAATAAAAGTTGCTCTAGTAGGTAAATACATTGAACTTGGAGATGCATATTTATCCGTTGTTGAAGCCTTAAGACATGCATGCATTGAACAAAAAGCTTTATTAGATTTACATTGGGTAAGTGCTGAAATGATAGAAAAAAATTCAGCAGAAACTTACTTAAATAAAGTTGATGCAATTGTGGTGCCCGGGGGATTTGGCAATAGAGGGGTAAATGGAAAAATTTCGGCTATAAAATTCGCAAGAGAAAATAAAATTCCCTTTTTAGGTTTGTGCCTTGGTATGCAATGTGCAGTTATAGAATGGGCTAGGAATGTAGCTAATCTTCCAGATGCATCTAGTTCAGAACTAGACCCAAACACTCCCAATCCAGTGATACATTTATTACCAGAACAGGAAGATGTAGTTGATTTAGGTGGGACAATGAGACTTGGAGTTTATCCATGTAGATTGACAAAAAATACAACTGGAAAAAACTTATATAATGAGGATGTTATTTATGAGAGACATCGACATAGATACGAATTTAATAATTACTACAAACAAAGTTTTTTAGATTCTGGATACAAAATTAGTGGTACATCACCAGATGGCAGATTAGTTGAGTTGATTGAGTTAGAAAATCATCCATACTTCTTAGCATGTCAATATCATCCTGAGTTTTTATCACGACCTGGCAAACCTCATCCTTTATTTAAAGGTTTAATAAAAGCCTCTCAAGATAAGTTAACTCAATCAAAATAATATTCTTTATTTTTTTGAATGAAAATGACAAATTTTTTACCCTTAGTCGAACAATTTCATTCATTACAAGGTGAAGGGTATCACGCTGGAAAAAGTGCTTTTTTTGTAAGATTAGCGGGATGTAAAGTTGGATGTTCGTGGTGCGATACCAAGAATTCATGGGATGAGAAAAAACACCCTTCTATATCAATTGAAAAAATAATAGATCGCATAAAAATTGCCAGAAAAAAAGGAGCATCTTTTTGCGTTATTACAGGTGGAGAACCTTTACAACATAACTTGGATAATTTTTGCAAAGCCATAAAAAAAATGACGATGGGAAAAGAACAAAGCTCAATGAAAATTCATATTGAGACAAGTGGAGTTAATTCGATATCAGGAAGCTATGACTGGATTACTTTATCTCCTAAAAGACACTCGCCTCCAAAAAATTATTTTTTAAAAAACTGCAATGAAATTAAAATAATCATAAATGAAATAGAAGATATTGAATTTGCTATTCAAATAAAAAAAGAAACTTTAAAACAATATCAACTCTCTAAAAGCGAAGATGGCTTAAAAAAAGAAGATAAAATTTTTTATTTACAGCCAGCATGGAACAATGCGAATGGTTTTTCTCTTGCTATTGATTTCGTAAAAAATAATCCAGATTGGAAATTGAGCCTTCAAACTCACAAATACTTAAAAATTAATTGAAATCATATGACTCTTAAAAATAAATCGATAGTAGTTTTATTATCTGGAGGTTTAGATTCTTCTACAGTTACTGGTATCGCAAAAAAATCCGAAGCTAAAATTTTTGGCCTTTCATTTGACTACGGTCAACGTCATAAAAAAGAATTAAATTCTGCATCAATAATTGCAAAACACTTTGATATCGAAGAATTTAAAATCATTAAGCTTGACTTATCTTTATGGGGAGGCTCTTCACTAACTGATACTCAAAAAAATATTCCTATAGAAGGGGTTCAAACTAATATAATTCCTAATACTTATGTTCCTGGTAGAAATACAATATTTATTTCCGTGGCACTTAGTTACGCCGAAGCAATAGATGCTGATTTTATAGGATTAGGAGTTAATGCACTGGATTATTCTGGTTATCCAGATTGCAGACCTGATTACATTAAAAAATTTCAAGAATTAGCAGATTTAGCCAATAAAAGAGGAAGAGAAAATAACCCAATAAAACTTTGGACACCACTATTAGATTTAAATAAAGAAGAAATTATTAAATTAGCTTTTGACAATCATGTCCCTTTAGATAAAACATGGAGTTGTTATTCAGGTAATTCAAAACCATGCGGTAAGTGTGATAGCTGCAGAATTAGAAATGCTGCTTATGAAAAATGGCTCAATAACAATAATAAAAAATGAAAATAAAAAAAATAATTCTAGAAAAATGGATAGATCCGGTACTGATTACGCATCATCTAACAAAAAAATTCGGAGACAAGGGATTAGCTTGGCTAGATAGTGATGGTAAAGAAAATGGGGAGTGGTCAATAATTGGAATTAAACCTAAAAAAACAATCCAATCAAGAGATATCAATAACTTAGACAAAACTAATAATCCATTTAACAATTTAAAAAATATTGAAAAAGGATTTTGGATCGGATGGTTAAGTTATGAAGCTGGAGTTTACATAGAACCAAAAAACCCATGGCGACAATCTGAAATGGCAACTTTATGGATTGCATCATATGATCCAATCATTAAATGCAATCTAATAAAAAAAGAAATAATTATCGAAGGCACAAACTCAAATGAAATGATTAATTATAAAAATATAATCAACAATATAAATACTTTTGAAGAAGAAAATATTATTAAAACAAATTTGAATTTTGATTTTTCAAAAATTAATTTGGAGGAAATGGCAGAAAAATTTCAGAAAAATATTTTAAAATTGAAGAAATTAATTTCTCTAGGAGATTTATTTCAGGCAAACCTAACAACTAAATGCGAAATTGAATCTTCCAAAAGCTATAGTCCTCTAGATATTTATTTAAAAATAAGAAGGAAATTAAGAGCTCCCTTTGGAGGAATAATAATAAATGATAATTATAAAGAAGCTGTATTATCTACCTCGCCAGAAAGATTTATAAAAATAGATAATAAAAATTTTGTAGAATCGAGACCTATCAAAGGCACTAGATCCAGAGATAAGGATTTAAATCAAGACGCACTGAATGCTATCGATTTAATAACAAACGAAAAAGATAGAGCCGAAAATATTATGATTGTTGACCTAATAAGAAACGATTTAAGTAAAGTTTGCGAATCAGGAAGTATTATGGTGCCAGAAATATTAAAACTTGAAAGTTTCTTAAAAGTTCATCATCTAACTTCAGTAATAAGAGGCAAATTAAAAAAAGAGATGAACTGGATTGATTTACTAAAAGCTTGTTGGCCTGGTGGCTCTATAACTGGAGCACCTAAATTAAGATCATGCCAGAGACTTTTTGAATTAGAAGAATGTGAACGCGGACCATACTGTGGCTCATTTTTGAAGCTTGACTGGAATGGAGAGTTTGATAGCAATATATTAATAAGATCATTTTTAATTAAAGACAAAAAAATTAATATATATGCTGGTTGCGGAATAGTTATTGACTCTAATCCTGAAGAGGAAACTAATGAACTAAAGTGGAAACTTTTACCATTAATTGATTCACTAAAATGATAGAAAAACTAGGCTGGCACAAGAATCAATGGTTAGATATTGATAGAATTTTTATTGCTGCTAATAATAGAGGATTAAAATTTGCTGATGGTATATTTGAAACGATTTTGATTAAGGAAAACAAACCTATTCTTTTTGATGAACATCTGAGAAGATTAGAAAAAAGTAGCAAAATTTTAAATATTAATCTCAAAATAAATAAATTAACTTTGAGAAAACTTATTAATAATGGAATTAGAAAGTTATCACTTAAAAATGATCAATTTGCTTCAGTAAGAATAAACTATAGTAGAGGAACTAATATAGGTCGAAAACTAACAATTGATAGCACTTTAGAGACAAAAAATTTAGATAACTTATGGCTTGAGTTCTATAGAATAAAACCAAATTTTAATCCGATTAGCGTTTTTATTAGTCAAAAGGAAAAAATAAACGAATTCAGTCTTATAAGTAAATGTAAAACATTTTCATATAACCAGGCAATACAAGTTTTGACAGAGGCTAATGAAAAATCATTTGATGATTCTATCCTGTTGAACACGTCAGGAGAGCTTAGTTGTGGAAGTACATTTAATCTTCTAATTAAAAGAAATAATCAATGGATAACACCTAGAAAAGAGAGCGGCTGTTTAGAAGGGATTATGGTTTCTAAAGCTTTAAAATTGAAAATTGTAAAAGAAGAATTAATTTCTCCAGAATTTCAAGTTGATGATACAATAGTTGCAATTAATAGCTTATCTTGCAGACAAATTAATCAAGTTAATGATTTAAAGCTTAAACCTAAATTCGATCCAATTTACTTTTGGGATTTATTATATAGTTGAACTTTATTAATATCTGGTAAATAGACATCAGATACTTTAGTTATATTGTTATTGACCTTAAATTCAACAATTTTTCCAATAATGATAATTGATGGAGATAAAAATTCTTTATCTTTAATTTTATCTGCAAGATTATCTAATTTCTCTATAAAACATTTTTGATTTTTCAAAGTAGCTTCCTGGATTACAGCACATTTTGTATGTTTACATAAGCCGCCTAAAATTAATTCCTCTACAATAAATTCAATATTTTTTATACCCATAAAAATAACTAAGCTATCTGAAGATTTGGCTAAATCTCTCCAATTGACGCTCTTTTTATCCTTATCAACATGCTCATGACCAGTCACGAAAGTTACAGAACTCGCAGCATCTCTATGGGTAAGTGGAATACCAAAATATGAGGGGGCAGCTATACCAGAAGTAATCCCAGGCACAATTTCTACTGAAACTCCATTTTTTTCTAAAACTGATACTTCTTCACCACCCCTAGAAAAGACAAATGGATCTCCTCCTTTAAGCCTTACGACATTTTTGCCTTCTTTTGCCAATTTCAAAATAAGAGCATTAGTTTCAGCTTGAGGTACAGAACACTTCCCAGCTCTTTTTCCTACATGAAAAATTTCTGTATTTTCTCCTGCCTCTTTTATTATTTCATCCGGGATTAAAGCATCATGAACTAATGCATCACAATTTTTTATTAGGCGTAAAGCTTTTAGAGTTAAAAGCTCAGGGTCACCAGGACCTGCTCCAACTAAATAAACAATGCCGGGCACAATATTCTCCATTAACAAGTATGGTAGTAGAAGTTAATCGCAATGAAGGGAAATATTGTGAAAGAAAGTTTATTAAAACCAAATAAAAAATTTACTCTCCTTAGTGCATTTATCACTCTTCTTAATGATCGTTTAAGTGAAAGTATATTGTTACCTATTTTACCCTCTTTTGTTTTACTTTTTGACTCAAAAGCAAGTACATATGGTTTATTGTCTTGCACTTACCAATTAGCTCAATTTACAGCTTCCCCTTTTATAGGACTTATGAGTGATAGATATGGAAGAAGACCTGTCACTCTTTTTTGTATTACTGGATCAGTAATAGGAATATCAATATTATCTTTTACGGTTCTTTTTAATTGGTCAAATTCAATAGCCTCTATCCCATTATTTTTATTATTTTTGGCTCGATTAATAGACGGTTTAAGTGGAGGGACTGCAGCTACTGCAACAACAATTCTTGCAGATATTTCAAGCCCTGAAAAAAGAGCAAAAACATTTGGTCTTATTGGTGTAGCTTTTGGTTTAAGTTTTTTCTTAGGTAATATTTTTGTTGTAATATTTGCAAAAAATACAAATAATAATTTTATTATTCCAGTTTTGATAGCCTCAATTATTCCAATAATAAATTTCCTCCTTGTATTTTTTTACTTACCAGAAACCAAGCCTAATAGTGAATCAAATAAATCAAAAACTATTTTAAGAAACCCTTTAAAAGAACTATTTACAGTTTTCAAAGAAGAAAAGATTAAAAAATTATCATTAGCTTTTTTTATTTACTTTATTGCTTTTACTGGATTGACCAATATCCTTATATTTTTCCTTCAAGAATCTTTAAACTGGACTACCAAAGCATCAAGTGGAACTCTTGTTGTAGTTGGAATCATTGCAATTATCGTTCAGGGAGGACTAATTGGACCTCTAGTAAAGCAAGTTGGCGAAATGCGATTAACACTAATCGGATCAGGCTTCATTCTTGTGGCATGTGCTCTCTTAATAACTGCTCCAAAAGAAAATGCGACAATTAATATTTATTCAGCTGTTTCATTTTTAGCCGTTGGAGCAGGGTTAATTACGCCAACCTTAAGAGCACTTATATCAAAGAAATTAGACGTTGATAAACAAGGATCAATTTTAAGTAATCTTCAAGGTTTACAGAGTCTTGGAGGAGTTTTAGGAATTGCAATGGCAGGAAGGGTTTATGATAGTTTTGGTCCTAAATCACCTTTTATAGCAGGTTCCGTTATCTTACTTTTCATGATATATCTTATTGCAGAGGGTAAAAGTAATAATTCTTTTAACAATCAAAAATCAAAAGTATTTTAATGAAAAGCCAAGCTGATGTTTTTATTAATAGAGAATTAAGTTGGATTGAATTCAATAAAAGAGTACTCCTAACTGGTATGGAAAAGGGGTACAAAATCCTAGATAAAGTAAAATTTTGTTCAATTTTTAGTAACAATCTAGATGAATTTTTTATGGTAAGAGTAGCTTCATTAAAAGCTCAAGTTGAAGCAGGTATTATAAAAAAAAGTATTGATGGTCTTACCCCTAAAGAGCAATTAACAAAAATAAATAAAGAAGTAAAAAAATTAACAAGCCTACAAGAAAACTATTTAAATAATGAATTAAATAAAGAACTAAAAGAAAAAGGTGTAATTTTAAAAAAATATAAGGACCTAAGTGAAAATCAAAGAAATTGGTGCAATAACTACTTTACTTCATCTATCTTCCCTTTATTAACTCCATTAGTTGTTGATCCCGCGCATCCATTTCCTTTTATAAGTAATTTAAGTCTAAATTTGGCAGCTTTAATAAGGGATGGAGAAGATTCTAAAAATCAGTTTGTAAGAGTAAAAATACCAACAAAAAATATAAATAGATTTATACAAATTCCCAATGAAATTATTCAAAATGGTGATGAAAGTACATATTTTTTCATAAGTATTGAAGATTTAGTTGGGAATAATATAAATACTTTATTTAACGGAATGGAATGTATAAATTACTCTTTTTTTAGAGTGACAAGGGATGCAGATTTAGAATTAAAAGAACTTGAAGCTGATGATCTTCTTTTGGCAGTTGAACAAAGTTTGCAAAAGAGAAGATTAGGTGGAGACGTAGTTAGATTAGAAGTTGAATCGGATATGCCAGAAAATATTCTAAAATTACTCATTGAAAGTATCTCAATACAAAAAGATTATATTTACCATTGCAAAAGTTTTTTAGGCCTTGACGATTTAAATCAGCTTACAAAAATAAATAGAGATGATTTAAAAGAAAATCTACTAATTGGGAAAACTCACCCGAAATTAAAGACTTTAGATTTACCTTCAAACAAAAACCTTAATTCTATTTTTCATATACTTAGAAAGAAAAATATTCTGCTTCATCATCCATACGACTTATTTAGAACTTCAGTTGAAGAATTTATAAACAAAGCAGCTGATGATCCACTTGTAATGGCTATAAAAATTACTTTATATCGAGTTTCCAAGGATTCACCTATCATTGCAGCTTTAATGAGAGCTGCAGAGAATGGGAAAGAAGTAATGACTCTTGTTGAACTAAAAGCAAGATTTGATGAAGACAATAATATTCAATGGGCAAAACAACTTGAACAAGCTGGAATTCATGTTGTATATGGAATCATAGGATTTAAAACACATACAAAAATAGCTTTAATAGTAAGAAAAGAAAAAGGAAGATTAAGGAATTATTTCCATATTGGAACAGGAAATTATAACTCTAATACTTCAAAGTTTTATACAGATTTAGGATTACTTTCAACTGATCCTGATATTGCATCAGACTTGCTTGAGTTATTTAATTACTTATCAGGTTTTTCTAAACAAAAAAATTATCAAAAGTTATTAGTTTCTCCCTCATCGATGAGAGAGAAATTTATATTTCTGATACAGAGAGAAATTAAAAATGCAGAGGAAGGCAAAAAAGCCGAAATAATTGCAAAAATGAATTCTTTAGTAGACCCAGAAATAATTAAACTTCTTTATTTAGCTTCAGACTCAGGTGTAAAAATTAGCCTTATCGTAAGAGGTATTTGTTGCTTGTATCCTCAAAGAAAAAATTTAAGTGAGAATATTAAAGTTATAAGCATTATTGGCCATTTTCTTGAACACTCTAGAATTTTTTGGTTTTGTAATGACGGTGAGAATGAGGTTTTTATTGGGAGTGCAGATTGGATGAAAAGAAATCTTGATAGAAGAATAGAAGCTGTTACTCCGATAGAGGATTATGAATTGAAATCTAAAATATACTCGCTCTTGCAAACCTATATTAAAGATAATTACTTTTCTTGGATAATGAAAGAAGATGGTTCTTATTCGAAATATAAATTAGATTCATCGCATAATCGTTCGCAAATTGACCTTATAAAAAAAGAAAATTAATATTGATTTTTACAACATTTAAAAAAATACTTAATATTTTAAATTTTTTTTAATTTTTATAAAATCATTTCATATCAATGGATTTCAAGAAATGAGCACTAAAAATAAAAATTTTGTCTTTAAAATTTCAACGTAAAAGTAGTTTTTATTTCAATTTCAGTGCTAGCTTTTTAAAAAATCCATTATTTAGGAGGCCAGGGTGATGGGGATCCCTCTGGAATCTGTAAAAAGCTCTTCAGATAAAAATTTTGATGAGCCAAGATTACCAAACACTGCGGGCAAGTCTCGCAAATCAAAATCCAGTCTTACTTCAAAACAAAGCCAAAAAAAATCTGGAAGACTCGCTTCAGATTCCATTGGCCATTACTTAAGTAGCATTGGTAGAGTGCCTCTTTTGACTCCAGCAGAGGAAATAGAGTTAGCTCATCATGTTCAGAACATGAAAAAGTTGCTACAAATTCCTGAAACTGAAAGAACGCGACGCAATCTTTATCAAATTAAAATTGGCAAAAGAGCCAGAGATAGAATGATGGCAGCTAATTTAAGACTAGTTGTCTCCGTTGCAAAAAAATACCAAAATCAAGGGCTTGAATTATTAGACCTTGTTCAAGAAGGGGCTATTGGCCTTGAAAGAGCAGTAGATAAATTTGATCCTGCTATGGGATATAAATTTTCAACTTATGCTTACTGGTGGATTAGGCAAGGAATGACAAGGGCTATTGATAACAGTGCAAGAACAATCCGTTTACCTATTCACATAAGTGAAAAACTATCCAAAATGAGAAGAGTCTCCAGAGAATTATCTCATAAATTTGGTAGACAACCTACCAGATTAGAAATGGCAACTGAGATGGGCATTGATCAAAAAGATTTAGAAGATTTAATTTCGCAAAGTGCTCCTTGCGCCTCCCTAGATGCTCACGCAAGAGGCGAAGAAGATAGAAGTACTCTTGGTGAACTCATACCTGATCCAAACTGTGAAGAGCCTATGGAAGGTATGGATAGAACTATTCAAAAAGAGCATTTAGGAACTTGGCTTTCTCAATTAAATGAAAGAGAACAAAAAATAATGAAGCTCAGATTTGGCCTAGATGGTGAAGAACCATTAACACTGGCAGAAATAGGAAGACAAATTAATGTTTCACGAGAAAGAGTAAGGCAACTAGAAGCTAAAGCAATATTAAAACTTAGAGTAATGACAACTCATCAAAAAGCAGCTTAATTAAATTGATAAAATTTACTGTAATTTTATTATATTTATTTTCAATTTTTCTAATATCAATAGTTTTTAAAAAATATAATGAAAATAGCAGAGAAGTCGTCAGAAAAATAATACATATTGGAATAGGGCCTTTAATACCAATTGCTCAATTTTTAAAAATTAATCAAAACTCTGCTCTAATTTTTACAGGAATTGTTTCATTAATGGTTTTCATCAATTACACCTATAAATTATTTCCAACAATTGAGGATGTTGAGAGAAAGAGTTATGGAACATTATTCTATTGTCTAAGTTTATTTATTTTGATTTATCTTTTCTGGGATAAAGATCCATATGCATTAATTACTGGATTTTTCATAATGACTTTTGGTGATGGATTAGCTGGGTTAATAGGAAAAAGCCTTAACTCAAAAAGTTGGATTTTTTTTAAACAAAAAAAATCTTTATTTGGAACTATGACAATGTTTTTAACAAGTCTAATAGTAGTTTGCTCACTAGGATACGCCCAACAAAATAGTTTAAATTTAAATTATTTTACAATAGCTTTTTTTGCGACTTTGCTAGAACAATTTAGTGTTTTAGGTATAGATAACTTCATTGTTCCAATTTCTTCAGCATTATTTTTTAATTTTTTTATAACTAGCTAAGTGAATTGTATAAAATAGCGAGTAATTCTTTTGTTGTTTCTATATTTATGCATGCATCTGTAATGCTTCTACCAAACTGGAGATCCTCTTTTTTTAAAAGTTTTTGATTTCCCTCCTTCAAATGACTTTCAAGCATAACTCCTAAAATATTTTTTTCACCATTGCTAATTTGATAAGCTATATTTTTTAGCACTTCAGACTGTTTTCGGAAGTCTTTATTGGAATTACCATGACTACAATCAATCATCACTTTATGTGGAAGATTACATTGCTGCAATTCAGATGAAATTCTTTTAACATGTTCACTTTCAAAATTTGGTCCTTTTGACCCGCCCCTTAAAACTATATGTCCATCTGGATTTCCTGTGGTATTAACAATAGAAGCCATTCCATTGTCATTGACACCTAGGAAATGATGCGATTTTGAAGCTGACTGCATTGCATTTATTGCAGTTGAAAAAGAACCATCTGTTCCATTTTTAAAGCCAATAGGCATTGATAATCCTGATGCCATTTCCCTATGAGTTTGACTTTCAGTAGTCCGCGCGCCTATCGCTGTCCAACTTATTAAATCGGCAATGTATTGAGGAACAATTGGATCTAGTAATTCTGTAGCAGAAGGAATTCCGCGAGTTGCTAGATATGAAAGCAAACTTCTTGCCCTTCTTAAACCAGTATTAATATCATATGAATCATCTAGATGAGGATCATTTATCAATCCCTTCCAGCCAATAGTTGTTCTTGGCTTCTCAAAATATACTCTCATGATTATTTCTAATTTATCTTTATAAATTTCTCGAAAGTTTTGAATATATTTTGAATATTCTTTTGCCGCCTCCAGATCATGAATTGAACATGGACCAACAATGACTAAAAGCTTCTGATCATTATGATGCAAAATATTTTGTATCGATCTTCTTGTTTTAGATACTGTTTTAGCAGAGGCGTAGTCTAAAGGTATATCATTATGTAATCTACTTGGAGGTATTAATGGACGTGTTTCAACAACATGTAAATCTGATGTCCTTTCTAAAGCTGAATTATTTGATGATGTCATCATTGATTAATTAAGAAGTTTGAATATTTAAAAAAGCATTTATGAATACTCTCCTTTTCAATATTAAAAATAACAATAGATTAGGCATTAAACCTTACTAATGAAGAATTTGGAAACATTGCTAAAAGATTATGCAGTTCACGTAGCTGAAAGAGCTGCCAAAGGTATACCTCCTTTACCTTTAAATGCTGAGCAAACAAATTGTGTTACAAAATTATTGGAACAAGATATTACTCACGATTCCTTTGATTCATTTGATTTACTTGATTTACTTATAAATAGAGTACCACCAGGAGTTGATGAGGCTGCTTATGTTAAAGCAAGCTGGCTTACAGCTATTGTCAATTCCGAAAAATATTGCAAATCAATTAATCCTGAAAAAGCAATTGAAATACTAGGAACAATGATAGGGGGATATAATGTAAATTCTCTGGTTGAAATACTAAAAGGGGAAGAAAATTTACTTGCTAAAAAAGCGGCAGAAGTTTTAAAAAATATAATTCTTGTTTACGACTCAGCTAATGAAATTTTTGAATTATCACAAAATAATATTTATGCAAAAGAGGTTATAAATAGTTGGGCAAATGCAGAGTGGTTCAAAAATAAAAAAGTTCTAGAAAAAGAGATTACTTGTTTAGTATTTAAAGTGGACGGAGAGACAAACACAGACGATTTATCTCCAGCTGTTCATGCAACAACACGCCCTGATATTCCGATGCACGCATTGGCTATGTTGGAATTTAAAAAATCAAATGGAATAAAGATTCTTGATGATTTAAAAAAACAAAATTTACCAATAGCTTATGTTGGAGACGTTGTTGGAACAGGTAGTTCTAGAAAATCTGCAATTAATTCACTTATTTGGCATATAGGCCAAGATATCGCTTTTGTTCCAAACAAAAAAACAGGCGGAATAATAATTGGCAGCAAAATAGCACCTATTTTCTTTAATACAGCACAAGATTCAGGAGCTTTACCTATAGAAGCTGACGTATCTAATATGAAAACAGGAGATATTATTAAAATATATCCTTATGAAGGAATTATTAAAAAAATTGAAAAAGATTCAAATACAGAAGTTTTAATAAGCAAATTTGACTTGTATCCATCAACTCTCACTGATGAAATTCAAGCTGGCGGCAGAATTAATCTGATGATTGGAAGATCTCTTACGGACAAAATTAGAAACAAATTAGATTATCAACCGAGTGAAATTTTTATCCGACCACAAAATCCAACCGAAAGTAATGCTGGCTTTACTCAAGCTCAAAAAATAGTAGGCAAAGCATGTGGTTTAGATGGAGTGAGACCAGGAACGACCTGTGAGCCAATTATGACAACAGTAGGCAGTCAAGATACTACTGGTCCAATGACTAGAGACGAATTAAAAGAACTAGCTTGCTTAGGATTCACTGCAGATTTAGTCATGCAAAGTTTTTGTCATACAGCTGCATATCCTAAACCAGTTGATCTAGTTACCCATAAAGAATTACCTGACTTTATATCTCAAAGAGGTGGAGTAGCTCTTAAGCCTGGAGACGGCATAATCCATAGCTGGCTTAACAGAATGCTTCTCCCAGATACTGTTGGCACCGGTGGAGATAGTCATACAAGATTTCCTCTTGGCATTTCATTTCCTGGAGGCTCGGGCATTGTTGCCTTTGCCGCCGCAATAGGATCAATGCCATTAAATATGCCGGAATCTGTACTGGTTAAATTTAAGGGAGAATTATCACCTGGAATCACTCTTAGAGATTTAGTAAATGCAATCCCTCTCTTCGCAATTAAAAAAGGACTATTAACTGTTGAAAAGGCAAATAAAAAAAATATATTTAACGGGAAAATTATGGAAATTGAGGGATTACCAAACCTAAAACTTGAGCAAGCTTTTGAACTCACTGATGCTACTGCAGAACGCTCATGCGCTGGTAGCACAATACTTTTATCAAAAGAAACTATTCAAGAATACTTAAAAAGCAATATTTGTCTGCTAGAAAAAATGATTGAGAGCAATTATGAAGATTCAAAATCGATTTCAAGAAGAATAAAGGATATGAAAAATTGGTTAAAAAACCCATCATTAATTCAACCTGATACAAACGCTCAATATGAAGAAATAATTGAAATTGATTTAGAAAAAGTAACGCAACCTATAGTTGCTTGCCCTAACGATCCAGATAATGTAAAGGAAATCACTGATGTTGCAAATTCAACTATTGACGAAGTTTTTATAGGTTCTTGCATGACAAATATTGGTCACTACAGGGCAGCTGCGAAAGTTCTTGAGGGTGTAAAAAATTTAAAAGCTAAATTATGGATTTGTCCACCAACAAAAATGGATGAGGAAACTTTAAAAGCCGAAGGTTATTATAAAATATTTGAAGACTGTGGTGCAAGATTAGAGTTACCAGGCTGTTCTTTATGTATGGGGAATCAAGCCAGAGTAGATGAAGGATCTGTCGTATTTTCAACTAGTACAAGAAATTTTGATAATAGACTTGGCAAGGATGCACAAGTATTTTTAGGTAGTGCTGAATTAGCAGCAGTTTGTGCACTACTTGGGAAAATACCTGAATTAGAAGAATATCAGGATATTACTAAAGATAAAATTAATCCATATTCAGATGAACTTTATCGTTATCTTCAATTTGATGAAATACACGATTTCAGTTTGTCAAAATGATCATGGATTATGCCAAACCTTATAAAAGAAAATATTCAAAAGACCAATAACAGTTCCTCTCGTAGCATCAAAAAATTATTAAGACAAAGATCTTTAGTTGTTGGATTTGCGCTCTTATTAACAGGTTTAGGAGCTTCAATTACAAGTATATTTTTTAAAACTGGAATCTATTTTATTAATAATTGGAGATTAGCGCTTTTAGACCAATTGCCATCTATTGCAGTATTACCAATTTTTGGAGCTGTAGGTGGAGCAATTGCAGGATATTTGATTAAAAATATAGCACCTGCTGCAAAAGGTTCAGGTGTGAGTCAAATTATGGGTTTCTTAAGGCATAAAAAAGTGCCAATGAATATAAAAGTAGGCTTAGTTAAACTCATATCAGGAATTATCGCTATTGGCAGTGGATTCCCTTTGGGTCCAGAGGGTCCATCTGTTCAAATGGGCGGATCTGTGGCTTGGCAAATGGCCAAATGGCTAAAAGCTCCTACAGCTTTTAGAAGGGTAATAGTAGCAGCAGGTGGCGGTGCTGGAATAGCTGCAGTATTCAGCGCTCCATTAGGAGGGTTTGTTTATGCAATAGAAGAATTATTAAACTCTGCTAGACCAGTAATTTTATTATTAGTAGTAATTACAACTTTCATTGCAGATTCATCTGCTGATATTATTCAAGCTTTAGGTTTAGATCCAAAAGCAGGGGGCTTTGATTTTAACCTTGGATTTTTGATTCAAAAAGAATATGACCCATCAGTTTTTTTCTTGCCCATAGATTTTATTTACCTAGTTTTATTAGGAATAATTATTGGGATCTTTGCAGAATTGTACTGCAGATATGTTTTATTAATGCAAAACCTTGGAAAAAAGTGGTATAAAAATAAATTTGTTTTAAAAATGAGTATTTGTGGACTTATTTTAGGAAGTATCTATTCTTTTTTACCAAGTACATTTCATAATTTAGATGAATTACAGAAAATAGTAGCTGAGCAAAATACAAGTATTGGAATTGCTTTGTTGGCAGTTTTAGTATTATTTATCACGACTGGTTTAGCTGCAGCATCTGGAGCTCCTGGCGGATTGTTCTATCCAATGCTTACTTTGGGAGGTTCAATC
This sequence comes from uncultured Prochlorococcus sp., assembly GCA_902612005.1. GTDB lineage: Bacteria > Cyanobacteriota > Cyanobacteriia > PCC-6307 > Cyanobiaceae > Prochlorococcus_A. Next base: position 91,604 of record CACMCA010000001.1, on the reverse strand, counting down.
GGACTAATAATGGGGAGTTGGGTAGAAATTGCAACAGGACACGCACCAAGTACGTACATTTTTGCGGGTATGGGAGCTTTCGTAGCAGGATGTTCGCGAACACCAATAACAGCAATGTTTTTAGCTTTCGCCTTAACAAAAAATTTATTAATAATGAAGCCTGTCTTAATCAGCTGCATTGCCAGTTTCTTGATAGCAAGAGCTTTTAATGAAGAATCAATTTATGAAAGACAAATACAAATAGAATTAGAAGACTAGGAATTATCTTCAATCAAAAACAGCAGTTTTCCTATTATAAACAAATACTTGATGATTAAGATGTAATCTAACCGCCCTTGCTAGCGCTATTCTTTCAATATCTCTTCCTTTTCTAATCAAATCATCGACTTCATCTCTATGACTTACATTAACTGTGCATTGCTCTATTATCGGTCCTTCATCAAGATCTTCAGTAACATAGTGGGCTGTAGCACCAATTAATTTAACACCCCGCTTCCACGCTCGATGATATGGTTGGGCTCCCTTAAATGCAGGTAAAAAAGAATGATGAATATTTATTATTGAAGAAAACTTTTTTAAAAAAGAGTCACTCAAAATTTGCATATATTTGGCTAAAACAACAAGATCAACCTCATATTCTTTTAGTAAATTTAAAAATTGATCTTCAACATCAGATTTTTTAATTTTAAAAGTATCAATATGGACAAATTTTGCATTAAAGTCATTTGCAATATTTTCAAGATCAGAATGATTTGAAACTATTAAAGGCACTTTCATTTTGAGTTCACCATTTCTTACTCGCCAAAGTAAATCAATCAAACAATGATTTTGTTTGCTCACAAAAATAGCAACATTTGGAATTTCATCAGAATAATTTACGTTAAATTTTCCATTTACTTCGACTGCAATTTTTTCACATTCATTAAAAATTTCCTCTCTATTTAAAGAAGGATTGTTATTATTCCATTCAATGCGACTAAGAAACAAACCTGCATCTTGATCTGTATGATGATCAGAATGCTTTATATTGCCACCGTAATTTGAAATCCAACTTGTAAGTAAACTTACAAGGCCAGGACGATCGGGGCAAACAATTTTGAATATAATTGAAGGATGTTCCAAAAATTTTTAACTTTTTTAATCAAATAAGCAAGTATATCTAATATATCAATGAAAAGCTTAAAAGAAAATTTTCAAAAATCACACATAATTATTATTGGATCGGGAGTTATAGGAAAATTTAACGCTTTAGAGTTATCAGAATTAGGTTTTCAGATAACCATAATAGATCCCAATCATAATAAAAATAGTAGCAATGCAGCCTTAGGTCTACTAATGGGAAATATGTATCAAAAAAGAAAAGGTAGAAGTTGGTCTCTAAGAAAACAAAGCATTGAATTATGGCCAAAGTGGATAGAATTACTTAGAGAATATAATCAGGAGTTAAATATTGAAAAGCCGTTAATACAATTGACTACAAATGAGGAAAAGTTTAAAAAATTAGAGAAATTTATTTATGAAACAAATGATATAAACTTACGAATATTAGATCAAAACTCGATTTTCATTAAAAATATTAATAAAGCATTCCAAACAAAAAATATGAAAGGAATAGTTTCCTCGAACGATGGAAGAATAAATGCCATATCATTACTTAAAACATTAGATAAATATCTAAAAAATAAAAAAGTAAAATTTTTAGAAGATCAAATAATAAAAATCAGAAAATCAAATAATCAATGGATTGCTACATCTAAAAACAATCAAGAGATCAAGTCTCAAATAATTATTTTGTGTAATTCTCTAGATGCGATTGATCTAATAGATAGCCTATCTCATAACATCAAATTAAAACCAGTATTAGGTCAAGCTATAGAAATTGGCGTAAATGATGCAGAAGTTGATTTATTATCACTTCCAAAACATCTAAATATAGATGGGAAAAATATAATACCAATTTCAAAAGATAAACTTATTATTGGTTCAACTGACGAATATAGTACAAAACCAGAAAATGATATCTTTGAAAAACTTACAAATTTTCTTGATAAAAAACCAAACTGGCTAATGAAAGGACGAATTTTAAAAAAATGGTTTGGCATTAGATCGAGACCCGATGGAGAACCATCACCAATAATGAAAAATTTAGAAAATGGATTATTTATATGTACAGGTTTTTATAAAAATGGAATTTTACTTGCACCAGCCTGCTCTAGATGGGTTGCTAAAGAAGTTGAAAAATACTTTTCTTAATCTTTTGTTTCAGTAAAGTCTGCATCAATCACATCATCACCATCTTTATCATTTGAGTTGCTCTGATCTGGTCCCCCAGCCGACCCAGGAGATGGAGGTTGATTTCCAGGTTGCTGATAAACAGATGAACCTACTGCGTAAAGTTCTTGTTGAAGCTCTTCAAGAAGTTTTTTCATTAATTCGTAATCTTCTTTTGAAGTAGCCTCTTTTAACGCCTTACTTTTTTCTTCGACTTTAGACTTTGCAGCTGCATCAACTTTGTCACCTAATTCACCAAGTTGTTTTTCTGTCTGATAAACAAGTGTTTCAGCCTGATTTTTTAAATCAATTTTTTCTCTTTTTTCTTTATCAGCAGAAGCATTTGATTCTGCATCTTTTACCATTTTTTCCACTTCATTATCCGATAAAGTAGAAGCACCAGTTATGGAGATGCTTTGCTCTTTACCACTACCCTTGTCTTTAGCTGTAACACTTAAAATACCATTTGCATCAATATCAAAAGTAACTTCGATTTGAGGAACACCTCTTGGTGCTGAAGGTATACCATCCAATCTAAAAGTTCCTAAGCTTTTGTTATCAGATGCCATTTCTCTTTCACCCTGTAGGACGTGAATTTCTACATTTGTTTGTCCGTCGACAGCAGTTGAATATGTTTCAGATTTCTTGGTTGGAACTGTAGTATTTCTATTTATCATTTTTGTCATAACCCCTCCTAAAGTCTCTACACCTAAAGAAAGAGGAGTGACATCAAGAAGCAATATATCTTTAACTTCACCTGCTAAAACACCTCCCTGAATAGCAGCTCCAACAGCAACCACCTCATCAGGATTCACTGTTTGATTTGGTTCTTTACCAATTATTTTTTTAACCAAATCTAAAACGGCGGGAATTCTAGATGAGCCTCCTACCATTACTACCTCGTCGATTTCGCTAGTAGAGATTTTTGCATCACTTATAGCTCTCTCCACTGGAGTTTTACACCTATCTATTAGAGATGCCGCTAATTCCTCAAACTTTGCTCGAGTTAGGTTCAAATCCAAATGTTTTGGCCCTTCAGGAGTCGCTGTAATAAAAGGTAGATTTATTTCACTTTGAGTAGCATTTGAAAGCTCAATTTTTGCCTTTTCAGCAGCTTCAGTCAGTCTTTGTAATGCTTGCTTATCTTGTCTAAGATCAATCCCTTCATTTGATTTAAAAGTACTAGCTAAATGATCTACGATACATCTATCAAAATCATCACCACCTAAATGAGTATCCCCAGATGTAGATAAAACTTCAGTTACTCCATCACCAGCTTCAATAACTGATACATCGAATGTTCCTCCCCCTAAATCAAATACAAGAATTTTTTCGTTTTCTTTATCCAAACCATATGCTAATGCTGCAGCAGTTGGCTCATTGACAATTCTTAAAACTTCTAAACCTGCAATCTTTCCTGCGTCTTTTGTAGCTTGCCTTTGAGAGTCATTAAAATAAGCTGGAACTGTAATTACAGCTTGTGTAACTTTATCACCAAGGTATTTACCAGCATCATCTGCTAACTTTCTTAAGACTTGAGAACTTACCTCCTCAGGAGAAAACTGCTTATCCAATATAGGGCATTTTAATTTGACACTAGAACCAGATTTTTCGACGGAATAGCTGACTTCTTTAGATTCTTCATTAACTTCATCAACCCTTCTTCCAACAAATCGTTTTGCTGAATAAAATGTATTTTCAGGGTTCATTACAGCTTGTCTTTTAGCTATTTGTCCAACAAGCTGATCTTGATTTTTTGTGTATGCAACAACTGATGGAGTAGTTCTGAAACCCTCAGCATTTGCTATTACAGTGGGTTTACCACCTTCCATTACAGCTACACAACTATTAGTTGTTCCTAAATCGATTCCTACAACCTTACCCATGGGTAAACTATTTATATTTGTTACTCTCCATAATCGGTCATCGACGTCATTATTGTTACTCAAAAATGGGGTGTGGTTCCCGAACAGATCATTACCTTAAAGAAAAATTCTAAACATGATTTCAAGTAAGACATCTTTTATTGCATTAATTGGCAATCCAGTAAGCCATTCCTTGTCACCGATTATGCAAAATGCTGCATTCCGATATTTAGGCCTAGATTTAATTTATATTGCTATACCTTGCAAAGATGAAGATCTAGAATTAGTTCTGAATTCTTTGAAAAAAATAAATTGCAAAGGTTTAAATATTACAATTCCCCATAAAGAAAAAGTATTTAACCTTTGCAGTGAAATTTCGCCTATTGCGAGCAAACTGAAAGCAATTAATACTCTGAAATTAAATTCTGAAAAAGAGTGGAGCGCAACTAATACCGATTTAGAAGGATTTATTTACCCATTAAAAAATTTAAACTTAGCAAAGAAAAAATCAATAGTTCTTGGCTCGGGGGGTGCAGCAAAATCTGTTATTCAAGGTTTAATAAATTTAAATCTTTCAAAAATTTCAGTAATATCACGTAACAAATCATCACTAAATGAATTGATAAAAAACTTTGAAAATCAAATTGAACTTCATAGCTTTTTAAGTAACGATAATCAAATTCATAATTTAATTGAAGAAGCGGATTTAGTTGTAAATACAACACCAGTAGGAATGAAAACAGCCAAAAATGAAATAAATTTATTGCCATTTGGAGATTATTTTTGGAGATCACTTAACTCAAAAACAATTGTTTATGATTTAATCTATAATCCTGCTCCAACTCATCTATTGAAATTTAGCGCCAATAAAGGATGCATGACTATCGATGGTCTTCAAATGCTTGTTGCTCAGGGATTGAAATCATTATCCTTTTGGACAAATGGATTAGAAGTACCTTTTCATATTATGAATGATGCACTCAAAAATCATCTTTAAAATAATGCTAATTTTCAAGGAACTGCACATCATGATGTATCGTTAAAGATGAACAGACGCTCATCTCACCAACTATATGAGCCAAAGACCTTGTCTGAAACTATGAACGATCAACAATTTTATTACGAAACCATGTATATCCTCCGCCCAGACATTGCGGAAGATGAAGTAACTAACCACATTGATAAATACAATAAGCTTTTAGAAGAATTTGGCGGTACCATCCTCGATAGTCAAATGAGGGGTAAAAGAAGATTAGCCTATCAAATAGCAAAACATAGAGAAGGTATCTACGTGCAACTAAGTCATCAAGGGGATGGACAACATATTTTCAAAATCGAAAAAGCAATGAGACTCAGTGAAGATGTTATTAGATACATGACCGTTAAACAAGAAGGGCCTTTGCCAACTCCAAGAACTTCTTCAAAGAGTTCAACTCAAGCAGATGATAAAAAAAATTCAGAAACTAAAGTTGAATCTAAGGAAAAACAACCAGTAGTAAGCGCAGATAGTTCAACTTCGGGAAAAGATGATAGTAAAACTAAAGAAAATGTAGAATCTTAAATATTAATCTTTTGTTTTTGAATTTAACTCAGCCCATATTTTATTAGACATACCCCACATATAAATAAAACCTTCAGCTAAGGAATGATTGAAAACATCGTCTTTGCTATAAGTTGCCAAATCTTCCCTGTAAAGGGAATTATTTTCTGACATTCTCCCAATTACTATCGCGTTCCCTTTATGAAGTCTAATCTTTACTCGTCCATTAACTGAAGTTTGAGTCGACGCAATAAATGAATCTAAACTATCTTTAAGAGGTCCAAACCAAAAACCTTGATAGACAAGTTGACCCCATTTTTTTTCAACTATTCCTTTAAAGTCTACAACGTCTGGATTTAATGTAATACTTTCTAATTCTTTGTGAGCTTTTATTAAAAGTAAGAGGCCAGGTGTTTCATAAATCTCTCTACTTTTAATTCCTACTACTCGGTCTTCAATCATATCAATTCTTCCAAAACCATGCTCACCTGCAAGAATATTAGCTTTTTTAATAATCTCCACGGGGGTTAAAGATTCATCATTAATTCCAACAGGAAGCCCATTTTTAAAAATAATTTCTATTTCTTGAGGAGAATCGGGTGAATTATGAATAGATGATGTCATTACAAAAATATCTTCGGGTGCTTCTTCCATTGGGTCTTCTAATATGCCTGCTTCAACACTCCTACCAAGTAAATTAACATCTATTGAATATGGTGATTTTTTTGATACCGGTGCAGGAATACCAAATTTTTCTCCGTACACTATTGCCTCTTCCCTACTCATATTCCATTCCCTGGCAGGAGTAATTATTTTTAAATCAGGACCCAAAGCATTTATTGCTAAATCAAATCTAACTTGATCATTGCCTTTACCAGTGCATCCATGAGCAACTGCATCGGCATTAATTTCTCTAGCAATATTCACAAGATTTTCAGCGATTAAAGGCCTAGCAAGAGCAGTAGATAATGGATATTTATCTAAATACAATGCGTTTGCTCTAATTGCTGGAAAAGCGTATCTCTCAACAAAACTATTAACTAAATTGCCAACGATAGATTTAGATGCACCAGAATTTAAAGCTTTTTGCTTAATAAATTCTAAATCCTCGCCTTGTCCAAGATCTGCTACAAAAGTAACTACTTCTGAAATTCCATATTCATTCTTTAAATATGGAATACAGACGCTCGTATCAACCCCGCCAGAATAGGCTAGTACAACTTTTTTTATCTGCTGCATCTAAATTTCTCCATAAATTTAAATTTTTGATGTGATTAAGAATTTGAAAACTTATTAAAAACTAATATTATTGTAACTAAAAGAGCTGGACCAAAAACTAGTAACAAGAGAAGAAAATTATTAATTATTGAAACATTGGGGTATAAGTATCCAATAAGTTTAAATAATCCAGCCAACAACAATGAAATTGACCAGATAAAAAAGTATTTTAAATTTGCTTTATCAAACAAAGTTTTCGTGCGCATTATTATGTATTATCGTATATGTAGAAACTACTTTTTAATGGATTCAAATAAATTAAAACTTAGATTAGACGACATTTCTGAAGTTAATCCTGCTTTAACTTGCTATCACAGAGATGATCCAGCTCCTGTATTGCCATTAAGAGAAGAACCTGATCTACTATCTTGGCTCGAAAATACAGGTAGACTTGTTGCGGAAAAAGATGGAGATTCACAAGAGATTAGTACAATAGAAGAAGAGGAACTTTCAGCACTTATGGGAGAAAAAGAAGATTATAAAACTGAAGAAGATCCTTCATTAGAAGATGATTGGGAAGATTAAAAAGTTTAACTTTGAATCATTATTAATATTAAATACTTTTGCATTAGTAGTAACTTCCTATTTTTTTAATAATTTTTATCTTTTAGGAGTTTTTACATTATTTTTTTCTATTTCTTTGTTCACAACAAAGAATGGTCTAAAAATGATAAAAAAATTAAATTTACTCCAAAATATCAAAACTGGAGCCCCTGCTAATCACTATAAAAAGAGTGATACTCCAACAATGGGTGGGGTTTTTATGATTATCCCTTTTTTAATTTTTCTTTTGATAATAACTATAGATTTAGGTTCTCTAAAATTTCTTCTTTTATTCATGACTATTTTGGGTTTCTTTATTACAGGGTTTTTAGATGATTATTTAAGTATTAAAAACAAAGAAAATACAGGGTTAAAAACAATGGAGAAATTCCTCCTACAAAGTATCATTTCAATAACTTTTATATTGTTAGCTTATGAAAAAAATTTAATAGATCCATTAATAATAATATCTGACTCCTTGGTAATAAATATGAATATTTTCATATTGCCAATTTCTTTTTTAGTACTAGTTGGCATAAGTAATTCAGTAAATTTGACTGATGGATTAGATGGGTTAGCAGCTGGATGCAGTGGAATTGTCTTTTATGGATTAGGAACAGAAATATTAATGAAAGACCAGCCAGAGCTTTTTGTTTTTAGTATCTTATGTTATGCAATGTCCGGAATATGTTTAGGATTTCTCAAATATAATAGTTATCCTGCAAAAATTTTTATGGGTGACACAGGATCTCTAAGTATTGGTGCTATTTTAGGTTCTATAGCGTTATTAACCAATAGCGTTTTTACCCTATCTATTTTCTCAGGAATATTTATTCTTGAAGCACTTTCAGTAATAATTCAAGTAGGATTTTTTAAAATTACAAAAAAATTATTTCACAGAGGTAAACGTGTATTTTTAATGACTCCATTGCACCATCATTTTGAACTTAAAGGAGTAAAGGAACAAAAAATAGTTGAAATTTTCTGGAAAATCAACGTTTTACTTATAATTTTAGGTATAGTTTTAAAAATCAATCTTTGAAAAATTTGTTATGAGTTTTTTTACATGGAAAGATAATGGATTAACAAGTGACTGCTCAAGTCTTGATGCAATGGCATCAAGATTTGAAGAAAGTGCAAACTTAATGAAAAAACTATCTAAGAAGGGCTTCAAGCTAAAAAAAACCCACAACAATCAACTAATTCTTCACCCTGATCCTAAAGTATTTGATCAATGGGGTTTTATAAGTGAAGAACTTCCTTTTAAACAACTTTGTTTGATATCAGAAGAAGAATAACTATTTGACCTTAAAAACTCTTCCATCAGTATTGATAAATAATTTCGTATATGAGTATTCCAACTAAAGTGCCTGTTAACCCCCTCAATTCCATTTCTGCTCCATAATCTCCATTGACTATTATTAGAAATCCCCTTTTCAAGAGTAACTTTCATCTCATTAATATCAGTAACATCTACTAGAAGTCCATTTTCACATTTTGATCGAATTTCTTTTGGTCCTCCATCATTTGTTGATATTATTGGCAATCCACATGAAGAAGCTTCAAGAAGGGTTAAACCAAAAGGCTCTGTTAAAGCTGGATTTACAAATACACCACCTCTGCTAGCAGCCCACCTATATAAAGCAGGTATCTGATTTGGAAGATGTTTTTTTGGATAAGCTACCTTTCCATACAAATTATATTTATCAATTGTTTCAAAAATATTATTGAAAACATCTTTTTGTTGAGGGTCAAGTTTTGAAGTACTATCTCGGCAACCCAAAATCAAAATTAAATTAGTTTTTCTTTTTAATTTTTCAGATCTTCCATATGCCTCAATCAAAGAAGGAATATTTTTTCTTCTCACAGCTCTAGAAATATTCAATAATGGAGGTTTAGTAGAATCCTTTAGAAAAGGTTTCATCATATTCTCAATTTCAGCTGTCTCTGTTGTCGAATGAATATGGTGAAACTTATTATGATCAACACCAGGAGGAATTACTCTAGCTTTATGAGCTGAGAAAGAAGAATATTGGGAATATTGATAAACTGACTCTTGTTTAGTGCTTGTGATAACAATATCAGCAGATTTCAATGCTTTTTCTTCTGCCTCAATTCTTGTACTTATGGAATAAAGCTTTTCTATTTGATTAGTTTTTAAACCAGTATCGAGCAATTTCCTTTTTTTCTCTCTTCCTAAAGAATGACCAGTAAAAATAAGTGGAACATTTAAGGATTTACTTAGTTTAACTCCTACATATCCTGCATCTGCATAATGGGCATGAATGAAATTAGGCTTTTTGTTTTTTTTATAGTGAGAAATTAGTCTCTCAGTTAAATGATCTAAATAAGGCCAAAGCAATTCCTTTCTTAAATATTTATTAGGTCCGAATTTGAATCTTAAAATTCTAACTCCAGGTTCTACGAATTCTTCCTCTTGAGAATATTCATCGTCTACTTTAGGATCGTTTATTAAACGAGTAACTAAATCTACTTGATCAACTTCTGACGTACAAGCCAAACTTTTAACTAGCTCTAAAACGTATTGTGTTTGACCTCCTGTATCTGCATCCCTTCCTAACTCAAGATTTTTAGAACGAATAAGGCCATGTAAATGTAAATGTAAAAATTTCAACCTCATTCAGTAAATCCTCCGATCAACGGCCTTTAATACAAATAAGATGAATTTTCAATGAAAATATTAAGAAAGCATTATGATTTTAAATTTTTTTTAATATAAAAGTTTTAAAAAGAAGTTATAGACTAATTTTATACGCCTATAGAAAAGACTTTCGTTTTGCTGAAATAATTAAAATTACAAAGAAATACAACAATGAATTTCTATTTTAAAACCTTTTTAAGATATTTTGCTGTATGACTTGTAGGATTTTTCGCCACATCCTCAGGGATACCTTCTGCAATGATTTCTCCGCCTTTATCCCCTCCATCAGGTCCTAAATCAATAATCCAATCTGAACATCTAATAACATCTAAATTATGTTCAATAACAATTACTGAATTACCTTTATCTACCAAACGTTGTATCACATCCATAAGTTTATGAACATCATAAAAACTTAACCCTGTAGTTGGTTCATCAATCAAATATAAAGTTTTTCCAGTAGCCCTTTTTGATAATTCGGTAGCTAACTTAACTCTCTGCGCCTCTCCACCAGATAATGTAGGAGCTGGTTGACCTAATTTGACATATCCTAATCCTACATCTACCAATGTAGATAATCTATCAGCAGCTTGAGGTATAGCGGAGAAAGTTTCTGCGGCTTGTTCAACAGTCATCTCTAAAACATCAGATATATTAAAACCTTTATATTTAACTTGAAGAGTTTCCCTATTAAAACGAGCTCCTTTACATACTTCACATTGAACATACACATCAGGTAAAAAATTCATTTCAATTACATTGACTCCCTGACCTTTACAAGCTTCGCATCTTCCTCCTTTCACATTAAAGCTAAATTGACCAGCCTGATAACCTCTTGCTTTTGCCTCTACTGTGGCAGTAAATATCTGCCTTATAGGATCAAAAGCACCAGTATATGTAGCAGGATTTGATCTTGGAGTTCTTCCTATTGGAGATTGATCAATAACAATAACTTTATCAATTGCCTTTATACCCTTTAATTCTTTTACACCTTGAGGAAAAGGGACTTTTAATCCTAAAGAATGACATAATGCAGGATGAAGTAATTCATTTATCAAAGTGCTCTTTCCACTTCCACTCACACCAGTTACAGAAACTAATCTTCCTAAAGGAAATTCAACAGAAATATTTTTTAAATTATTTTTAATGCAATTATTTAAAATTAAACTTTTTTTAACAGATGATCTACGTTCTTTTGGAGTAGGAATCGATTTCCTTCCACTGAGATAAGCTCCAGTTAATGACTTTTCTGAATTTAAGACATCTTGATAAGATCCTTTAGCAATAATTTCCCCACCATAAACACCTGCCCCTGGCCCAATATCTACTAAATAATCTGCAGATTTCATAGTATCTTCATCATGTTCAACTACAACCAAAGTATTTCCCAAGTCTCTTAAGCTTTTTAATGTTTCTAATAATCTGTCATTGTCTCTCTGGTGCAAACCAATACTTGGTTCATCTAATACATATAAAACGCCAGTAAGACCTGCACCTATTTGAGTAGCCAATCTAATGCGCTGAGCCTCACCACCAGACAAAGTCATAGCTGGTCTATCTAAAGTCAAATAATCTAAACCTACATTAATTAAAAACTTCAAACGTAAACGAATCTCTTTTAAAACCAATTCACCTATCTGCTTTTGTTTTTCTGATAAAGATATATTTTCTTTCTTAGTCTTACCTAAACCCATAATGCGCTCTACGTGATTTAGAGTTTCAGAAACGCTTATAGAAGTTAAATCAGTAATGTTGTATGGACCAAGTTTAACTGCCAAAGCCTCAGGTCTTAATCTTTTTCCAGAACATGTCTTACAGGGAACTAATTCTAGATACTTTTCTAATTTTTGTTTAACTGATTCTCCATTGGCTTCATTCAATTGCCTTTCTAATATTGGCAAAATCCCCTCAAAAGGTCTTTCAAAACCACTAGAAGTTTTAAAACGACTATCAGCTTGAATTAATATTGGTTTATCTGATCCCAAAAGTAGAACTTTTTTTTGCAAATCACTTAAATCTTTCCAAGGAGTTTTTAATTCAAAACCATAAGCTTGTCCTACAGAATAAAGTAAAGAGAAGTAATAAGTATTATCTTTTTCACTCCAAGGAGCTATTGCTGCATAAACAGGTAATGTTTTATCAGGTATAACTCTATCCGCAGTAAATTTTTTTAAATAACCAATCCCATGACAATCTGGACAAGCCCCATATGGGCTATTAAAAGAAAATAATCTAGGAGAAAGTTCTTCAACAATAGATCCATGTACAGGACATGCATAATTTTCTGAGTAAAGTTTTTCTCTTTCTAAGTTAGAAGGTAAGTTTTCTCCTTTTTTTGGAACAACTTCTACTATTGCTAAGCCATCGCCTCTTTTGAGACAAGTTTGTAGAGAATCATTTAATCTTTCTTGTATGCCTTCTCTTGCAATTAATCTATCTACTACTACCTCAATATTATGAATTTGATTTTTATCTAATTCAATACTATCAGCAAGTTCTCTTACCTCTCCATTAATTCTTACCCTAGCAAATCCTTCAGCAGCTAGTCCGCTTATTAATTTTGTATGTGTTCCTTTCTTGCCTCTTACAACAGGAGCCAACAATTGATACCTTGTTCCTTCTGGTAAAAGAAGAATTTGATCCACCATTTCATCAATTGTTTGAGGCGCAATTGGAATCCCACAATGGTGACAATGAGGCTCACCAGCACGACCAAACAATAATCTTAAATAATCTTGTATTTCCGTTACTGTTCCAACTGTTGATCGAGGATTATGACTTGTAGATTTTTGATCAATTGAAATAGCAGGTGATAAACCTTCAATATTGTCAACATCTGGTTTATCTACTTGACCTAAAAATTGCCTTGCGTATGCAGAAAGACTTTCAACATATCTTCTTTGACCTTCAGCAAAAATAGTATCAAAGGCTAGAGAACTTTTACCACTTCCACTCACACCTGTAAAAACTATAAATTTATTCCTAGGTAGAGAAAGATCAATATTTTTTAAATTATGCTGACGAGCTCCCCTAATATTAATTGAGTTATCTTCTCCAAAACTACTATCAACTTTATTAACCATGTTTAAATCTAAATTATGATTTAAAAAGAATATTATAGTAGAATTTTTTATATTTTACGCAGCTGAGCGATCAAGAAGTCTAGAAGCATATTCGTTTACTTCGGATAGATCTCCACCTATAAGTTCTATTAGTTCATTTTTTCTTTGATTTTTTGTAGCTAGTTTTGCGATTGAAGTATAAGTTATCCCATTAATTACGTTTTTTTTAACTTTGAAATGAGCTGATCCCCTAGCAGCAAGGAATGGCTGATGTGTAATACATATGACTTGTTGATTTTTAGAAATTTCTTTTATAAGCTCCGCCAAAGAAAATAGAGAATTACCGCTTAAACCACTATCAATTTCATCTAAAAAGACAGTATTGGGTTTTTTAGAAATACTAGATTTAATAGCTAACAAGAATCTTGACATTTCTCCGCCAGAAATAACATTTGATAATGGAGCAAGCTTCTGATCAGGATTAGCCGAAAACAAAAAATTTATATCATCAATTCCATCGCCAGAAGGCTTGCACTCAGAAAATTGAATTGAAAACTTTGCATTTTCTAAACCTAGATTGCTTAAAATTGACATAACTGAATTTTGTAACTGTTTAGCAATTTTTTTTCTTTCAGTAGATTGAATAACAAATAAAGAATTTAGATTACTTTGTAAATTCTCAATTTGAGCTTTAATCATGGAAATCTCATTGCCTTGATCATTTTGTTGAAAATACTTCTTTAATTGATCGCGCTTTTCAATTAATTGAGTTAAATCCAATGAAAAAGTTCTCTCCAAGTTTTTTAAAAAAAATAATCTTTTTTGTATTTCTGGAAGATTAGATTCATAATTTTCTATTTCTTGCAAATATGATTTTAAATCAAAAATTAAATCTTCAACATCAGCATGAATATTTAATAACTTCTCTCTAAATTTTTGAATCTTTAAATCGAAATCTGCTGTTTTGTTTAAAATCTTTAGTGATTGATTTATAAAAGAAGTTACTGAGGGTTCATCATGATTGAAATTATTTAAATTTTCTAATGATGATTGAATTGAATTATTAATTTCAAGATTATTTAAAAGTTTATTTTCTAATAACTCTAGTTCTAAAATTTCTTCACTTGAATTTAAATCAGCTTCTTCTAAACTCTTCAACATATGTTTAATTGCCAAATTTTTTTCTTCTTGTTTCCTAGAAAATTCTATTTTTTCATCCATTAAACCTTTTAAAACTTTAGTTTCTCCCCATATACTTTTAATCCTTTCGCTAGTATCTCTTGATTCTTGAGAACATAAGTCATCAATTATTAGTCTTCTCTTATCTAAAGAATCAAAGATAAAGGTGTCAGATTGACCTGCAAAATCTATTATAAATCCTCCAAGTTTTTCTAATGATTGTCTATTAATTGGTAGATCATTAAGACTATATTTGGATATGATTTTTTTATTTTTTTTATAAGATCTTCTCTTAATTTGTAGTTTTGAAGAAGATATTTCAAAACCATTACTAATTAACCAATTATTAATTTGAAAAGAAGAAGAAAATATCGCCTCAATAACGCAAAAATCTTTTCCTGGACGTATTAAATGTTTTAGAGGTATATTAGTTCCACCAAATAAAGCATTTAGGGAATCCAAAATTAATGATTTTCCTGAACCTGAATCCCCAGTTATGATATTCAAACCTTTTTCAAAATTAATTTCTATAATTTCAATTAAAGCTATATTCTCTATTCTTAATTTTATTAACATGATAAATCTTCCTTATAAAAAAATTAACTCCTTTTTTAAAAAAATAAAGGGTTTAAATATATAAAGTTATGAAAGAAGATTTTACTGATTTTATTGAGGTATCAGGACTCTTAAATTATGATCCAGATACAATTTCTAAAATTTACAAAAAAAATCCTAAAAGACTTTTAAAAAGACTTTGGCAAACACTCATACCTATTTTTGCTTACATCTTTTCCGTTGGATGGGATAAATTCACTGGAAGGTTGAAAAATGAATCGCAAGCAAGATTTAGAGCAAGAGAATTAACAAATTTATTAGTAGAACTTGGACCTGCATTTGTCAAAGCAGGTCAAGCTTTATCAACAAGACCAGATATAATCCCAGGTATTCTTCTAGAAGAATTATCTGAATTGCAAGATCAGCTGCCTGGATTTGATGGCGATAAAGCTATGGAATTAATAGAAGAAGATTTAGGAAAAAAAACAGATGAGATATTTTTAGAAATTGATAAAGAGCCAATTTCTGCTGCTTCTTTAGGGCAAGTGCATAAAGCTAAATTAAAAAATGAAGAGATCGTTGCAATAAAAGTACAACGACCAGGTTTAAGGGAACAAATAACCTTAGATCTTTACATTGTGAGAAATATTGCTTATTGGCTAAAAAACAATATCGGATTAATAAGAAGTGATCTAGTTGCTTTGATTGATGAATTAGGCAAGAGAGTTTTTGAAGAGATGGATTATCTAAACGAAGCTGCAAATGCGGAAAAATTCAGAAATATGCATAAACACAACAAAATGATTGCCGTACCAAAAATTTATAAAGAAATAACTTCAAGAAGAGTTTTAGCAATGGAATGGATAGAAGGTAAAAAATTAACAAATTTAGAAGACGTAAAACAATTAGGAATCAATCCTGATGAAATGATTGATATAGGGGTGCAATGTAGCTTAGAACAACTTTTAGAACATGGTTTTTTTCATGCAGACCCACATCCAGGTAATTTATTAGCTTTAGAAGATGGAAGATTATGTTACTTAGATTTTGGAATGATGAGCGAAGTTTCAAGAGAATCTAGATCAGGATTAATTCAAGCAGTAGTTCATTTAGTAAATAAAAACTTCGATAAATTATCTCAAGATTTCGTAAAATTGGGATTTTTATCAGAAGAAGTTAATCTAGAGCCCATTGTTCCAGCATTTCAAGATGTTTTTATTAATGCCGTCGAAAAAGGAGTTTCAAAAATGGATTTTAAAAGCGTTACAGATGACATGTCTGGTGTTATGTATAAATTCCCTTTCAAACTGCCCCCATATTATGCACTCATAATTAGGTCATTACTTACATTAGAAGGAATAGCTTTAAGCGTAGATCCAAATTTCAAAATATTAGGCGCAGCTTATCCATATTTTGCAAGAAGATTGATGGAAGACCCTGACCCACAATTAAGGGAAAGTCTTAAAGAAATGCTTTTTGATAATAAAAAATTTAAATGGGACCGTTTAGAAGATCTGCTTTCTAACGCTGCAAAGCAAACAAATCTCGATTTAGAAAAACTTTTAGACGAAGTTATCAATCTTCTCTTTTCGCCCAATGGAGGATTTCTTAGAAATGAGATAGTTGAAGGTTTAACAAATCAGATAGATTTACTAAGTCTAAAAATATTGAAAAGTTTGAATAACTATCTTCCACAATCAATTAAATTAAATACTATTGAAGAAAACAATAACTTGAATGATCTTATAATGTATGTAGAGCCATTGAGAAATTTTTTAGAGATTTTACAAAATGTCCCCGGCTATTCGATTGACATTTTTCTAAAAAGGGTTCCAAGACTTGTAAATGAGCCTTACACAAAAGAAATGGGTATAAAAATTGCAAAAAAAGTAACTGAAAAAGGAGTAGTAAGACTTGTTAAGATTGCCGCTGGTGCAAATATCTAAATGAAGTCTAATAAATTTTTAATATTTAAAATATTTTTTATTTTAGTAATTTCTCCATTACTTTTAAATATTCCAAAAGCAAATGCTGCCGAAGAGATTAAAATCACATACAGTATATTTTCTAGAACAATTAAAGTAAATTCTTTAAAAACTTTTGCTAAAGAAGTTAAATCCACAAGGAAATTAAAAAGAATTTTGAAAACAACCGGATCTCCTGATAAAGAAATTAGAACTTTTTTAAATAAAGATTTTGAAGTTCCTATTACCATTGCAAGCAAACTAGTTTATTCTGAAATAGGAAATGTTTTTTTAACAAGACTTTCATCTATTATCTACCCACCAAGAGCAACTGATGAAAGAACAGGCATGTTGGCCCTTAGAGCAAGCGTAATTCAAGGAATTAACATAGGAAATGGAAAAATAAATCTAATAAATTTTTTTGAGGGATATCCAACTAAAACTGTAATTTTAGATGTCAGCGCTTTGAGCAAAGTTATGAATAAAGTAGAATCGATTTCAGAATTATTAACTTTTTTCACCAATTCTCCTCTAGAAAAAATCAAAACAAATTAAACAACCATGGTGTTATTGAATAAAATCAAAAATAAACTGCGTATTAATTACAGAAAAAAAAGATGGCCAGGTCTTATAGAAGCTTATAAACA
This sequence comes from uncultured Prochlorococcus sp., assembly GCA_902612005.1. Classification (GTDB taxonomy): domain Bacteria; phylum Cyanobacteriota; class Cyanobacteriia; order PCC-6307; family Cyanobiaceae; genus Prochlorococcus_A. The sequence goes on along the minus strand of CACMCA010000001.1, from coordinate 74,038 downwards.
ATATCTCCCAGTTACAAAGAAAACTCCTATTATTTCCCTTAATGAAGGAAATACACCATTAATTCTAAGCGAGTCAATTAGCAACTTAATTGGAAATGGAACAAAAGTTTTTTTAAAATATGATGGCCTTAATCCAACAGGATCTTTTAAAGATCGTGGTATGACTATGGCAATTAGCAAAGCAAAAGAAGAAGGTCGTGAAGCTGTAATCTGTGCAAGTACTGGAAACACCTCTGCTGCTGCTGCTGCATATGCTTCAAGAGGAGGATTAAAACCTTATGTATTAATCCCAGAAGGATTTGTTGCACAAGGAAAGCTTGCGCAAGCATTAATGTATGGCGCTGAGATAATATCTATTAATGGAAACTTTGATAAGGCTCTTGAAATCGTAAGAGATTTATCCTCGGAACAACCTATAGAGCTTGTTAATTCTGTTAATCCATATCGAATACAAGGACAAAAAACGGCAGCTTTTGAGATAGTTGATGACTTAGGTTATGCTCCTGATTGGCTTTGTATACCGATGGGCAATGCAGGAAATATAACTGCTTACTGGATGGGATTTAAAGAATATTCAAAAATAAAAAGAAATTTGAAATTACCAACAATGATGGGTTTTCAGTCCGAAGGCTCCGCTCCATTAGTAAAAAATATAATAGTTAAAGATCCAGAAACAATTGCAACTGCAATAAGAATTGGAAATCCTGTAAATAGAGAAAAAGCAAAAAAAGTAAGGAAGGAGAGTAAAGGAGACTTTCAGTCAGTTACAGATGAAGAAATAATCAATGCTTATAAAATTCTTGCTAAAGAGGGAGTATTTTGTGAACCTGCCAGTGCAGCATCAGTTGCTGGACTGATTAAAAATAAAAATAGAATTCAAAAAGAATCGACTATTGTTTGTGTTCTGACTGGAAATGGATTGAAAGATCCTGATTGCGCTATAAAAAACAACGATGCTATTTTTAGGAAAAATATTGAACCATCATTAAAAAATATAACTAAAATCTTAGGATATTAAAATCCAAAAAAAAAAGTGTCTGTGGAAATCAATCAAAAACAGACCTCATTTGTTGAAAAGTACATAAAAAAATATTCTATCTGTTGAATAAATTCAAAATTTTCTAAAAAAGTAAAAAATATTAAACAAATAAAAATTTTTTTACACATATTCTTTTCTTCGTAAAATAAATAAACAAGCTGTTTAATTAAAGAATTCCACAGTTCCCACAAGAACTACTACTACTAAAATTTTATTTTATTGTTTATTTTTATATTAGAAAAACAGTAAAAATAAATTTATTGAATTTAATTTACGGAAAAAGTATATTGTATTTGTAAAAAGTTCCAAATTCTGATGGAAATTATTTGTAATCAAAATGAATTAAATAATGCTATACAACTAGTAAGCAAGGCAGTTGCTTCAAGGCCAACGCATCCAATTCTTGCAAACATACTTTTAACAGCTGACGAAGGAACTAATAAAATTAGCGTTACAGGATTTGACTTAAATTTAGGAATTCAAACTTCTTTTGATGGAACTGTCAAAAATAGTGGAGCTATTACTATACCTTCAAAACTTTTATCTGAAATAGTAAACAAACTACCTAATGAAACTCCTGTTTCTCTAGAAGTAGATGAGAATTCAGATAATATCCTAATAAAAAGTGATAGAGGTTCTTTTAATCTAAGAGGGATCCCTTCTGATGAATATCCTAATTTGCCATTTGTTGAAAGCGGTACATCTTTGAATATTGATCCTAGTTCTTTTTTAAAGGCTTTAAAATCTACCATTTTTGCCAGTAGTAATGATGATTCAAAGCAACTACTCACAGGTGTAAATTTTACTTTCAAACCAAATTATTTAGAGTCTGCTTCAACTGATGGTCATAGATTGGCTGTTGCCTTAATTGGTAATGAAGAACATATTGAAAATAAAGAAAACTTATCTTCAAATGTTGATGATTTATCGGTAACTATCCCAACTAGATCATTGAGAGAAATTGAAAAACTAGTATCTTTGAGAAGCTCAGAAAATTCAATTAAGCTTTTCTATGACAAAGGTCAAGTAGTATTTATATCTTCTAATCAAATAATTACTACAAGAACTTTAGAAGGTACTTATCCTAATTATTCACAATTAATTCCTGATTCTTTTTCTAAAATTCTAAATTTTAATACAAAAAAATTAATTGATTCATTAGAAAGAATTGCTGTTTTAGCTGATCAGCAAAGTAGTGTTGTAAAGATTAAATTAGATGATACAGATTTAGCTTCAATCAGTGCAGATGCTCAAGATATTGGCAATGCAAACGAGTCAATACCTGTTTCTTATTCTGGAGAAAATTTTGATATTGCATTTAACGTAAGATATTTGTTAGAAGGTTTAAAAGTTATTGCTTCTGAAAATGTACTTTTAAAGTGTAATATTGCAACTACTCCAGCTGTTTTTGTGCCAGAAGATAATCTTAATTCTTTTACTTATTTAGTTATGCCTGTGCAGGTTCGTTCTTAATTTGAAATTACCTAAAGAAATTTTTTTAAGTGAATTATTAAATTATAGTATTAAGGGTAATATGGTCCTTAATTATGGAAATGGTGAAAATGTGTGGATGCATCCTCCAGTTCACCGGATTCTAGGATGGTACTCTCGTCCTTCAAATTTTGATTTAAAAAGAAATGTTTGGCGATTAAATCAAATTACTCAAATAATAGATAATGAAATTTATGTCAAAGGCGATCCAGCTATTTCGGATTTAGCAACTTTAAATAGGTTCCCAACTTTAATTGAAGCTAATCTTATAAATATAAATGGATCAAAAATAGGAGTCATTGCAGATTTTTTATTTGAAATGAAAACGGGAAAAATTAAATATTACTTAGTTTCTAGATCTAATCCTAAGATTCCAGGTTCTAGTAGATGGAAATTAACTATTGATAATATCAATGACCAACAACCGGGATTGGTATTCTGTGAAAGTAATTCTTTAGATGATTTACCTTTAATAAAATCAAGTATTAAAAATGAATTTATGCAAAAAGGGAAAAAAATTTTTGATAGATTTGATGATATGAAAAATATTGCTTCTAATAGACTAGAGGAATGGCTTGAAGAAGATGAAGATATTAGCAAAAACTTAGATTTTAAACAAAAAAGTTTTTATAATAACGACAGAACATCTATACCGTCTAGTGAAAAAAAAGAAGATGACCCTTGGATATAAATAATGATAAATCATGAAAATAATGATCTATATGATCTGAATGAAGCACTACAAGTTGAAAATTTAACATTTAAAGATTACGAAGAAATTTGCAAAAGATTAAAGAGAAAACCTAACAGAACCGAATTAGGCATGTTTGGCGTTATGTGGTCCGAACATTGTTGTTATAGAAATTCAAAACCTTTACTATCTAAGTTTCCCACTAAAGGAAAAAATGTTTTAGTTGGACCTGGAGAAAATGCTGGCGTTATTGATGTTGGAAATAATCAAAAACTTGTTTTTAAAATAGAAAGTCATAATCATCCTTCTGCTATTGAACCTTTTCAAGGTGCAGCAACAGGTGTAGGAGGAATTTTAAGAGATATATTCACAATGGGTGCTAGGCCAATCGCAGTCTTGAATTCATTGAGATTCGGCAACCTTGATAAATCATCAAATGTTGATTTATTACGAGGAGTTGTATCCGGTATTTCACATTATGGGAATTGCGTAGGTGTGCCGACTGTTGGCGGTGAAATTGACTTCGATGATAGTTACTCTGGAAATCCTCTAGTTAATGTTATGGCTTTAGGACTTTTAGAGACTGAGGAAATCGTTTGTTCTGGAGCTAAAAATGTAGGATCACCAGTGTTATATGTTGGTAATACAACTGGAAGAGATGGTGTTGGCGGTGCTAGTTTTGCTAGTTCAGAATTAACTACAAATTCATTTGATGATAGACCTGCTGTTCAGGTAGGTGATCCATTTGTTGAGAAAAGTCTTATTGAAGCTTGTTTGGATGCTTTCAAAACAGGGGATGTAATTGCAGCTCAAGATATGGGTGCTGCAGGTTTAACATGCAGTAGCGCAGAAATGGCCGCAAATGGAAATTTAGGTATATCTATCGATTTAGATTTGGTCCCTTCTAGAGAAGATGATATGTCCTCATACCAGTATTTATTATCTGAATCGCAAGAAAGAATGTTGTTTGTCGTTAAAGAAGAAAAAATTAATGATCTTATTGAAAAATTTAATAAATGGGGATTATATGCCAGTGTTATTGGTGAAGTAATAGGAACTAATGAAGTAATTATTTCTCATAAAGGTAAAATTGTGGCCCAAATACCTACTTCTGCTTTATCTGATGATACTCCTGTCAATTTTCATAATGTGATTAATAATCCACCAGATGATCTTTTAAATAAATGGGAATGGAAAGAAAATGATTTACCAGAAATTCATGAGCAAAAAATATTTTCATTGAAGGAAAATAAGAATTTTTCTTTTTCAGAAATCATTTTAAAACTACTCTCTAACCCATCAATAGCTTCTAAACGATGGATTTATAAACAATATGATTCTCAAGTTCAAGCAAATACAGTTTTTAAACCTGGAAAATCAGATGCAGCCGTAGTAAGACTAAGGGAACAAAATAAAAAAAATAAAAAAAATAAAAGTAAAGTATTTTCTGGTGTCGCTGCTTCAGTTGATTGCAATAGTAGATGGGTTGCGCTTGATCCTTTTAGAGGATCTATTGCTGCCGTAGCAGAGTCCGCTAGAAATGTTAGTTGTGTTGGTGCTGAACCAGTAGCAATTACAAATAATTTAAATTTTTCTTCCCCTGAGAATGAAATAGGATATTGGCAACTTTCATCTTCGTGTAATGGAATTGCTGAAGCCTGCAAAGCTTTAGAAACTCCTGTTACAGGAGGTAATGTATCTTTATATAATGAATCTAAAAATAAAGATAATCTAATTACTCCTATTAATCCTACTCCTGTTATCGGAATGGTTGGAAAGATAGATAATGTCGAGAAAGCTATAAGCAGTGAATGGAAAAATAGTGAAGATCAAATCTGGTTAATTGGTTCATATAAATCAGATATGACAATTGCAGCTAGTTCTTATTTGGAATATTTTCATGGAGAAATTACAGGTCGGCCTCCAAAAATAGATTTGCTGGATGAAAAGTTTTGCCAGAGTTTTTTAAGAAATGCGATTTTAAACAGTCTTGTAGTTTCTTCTCACGATATAAGTGATGGAGGTTTAGCTATAGCTTTAGCAGAGTCTTGTATTTTGTCCGCAAAGGGTGCAACTATAGAATTAGAGAAAGATTTAAATAGAGCTGATAATTTATTGTTTGCCGAAGGAGGATCAAGAATTATTTTTTCAATTAGTAAAGTCAAACAAAATCAATGGTTTAATTATTTAAAACAAAATCAAATAAACTTACCATCAAGTGTTTATGTAAAAAAAATAGGATACGTATCTAGTGACACGTTGAAGATAAAAATCAACGAAAAAAATATTTGCAATATTAGGATTGAGGAATTAACCGAAAAATTTAATAATAGTATTTCAGATTACTTTTAAATATGAAAAACATTTCTCAACTATTAATCATTTTAAGATATTAAGTTATGTGCGGAATAGTTGGAATCGTTTCTTCAAATGATGTAAATCAACAAATTTACGATAGTCTTTTGCTTTTGCAGCATAGAGGTCAAGACTCAACAGGTATAGCAACAATGGAAAATACTGTTTTTCACATACATAAGGTTAAAGGTCAGGTTAATACTGCTTATAGAACTAGAGATATGAGGAATTTAATTGGCAAAATTGGATTGGGTCATGTTAGGTATGCAACAAAGGGATCAGCAGAAAGTGTAGAAGAAGCACAGCCTTTTTATGTTAATGCTCCTTATGGAATTGTTTTGATACATAATGGAAATTTGACTAATACCAGAGATTTAGAAAAACAGTTATTTAATGTCGACAAGAGGCATACAAATTCTTCAAGTGATACTGAAATGTTATTAAATGTATTTGCGACAGAATTACAAGAACAAATTCATAATCAAAAATTAGAACCTGATATTATTTTTAATGCGGTCAAATCTTTACATAAAAGAATTCAGGGGTCATATGCTTCAATTGCGTTAATTTCAGGACATGGTTTATTAGCATTTAGAGATCCTTTTGGTATTAGGCCTTTAGTCATAGGAAAAAGACTTTCATTAACCACAAAAAAAGAAGAATGGATGGTTGCAAGCGAATCTTTAGTACTTGAGAATAATGATTATGAAGTAGTGAGAGATGTAGATCCAGGAGAAGCTGTTTTTATAAATCTTGATGGGGAGTTTTTCTCTAAGCAATGTTCTGAAAATCCAATGTTATTTCCCTGTGCTTTTGAATATGTTTACTTAGCTAGGCCAGATTCAATTATGAATGGAATTTCAGTCTATAAAGCTCGTTTAAAGATGGGAGATTATTTAGCAGAAACAATAAAAGAAACAATCAATTCTGGAGATATTGATGTAGTTATGCCTATTCCTGATTCTTCTCGACCCGCAGCAATGCAAGTTGCAAGGCAGTTAGGGATAGAATATAGGGAAGGTTTTTTTAAAAATAGATATGTTGGCAGAACATTCATAATGCCTGGTCAGCAGAAACGTAAGAAATCTGTAAGGCAGAAATTAAATGCTATGAGTGCAGAGTTTAAAAATAAAAATGTATTAATTGTTGATGACTCGATAGTAAGAGGTACTACTTCAAAAGAAATTGTCCAAATGGCTAAAGATGCAGGAGCAAATAAAGTTTTTTTTACATCAGCAGCTCCACCTGTTCGTTATCCTCATGTTTATGGAATTAATATGCCTAATAGAGATGAATTAATAGCTCATAATAGGACAATAAGTGAAATCGCCGATAAACTTGAAATTGATAACCTTGTTTATCAAAGTGTTGAAAGTTTGCGTAAATCTATAATTGGTGATTCTCCTATTAAAGGATTAGAGATGAGTTGTTTTACCGGTGATTATGTAACTGGAACAGTAAATCAAGAATACTTAAATTGGGTTCAAAATGAATATAAATCTTAGTCTAGAAAATTTTCAAGTCGGAAACAATTTTCAAGGTATTCATCATTATCTAATTTTAAAAAATCAATTAAAAAGTTTGATTTATTAGATTTGAAATTTAATTTATTTAGGTCTAATCTTGCAGATTTATTTTTATTAGTTTCAATATCAAGGTAATGGTTACTTGCCATAATTTTGAGGAAGTAATCGTTTTTGAGTTGGGTTTTTTCATTCAAATACCCTAAACTGCATTCATTTGAGCAGTAAATTTCATTACTATTTATGCAAAAGATTCTTCCTTGTTTAGATATTAAAAAAATATTTTCTCCATCATTAAATGTACAACAAGAAACGATTTTTTCAGATGGTAAAAGTTTTGCAATTATTAATCCTTGGGATTGTTTAGAAGTCGGCGTTAAAAATTTATTTGATAAATTAAATTTAAAAATTCTTCCTATCGAGGTTAATATTACTAAATCTTTGCTGTCATTAGAAATAAAAGAATCAATTGTTTTTAAATTATTTTTTAATTTTATAATTGTGAAAGATCTATTGCTTTTAATCATATCTTCGTCAAATAAAACTTTTTTAAATCTTCCATCTGAATTTAATATGCATAAATAATTTCTGGTTTCTTTTTTAATTGAATGAAAATTTATTATTTCATTTGGATGAATATTCCCAAGAATTTTATTATCTAATTTATAGTCTTTATTAATATTTGATTCCCAATCAATGTTAAATACTTTTCCCGTATTTGTGATTCCAATTAATTTAATATTTTTTTCAATATTACATATAAATTTTTGAATATTTTTATTATCAATAATTTTATTTACAACCTCAAATGATTTCTTGTAATTACTTAAAATCATCCTTTTTAAATAAAGTCTATTATCTATATATAATTTTGTTTTTTTATTTATAAAGTCCTCTAATATTTGATTATTAAGGGTTTCTAATTCTTCACTTTGATTTATATTTTTAATTATTTTTGTTTTACGTATAACGTTGTATTTTTTCTTTAATACTAATAATTCTTCTATAAGTAATTCAAGTAATAATTCTCTCTCGTTTAACAATTTTTGAAAATAATTCTTTTTTTGTTCTAAATCTTTTATATCATTATCAATTTGATTTTTTTCTAGATTTGTTAATTTTTTTAGTGGCATATCCAAAACTGAATTTGCCTGTTTTTCATTTAAGAAAAAATTCTCTACTAATTTTGATCTAGCTTGTACAGAATTTTCTGATTTTTCAATAATTGCGATAACTTTTTTTATGTTTTTTGTAGCTTTAGATAAACCTTCCGATATTTCAAGTTTATCTAGTGTGTTTTTTAGAAAATAAAAAGTTCTTTTCCTAATTGTCTCTTCTCTAAATTCAACAAAATAGTTGAGATATTTTTTCAGATTTAGTTGTACAGGTTTGCCTTTAATTAGAGCTAAGAATATTGCACCAAAGTTAGTTTGGAGAGTTGTTTTTTTATATAAATTAGAAATAACAAGTTCAGAATTAGAATCTTTTTTTAGTTCTATGACAATTCTCATTCCATCTCTGTCGCTTTCATCTCTAATATCAGAAATCCCATCAATTTTTCCTAAATTAACAAGTTCTGCAAGTTTTTCAATCCAACCTGCTTTATTAATTTGGTAAGGAAGTTCAGTAATGATTATTGCATTTTTTTTATGTTTACCTTTTCCTAAATTTACTTCTTCCGTATTTAAAACTCCTCTTATCGTTATAGATCCTTTTCCAGTTTGATAAAGTTCCTCTATTGCTCGACTATAAATTAATTCTCCGCCTGTTGGAAAATCAGGTCCTTTGATAATGTTAGAAAGTTTTTTATCATTAATATCTTTATTTTTAACTAAGGCAACTAAACCATCTACAATTTCGCCTAGATTGTGAGGGGGTATGTTTGTAGCCATACCAACAGCGATACCTGATGAGCCGTTCAACAATAAAAATGGAAGTTGGGCCGGAAGAACATCTGGTTCTTTTTGAGAACCATCAAAGTTATTTGAAAAGCTTACTGTTTCTGATCCAATTTCTTCAAGATATCCTTTATGAGCTATAGGAGATAATCTGGTTTCGGTATATCTCATTGCTGCTGGCGGATCGTTATCTACAGATCCAAAATTTCCATGGCCGTCAAGAGTGGGATATTTAGTAGAAAAATTTTGTACTAGCCTTACTAATGCATCATATACTGCTTGATCTCCATGAGGATGGTATTTTCCAAGTACATCCCCAACAACTCGGGCACACTTTCTAAATGGTTTATCAGGTGTTAAGCCTAATTCGTACATTGCAAATAGTATTCTTCTTTGTACAGGCTTAAGACCGTCTCTTGCATCGGGTAAAGCACGTCCAACTATTACGCTCATTGCATACTCCAAATAAGAACGTTGCATTTCTTCTTGAAGTGAGATATAAGTGAAGTTTTTCTTATCCATTAGAGCGCAAAATTTAAAAATTATTGATTAACTAAATTAAGACTAATAGGTAAAAAAATATTTACCAGTATTGAAAATTAAGATGATTCAATTATTTTTGATTTTGCAAGTAATACATCTTCTTTAAGCTGTTCATTTTGTAGAAGAATTTCGGTAGAGGCTTGTAATTTTTCCCCCCATAGCTGTTCTTTTCTATATTCATAATTGACATATTTGGGATCTTTAGCCAAAGCTTTTTTTGCTAGATGAATTGCTAATTTACTATCACTAACTCTTATGCAGGAGGCCAGTCCTAGTAATGGTTCAGCATTTTCTTGGATTGAGATTGCATCTTCAAAAAGTTTGATTGATAGATTTATATTGTTTTTCTCGAAATAAGCTAAACCTTGATTATTAATTGCCTGCCAAAAATCAGGTTTGATTTTTATTGATTTATCAAACAATTTGATAGCTTCCAAGTAATTTTTTTCCATTAATAAAATATTTCCTAATTGAAAAATAGCTTTGTGGTTGTTAGGTTCTATCTTTATGCCTTTTTCTAACGCACTCTTTGCCTTTGTTTGTTGAGAAATTTTTAAATAAATATTACTTTTAGCAAAAAATATTTCGCCAATATTAGCATTGATCTGTTCTGCTTTATTTAAGGAATGTAGTGCATTTTTATATTGTTTGTTAGCTATTTGCGCTTCAGCCAAAATTAACCAAAGTTTTTCATCTTTCGAATATATTTTTACAGCTAATTTGGCTAAGTTAAGACTGTCTTTATATTGTCCAAAATAAAGTAGTTGATATGCATTTTTGCCAATATATGAACTTTGCTTTTGTAAATTTTTTTTGGTTGGGAAATAATAATATGGAACTATTGCTTGAGCTTTATCAACTTGAAGACAATAAAAATTAATCAAGGAGATCCATATTATTATTCTTAAAAATTTTTTCATATTTTAATTTTTTTATTATTTAGATTTGCTTGTATGTTTCTTTTCCACATCCATGGTTTAATTCTTTTTAACGTAGTTCCTTTGAGCTTTTCTTTCCAAGTATTATCGTCCCAATTTAATGACTCAATATTAAGATTTTTAATCCATTCTTTAGGTGTGGTTTCAAAATTATTGTTGAATGGTACTGACTTATTCCAAGGGCATACATCTTGACAAATATCACATCCCGCAACCCATCCGTCTAAATTTTTTTCTATTTTCTTTGGAATAGTTTTATCTCTATTCTCTATTGTGTGATATGCAATGCATAGATCTGACTGTATTACAAAGGGTTCTACTATTGCCTTTGTGGGACAATGCTTTATACAAATATCACATTTCCCGCAAAGTGATTTATGAGGTTTATCTGGTATTAAATCTTTTGTAAGAATCATAAAACCTAAAGTAAACCAAGAACCATTTTTTTGGTTTATTAAATTACTATTTTTACCTATCCAACCAATCCCTGACTCCTCTGCCCATGCTTTTTCAAGAAGCGGAGAGGTATCAACACATATTTTCCATTTGCAATCAGGAATTTCTAGGTTGATCCATTTACCGATATTCTTTAATTTTTTGTGAATCACTTTATGATAATCCTCTCCTTGGCTAAATTTAGCTACCTTGAGGAAATTATTATTCTTGTTTTTTGAATTAATATAAACAAATCCAACGCTTAAAACACTTTTTGCATCTTTAAAAAGTAGGCCTATATTTCTTCTTTTTTCTGCTTCCATCCATTTCATTTCAGCATGATGATTATTTGACAACCATCTTTCTAATGCATTAGTCCTTAATTTTATGCGCGAACTACCTGGTATTGAAGCTATTCCAGCAATTGTAAAACCTTCAAAAATAGCTCTTTCTTTTAATTTTTTACTTATTTCTTTCTTGTCTTTACTCGTATTAATCATTTTTTTATTTTTTAAAGCATTATCATTAAAAGTTATTTTTGGAGAATAAACTTATAAATAAATTAGATATATTTAAAAAAAATATATCCTAACTTAGTAAAAACAGCTAAATTATTAGTAAAGTTAATATAGTTAGAAACGTTATTTTGGTTGAAATTAATAAAAATCAAGATTCGAATTTAGGATCTAGGCTTCAACAAGATCTAAAAAATGATCTCATAGCAGGCTTATTAGTTGTAATACCTTTAGCAACAACAATATGGCTCTCATCATTAGTTAGTAAATTTGTTTTAACATTAGTTACTTCAGTTCCAAAGCAATTAAATCCTTTTATTACTTTAAATCCTTTATTACAAGATTTAATTAATCTTACCTTAGGTTTAACTGTTCCTCTATTAGCCATTTTACTAATAGGCTTGATGGCGAGAAATTTCGTAGGAAGGTGGTTATTAGAATTTGGAGAGGGTACTTTGTCAAAAATCCCAGTAGCTGGAGCTGTTTATAAAACTCTTAAACAATTGCTAGAAACTTTCTTAAGTAATAAATCTAACAGATTTAGAAGAGTTGTTTTAGTTGAATATCCTCGTGAGGGACTATATAGCGTTGGTTTTGTAACTGGAGATGTAGGACCTTCTCTGCAGCAAGAATTGAAAGAAAAATTACTTAGTGTTTTTATACCTACTGCACCAAACCCAACTACTGGTTGGTACACGCTAGTGCCTGAGACTTCTGTTAAGGATTTGGATATTTCTGTTGAAGATGCTTTTAGAACAATAATTTCGGCTGGGATAGTTAATCCAGACGAGAAAAATAACACTACAAATCCAACATTTTCAAAATTGTTTTCTCAACTACGAGCTTCCACTAATACTTCTTCTTAGTTAATGCATAATAGATCCCTTTCTAGAGAATTATCTTTAATTTCTCTTGGCCTTATAAAAGATAAAGGTGATTTTAAATTAAATAAATTTCAGATAGAAGAAATTTTTGAATCTGCTCTGGATTCTTTAATAACCCATTGCAGAGAGGAATTAGATAATTGCGAGTCAGAGTTGGAAAATGCTTCACAAAAAATATTAGATAGTGAATTGCAAGAAGGTGTTGATTCTTCTTATTCAAATGTTCGTGATGCGTTAAAAAAATCTCTTATAAAAATTGAAACCGTAATGAATACACTCTCAATAACTCTAGAGTTTCCAAAATTAATTGTTTCTGGCTGTCAATTTGATATTAGAGACGATGTGAATCAAAGAATTTGTAATATTATCAATAATCTTAAAAGTATCGATTCTGATATCGATCAAGCAATGGATGGCTGGAGATTAAAAAGATTACCAAGAATTGATAGAGATATTTTGCGTCTAGCTTACGTGGATATTAATTTTCTGAACACACCTGTAGCTGTTGCTTGTGATGAGGCTGTAAATTTAGCTAATAAATACAGCGACCTGCAAGGAAGAAAGTTTATTAATGGAGTTTTAAGGAGATTACAAACAATTTAATTGGCATGATTATTTGATATAAATAGATAGTATTTTAAAATTATTAAATAAGAATTATTGATAATGACTAATATTGATCCGGATAATTCTCGTGAATGGGCTGCACAAGCTTATGCACTTTTAAAAAGACGACAGGAAGAGCAAAAGCAAGAATTACAGAAAGCGGAAGAGCAAAAGAAAGAATTACAGAAAGCGGAAGAGCAAAAGCAAGAATTACAGAAAGCGGAAGAGCAAAAGCAAGAATTGATTGATATTACTAATAAAGACAAAATTATTGGACAGTCTAAAACAGTTGCTGCATCAGAGTTAGGAGAATTTGATGATAATTTTACTTGGTCTGCAATGGTTTTAGCCGCTCAAGGAAAAAAAATAAATCAAATATCGATTGATGAAATTGATTGGTTAACTAAGTTACGGAGAGGATTAGAAGAAACCCGAAAAGGATTTGTTACTGAATTATTGGATAAACTTGGTGATGATCCTCTTACTCCTGAATCTCTTGATGATTTAGAAACTCTATTAATAAGAGCTGATGTAGGGATTGATTCGACCGATAAAGTTATAAATTCTCTCAGAACAAAATTAAACGAGGAAGTCTTAGGTGGTGAAGCAGGAATAAAATTCTTGAAGAAGGAATTAAAATTAATTATTGATAAACCAATAAAAAATTCGGGAACTGATCTCTTAGTTCCCCAAAAGGGTAAGTTAAATGTCTGGTTATTAGTAGGAGTTAATGGTGTTGGTAAAACTACTACACTAGGAAAATTAGCATATTTATCATCCAAAAGTAATTATAAAACTTTGATAGCTGCGGCTGATACTTTTAGAGCGGCTGCAGTAGAGCAACTTAAAGTATGGGGAGATAGAAGTAATGTTGATGTTATATCTAATCAATCAAAAAATGCCGATCCAGCTGCTGTAGTTTTTGATGCAATTAATTCTGCAAAAAAAAGAAATGTTGATTTATTACTTGTTGATACAGCTGGTAGATTGCAAACAAAAAATAATTTGATGGATGAATTAGCAAAAATAAAAAAAATTATTGATAAAAAAGTTCCAGATGCAATTGTTGAATCATTATTAGTTTTAGATGCGAGTCAGGGTCAAAATGGTTTAAAGCAAGCAAAAAGTTTTGCTAAATCTGCAGATTTAAGCGGAGCAATTATTACTAAATTAGATGGGACTTCTAGAGGTGGAGTCTCTTTAGCTGTATCTGAAGAAGTAAATTTGCCTATAAGGTTTATTGGCGCTGGAGAAGGTATAAAAGATTTGAGACCATTTAATAGTTTTGAATTTGTAGAGGCTATGCTCGCAGATAAATAACTATTTAATTAAATTTTTTTAAAAAATTTAAATTTAATGTTAAAACATATTTATGTATTAGATTTGTTTTGGCAAATAATCAAACAGAAAAAATATTTTCGAACAAATTTATTCAAAATTTTTTAGAAAATGAATCTACAGTAACCTTAAAAAATAAATATAAATTTGCTGAAATTGCATCTTCACTAGCATATTATTTAAAATCATTCTCCAACATAAATAAATTACTGGATTATATTTGTTTAATTTTTAAACATATTTTTTTTGAAAATATAATTTTAATTATTCCTTTGGATTATGAGGGGGAGATATGGAATGAAAATATAAAAATTTCTGCTCATGTTGAACATCTAAAAATTCAAGAAGAAATTAATAGTTTTTTGAATCAATTTAATTTTTCAAAAAATTTTAAACTAAAGGAAATCCTAACTTTTGAAAATGCTTTAAAAAAAAATTTTAAAGAATATAAAATTGAAACAAAAAAAATTTTATCCAGAGGTAAATGTAGAGGATTTATTTATATTTTTAGTAATGATATGTCTTCGCAGTCAATTACTGAAGATAGTAATTTTAACTTTATTGAAAATTGTCTAGCTGTTGGATTAGAAAATCATTATTTAATAAAAACAAAGAAAAAACATGAAAAAGTAGATAGAGAAATTTCCACTGGTGCTGAAATTCAATCTCAATTACTCCCGGATTATTGTCCAACTATCCATGGTTTAGACTTGGCTGCTCATTGTAGACCAGCTCTTCAACTTGGTGGGGATTACTATGATTTTATGTGTTTAAAGACGAATATATCTGAAAAAAGAAAAGAAAAAGCAAGATGGGCTTTTGTAATAGGTGATGTCATGGGTAAAGGTATTCCAGCTGGTCTTTTGATGACTATGTTAAGAGGAATGCTACGTGCAGAGGTTCTTACAGGTCTCCCTCCAGATAGAATTTTGCATGATTTGAATCAATTAGCAATAAATGATTTAGATCAATCGCATAGATTTGTGACATTATTTTATTCAGATTATGACCCTAGAAATAGGAAATTGAGGTTCGCTAATGCAGCACATAATCCGCCTCTGCTATGGAAAAGTTCAGATCAGAAAATTATAAGACTAGACGCAGAAGGATTCGTACTTGGACTACAAAAAAACGCAGAATATGATTGCGGCGAAATTAAGCTTAATGAAAATGATTTAGTTCTCTATTACACAGATGGAGTAACTGATACTTCTAACTCTTTAGGGCAAAGATTTGATGAAGAAAGGTTAATAAAAATCCTTACAAAATTATGTAAGCAATCTCATACATCTCAAGAAATTTTAAATAAAATATTTAAAAAGTTAGATGATTTTACAGGGCAAAATAGGCATCTAGAAGATGATGCATCGATGGTTATTTTTCAATTGAGATAGAGATTTTTTGTCACTTATATAAAAAAATGCTTTATTAGAGATACTTAAAGTTACTAATTAATATGGCAAAAGTTTGGAGTAAAAGGTTTGATAATTCACTTGACCCTTTTATTGAAAGGTTTAATGCTTCAATTGGTTTTGATAGAAAGCTTATTTTAGAAGATTTAGATTGCTCGATTGCTCATGCGAAAATGCTTGGTAAAACTCAAGTTTTATCTTCTACTGAAGCTTTGCAAATTATTAATGGTCTAGAATTAATTAAAGTTGAGTATTTGGAGGGTAAATTTTCTCCCGGCTCACCTTCTGAAGATATTCACTATTCCATAGAAGAAAAACTAATAAGTTTAATTGGTGAAACTGGAAAAAAATTACATACAGGTAGAAGTAGAAATGATCAAGTTGGTACAGATATAAGATTGTGGTTAAGAAAAGAGATTGATAATATTGAAATTTTAATAACCGACTTGCAAAAATCTTTCTTAAATCTTGCGAAATCTAATATTTATACCTTAATTCCTGGATATACTCATATGCAAAGAGCTCAACCATTATCTTTGGCTCATCATTTATTGGCTTATATAGAAATGTTCCAAAGAGACCGTGAAAGGTTTAAAGAAGTACGCGCAAGAGTTAATATTTCTCCTTTAGGAGCTGCAGCATTAGCGGGAACAAAAATAAAAATAGATAGGCACTTTACAGCTGCAGAATTGGGTTTTGAGAAGATTTATAAAAACAGTATTGATGCAGTAAGTGATAGAGATTTTTGTATAGAGTTTGTTTCTGCAGCTGCTTTGTTAATGTCTCATTTAAGTAAAATTTCAGAGGAGATAATTTTATGGGTAACTGATGAGTTTTCTTTTGCAAAGTTAACAGATAAATGTGCCACAGGAAGTAGCTTAATGCCGCAGAAAAAAAATCCTGACGTTCCAGAATTGATAAGAGGTAAGACCGGAAGAGTGTATGGACATCTTCAGGCATTGTTAACTATGGTAAAAGGGGTACCACTTTCATACAATAAGGATTATCAAGAAGATAAAGAGCCAATATTTGATACTTCAGAAACAATATCTTCTTGTATTAAGGCAATGACTATTCTAATTAATGAGGGCATTGAATTTAATATTAAAAATTTATCTGATTCTGTAGAAAATGATTTTTCTAATGCTACCGACTTAGCAGATTACTTAGTTGCCAAAGATGTTCCTTTTAGGACCGCCTATCAAATTGTTGGTGAAATAGTTAAATATTGTATTGAGAGAAAAATGTTACTTAAAAATCTTAAAATTGACGAATTTAAAAAATTTCATTCCGAATTTGATGAGGACGTTTTTGTAGATCTTAAACCTTCTAATGTCGTACAATCTAGAAATAGCGTAGGCGGCACAGGTTTCGTTCAGGTAGAAAAAGAGGTAAATAAATGGCAAAAAAAATTGTTACTTTGAATCTAAATTATTTTTCTACAACAATGGTATCCTTTGAAGTAGAATATGGAAGTAAACATAATGGGACAACTCATTGTAGTTTTTTATAAGGTAATTTTTCTTTGTTGAGTTTAAAGTGAGTATTTTTGTTGGCAATTTGCCGTTCCGCGCAGAGCGGGAAGATCTTATACAGTTGTTTGCCCCTTTTGGCGAGATTTTAAATTGTTCTCTTCCTTTGGAGAGAGATACTGGAAGGAAAAGAGGATTCGCATTTATTGAAATGGCAGACGAAGCGATTGAATCAACAGCTATTGATGGACTGCAAGGCACGGAACTTATGGGTAGGCCATTAAGAATTAACAAAGCTGAGCCAAGAGGTTCAGGTGGATCTCGTAGAGGAGGAAGAGGCGGCTACGGCGGTGGCTACGGTGGCGGTAATAACAGTGGTGGCTACGGTGGCGGTAATAACAGTGGTGGCTACAGCGGCGGCTACGGTGGTGGTAATAACGGTGGTGGCTATGGTGGCGGTAATAGCTCTTACACTAATAAATCTTCTGGAGCAGAAGGTTGGGAAGACAGAAGTTATGGAAATTCTTCTGAAAACTCTGCATATGAAAGTGGTCGGAGCAGGAGAAAAAGGGGAGTATCTAACGAGAGTAATGCTTCAAATGAGACAAATTAGTAACCCATTTCTTCAAGCGCTGTCGTTATTTTAAATAGATATTCAATATTTAATTCTTTTTTTATAGATTTATTTGAAAGTTGATTTCTCCAAATTTTGGCTTTTGGTATACCTTCAACTAAATTTATAAGATGTTTACAAATATCCCAAGATTTTCCTCCATTACTTAAATGAGCTTCTATGTATGGAATTAAGGAGAATATAATATTTGAAGCAGATTTGGATTTTGTATTAATTCCATAAATCTTTTGATCAATTTCAGACCATCTTAAAGGATGTTTATATATTGACCGTCCAATCATGACTCCATCAAAATCATTTAAGGCTTTTAATGATTCTTCGATATTTGTTAAACCCCCATTGATTTCTATTAATAATTTTGGATTTGATTTTTTCAATTTTTTTACTATTTCATAGTTTAGTGGAGGTATGGTCCTGTTTTGTTTTGGATTTAGGCCTTTTAATATGGCTTTTCTTGCATGAACTGTAAATCTGTCTGCACCAGCATTTGCGATAATTCTTACGAAATTATTTAGGCTAAAGAAACTATCATCATTATCTACACCGATTCTGTGTTTGATCGTAACCGGTAAGTTGCAATTGTTTTTTAAGGATTCTATACATTTTGCTACTTTTTCAGGGTCTTTCATAAGTGAAGCACCAAAATTTCCAGAACAGACTCTTGGACTCGGACAACCAACATTAAAGTTTATTTCGTCATAACCCCAATCCTGTGCCATTTGGGCTGCTTCTTTAAGGATTTTAGGATCGTCTCCGCCAAACTGAATGGATATCGGGTGTTCTTCATCATTAAAGTCTAGAAAATTTTCTTTCTTATTTGTATAAACTAAACTTTGGGCCACAATCATTTCTGTATACAAGAGAGCCTCAGAACTAATTTTTCTCATTATCATTCTGAAATGCTTATCAGTACAATCCATCATTGGAGCAATACTTAATTTATGAATATTTTTAATAGAATTAGGCTGGATGGAATTCATTACTTTTTTGTGATTTAAATATATGAATCAATTTCTATCAAGAAGAACTTTTATTCTAATTCCTACTATGTCAATCTTAAAAATAATCTTTAAGCCTATGCAAGTATTAGCATCTTCACTTGCTTCTAAAGAAGAGTGGAATTTCTCAAAAGATGAATGGAAAGCTAGGCTTAGCCCAGAATCTTATTATATTTTGAGGGAGGAAGGGACTGAAAGAGCTTTCAGTAGTCAATTAAATAATGAGAAAAGAAAAGGGATTTTTCACTGTGCAGGATGCGATCTGCCACTTTTTTCATCAGATAAAAAGTACGATAGTGGTACAGGGTGGCCAAGTTTTTGGGATTCAATTCAAGGATCAGTAGAAACAAAAGTAGATTTTAAGTTAATTGTCCCAAGAACCGAATATCATTGCTCAAGATGCGGAGGTCATCAAGGACATGTCTTCAATGATGGTCCACTGCCCACTGGTAAAAGATACTGCAATAATGGATTAGCATTAAAGTTTGTTCCTGATTAAATACTTGTGCGGCCTTCCGCAACTTGTTTTGTGCATCACTTTATTGGAGAATAGTTTTATTAAATTTTAGAAAAATGATTGAAAATCAATCAGACAATATTGATAATAAAGAAAATGATGTTTCTAACCAGGATAATTCTCCTGAAGATATATCATCTACGCAAAATTCAACCACAGAAAATGATCAATTATCTTCCCAAACAACGGAAGAAATAAATACTGAGGAATTAAAAAATACTATTTCCAATAATGATGCAAGATTAGAACAATTAGAAAAAGAGCATGAAACATTAAAAAATCAATATGTAAGGATTTCAGCGGATTTTGATAATTTTAGAAAAAGGCAGTCTAGAGATCAAGATGATTTAAAAATCCAACTCGTTTCAAAAACTTTAACTGCAATACTCCCTATTGTTGATAATTTTGAGAGAGCAAGACAACAACTTAAACCAGAAAGTGAAGAAGCATTAGCTCTTCATAGAAGTTATCAAGGATTGTATAAACAATTAGTAGAAGTTTTAAAACAACAGGGGGTGTCACCTATGCGAGTTGTTGGTCTGCAATTTGATCCAAACTTGCATGAAGCTGTATTAAGAGAACCTAGTGAAGAGTTTAAAGAAGACTTTATAATTGAAGAATTGCAGCGAGGATATCATCTAGAAGGTAAGGTTTTGAGACATGCTTTGGTTAAGGTTTCTATGGGACCCGGCAAAAAAAATTCACAACAGGAAGTAGAAAAGGATACAGTTGAAGGGGATACTGATACAGAGCTAAATACTTCTGAAGATGTATAAATTCCAAATTCTTATTTGAGCATTATCTAATGGCTGATTTTTACCAAATACTTGGAGTTTCAAGAGATGCTGATGCGGATACCTTAAAAAAGGCGTACAGAAAATTAGCAAGACAATATCATCCTGATGTTAATAAAGAACCTGGTGCTGAAGATAAATTTAAAGAAATTGGCAAGGCTTATGAAGCATTAGCTGATCCTGAAACAAGAGCTAGATATGATCAGTTTGGAGAGGCTGGCCTCGGAGGTGCTGCTGGAATGCCTGATATGGGAGATATGGGTGGCTTTGCAGATCTATTTGAAACTTTTTTTAATGGCTTTGGCGGACAAAATCCTCAGGGAGGAAGAACTCAAAGAAGAGGCCCTCAACAAGGAGATGATTTGCGTTATGACCTTAATGTAGACTTTAAAGATGCAATATTTGGTCAACAAAGAGAAATTAAAATTCCTCATCTTGAGACATGTGAAGTTTGTAGGGGAATAGGTGCCAAACCAGGAACTGGACCAAAAACTTGTTCAACATGTGGAGGAAGTGGGCAAGTTAGAAGAGCTACGAGAACACCTTTTGGTAATTTCACACAAGTAGCTGAATGTCCTTCATGCAATGGAGCTGGTCAGATAATTGCAGATCCATGTATAAGTTGCGGCGGTAATGGAGTAAAGCAAGTCAGAAAAAAATTAAGAATTAATATTCCTGCAGGAGTTGATACTGGTACTAAATTAAGAGTTTCCGGAGAGGGAAATGTTGGTTTGAAAGGGGGTCCAGCTGGAGATCTTTATGTTTTTATTAAGGTTAAGAATGATTCAAAACTTAAAAGAGATGGTGTGACTATTTACTCAGAAATAGATGTAAGTTATCTACAGGCCATTTTAGGCGATACTGTTGAAATTATTACAGTTGACGGAAATGTTAATTTAAAAATTCCAAGTGGTACCCAGCCAAATACAACTCTTTCACTCGAGAATAAAGGGGTACCTAGACTTGGTAATCCGGTTGCAAGAGGAAACCATGAAGTTTTAGTAAAAGTAAAATTGCCAACTCGTATAACTGACGAAGAACGAAAACTTTTGGAGGGTTTAGCTTCTCAATATTCAGATAAAAATATTAATTCCAGTAGTGGACTTTTTAGTAAATTATTTGGTAAAGAATCCTAATGATTGCTTTAAAGCATTTGGATCTTAAATCTGTTCCATGTCCTTTAAATGTTGTCAAAATAAAATTGGCTTTGGAGAAATTATCCAAAAATGAATACCTTATAGTTGAACTAGATAAAGGTGAACCAGAAGAAATGGTATTAAATAACTTAAAAGAGATGGGATGTTTGTTTAAGCAAATTAAAGAAAGTGAAAAATTTATAAAAATAAAAATATTTAATGAAAATTAATAGTAAAAATTTAGGTTTAGTTACGAAAAAATTTAATGACTTTTTTTTAGTTGATTTAAAAAATCAAGAAAACTCTGAAAATAACGACAAATTTTTATGTAAGGTGAGAAAGTCTATAAATTTCAAAGATCAATTAATTTATGTTGGTGACGAAGTAATAGTAGAAAATATTGATTTAAAAAGCAAACGCGCAGTAATAACAAGTCTTAAAAAAAGAAAAAATTTATTAGTAAGACCCTCAGTTGCAAATATTTCTAACATATACATCACTTTTTCAGTTGAAGAGCCAGAGTTAAATTTATCTCAAGTTAATAGGTTTTTGATATCAGCAGAATCTATGGGCGTTGAAGTGTCATTAGTTTTGACAAAATGTGATTTAATTTCAGATAAAAGAAGAGCTTCATTAATTGATAAATTTGAGAAATGGGGTTATCAAATAATAACTTTAAATTTAGAGAGATCTGATTACTTTGATAATTTATTAGCTGAGTTAAAGCAAAAAAAGTGTTCAATTTTTATGGGACCATCAGGTGTTGGCAAAACTACTTTGCTTAATATGATAATTCCAGGTCTTCAAAATAGTACTGCTCCAGTTTCTAATAAAATCAAGAGAGGTAAAAACACTACTCGCAATGTTGAGTTATTTTCAATAACGAATGAAAGTTACATTGTTGATACTCCTGGTTTTAATATGCAACCTCTAAAGGTTGATAATAAGTTGTTACCAAATCTTTATTCAGAAATATATAAACAGGTAGTTGAAGAAGGCATTAAGTGTAAATATCGTAACTGCTTACATTTAAATGACGAGGGATGTAATTTAAATAAATCTTTCGAAAGATATTCTTTTTATAAAGAAATGATTGAGTCTTCTAAGAGTCACTATTATCAAAACCAGGTAGATTAAGATTTAATCCACCAGTCAAATCATTCATCCTTTCTTTCATAGTTGTAGTTGATAATTCATGAGCTTTTTTAATAGCTTGTAAAATATTTTGCTCTATTTTTTCTTTATCTGCGTTTAAAAAATTTTCTTGTACTTCTACTTTTAAAGGAAGTTGATTTCCACTTATCCAGACTTTTATCATTTCATCATCACTTTTTCCTTCAATCTCCATATTTTCAAGTTCATCTTGTAATTTTTGAGCATCTTGCTGAATTTGTTTAGCTTTTTTAAAAGCTTCTGTAAGTTGTCCGAAGTTAGGAAGTCCAAAACCCGCCATTTTTATAAAAGTTTCTTTAGACAGGATAGTCAAAACCAATCATTCTTACTTCCGGTTGCAAAAAAATTCCTCTATTTTGTAGTACTTTTTGTTGAATTACTGTTATTAATTCATAAATATCTTTTGAACTTGCTGAAGAAGTGTTAATTATAAAATTTGAGTGCATTGTAGAAATTTCAGCACCGCCAATTTTAAATCCTTTTAAACCCATTTCATCAATTAATTTTGCAGCATAATTATTTTCAGGATTTTTAAAAACACTACCAAAACTTGGTTGATGATATGGTTGTGTTTCTGTTTTTAATTTAAGGTTATTTTTGGTTGTTTGAATTAATTGTTCTAGATTTCCATTAGGTTTAAAATGTAGTCTTGCACTGATAATTGATAAATCATTTTTCTGAAAAGAGCTAAATCTATATTCAAAGTTGATATCTTTTTTTTTAATTTCAAGTTTTTCATGAGTTTTATTATTTATAACTTTTACGGAAATAAGATTTTTTGCTAGCGATAAATTGCCTGTGCCAGCATTCATATATATTGCTCCTCCTAATGTTCCAGGAATTCCGACAGCCCATTCTCCTCCTTGCAATCCATTTTTAGCAAGAGAACTAGATAATGTTGGGAGCATTACGCCTGCTTCAGCTTCAACAATTCCTGAATATGGCTCTATCTTTAATGATTTCAATTTTTTTGTACATACAACTAAGCCTTTTATGAAAATATTATTTATTAAAAGATTTGAACCTGCGCCAATTATTTGACATCTTTGTTTGTTTAAATTAGCCCATTTTATTAGATATGAAAATTCTTCAATGCTTCTTGGTTCAGCAAAATATTCAGCTATTCCTCCCACTTTTATAGTTGTATAACTACTTAAATTACAGTTTTCAGAAAAAATTTTTTTATTCATAAATTATTTATCTATTTAATTGTTTTTTCATTTAAAATTGGCCAGAAATTATGACAATCACCAGCTCCCATATTCAAAATTAAATCCCCTTTTTGAGTTAATTCGTAAAAATTCTTTGTAACTTCATAATAATTATTTATATAACTAACATTTTTATTTTTTTTATAAATCAGATCAGTGATAATTTTCGAAGTCATATTATCTTCGTTTCTTTCTCCTGCTCCATAAATACTGGTTACATAAATAACATCTGCTTTTGATAATTCTTCAGCAAATTCTTTCGTAAATTGCTTTACTCGAGAGTATCTATGAGGCTGAAATATAGCTATTAATCTACTTTTTTGACATTCATTATCATGTTTTTGCTGAATCAATAATCTTCCTAATTTAATCGTCTCTTTTATTTCGTTTGGGTGATGTGCATAATCATCATATACACTTCTTTTATCTACTTGGCCTCTGAATTCAAATCTTTTTTTGGGCAGTTTCAGATGTTTTATATTTTTTTTAATTTCTACAAAATCTACTCCTATCATTCTTGAAGCTGCTATTGCTGCGGTGATATTAGATAGATTGTGCAATCCTGGAATTGGAATATTTAAACTACTTATAAAATTTCCATTTTCATAATATTTTCCAATTGTATACTTTGAATTAATTTCAGTCGGAATTATTGCATAAGCTACGTTTTTAGCCCTAGTGTTTGACCATTTCCAATGAGAATAAAAATTATTTCTTGAGGTTTCACAATCAAAATTAAGTAGTAATTTTTTGGAGTTTTTAGCGAAACTTTGAAAAGAAGATATGACTTCGCTTAAATTTGAAAAGTGATCGCAATGATCAAAATCAATGTTATTGATTATTCCGATATCAGACTTATATTTGTTAATTGTCCCATCAGATTCATCAACTTCAGCTACCAAGTATTTTGTATCTTCTAAATGACAATTAGAGTTGTAAATAGGAACTATTCCTCCAGTTATTGAAGAAGAATTACGTGTACATAACTCAAGTATTGTAGAAAGAAATGTACTGGTTGATGTTTTTCCGTGGCTGCCGGCTACCGCCAATGTACTATAAGTGCTCATAAGCATTGCAAGTATCTCTGAACGATGCTTTATTGATAAATTTTTTTCTCTGCAGTACGAAAATTCTTCATTTTCTGGCTTGATCGCGGTGCTTACAACAAAATTAATTAATTTGTTGGTAAATTTTGAAGTAATAAATTCTATATTTTGTTGAATTTGAGAAGTAAAGATTACTGCACCTAATTTCTCCAATTTTTTGGTTTCATCGTTTTTAATCAAATCAGATCCTGAAACCGAACAACCTTTTTTAAGTAAACCTATTGCTAATGCTGACATCCCAATACCTCCGATCCCAATAAAATGAAAATGACTTTTCAACAGTAATTTTTTATCCAATGTTTATCTTTTACTTAAATCAAAATAACTTCTAGGTAAAATTTTGCTATTTTTTCTTAAAAAAAAATGTTTTTTTTCCTTGAATTAATACAAAACTAGACTTATTTGCTTAATAAATCAAAAAAACCTTACGTTATTGCACAAAATTCAGTATGATCAGCAACTTAGGTTAATCATTTAGAAATTATTAGTTATGACTTTGCGTGTTGCAATTAACGGCTTTGGCAGAATTGGTCGAAACTTTATGCGTTGTTGGCTTAGTAGAGGGGCTTACACCAATATTGAAGTTGTTGGAATTAATGTCACCTCAGATCCTAAGACTAATGCTCATCTCTTAAAGTATGACTCAGTCCTAGGTCAACTTGATGGTGTAGATATTAAATATACTGATGATACTTTTGTAATAAATAACAAGACAATTAAGTGTTTCTCTGATAGAAATCCAATGAATCTCCCTTGGAAAGACTGGGGTGTAGATTTGGTTATTGAATCAACTGGAGTATTTAATACAGACGTAGGTGCAAGCAAGCACCTAGAGGTAGGAGCAAGAAAAGTTATCTTAACTGCTCCTGGTAAAGGTGATGGCGTTGGTACCTATGTAGTTGGAGTTAATGCTGATACATATAAACACAAAGATTACGATATTTTGAGTAATGCTAGTTGTACAACGAACTGTTTAGCTCCAGTAGTTAAAGTTTTAGACCAAACTTTTGGGATTAACAAAGGTTTGATGACTACAATTCATAGTTATACAGGTGATCAAAGAATTTTAGATAATAGTCATAGAGATCTAAGAAGGGCTAGAGCCGCTGCTACAAACATTGTTCCTACTTCTACAGGAGCGGCAAAAGCAGTAGCTCTTGTATACCCAGAAATGAAAGGTAAATTAACAGGAATTGCAATGAGAGTTCCAACTCCTAACGTTTCAGCAGTAGATTTTGTTTTTGAATCTTCTAAATCTGTCACAGCTGAAGAAATAAATAATGCTCTCAAGGAAGCATCTCTAAATTCAATGAAAGGCATTATTAAGTATGGAGATGAACCATTGGTGTCAAGCGATTATGCAGGTACCAATGAATCATCAATTGTAGATAGTGATCTTACTATGTGTATCGGCGATAACCTTGTAAAGGTGCTTGCATGGTATGACAATGAGTGGGGTTATAGTCAGAGAGTTGTAGATTTAGCAGAGATTGTTGCTAAAAATTGGGAGTAATTAAAAGTGTTTGAAAGGTATGTTATTAAATAATTTGTTTTTTTCATTATCTTTAAATTCTATAGATGGTTCACCATCAGTAAAAAACCCAATCTCGTTAATATCTTTATCAAGTTTAGATAAATTTTTTGCCCATTTTTTGGGCAATGAGAAAACTAATTCATAATCCTCACCTCCAAAAAAATAGTATTCGTCCCATTTATCTCCTTTAGGCCAATCCTTATCTTTAGGTATTTTTTCATAGTTTATAATCGCTTTGCAGTTGCTAGCTATCGCTAAATCTTGTAAGGCTTGAAATAGACCATCACTGCTATCGGTACATCCTATTTTCCTTATATTTTTATTGGAACGAGTTTTGAGGAGATTATTTAGAAAACTTGGATAAACTTTAGGGCGGCAAAAATGTTCAATGGACTTAATGATTAATCTTTCATTAAGAGAAAATTTATTATCGAAATTAATTTTATTTTGTATCAAAAATCCCAGTTTGCTAAGACCATGAATTCCTGTGGTTAAGATTATATCTCCGGGTTTACATGCGTTTCTTCGTAATTCAAGTTCACCTTGAATTCCAAAGGCCGTAATTGAAATGATTTTCTCATACCCCTTTGAGCAATCTCCCCCTAGAATCACTCCGCCATATTCTTTTAATGCTTTATTTATTCCTTTGTATAGTTCTTCAACCCAAATCCACTCAGTTCTTGCAGGTAGAACTAGGCTTATTGTAATACCTAAAGTTTTCTTGCTTCCACTGGATAATAAGTCAGAGATGTTGCTAACAACTGCTTTCCACCCAAGGTCTCTAGGACAAATAGTAAAGTCATTGAAATGAACATTTTCCACCAAAGAATCGGTATTAACAAGTAAATTTTCATTTCTAGTTTTGATTAAAGCACAATCATCCAAAATTTGGTTTTTAGGCATAAATTTTCCTAGCCTATTTATTAATTCTTTTTCTCCTAAATCTTCTAATTTTTCTTTATGCATTTAATTTAAGGTTTTCAATCCCTTCCATAACATTAATTGAAATTATTTTGTCATCTTTAGTAAGCTCTTCTAATACATCAAATCCATCTATAACGTAACCAAAGGCAGCATTCCTCCCGTCAATTAAATTTCGACCTGCTGGATTTAATTCTGCTTCATATAAAAAGAAGAAAAATTGCGATGAGCCATCATCAACTGCGGTATTTGAATGTGACCATCCTAGAGTTCCAAGTGTTGCAAAAGGTAATGTTGGCGTCTCTGTGTAAAGACCTAAATCTTCAAAAGTTTGATTGTAAAAAGTATCTTGTTCATTAGGAATTCTTATTTCTAAGGGAACGTGACGTTCTTCGTTTGTTTCAGGATCTATGTAACCAATATCTTCACCAATTGGATCACCTGTTTGCAGTACAAAAAATTCTTCTGCTCTGTTTATAGGCAAATCTTTGTAGAAGTTTTTTGAAGATAAATCTATAAATGCTCCTGCTGTAAGTGGGGCATTAAATCCATCCACAATTGCTTGCATATCTCCTTTGGAGGTTTTTATATTGACTTTTGCTCGGCCCAGTAATCTTGGTAAATTATCAAATTCCTGAGGAATAGAGTATGGAAATTCATTTGGTAGAAAATATTCTTCTAATCCACCTATTTTATTTAAAGCATCTCTTCGGGTCTCTATGAATGAGTACTTATCCTTTGATTTAGAGTAATCTTGAAGACTATCAAAATTTTCTTTGAGTTCTAAAAATGTTTTTTCAGCAATTTTCTTTTTATCGTTTGGTAATTCTTGAATAATTTTACTCTGGTATTTTTTTAGTAAAGATTGACATTTTGTAACAGTTTTTGTAAGAGCGGGCCATCTTCCTCCTCTTACAAGGTCACTAGTTTCTTCCAATTTGTGTTGAAGTTCTTGTAACTCAACTTGCTTGATAGGGAGTGCGTTTCTGAGGATTGCACTGGGGTCTTTTACTGCGTTTCCAGTAGGTAAATCAGCTAGTACTTTAATCGGTTTTAAGAGAAAAACCTGTAAAATTACAATCGATAGAATTAAGAAAAGTTTGTTCTGATTTGATAAGAATTTTTGCATAGCACTCTTGCAGGTTTATGATCCTTGGGGATGTAATACAGGAATGATTTCCAGTAACGATTTTCGCACAGGTACTACCATCGAATTGGATGGACAAGTTTGGCGTGTTGTAGAATTTCTACATGTCAAGCCTGGCAAGGGTTCTGCTTTTGTGCGAACAAAATTAAAATCAGTTCGAAGCGGCAACGTGGTTGAAAAAACTTTTCGAGCCGGAGAATCAGTACAGCAGGCTATCCTTGAGAAGTCTAACCTGCAGCATACTTATGTGGAGTCTGGTGATTATGTTTTTATGGACATGACAAGTTTTGAAGAGACAAGACTCACCTCTGAACAAATCGGTAAAGGTGCAAAGTATTTGAAAGAGGGAATGGAGGTTAATGTAATTTTTCATAATGGTAAAGTTTTAGAAGTAGAACTTCCAATATCTATTACTTTGAAAGTTACTGAGACTGATCCAGGAGTTAAAGGTGACACTGCTAGTGGGGGCACGAAACCAGCTATTCTAGAAACAGGTGCTCAAGTTATGGTTCCTTTATTTATTTCTGTGGGAGAAATGATTAAAGTTGATACTCGTAATGACAGTTATCTTGGACGTGAAAATTAATGGCTATGAAATTAGATCATGAAGACTTAAATCGCTTAATAGAGAAAATCTCTACAAGTGATATACAAGAGTTCTCGCTAGAGGGAGAAGATTTTAAACTAGAAATAAAAAGGAATGTATTTGATCAGAACCAAGTTATTAATAATTTAGTTTCTGATACTTCTTTTGATAAGCAAATAAATGCTAATCAAAAAACTATTAATGATAATATCCCTGTTGTTAATGAGCCTGAAGTACCTCAGGTGGCACCCCCAGGACGTTCTGATCTAACTGAAATTACATCTCCTATGGTTGGGACATTTTATAGGGCTGCGGCGCCTGGTGAGGAGCCATTCGTCGAAGTAGGAAATAACGTTAGGGTCGGCCAAACTATTTGTATTTTGGAAGCAATGAAGTTAATGAATGAAATTGAATCTGAATTTAATGCTGAAATAGTAGAGATTCTCGTTGAAAATGGAACTCCAGTTGAATTTGGTCAAGTTTTAATGCGTGTTAAGCAGTCTTGAATTATTAGTCATTTCTACAGCAGCCTTTATAGCTTCAATCATGCTTTGAGATTGAGCAATTCCTTTGCCAGCAATATCAAATCCTGTTCCATGATCAGGAGATGTTCTTATAAAAGGTAAACCGATTGTGGTATTGACTGAGTAATTAAGAGCTATCACTTTCATTGGTATTAAACCTTGATCATGATACATAGCAAGAATGCCATCATGCTTTTCAGCATTTTTGTCATTCCAAGCTTTTATAGAAGAATTCCAGCAACTATCTGGTGATAAAGGGCCTGATAATTTAATACCTCTATTTTTTGCATTCCAAGTAATTAATGCATCATTGAGCCAATCTTTCTCTTCATGACCTAGAACGCCTTCTTCACCGGCATGAGGGTTTATTCCTGCTACTTTTAAACTAGGTTTATCAGTATAGGTATTACAAAAATCTTTGAAAAGATCCAGTTTAGAGTGGATTAATTCCTTAGTTAATTTCTTAGGAACCTCAGATAGGGCTATGTGGGTTGTAGCTAATAAAGTATTAAATCTCCAACCTGTAATTGGTGATTTAGCTGTGAATAGCATGCCAACGTTTTTTACTCCACATGATTTTGATAGTACTTCAGTTTGACCAGAGAAATAATGACCTGCTAAATACCATGATTTCTTGCAAATTGGTCCAGTTACAAGTGCTGAATTCGGATATTTTTTTACAATTTCTAGTGCTTCGTTTAAATATTGGAAACTTGCATTGCCGTAACTTGATTTAGGGTCATTGTCTGATGAAGAAATTTCGAGATCAAGTATATTTAAATTTTTTGGATTTGCAAGGTTTTCTAATCCTAATGATCTAAGAGATTCATATGTATTTTGTAGATTTTTTTTTGATCCAACTAATATAAAGTCAATATTTTTTGGTAGCTGATTAGAACAAAGTGCTTTTAAAATTATTTCAGGCCCTATGCCGGATTCATCTCCAACGCTTAATACAACCTTCAATGATTTATTTGTATTTTGAAAATTCATAAAAAGTTGAAATTTTTTAAACTATTTACATAGCAATTTTTTAGGCCTAGTTTATAGTTTTTATAAACTAATTGATATCCGAGTGTTTCGCATAAAAGTTTATTTGAAACTCTTCTATTTTCCATCCAAAAAGATTGAGCAATAGGTGATAATTCCTCTTTTGCATCCTCAAATAATATTGGCTTTGGCATTTTTAAACCAAGTAAATCGTAGCAATATTGAATAACTTCTATCTGAGAACAGGGTTCATCATCTGCAATATTAATTATTTGGTAAAACTTTAAAGAATTTTTATTTTGTAATAAATAGATAATTGCATTTGTAATATCAGCGACATGAATCCTCGAAAATACCTGATTTCTTTTTGATATAACACGAATTTTTTTATTTTTTATTGCTTCAAAAGTGGATCGTCCAGGTCCATAAATACCTGGTAACCTAAAAATTTGTACAGGTAAACCAGATTCAATCCATTCTTTTTCACAATTTAACCTCTTATGACTTCTTTTTTGAAAAGGGTTTGGTTCATCAATTTCAGAAACCCACTCACCCTTTGTGTTTCCATAAACTCCTGTTGTAGATAAATAGCCAACCCATTCAAGAGATAAACTTTTTAGTTTATTTTTAAGACTTCTTAATACTGGATCATTTCCATTTTTGTCGGGAGGTATGCAACTAAGAATATGTGTGACTCCATCAAAAATTTTTTTATCAGGAATAGTGTTATTTTCACTATTAAATACGAAACTATTTGGATCTTTTTGTTCAGATCTCGAACTTGTCAACGCGGTAAAACCTAATTGTCTGATCTTTTTTGCAAAGCAACTGCCACTGAAACCACATCCCAAGATTAAAAATTTATTTTTATTATTTAGTGAACTTGCGGGATTCTTCATGTGGCGTTAAAGTAGTACATATGTATTAATAAATGATGAATACAGCTCTTAAGCCTGATTTAAAATCAAAAACTTATTGCATCAGCAAAAGTTATAGTCGTCTTGCAGAAAAAGAAATCAGTTTAATTAATAATAAATTCTATCAAAAATTATTTGTACTTCTCATTTCATTTTTGACAATTTTAATATTCCCAGAATCGCCAAGAGAATTGGGAAAAATATGTGAAATTTACAATTCTAGAAAAATATGTAATGTTTGGTAGTTAAGCAGCTTTATATTCTGATTCATCTTTTTCGTAATTTTCTTTTAACTTAAAATTAGGATTAGCCCATTGCAATAATCTTATAGCTAATCTCAAATCTCCCTCTAACCACGCTCTTATAGCCATTGCTCTTCGAGGG
Organism: uncultured Prochlorococcus sp.; assembly: GCA_902612005.1. Classification (GTDB taxonomy): domain Bacteria; phylum Cyanobacteriota; class Cyanobacteriia; order PCC-6307; family Cyanobiaceae; genus Prochlorococcus_A. Next base: position 42,326 of record CACMCA010000001.1, on the reverse strand, counting down.
TCATAAAATTTTTGTTTTCTATACCAAAACAAAGCATTTTCATCTGATTTATCCCCATTACACGAAAGACATGCTGGTACGCAGTTTTCTGTTGTACTTAAACCGCCTTGGCTACGTGGTAATACATGATCAATAGATTCAGATGGTTTTCCGCAATATATACAACTTTTTCCTGTAAATCTATGAATAGATTTTCGCCATTGTCTCAATCTGAACTTAGGGCATAAATCCTCTAAAGAAACCGCATCATTAATATGCATTCAGATCATTTAGTTAACTGAATAATGGCTTGAATATTTAAAAAGTCAATATTTTTTGGCTTAAATCAGCTCGTGAAAATATAATTTAGTGGTAATAGATACAAAAGAAACTTTTATAAAATTTTTTAAAAAAATTGCAATAAATTTCAAAGCTTTAGTTAATAACTATATCTATCTAATGTTTCTTCAGTGAATTCTTCATTTGCTTCTTCTAATTCTTTTTCTAATCTTTTTCTATTATTTTCTCTCTCTTTTGCTTGTTTTTCCATTCTTTCTTCTTCTTTTCGTAATTCTCTTTGTAATTTCCTATTTGGATGAAGATTATCTAAGAATTGAACGCAATAACTAAATTTTTCACTTTCTCTTATGACTGTTTCAGTAATTTGTGATGCTGCTCGTTTAGGCGAAACTTTGAATATTCCTCCTTTTTGTTGTTTTATATACGTGTAAGCAGCCTCCCAACTACTATTGTGATCATTTCCCCCATCTCTCATAGTACAAAAAATTTCCGCTCCAAATGTGCTTGCACTAACTTTTGATGTCGTGATTGTTAAAGGAGTAAATATCCCAATAGTAAGTAATATTAATTTTTTTGGCTTGATTGTTTTCATTAATCTTTTTCTTTTTTTAAAAATATCTTTTATTGAGGATATGTCTATAGAAATTTAAGATTTTATTACTCCAAACAAGTTCAAGCATTTCACAACTAAAGGCAGAATTAAAAGCACGGTAATCAACCTTACTGCATGAAGAGTTGCAACCGCAGCTCCTACTCCATATTCTGAACCTACAAGACTCATACCGCTAATACCTCCAGGTGCTGCCCCAAGAATTGTGGTAATTACATCTATATTAAGTAATCTGCTCGTCCATAATCCAATTGCTAATCCCGTAACTACTAAAGTAAAAGTAATCAAAATAGCTGGTCTCCATAAGATTTGAAGATCGACTAATGAGTCTTTTGTTAATGATGTACCAATAACTGTTCCAATGCCGATTTCTAAAATTGTTCTTGTGCCAATTGGCCATTCTGCTAGGTCGACTTTGCCGCTGATGCTAAGTATGCTTGCCCCTATTAAAGCACCTGCAAGAGGAGCAGCAGGAATTCCTGTTTTTAGAGCTAAAGCCCCAAAAGTAAAACCTGCAATAAGATAATAGATTAAATTTACGTTAGGCATTATTTTGAAAGATGTTTGCACATAATATTAGAAAAAATTTTCTTTGTTTAAGTTTGTAGTCAAATAATATTTTTAGTTTCCTCTCGTAATGTCCCCTTTTGTTGGCATAATAATATTTAAAGCATGAATTTTATGTCTTCACAAATTTCATACAAAGGTAAGAAAAGCCGTATAAAGAAAAAATTATCTTTTTTCGAGGGTGGTCACCAGCTCGAAAAATTAGAGTTTGCCCTAGCAATAGCTCAAACCAATGGTGATGAAAAGAAATCAATCGTTCTTAGAAAAAAGATTGTTGAATTAGGTGGAAATGTTGAAGAGCCTGGTACTTAACTTAATTCCCCTCAAGATATTTAGATACCACAACTAATGCTTCACCAGCTTGTTGACTTGTAATTTTACCGAGGTCGAGAAGTGTATTACTTATGGCAGAAACTACTGTAAGAATATCTCTATCATTTACATAACCTAAGTGCCCCACTCTAAATATTTTCCCCTTCAAGTGATCTTGACCACCGGCAAGTAAAATATCGAAATTATTCTTTATTGTTTTTCTAAATTCTTCAGCATCAATTCCTTCAGTTTTTATTGCAGTAATTGATGGGCTTAAACAATTTTCATCAGCATATAATTTTAGATTTAAAGCCTTAATAGCTTTGCTCATTGCTAATTTATGTTTATTGTGTCTAAAGAAAATGTTATCTAAGCCTTCTTCTCTCATCATTTTTAAAGCTTCATCTAAAGCAAAAACCAAATTAACTGCTGGGGTATAAGGATTACTATTACTTAAAAGACTTTTTTTGTAGGCTTTTAAATTTAAATAAAATTTTGGTAAATTAGATTCTTCTGCAGCTTCCCAAGCTTTTTGGCTCATTGCTATAAAACTAAGCCCAGGAGGTATCATATATCCCTTTTGTGATCCTGAAGCAACTATATCTAATTCCCATTCATCTACCGGTACATTGCAAGCACCAAGACTTGTAACGCAGTCAACAATTGATAAAGCTGTCTTGTGTTCGCTAATATATGAACTTATAGTTTCTAGATCATTAATCACACCTGTTGAGGTTTCAGAATGTGTCAAAATAACCGCCTTTATTTCTTTTTGTTTATCTTCCTCTAATACCTTTTTGAATTCTTCTGGATCAAGTGGAGTTCCCCATTCGGAATCAATTTTTATTACTTCCAGACCAAATTCTTTAGCAACTTTTACCCATCTTTCGCCAAATTTTCCATTTTCTCCACAAATTACTTTATCTCCTCTGCTTAAGGTATTTATTATTCCAGCCTCCATTGCGGCAGTCCCACTACCAGTGATTGTTAGAACATCATTTTGAGTTTGATGAAGCCACTGTAAATTTTTAGTTGTACTCTCTACAAGATCTTGAAATTCTTTACTGCGATGGCCTATTGGATGCTTACTTAATGCTTGTAAAACTTTTTCTGGAACTGGGGTGGGTCCAGGAATCATCAATGATAATTTTTGTTGTATGGCCACTTTTTATTAAATAGGTCATTCTTAGATTAGTTCTCATTATATATTTTTCAATTACTTGATTTGAAAAAAGGATTTTCTTTACCTTTGTGGGTTGCTGGAGCTGCTAGGTCAGCATTAAATAAACTAGTAGGGTTACCATTTCAGAATTATGAATTAATAAAAATTCCTAATGAAAAAAAAGAAATAAAAATCGAGATTCATTCCGTTGGTTTACTTAAAGATGACTCGCATGCATTAGGAATTACCTTTGCAAAGTCTGGCTTAGATCTTGACATTACCCAAAACTTAGAGATATGGACAATAGCCTCTTTACAAAAAATTTCTCTTAATAATCCTGTTCAAACAATTCCAATAAATATTATTGCAGGATCTGGTGTAGGCATAAAAGAAGATACATCAGAGATATGCATTTCTAATTTTGCTAAAGAAGTTTTATATGAAAATTTATTAGATAGTATTCCTGCTGGCTTTAGTTTGAAATTAGAAATTATTTTTCCAAATGGGGAGTTTTTAGCAGAAAGAACTAGTAATAAGTCATTTGGTATTGTTGACGGATTATCTATTATTGGTACTTCTGCTGAGACTTATTCGAGTGCTTCACCTGATCAGTTAGAAGAGGCAAAAAATAATTTAGCAAAGTTAACTCAAAATGATTTTAAAGGGGAAGTTATATTTGTTATTGGTGAAAATGGGTTAAATTTGGCCAAATCTTATGATGTTAATTTACCAATTATCAAAATCGGAAATTGGATAGGACCACTATTAGTTTATGCTGCAATAAAAAAAGTTAAAACTGTAATTCTTTTTGGTTATCACGGGAAATTAATTAAATTAGCAGGCGGTATTTTTCATACACATAATCATTTGGCTGATGCAAGAATTGAGATTCTTGTATATTTAGCCGTTCAAGAAAAGTTACCACTTGAAATAATAGTTGAATTATCTCAGCTAGATAATCTTGAGAATGCATTACAACTTCTTGAAAGATTTAATAAATCTTTATCTGATAAATTATTTAAGAATTTATCAAATACGATCGAGAATCGTTCTTTTACTTATGTAAATAGGTATGTAAAAACCGATATGGAAATCGCATCAATAATTTTTGATAGACAAAGGCAAATAAGATGGGCTGGAAATTATGGTAATAAGTATGTTTCTTATTTTCAATGAGATTAATTTGTGATTCATTATGCTTTTGTAAATAAATTGAGTTAACTTTTATACATGAGTCAAATAATTTTAAAAAAAGAACGAGATCCTTCTATATTAATTTTGGATTTCGGATCTCAATATTCTGAATTGATTGCTAGAAGAATTAGAGAAACTAATGTTTTTTCTCTTGTAGTAAGTAATTACATTTCAATTGAGGAAATTAAAAAGATTAACCCTAAAGGGATTATTTTGAGCGGAGGGCCAAATTCTGTATATGAAAAAAATGCGCCTAAATGTGATGAAAAAATTTTTAATTTAGGAATTCCTATTCTTGGTATATGCTATGGAATGCAATTAATGGTCAAAGAACTTGGAGGATCTGTTATTTCAGCAACCAAAAGAGCTGAATATGGTAGAGCACCAATAAATATAGATCAAGAATCTGATCTCCTTTCTGATGTGGAAGATAAATCAATTATGTGGATGAGTCATGGCGATTCTATTAATTGTTTGCCTGATGGATTTAATAAAATTGCTCATACCGAGAACACCCTCCATGCAGCAATTTCAAATGATTTAAAGAAATTATTTGGCGTACAATTTCATCCTGAAGTTATTCATTCTGAATTTGGGATGACAGTTATTAAAAATTTTGTTTATAAAATTTCTTGTTGTGCGGCTGATTGGACAACCGAAACTTATATAGAGGAAACTATTCCAAGGATAAGAGAGCAAGTTGGTAATAAAAAAGTTTTGCTTGCCTTATCTGGAGGAGTTGATTCTTCAACTCTTGCTTTTCTTCTCAATAAAGCTATTGGAAATCAGCTTACATGCATGTTTATAGACCAAGGTTTCATGAGAAAAGGTGAACCAGAATTTCTAATGAATTTTTTTGATAAGAAATTTCATATAAAAGTTGAATATATTAATGCAAGGGAAAGGTTTATTGCCAAACTAAAAGGTATTACTGATCCAGAACAAAAAAGGAAAATTATAGGTGAAGAATTTATTAGAGTATTTGAGGAAGAAAGTAATAGGTTGGGACCTTTTCAGTATTTAGCCCAAGGTACTCTTTATCCTGATGTTATTGAAAGTGCTGGGACTAATATTGATCCTAAAACAGGAGAAAGAATAGCTGTAAAAATAAAGAGTCATCATAATGTGGGTGGATTACCAAAAGATTTACAATTTAAATTAGTTGAGCCATTAAGAAAACTTTTTAAGGATGAAGTCCGAAAAGTGGGAGCTGCTTTAGGTTTGCCGGATGAAATTATAAAAAGGCATCCATTCCCAGGACCAGGATTAGCTATAAGAATTTTGGGAGAGGTGAATAATGAAAAACTTGATTGTTTAAGAGATGCAGACTGGATAGTAAGAGATGAAATAAAAAAAGCAGGACTTTACAATGATATTTGGCAAGCTTTTGCAGTATTGCTTCCTGTAAAAACAGTAGGAGTTATGGGTGATAAAAGGACTTATGCATGGCCAATAGTTTTACGTTGTGTATCTAGTGAAGATGGTATGACAGCCGATTGGTCAAAAATTCCTTTTCAGATTTTGGAGAGGATTGCAAATAGAATCGTAAACGAAGTAAGTTCAGTTAATAGAGTTGTTTATGATATTACTAGTAAACCTCCTGGAACTATTGAGTGGGAGTGAAGAATAGGTTATAAACCCAGTTATAGACTCAAAAAGTAGGTTTCCCTCAGGTTTCCCTCAGGAAAATGTGTGTTATTATGGGTTCAAACATGTTGGTATCACTGCGTTTATGACTGCCTTATTTCTCGGTACTATAGAGTGGGAGTAAGTCTTCAAATTAAAAAAAAATTTAAAGTTTTTTATTTAAGCAAGAAATTTTTAAATGAGATTTAAAAACTAATGTCCGATATTATTAAATTAAGTCGATCTACAGTTGAGAAATATCTTAGTTGCCCAAGATGTTGTGTACTAGATAAAAAATATCAAATAAAACCGCCATCATTGCCATTTACTTTAAATATAGCTGTAGATAATTTATGTAAAAATGAATTTGATTATTATAGAAAAATTCAGGAGCCGCATCCTTTATTTATTGAATATGGAATTGATGCTGTGCCTTTCAAACACAAAGATTTAGAACGTTGGAGAAGTAATTTTCAAGGGATAAGATATAAGTCAATTGAACATAACTATGACTTTGGTGGAGCTGTAGATGATATTTGGCAGAAAAAAAATGGTCATCTTATTATCGTTGATGTAAAAGCAACATCTAGAATTAATTTTGATTGGTTTGAGACTTTTAATAAATACGAATATGCAAAAGCTTATAAAAGACAGTTAGAAATGTATCAGTGGTTGTTTAAAAAAAACGGTTTTCCAGTGGCTAAAGAAGCTTATCTTTTATATTTCAATGGCAAGAAAAATGAAGAGTTTTTTAATAACCAATTAAATTTTGACGTACACCTAATTAAATTAGATTGTTCTACTTCTTGGGTAGAAAATAAGATAATTGATACTGTCAATTTATTGCGTTCAGATAATTTCCCCAAACCTTCTTTAAATTGTGAATACTGTAATTATTTAAAGAAGCGTTGGCAGTTGTCGATAACTTAATATTCGTAGGATATTTTTTATATTTCTGGAAAAATAGTGAATAAAAGATAATCTTTAAATAGATTATTAATTTAGACTTTTGATAAAATCGAAAAATTCTGAAAGAAAGATAACTAATCATCTGCAACAAGATGTAGTCAAGGTATCAGGTAAAACAATTTTTATTAATCCCTTTTTATATTGGCGGAGATTTGACGAAAATACTAATAGATGGATTAGAGAACCTGGTCAAATGTCAGAGGATCAAATCTCACCAAATAGGAACCGTTTTTATCCAGAAATAGAGTGGGATGATTTAAGTCATGAGCAAAAGCTCATAAAAGATGCAACTGTTGAGATGTTTTTAAAAACTCTTGAATTGATCAGTACATTTCATCCTTATCTTAGTTCCGGACAATTATTAGAAGTGGAGAGAAAGATGGCAATTATAAAAAAGATTCCTTTCGAAAAGTGGGTAACAAAATCTTTCGCAAAAAAAGCGAGATTGTTAGAAAATGAAAAAAGAAAATTTCAAAGAGAAAGATTTTATAGCAGCTGGAGGGAATGGTTCAGTCTAGTAAATACTCAACAAGCCATTTTGCCGTTAATCGTCACGATATTTATTTCTTCATTTATTGGATGGTCTTTAGGGATATCAAAGAATAGTTGTAATCCATATTTTGAACAAAATATAGAACAATTAAAATAATTTCTTTTTGATCTTTTTAAGTATCTAGGTTAATAAAATTTTGAAAAAATAAATTTATTATTTAAAATTAGATTAATTGAAATAATTGCTTAAAAAGTATAAGTTTATGAGTGAAAATTTAAATTCAAATAATTTAGAAAATGATGAGTTTAATGTCATCAATGAAGACAGTGATTATACAGATCTAATCACTAGACTTAATGAGATAAAATCAACCATTGCCTTATTAGAAAAAACAATATTTAAATAAATTTTATATTCTTGATAAAGACAAGTCCCAATAAAAAACTTATTTCATTAAAGAGACAACCTTTAGTATTACTTATTTTTTCTTCCATATCATTTTTATTGATTCTATGTAGGTTAATTTTTTTACAACTTTTAAATTATGAATCTTTTAAGAAGATGTCAGATGAGAATAGGATAAGACTTATTGCTTCACAGCCAATACGCGGAAGAATACTAGATAAAAATGGTTATGTTTTAGCAGATAGTAGAGTTAAATATTCTTTAATAGTAAAGCCTCAATCTGTTAATAAAAGCAATTGGGAAAAACATAAATCAAGTATTTCTAACTTGTTAAAAATTGATAGTAATTTAATTCAAAAAAAATACTTTGATGGTCTAAAAAATCAGAAACTTTCAGTAATTATTCTTGATGATTTAAATATAGATCAAATAATAAAATTTAAGGAGAATGAAAGTACTTTAATTAGTTTTGAAATAGCTACCAAATTAATTAGAAATTATCCTTATAAATCCCTTGCTGCCCATGTAATTGGTTATACTCAGCCAATTACTGAATTAGAATATAAATTGTTATCTAAGAATGGTTATAAATTAAATGACTTAATCGGTAGAACTGGTATTGAATATGTTTACGAAGATTTTATAAGAGGTGAATGGGGTGGAGAAATGGTTGAAGTAAATTCATTAGGAAAATTTCAAAGATCATTGGGAATAAGACCACCAGTACAAGGTAATGATATTGAACTAACACTAGACCTTAATCTGCAATTAGTTGCTGAGGAAGTTCTTAAAGATAAAAAAGCTGGAGCCATAATAGTTATGGATCCAAGAGATGGTGCAATAAGAGCAATGACAAGTAAACCTACATTTGATTTAAATTTTTTTTCGAAGGATTTTAAATCTGAAAAAGAATATAATAATCTTTTTAATTCTCCTGAAAAACCATTATTTAATAGAGCATTAAATGCCTACGATCCAGGAAGCGTTTGGAAAATTGTAACGGCTTTAGCAGGCTTGGAAAGTGGAAAATTCCCTAGAGAAACAATGTTAGATACGAAACCATGTATTACTTATGGGAGCCAATGTTTCAGAGAGCATAATGATTTAGGCTTTGGGGTAATAGGCTATGAAGATGCTTTAAGAGTTTCTAGTAATACATTTTTTTATCAAGTAGGTTATGGAGTAGGAGTTGATGAAATTCATAAGGTCTCACGAAAGCTTGGTTTTAATTCTTTATCTGGAATTGAAATTTCTGAACAAGAAAATATAGGTTTAGTAGCTAGTAGTAAATGGGCTAAAGAAGGCAGAGGATGGGGGCAACCAGGAAGAACCCCTTGGGTTCCAGAAGATATTGCGAGTATGTCTATTGGACAATTTGTTGTGCAAGTTACCCCTATTCAAATAGCTAGAGCATATGCTGCAATTGCAAATGGAGGTTATTTAGTTACTCCATATTTAGTTAAAAAAAATGAAGAAAATCTTTCAGATAAAAAACCTATTAAAATCGATATTGATTCAAATAATATTCAGTTGATAAAAAGTGGTCTCAGAAAAGTAGTCGAGTCTGGCACAGGAGTATCAATTAATTATGGAGTTTCAAATTTACCTCCAGTTTCAGGCAAAACTGGAACTGCTGAAGATGGTGAAGGCGGATTAGATCACGCTTGGTTCGTTTGCTTTACTCCCTCTGAAAAAAGCGAATTACTTATAGTTGCTTTTGCACAAAATACTCCTGGTGGAGGATCTGTTCATGCACTGCCTATGGCTAGAGAAATTTTGAAAGTTTGGAATGAAAAAAAATGAAATTTTATTAGGTTTTAAATGTTTATGTTTTTAATTTTTTCATTTGTAAAAGTCTTTGAATAATATCTTCAATAGTTTTTGTATCTATAGGTTTACTATATGAGGACAAAAGTTGTCTTCCTAATACTTGACTTCCTAAATGCACTAATTGAATGCGTAATGAGGTCAGTAGTTCTAATCCTATGCCACCAGAAAATGTTGCAATTGCAATCGGTTGACCATTAAATAAATTCCTAAAGTCATCTCCAGAAATAGAAAGCCATGCTATGAAGTTGGAGAGAATGGGAGGTATAGATCCATTATATTCAGGTGCACAAATCACCCACCTTTCAATCTTGAAAAGCTTTTTTTTTAAATCTTTTATTTCATTCGGAATATTTTCTTTGCTGTGAATTCTTGGATTAAATAATGGAATAGCAAGAGTAGTAAGATCTAAAATTTCAGAACTTATTTTAAGTTCATTACTTTTTTCATAAAATTTTTCAGAAAGTTCTAGATTTTTGCCACAACTAGCCGTAATGATTATTAGATCTTTTGTTTCAGTCATAAATTAGATAAATAAATTTAATAGTTAGCACCTGTTTTGCGGTGATGAACTGCCGTTAGACTATCGGATTTTAGTATATTACCGTGTAGTACTTCGGCGTAAATTACCCAATGATCTCCGCATTCCATTCTTTCTTTTACAGAAGCATCTAACCATGCGAGCGATTCAGGAATGATTATCTGTTCATTAGGAGTTAATTCAATATTTATTCCTTCAAATCTATCTTCTCCAGGTGCAAAGGGCTTTGTGAATCTTTTTAAAGGTTCTTTAAAATCTTTTTCACTAAGAATATTTAATGCGAATGAATCACCTATTTGCAAAAGAGACTCTACCGATCTATCTTTTGCTACTGCAATACTTAACCCGGGCGGTGAAAAACTTGCTTGACTAACCCAAGATGCAAGCATAGCTCCTTTAATATTATTCTCATCTTTGCCTTTAGAGGCTGTCAGGACACAAAGTGACCCAATTACTCTTCCAAGAGCTTGTAGCTTTGGATCTGTTTTGCTTGTAATCATTCCAGTATCTGATTTTCTGGGTTTTATCTTTGCTTTTTTTATAATTTTTCTTCCAAAGTGAGTTCCTATTTCTTCTAACTCTTTAATCTTTGGTTTATTTGGACTGAATTTAATCCTTACAGGGTCAAAACCAAACTTAAAACCGCCGTCTTTTAATTTTGTTTCAAGTAAATCTATAGCTTCGCCGCTCCATCCAAAACTACCAAATATTCCCACTGGCTTATCTCTATTACCTTCTGCTAACAATGTTCCTAATGCACTAACTATTGGAGTTGGGGCGTGACCACCCAATGTGGGTGAGCCTATTAAATATCCATCAGCATTTTGGATAGATTTTACAAGTACATCATTTGGCGTAAATTCACAATTAATACTTTCAACCTCTACAGAGGTTCTATTTATCCCTTTAGCCAATGCATCACCTATTGACGCTGTATTTCCATATGCACTTGCATATATTAGAGCGATCTTAGGATTATTTGTTGAGAGATTTTCTCCCCATCTAATATAGTCATTTAAAAAGCTTTTTAAGCTATATTCGATGGCGGGACCATGTAATGGTGCAATAGTTTTAATGTCATAATCTGAAATTTTTTCAGTTATTGATACTACTTGATTAGACATTGGTGCCATCAAGCAATCATAAAAATGTTTCCTATCAATTTCTGTACTAACTCGATTCGTTTCAGACCAATATTTAGTTGCAATGTGTGCAGAGAAAATTTTTTCACTAAGAAGTATTTCTTGATTACGTTCATAAATTATCAGGCCACCAGGCCAACGTGCTGTTGGTATAGGAATTAACTCAAGTGAAATGTTATCTAATTCTAAATTATGTTCTTTTTTGATTATGTTTATTTCAGGTAATTGAATTTCAATAAAGTTTTCTAAGGTAGGATTTCTTTGATTCCAAAGTTCGCTAATAAGTTTATAACCTGGATTAGAGCAAGTAATAGTTGTGTTTTGAAATTGGGTACTTATATTTTTTATAGTTTCAATAATTTGGGGATTAATATGACCAGAAATGAAGTTGATTTTATCTAATTTAAATTGATCGCAAAACCTGGAAATTACTTTATTAAAGGTAATTAAATTTTGTTTTTCAGGTGGATGAATAATAAAAAGTTCCTCATGACTTCTAATAAAAAAAGTATTAAAAGAGGTTCCTTTTTCAAGGTTAAATTCAAGTTCAAATCTTTCTTTATTTTGGTCTAAGAATCTTACACAAGAAAAATTTTCAGTAATTTCAAATTCTGATAAATTTTGATTTTCTGCAACTAAGCCTATATTAATATCTGACATTTCAAAGACTTATTTTCTAATAGTGATTAGCAACTTTTCTGTGATGAACTGCTGTCTTACATGATAAGTCAGAAACATTACCATTTTCAACAATTCCGTAAATTATCCAATGGTCTGGAGTCTCTAGTCTTGAACTGACTTTACAATCTAAAAAGGCGAGTGAATCTGAGAGAACAGGTCCTCCTTCAGCGATGTTGCTAATTACATCTACATCCGCAAATCTATCAGCTCCAGGGGCAAATCTTTTTAAAAAGTGTCTGAACATTTTTTGATAGTTATCTTCTCTCAAGATATTCACAACAAAACCTTTACCAACTTGCATATATGATTCAATAGCTCTATCTTTTGCTACTGCAACTGTAATACCTGGTGGTGAAAAGCTTGCTTGACTAACCCAACTTGCGACCATTGCACTTTGTCTAAATGTCGAACCTTCCCCCTTGACTAGCTGTTACTACATATAATCCTCCACTTAATCTACCTAACGCTTTATCTAAATTTGAATCAAGGCTCTTCATAGAGGCAATATTCTTCTTTTTATTGATCAATTGACCCAAATCAGTTCCAGCTTCTTCGAATTGTTGATAAACAATCGGATCTGGAATATTTTTAACTCTTAAGGGAGAGAAAGCTTCTTTTTGACCAAGTTCTCTTAATTTATTTGCTAAGGAATCTATAGGTTCATCATTTCCACCAAATGAATCATAAACTGCTGTAAATTGTTTTGGCTTTAGTGCTGCAAATAAAGTACCGAGAGATTTTTTTAATTCATTATCTGAGTCTACAGGCCATGTGGGAACGACTACTGCTTTTGATTCGGAAATCAAACTTGTTAATTCTTGCGGGTCAGAAGATCTTAAATCTATTAATTGAACCTGTGCATCTGCTTTACTTATTCCATGAGATATCGCTTGACTGAGTCGATCACAATAACCATAGTCGCTTATGTAGCAGACTGATACAAAATCATTGCCTTTGCTTTTATTGCTACTCCATTCTAGATATTTTCCTTTCCAAAAATTGACCTGATTATGGAGCAAAGGCCCATGACCAACAGCTATTGTTTTTAATTCAGGTAGTTTATCTATTCTTTTAATTGCCTGCATAACGCTTCTAGCGTTTGGACCCATGAGGCAATCGTAATAAAAACGGAAATCATCGTATATTTCTTTTTGATCAGTGTCAAAAAATTCCTCAGAACAATAATGGAGTCCAAAAGCATCGCATGTATAGAGAACATTTGTGCTGTGATCATATGAAAATATGGTATCTGGCCAATGCAAATTTGGTGCACTTATAAATTCAATATTATGTTCTAAACCACTATTAGGATTAGTTCCGAGATTTAAAAACTCTCCACTCTTAACCTCTAGACGTTTAAAGGGAATATGTATTTGGTCTTCAATAAATTTAAGAGCTAATTTTGATCCAACTACTGTGATATTTTGGTTTAATTCTAAAAGATTACCTATTAAACCAGAATGATCAGGTTCTGTATGGCTAGTAATTAGATAATCAACTTCTTGCGGATTTACCTTTTTCAGTAATTCTTCAAACCATAATTCTTCGAACTTTGCGTGACTAGTATCAATGATTGCTAGTTTCTCGCCTTTAATAATAAAACTATTGTAAGTAGTTCCATTTCTTAAACCAAATTCAATATCAAATCTACTGCGATCCCAATCCAAAGATCTTATGGCACAAGAATCATCAGCAAAGTTTTGAGATTGAACCGTCAACTTGTTATTAGTTTGTGCCAATTTAGAATTACTTGTCTGGGCAGAGGCTATCATAGAATAATTAGCTTTATAAATTAACTTTAGTTATATAGAATATAAATTCGCGTGATTATCTTTGCGAAATAACCGAAATTACGCTTTTCTTTAATTTTTAATCTTCTTATTCTGGATAAATGACATCTCAATTAATTAAACAAATAGTTACTGGAGATGAGATAAGAAATGCTTTTTTAAAATTTTACAGTGAAAAATTACATAAAATCATTCCAAGTGCATCTTTGATTCCAGATGACCCTACGGTTATGCTCACAATTGCTGGAATGCTACCTTTTAAACCAGTTTTTTTAGGTTTAAAAGAAAGACCATCAAAAAGGGCTACATCTAGTCAAAAGTGCATCAGAACAAACGATATAGAAAATGTTGGAGTTACAGCTAGACACCACACTTTTTTTGAAATGCTTGGTAATTTCTCTTTTGGAGATTATTTTAAACGAGAGGCTATTCAATGGGCTTGGGAATTAGTTACTAATATTTATCAACTTTCTGTTGAAAATATAATTGTGAGTGTTTTTCACGAAGACGAAGAGTCTGCAAAAATTTGGAGAGATGAAATTGGTATCCATCCAGATAGGATAGTCAAACTAGGTGAGGAAGATAATTTTTGGTCATCTGGCAAAACAGGTCCATGTGGACCTTGTTCAGAACTTTATTATGATTTTCATCCTGAAAAGGGTCTTCAGAATATTGATTTAGAAGATGGAGATCGTTTTATTGAATTTTATAATCTTGTTTTTATGCAATATAATCGTGATCCTAATGGAAAATTGACAGATTTAAAATTTAAAAATATTGATACAGGAATGGGTCTTGAAAGGATGGCTCAAATACTACAAAAAAAGCAAAATAATTATGAGACAGATTTAATTTTTCCTATTATTCAAAAAATTTGTGAAATTGCAAACATTGATTATTTTTCTTCAGATGATAAAAACAAAATTTCTTTAAAAATCATTGGTGATCATACAAGAGCTGTTATTCATTTAATTTCTGATGGAGTATCAGCAAGTAATCTCGGTAGGGGATATATATTAAGAAGGCTTATTAGAAGAATGGTCAGACATGGCAGATTATTAGGTATAACAAATGAATTTTTACCTCATATTGCTACTGTCGGAATTAACTTAATGCAAAATAATTATCCTGATTTAAAAAATAATAATGATTTAATTTTGAATGAGATAAAAATTGAAGAAATAAGATTTAGGGAAACTCTTGAAAGAGGAGAGAAATTGCTAGATGAGTTAATTTCTTCAGGGCAGAAATTAATTTCTGGTTTTAAAGCTTTTGAACTTTATGATACTTATGGATTTCCTCTAGAACTTACTGTAGAAATTGCTGAAGAACATAGTATCAGTGTAGATGTAAAGGGTTTTGAAGAAGAAATGAATGTACAAAAAGAGAGAGCTAAAGCTGCTTCAAGTAATATTGATTTGACATTAGAGGGATCATTAGAGCGAGAAATAGATCTTTTTAACAAAACTGTTTTTAATGGTTATAAGTCACTCCTTTCGGAAGCTGAAATAAAGGGTATATTCTTGGATTCAATATTAGTTAAGGAAGCAACTGAAGGTCAGAAAGTTTTAATTGTTCTTGATCAGACAACTTTTTATGGAGAATCTGGCGGGCAAGTTGGTGATATTGGAACGATATTTTCAAACGATGTTGAGGTCTTGGTTGATAATGTCATGCGAAAGAAAAATGTTTTTTTACATTATGGAACGATCAAAAAAGGAAAATTAACTATTGGACAAAAAGTTAAGACTAATGTTAGCTCCTCTAATAGAGCTAAGGCTGCTGCAAATCATACAGCTACTCATTTATTACAATCTGCACTAAAATCAGTTATTAATGAAAGTGTTGGACAGAAAGGTTCTTTAGTAGCCTTTAATAAATTACGATTTGACTTTAATTCCTCTAATCCTATTTCTAAAGATCAAATTTCTAAGATTGAGACTTTAGTTAACTCTTGGATTATGGAAAATCATGCCCTAGAAATAAAAAATATGTCTAAGAGTGAGGCTCTTGAAAAGGGCGCAGTCGCCATGTTTGGAGAAAAATATGATGATGAAGTGCGCGTCGTTAATGTACCAGGAGTTTCAATGGAACTTTGTGGTGGCACACATGTTAAAACTACATCCGAATTAGGTTCTTTCAAAATAATTAGTGAGGAAGGAATCTCAGCTGGAGTCAGAAGAATCGAAGCATTATCAGGCCAATCAGCATTAGACTATTTCAGTGATAGAAATGCATTAGTAAACCAACTAAGTGATTTGTTAAAAGCAAATCCTAATCAACTTTTTGAAAGGGTTAATAATTTGCAAGCAGAGCTTATTAATAAGAATAAAGAGATACAAAAAATGAAAGATGAAATTGCCTATTTTAAATACTCTTCTATAAAATCATCCGCAGAAATAGTAAATTCTTTTTCAATTTTAGTAAATCAGATTGATGGCTTAGATGGGAATTCTTTGCAATCTGCAGCACTTAATTTAACTTCTCATTTAGGAAATAAAGCAATAGTGATTCTTGGGGGAATACCAAATCCAGAAAATAGAAAGTTGTTATTTGTAGTTTCTTTAGGTGATGATGTAGTAAAAATAGGATTGCATGCAGGTAAATTAATTAATGAGATTGCAAGAATTTGTTCAGGAGGTGGAGGAGGAAAGCCTAACTTTGCTCAAGCAGGTGCTAAAGATATTGATAAGTTAAGTGATGCTTTAGATTATGCTAAAAATTATTTGCAAAAAAAATTAGCTAATCATTCTGATAAATAACTACTTTTTCTGAGACTAATTTCGATTTGATCCATTAATTTCCTTGCTTCTTCAATAGTTAATTTTTTTTGATCAATTGCTGATTCAGTATTAATTCTTATAGATTCAACCAAAGAAGCTGAACTGTAATCTAATAATTGTAAAATTTCAGATTTACTGTCCTCTTTAATAATATTTCTGACCTTATATGAATTATCTTGATTTATTTCTATATGAACAACGTTGGTATTGCCAAATAAATTGTGCAAGTTTCCTAATGCTTCTTGATAGGCTCCAGTCATAAAAATTCCAATTAGGTAATCTTTATCTTCTTCTGGCTTATGCAAATTTAGTAGTGATTTAATTTTTCCATTATCAATAAAATTATTTAGTTTCCCATCTGAATCACAAGTTAAATCTGCAAAGTTGCCTTTGCAGAACGGCTCCTCTAAGTGCCTATGTATTGGTACTATTGGAAAAATCTGATTTATTGCCCAGCTATCAGGAATAGATTTAAAGATAGATAAATTTGCATAATAAGTTGATGCAAGAGTTTCTGTAATTTCAGATAAATCAGGGTGATTGATTTCATCATTATTCAGATTATTAGCAATTTCTTTTGCACAAGCCCAAGTAAGTTCTTCGGCATAAGCTCTTTCTGCCAAACTTAAAAATCCTAATCTAAAAGCGACTAAGCAATCTTCTTTAAACTTTTTTGCATCATTCCATAGTTCAATTATTTGAGATAAATTTATTTTTTTATTTTTAAGTTTTTTTAATTCATAGAAAGTATCAAGTAAATTTGAAATTATTAATTGTTGATTTTTTTTATCAAATATTTGTAGTTTGGAACTGACATGACTTGTTCCTAAGACATTAAAAATTAAAACTGAACAATGACTAATTATTGCTCTTCCACTTTCTGAGATTATGGTTGGATGCTTGATATTATTTAATTCACATGAATCCTTAATAGTTGCAATTACATCGTTAGCATAATTTTGGAGAGAATAATTAGTAGAAGTGTTGGAGGAGGTTTTAGTTCCATCAAAATCTATTCCTAATCCACCCCCAACGTCGATATATTGCATTGGGGCTCCTAGTTTGCATAGTTCAACATATATTTGACTCGCTTCTTGTAATGCGTCTTTGATCACAGCAATATCACTTATTTGACTGCCTATATGAAAATGGAGCAATTTCATTTCGTTGATAAGATTTGCTTCTTTTAGTTCTTTGATTGTCAACATAATTTCTGGGATTGATAATCCAAATTTGGAATTATCTCCAATAGATTTACCCCACCTACCACTACTTTTACTTGATAACTTTGCTCTAATTCCTATCAATGGAGTCGCGTTAAGTTCTTGAACTGCTTGAATAATTCTTTTTACCTCGTCTCGTTGTTCAATAACTATTATTGGATTTTTGCCGAGTTTTCTGGCCAAAGTAGCAATCTCAATATATTTTTTATCTTTATATCCGTTGCATATTAATAATGAATTTTGGTTTTCAAGAAGTGCAAGGCCAATTAATAGTTCTGATTTACTTCCTACTTCTAAACCAAAATTCCATTGGCTACCAAACTCTATTATCTTTTCTAGGACATTTTTCTGTTGATTACATTTGACAGGAAAAACGCCTTGATAAATGTTCTTATATTTATAGGTTTTTATTGCTTTTAAAAAAGAGTCATGTAATGCATTTATTCGATCCTCCAAGATATCATTAAATCTTATGATTAATGGAGGATTTATTTCTCTACTCTTAAGTTCTTTGACAAGCTTAAAAAGATCAATCTTATTTTCAGATTTTATATCTATAGTTACTGATATATTTCCTTTGGAATTTATAGAAAAATATTTATCTCCCCATTTGTCTATGTTATAAGTCGCAATACTATCTTCAATAGTCCAAATATTCTTTAATTTTTTCGGCTCAAAATTGGTCAATTTATGTCTTAGTGATTAATAAATGTTTTTGAAAATAACTTAAAACAATATCTTTTATTTTAATGATTACTTGCCAAGTTACCACCCAAAAGTTGAATATACATAGAGTGATTATTAACTAAATGACTAAAGAGAGAACCTTTATTGCAATTAAACCAGATGGAGTTCAAAGAGGATATGTTTCTGAGATTATTGGCAGATTTGAAAAAAAAGGATTTAAATTGGTTGGATTAAAGCAATTAATTCCTTCAAAAGAACTTGCTCAAAATCATTATGGAGTACATAGAGAAAGACCCTTTTTTTGGTGATTTAGTAGACTTTATTTCAAGTGGTCCTGTTGTAGCAATGGTGTGGGAAGGAGAAGGAGTTATTTTGAGTGCTAGAAAACTAATAGGTGCAACAAAACCTCTGGAAGCAGAGCCTGGAACAATTAGAGGTGATTTAGCTATTGATATTGGGAGGAATATTATTCATGGTTCTGATGGAGAAGATACTGCAAAATTTGAAATTGATCTATGGTTTAACGAAGAGGAATTATGTGAGTGGGAAACTTCTGATTCGAAATGGCGATCTGAAAATTAAAATTTAAATCGCAAATCTATCTAAACTAAATTTTTCTAAAAAGCTTTTCTCTATTTCTTTGAGATTTTTATTTTGAACTATTTTCAAAAGAAGATCACTTGTTATTGCAGAAAATAAAACTCCATTTCTGTAATGTCCTGTAGCTATATAAAGATTTTCAATTTTTGATTTTCCAATTATTGGTTTTAGATCTGGTGTGCAAGGTCTAAAGCCCCACCAATGTTCCATTTGTGGCCAATTAATAGCTTCTGGCAATAAAGAGCGAATGCCTTCTTGCAGTTGTTTTATTCCATTAGGAGTATTACCTTGATTAAATTTTGAATCTTTTTCAACTGTCGCTCCAACTATAATAAGTCCATCATCACGGGGAACTAGATAAGTTTTTGGACCAAAAATAACCCTTTTCAAAAAATTTGTTGGACCTTGTATTGATAGCATTTGTCCCTTTACAGGAAAGACTGGAATCTTATTAAAAATTTTTTTACTCCACGCACCGCTGCATATAATTGCTTTTTCGCAGTTAATTTTTTTTATTTCCCCAGTGGCACATAAAACTCTTGCACCTGTAATTTTGTTTTTTTCGAATGTCAAATCCTCTACTTCTGATCCCTCTTGAAATTCGACTCCATTCAAGGAGCATGCTCTCTCAAGGGCACGCATCAGTTTTCTTCGGTTATCTATTTGACCATCTTGTTCAAAAAGTAAACCATGTTTCCAAATAGAATTCATTCCATTGATTTCTGTTTGAAGATCTTTGTGATCTAAATATTTTCCATATTTATAAGTGGGAAACTCTTCAAGATCTTCTTTATTTTTAAAAGGAACTACTATGCCACATTTTTTTAAACCGCATTTAATTTTACTATCTTCTTCAATACTTCGTATCCACTTTGGAATTAGATTTTGACTTTCTTGGCCAAATTTTAGTAATTCATCTTCGAGCCCTTCGGCATGAGTAGCTAACATTCCTGCAGCAACAAATCCAGCTGATTCATTTCTGTTTTTGCTTAAAACTAAAACTTTGAAGTTATTCCTAGAAAATTCATAAGCAATAGATAAACCTAAAAGTCCACCTCCAATTATTAATATTGAATTTTTGGTTTCTTGTGCCATTTAAAAATTAATATTTTTATTTGTGTTTTGGTCCTCTTTTCCTTTATATCCAATAATATTAATAAAGAGACTTTTAATAATGAACAATTTGGAATCTTGGGAAGCTGTGATTGGTTTGGAAACTCATGTACAGCTTAATACGAAAAGCAAAATATTCACATCTGCGTCAACAGCTTTTGGTGATGCACCTAATACCCATATAGATCCTGTAGTTTGTGGGTTGCCAGGAACTCTTCCAGTTCTGAATGAGACTGTTCTTGAGTATGCTGTAAAAACTTCGTTAGCATTAAATTTAAACGTTGCAGAACATTGTAAATTTGATAGAAAACAATATTTTTATCCTGACCTCCCTAAAAATTATCAAATTTCACAATTTGATGAGCCACTAGCTGAAAATGGTTGGTTAGAGGTTGAAATAATTGAAAAGGACAAAGAACCTTATATCAAAAAAATTGGTATAGAAAGGCTTCATATGGAAGAAGACGCCGGAAAACTAGTCCATGCAGGAAGTGATAGATTAGCTGGCTCTAAGTATTCTTTAGTTGATTACAATCGTGCCGGAATAGCACTTTGTGAGATTGTAAGTAAACCAGATATTAGATCAGGTAAAGAGGCATCTGAATATGCTTCAGAGATTAGAAGAACAGTTAGATATCTAGGGGTATCAGACGGAAATATGCAAGAGGGCTCATTACGCTGTGATGTCAATATTTCAGTTAGAAAAGGACCTAATGCTCCTTTTGGTACCAAAGTGGAAATAAAAAATATGAATTCATTTTCTGCAATTCAAAAGGCTTGTGATTATGAAATAGCCAGACAAATAGAAGTTTATGAAAATGGAGGAAAAATTTTCCAAGAAACAAGGTTATGGGATGAAGCTAAGCAATTAACGAAAAGTATGAGATTAAAAGAAGGTAGCAGTGACTATAGATATTTTCCTGATCCTGACTTAGGTCCAATTGAAATAACAAAAGCCCAACAAGAAATATGGTTTAAAGAACTACCAGAATTACCTTCAAAGAAAAGAAATAAATACGTAAGTCAATTTGGGTTGTCTGCATATGATGCAAGGGTAATTTCTGATGAAATAAGCATGGCAAACTTTTTTGAAGAAACAGTAGCAAATGGTGCCGAGGCCAAACTAGCTTCAAATTGGGTAACCAGTGATATTGTGGGCTATTTAAAATCAAACAAACTAAGTTTTAGTGAATTACAGCTTAGTCCTAAAAATCTTGCTGAAATGATTAATATGATTTCAAAAAATATAATTAGTGGAAAAATTGCAAAAGAAATTTTACCTGAACTTATTCAGAAAAATATTTCTCCGAAAAAATTAGTTGAAGAAAAAGGGTTGGCAATGATATCTGATTCTTCAAGTATTTTACCAATAATTGATGAACTTATAAATGAACACCCAAATGAAGTTCAAGCATTTAAAAATGGCAAAACTAAGTTACTTGGTTTTTTTGTTGGTCAACTTATGAAAAGAACAAAAGGTAAAGCTGACCCTAAACTTGCAAATAAACTTCTTATGGAAAAATTAAATAGCTAAAGCTTAAAGAAGCTCTTTTATCGTATTGATCCATTTATTTTGATCATCCGAATTATCTAAAATAATATCTGAGAATTTTCTTTTTTCTTCAAAACTTAATTGAAAATTTATCAATTCATATGCCTCTTGCTCGCTTATTTTATCTCTTGTGATAAGTCTATTTTTTTGTAGTTCTCTAGAACATTTAACTAACCATATTTCAGTGCAAATATCTTCAAATTTTGCTTCAAACAATAATGGAATAACCAACATTATAGTTTGATTATTTCTGTATTGACTGCATTCTTCTATCATTCTTTCTTTAATTAAGGGGTGAAGTAGTTTTTCAATCCATTCCTTGCTTGCTGAATGTTTAAAAATAATATTCCTTAAAAGCTTTCTGTTTATTTCCCTTTCTGAATTGCTTTTATTATCAATAATTTTATTTCCAAAATAATCTAAAATTTTCTTATATCCATATGTATTTGGTTTGATTAATTCTCTTGAAAAATGATCTGCATCTAGTATTGGTATGTTTTTATGTTTTCTAATGTAATTAGTAATGGTTGTCTTCCCACTTGCAATACCTCCTGTTAAACCAATCCTTCTTTGGTCGTTTTTTAATTTTTGAAGAATATCCATATAATTTATAATAATATAATTACTTAGTTTCTTTAGTATTAAAGAGTAGTTAGTATGAATTAAAATACCAAAAAGTTTGAGCCAGTTAGATTCCAATTGGTCGTTTGTTGATGACAGTAAGGTAACACCTAAGGGGTTTCTTTTTGCTGGGATATCTGCTGGTTTAAAAGCTTCTAATAAAAAAGATTTAGCACTAATACTTGCTCCAGAAGGCAGTATTTTTAGTGGGATGTTTACCCAATCAATAGTTAGAGCTTGTTGTGTGGATATTTGTGAGGAAAGGATTAAAACAACTTTAGGTTTTGTAAGAGCAATACTAATTAATTCTGGTCAAGCAAATGCCTGTACAGGAAATCTTGGTATTCAACATTTTAAAATTGCTACAGGAAAGATTGCGGAACTTTTATCAATAAAAGAAGAAGAAGTTTTAATGTGCTCAACTGGTGTAATTGGTGTTCCAATACAAATAAATGATTTAGTAAAAAATTTACCGAATTTAGTTAGTGATTTAAAGGGTAATAATTTTGAAAATGCAGCAGAAGCAATTTTAACTACTGATTTGACTTTGAAAAAAGTGTCAATAGAGACGATTATTCAAGGTAGAAAAATAAAAATAGCAGGATTTGCAAAAGGTTCAGGAATGATTTACCCCAATATGGCTACAATGCTTGCTTTTCTAACCTGTGATGCGGGTATTCAAAAAGAAGAATGGGACAAAATGATTGCTATTGCGGTACAAAAATCTTTTAATGCAATATCAGTTGATGGAGAGACAAGCACAAATGATTCTTTTGTTGGAATAAATGCAGGAGAGAAAATTGAAAAAAGGTTTTTCCCAATTATCCAACAAGGGATTGATATTGTATGTCAGAACTTGGCAAAAAATATTGCAAGGGATGGAGAGGGAGCAAATTGTTTATTAGAAGTTTTGGTTCAAGGAGCAAAAAATACAGATGAAGCAATTATGCTCGCGAAATCTATTTGTAATTCTGCCTTGGTAAAAACTGCGATACATGGTTGTGATCCAAATTGGGGACGAATCATTTCTGCTGCAGGTAATTCTGGAGTTAAATTTAATTTAAATGACGTTGACTTGTATATAGGAAACGCCCACATTTTGGAAAAAGGCAAGTTAAATAAATATGATCCACAAAAAGTCATAGACTATATTAAGTCCAGAATGAAAGGTAGATATTTGGTAGATGATATTGTAAAAATTATGGTAAATCTAAATTCTGGAGAATCGAAAGGCACAGCTTGGGGGTGCGATCTTTCTAAAAAATATGTTGAAATAAATAGCGAATATACGACTTAACGCTAAAACGTAGTTATAGCAATTGATTTGAAGATTATTAATATGTTGCTTACGGTCTGCTTACATTAAATTAGGACTTATTATTACTAATTTAATTTAGTCGCACTAGGTTAAACATATCTATTAACTATGGTTGGATGTTCTTTGTTTTTGAACATTTTTCTATAGTCATCATGCAATCTTTCAGTTGCCATTTTTCTTTTCTTCATTGCATCTCTAATTAAATCCATCTCATTGAATGTTCGATTGAGAATGGTGAATGGAGTAGTTAGTTTCATAAAACCTCCTTTTCAATAAAAACTAAAAATTAATAACTCAGTCGCAGTAAATTAAACAATTTTGATTTGTTGGATGTTCTCTACATTCTTTCTCCCAAAAGTTTTGAAACTCAGGGGTGCATTTCTCAAGTTCTTTTGGTGTTTCGTTTAGATTTAATCCTGCATAATTAAACGCAGTTAAGTATCTTGGAAGAATGTTAAATTGATTGAATAGTTTCATAAGACCTCCTAGATCTATATCTATATTGTCCTCCTATTAACTTGAAATTCATAGAGTATTTTTACCCGAGTAAAAGTGCTTTGTGGTTGTCACGACTATCTTTTCCCATTTACTAGGAGTAGAAATAATTCAGGAGTCAAAAGCACTTCATCGACTTTGTGGACAGGGAGGTGCATACGACTCGAAGAGGGCAAACAAATGCCCTCTTATTTATTTTTTTTGGTCAATTTGATTTTTACCCAAATTTTTCTTTTGCATTAAAAATTAGTTGCTTAATCGTTTCCAATTTCTTATCTAATTCCCTTTCATTGATTTTTAAACGATAATTACCTCTAGCGTTGTCATAATCTAGAGTTGTAATCTCTGCCTGATTAATAATTTCATCATTTTCTTCGGTCTGGGGAAGTTTTATTGCTACCCCTAAAAAATTTTTTTTGGGTCTAAATATACTGTAATTTTTTGATCTACCATTGAACTTTAATCCAATATAAAACTTGTTGTAATTGAATTCTGCATCAGGATCAAACTCAATAATATTAGATAAAATTTTATCTGCCATTTCTACGGTTTTTGGCGTTCCACGTTTCAACCAATAATCTCTATCTGTTATTTCAGCAACTTCTTCATCCTCATCAACCAATCCAAGTTGCTGAACATCTAACACCTTTGTGAAGTGAAGACCCACCCCTTCTGCTGTTTGGATGGCACTAACTTGAATTGCCATTAATGGTATAGAACCATTAAATAAACTGATTACATTAAGAAATCGACTGGTAATATCTTCTGCAATTATCACAGCAGTGTGATTGTACTGAGGATATCTTTTCCTTTCTATATCCCAATATTCAATACTTCTAATAATATGAGATTCGTCTGTTGCGCCTAGTTGTATTTCAACTTCATATCTATCAATTCCATCTGCATCTTGAAGTAAAAGATCTAATCTTCCTGCGTGATGATGAATTCTTTCTTTATCTTTTAATATGACATCTCCAATTCCGATAATAGAAGGATCATCAGCAATAATATCTTGCAACCATCTCTCATTTAATTCAGGATGGTTTTTTAGTTTAATAGTCTTTAATGGAACATGCTTCATATTTTTAAGACACTTTTAATTAATTGTAGAACTAAAAGTGATTAGGAAATTTTAATGTTTTAGAAAGCATGTTCTGTTGCTTACAGTCGCAAAGTAGAAATTAAGTTATTACTTAATTTTTAACTACTGCTTAGACTTTGCTTACAGTAGTATTAATTTTGAAAAGTAAGTTATTGCAAGCAATTATAGAGATTTTCTTTATATAGCAATGAATAGCGAATATACTACTTAAGTTTTAGTAAATCTAATGGTAGATATTCATTAATATAGAGAAACAGTATTGTTAAAGTTCCAATTACAGAGCCTATAAAACCTCCAAAAAAATTAACTAATAATCCAGATTGTCTAATTATTGCTTTTTCTTTTTTTTCTTCTTCAAAATTAGGAGAATCAACTACTTTTAAGCGCTTATTGGTTGTTGGTTGTTTAAGTTGTTGGTGTCGGATGAGGGCTTCGAAATCAGGCATGGAATTTGTGAGGCAATTGAACAATAAGCAGACCAGCCCGTCATTCGACGAGGATCTGATCTGCCTAAATCGTCTACAGCTTCAAATACAGCATTGCCGGAGGCTTCTGCTTTATCAAATGCTGAGAGTAAGGGTATAAATTTATCAAAAACATATAAACCAAAATTTTCTAGAGCTGCTTTGGCTTGTTGCGCTGCTTTTTGCTGTCTAAAATCAACTTTTACTATTACTACAGCATGGTTAACTTTTAAGTTGCTTAATAAATTAGCTAGTTCAACAGTTAATTCTACTGATCTTGCTTTTGCAGTTGTAGGTAAGATAACTAAATCTGAACCATAGGCTAAGTGTTTAAGTTCTTCTTGATCACTGCTAGCTTGCCCATCAGTTATTACAATTTCTGATGATCTTGATGCTTTAGCAGCTGAATTGACGGGGAAAACTGGAAATGGAAGATTGCCTCTTGATGCGTATGCTAAAGCAGATCTATTCTTGTCGGCATCGACTATGCAAACTTTTTTACCTTCAGAATGCCAAACACTTGCAAGGTGAATACTTGTACAGGTCTTGGCCACCCCCCCTTTTTGTCCGCAAACGGTAATGAACAATTTTTTATTTTTATTTCTCTTACTTTGGAGAATAATTTCTTAATGTCAAGAGAAAATTGATTTTTAATGCTTTAAAACTTATTTTTTGAAATATTTTAAAGAAGTTAATATTTTTAGATAACCTTATAAAGTTCCTTATTTAAATTGGCTAGTGAAGAAAAGAATTGGATTAGGTACGTGGTCTTGGGGGAATAAGCTTTTCTGGAATTACCAATCTACAAATGACGATGATTTACGTGAGACATATGATGAAGCGTTACGAAGAGGTTTCGATCTAATTGATACTGCAGATTCTTACGGTACTGGGAATCTTCAGGGCAGAAGTGAATTGTTGATAGGAAAATTTTTACTAAATACTCCTTCAGCAAAGAAAAAAAGAATTCAAATAGCAACCAAACTTGCACCTTATCCCTGGAGAATAGGTAACAGAGGCTTCAATAAACCCTTTTTGAAAAGTTTAGAGAGACTTAATAACAAATTAGATATAGTGCAATTACATTGGTCAACTGCAAAATATAATCCTTGGCAGGAATTAGGGCTGTTGAATAATCTTTGCGATTTAAAAGATGAAGGTTTTGATTTTCAAATAGGTTTATCAAATATAGGCCCTAAAAGATTGATGAAATTAATTAATTTTTTAGCAAAAAGAGATCAGCACCTAAAGAGTGTTCAAATACAGTTTTCTTTGCTTGCTCCCGATTTAGGAAAACAATATCAGGTAAAAAAAATATGCGACGAAAATAATATTGATTTCTTTGCTTATAGTCCTTTGTCCTTTGGAATACTTTGTATTGATCCGGATAAAGAAGAAAATAAAGAAAAAAGTTTTATTCGTAATTCCTTATTTGAAAAGTATAAAAAACCAACATATGAATTGCGGAGGTGTCTAAAAAGAATTGCGCATCAAAGATCAGTTTCCCAAGCGCAAGTAGCAATTAATTGGTGTTGTTATCAAGGAACTATTCCACTAGTTGGAATGCGAAAAAAATCTCAAGTTATAGATGTATCTAATGTATTTAATTGGAATTTAAAAAAAAATGAATTTAAAGTACTTCAGGAAGTTTCACAAAAATGTTTAAAAAAAATGCCGAAAAATCCTTTTTCGAGTAATTAATTAAATTTTTAGCTAGATATGTTCTTATTTTTTTTGATTTGACAACCACTATTCCATAGTTCATTAGGAAATTTTTCACCAGTGAATCTAATAACTTTTGGTTTGAGATTTATTATCAAGTCATTTAGTTTTTTATTAGATTCCATTTTGCAAGATTGGATTTCTTAATAAGATAAATTAATTTTTAACTTATCTTCTCAGTATTTATACTTATAAAATTAAAAAAATTCTTTTTAATACAAGTAATTGTAGCAATATTTACACACTCATAAATTATCTACTACAACTTCTTAGTTATTTAAAAAAGTGGAGTCCTTCCAGACTCCTCGTATCATTTGGTTGATAAGGCTGATATAACCCCATCTCCTTTAGGATCAAGCAGCAACTGGTGCTGTTTGACGGGAGAAACTAACGATTTTGTTAGCATTTGTGTTTTTGCTCTAACCGAGCCGGCTTCAGTCACCTTCCTTATGCCCCGTCGAAACCATTACAACCCCAAATAGTGGAGTTGAGCGGAATCGAACCGCTGTCCGAAACATCGGTTGAGATCACCTAGTCCAATTGGACATTTATATTCTGACAGGCAAAATGGTTATTGAATAGTTTTTTACTAAGTTTTATCGTATATGAATGTAGTGGCATCATCTCCAGAGGGACTAGAGCAATCTTTAGCAGAAGAAATTTCAAATTTAGGCGGCTTTAATATTAATACTAATAAAAGATTTATTAATTTTGAATGTGATTTTGAAACTTTTTATAGAGTTCATTTCTATTCCAGATTAGCTTTTCGTTTTTATAGAGAAATTGCAAGTTTTAATTGCTATGACAAGCAATCTTTATATGCGGGGGTTAGAGATTCATTTGATTGGTTAAATTGGTTGCACTTTGATAAAACGTTTAATGTTCAAGTGACTGGGAGAACATCTTCTTTAAGTCATACTCATTTCACTGCTCTTGAAGTAAAAAATTCCATAACTGATTTGCAACAGGCAGTTTGGAATAAAAGATCAAATGTTTCTCTAGCTAATCCTGATTTTATAATTCATCTGCATTTAAATAATAATAAAGCAATTCTCAGTCTTCAAAGCAGCGTTGAAAGCTTACACAAAAGAGGCTATAGACCCGCAATTGGAAATGCTCCATTAAAAGAAAATTTAGCTTCTGGATTGATAAATATGACTCAATGGAATGGCAAAGTTCCATTAATAGATTTTATGTGCGGTTCGGGAACTTTTTTAATTGAGGCAGTCAACCAATACCTTGGAGTTCCCATAAATATTGATCAAGTATATCTTTTTGAGAATTGGTTGGACTTTAGGAAAGATATTTATCTTAATGAAAAAAATAAGGCAAAAAATAAAATTATAAATTATGAAAAATTGCCAACAATAATAGGATGTGAAATTAATAAAAAGGTTTTTGAGCAGGCGAATGTAAACATATCATTAGCTGGACTAGAAAATTATATTGAGCTTATAAATAATGATTTTTTAGCACTCCAATTAAGTTGTACACCTGGGATAATCATATGTAATCCTCCATACGGCAAAAAATTAGGCGATGAAAATGAATTGATTTATTTGTATGAACAAATGGGAATCTTCCTAAAGAATAATTTTTCAGGTTGGGAATTTTGGCTGCTAAGTGGAAATCCAAAACTAACAAAATATTTGAAAATGAAATCTTCATTGAAAATTCCTGTTAGTAATGGGGGAATAGATTGTAGATGGATAAAGTATTTAATAAGGTAATTTATTTTTTGCCTAAAACGGCTTTTGTGGTCTTACCTAAACCCTCTAATGTTTGAGGAAGATATGGTCCTTTGGCTAATTTTCCTCCAAGTTTTAAACTTAAGCCTGCAAGAACTAAATCGATAAATATTATTAGTAATAAATTGTATTCAATATTCCAGT
This sequence comes from uncultured Prochlorococcus sp., assembly GCA_902612005.1. Taxonomy (GTDB): domain Bacteria; phylum Cyanobacteriota; class Cyanobacteriia; order PCC-6307; family Cyanobiaceae; genus Prochlorococcus_A. The sequence goes on along the minus strand of CACMCA010000001.1, from coordinate 13,156 downwards.
TATTATATTTTGTTAGAAAAAGGTAGAAAATAATATGGATGCAAATTAGTACTAATAATAATAATATGCTGCCAATTGCCAAAAATATTCCACCACTAATTAATCTTCTTTTTTCTCTATCTACTTCTTGAAGAGCTATTCTTACATGCAAATCCATAACTGAACTTGCAATCGCTGAAATTCTGGAGGCGGTATTTGCAAAGTTTTTATTTTTTGGTTTTTCCATATTATTTTCTACCACTGTTTAGGAGCGTTCCTATTAGTAAACCAATACCAGCTGCAATAGCAATAGATAATAATGGTTTTTTTCTTATAGGACTTTCTATTTTTGGTCTAAGTGTATCGTTAAGTTCTTCTAATAATTCTTCTAATTGACTTTCTATAGGCTCAATTTTTTCTGATATTTCCCAATTGTTTTCTCTTATTGAATCAATTATTTCAAATAGTTGGCTTTTTATTCTAATTGCTGAGGTTCCACTATGGCTTGCTATTACTTCAACTAAATCGTCAATACTCCCTTTTGTGGCTTCAAGGGTTTGTTGTGCAATGTCAGGCCATTTTTCTTTTATTAAAGGTATTAAACTGTCAATTTTTTCGAGTAACCATTTTTCCGAGAGAACCTCTCTTTCGGGAAGATTAGAGTTATCTTCTTTATCTTCTACTTCTTTGGGAGGATGGTAAGTCTCCATTATTCAAACTTATTTATTTTAAGATTAGACCCATTTTCTTAATTTGGAACCCTTATCTAAATAATTTTGGGATTTTTACAGAATAAAAACATATAAAAGTTTATTTACATTTTATTTATCTACTCTGTTCTGTATGAAGGTTTTGTTAAGCTATTACTGAATTTATAAAATGAGTTTAAATTTCATCATGGATATTACATTTGCATCATTAATTTTTGCATCTCGCACAATCCCTACAGATTTTGGATTAGTAGCTGCAGCTATCGCTGGAGCTGGAAGTTTGCTATTCATTGCTCTAAGATTTGTTCCTGATGCTAGTAATTAAATAAAAGGAACCATCTTTAAGAAAATATATCTTTATCTAAACTTTGTTTTGAAAATAGATTCGATTTATTTATCACCTAGATTATGAATAAATGGGTTCTTCTTGAACACAAATTTCATTCTGCTAACTCATTAGACATTCATTATGATTTTCTTGTTGAAAATGGCATAGATTGTTTAACTTGGAAATTTTTTAAATTACCTTTATTAAATCAAGCTTCTATTGAAATTTTTAAGCAGCCAAATCATAGACTTGTATGGCTATCTAGAATAGAACATGAACTTTCTGATAATAGAGGGTATGTAAAGAGAATTGATCATGGAACATTTAAAAACGTTTCTGATAAATTGAATTCAGAAAATTTTCGATTCATTTTGGATGGTGCACTTCTTTGTGGTTTATTTGAAATTTCGGCTAATTCTTGTACATTGAGTAAAAATTATTAATATTCATTTATAAATAAACGTAATATTTCTATTGAGAATTTTCGCAAATTAGTTATTCTTATTTAGCTATAGAGACTTGAGATTGGTACATATCAATCAGGTCGAGTTTGAAAATTTTAAATCTTTTGGGGGAAGTTTAAAAATTCCTCTTGAAGAAGGTTTTACAGTGGTTACGGGGCCAAATGGTTCTGGGAAAAGTAATATTTTAGATGGAATTTTATTCTGTTTAGGTCTAGCAAATAGTAGAGGGATGAGGGCAGAAAGATTACCAGATCTAATAAATAACTCCAAAGTTAAAGAGGGTAAGTCATCCGAAACATCTGTATCGGTAAAATTTAATATTCAAGATTGGTCCCCCAGAGAAGACCTTCCACCCTTGGAACTAGAAGAAGAAGAAATTTCGCTTAATAAAGGTCAAAAAGAATGGGTAGTTTCTAGAAAATTAAGGCTTATGCCAGGTGGTTCTTATGCTTCGACTTATACTTCAGATGGGAAACAATGTACTTTGCAACAAATACAGAGAATATTAAGGGATATTAGTGTTGATCCCGAGGGCAGCAATGTTGTTATGCAGGGTGATGTAACAAGAATAGTATCAATGAATAATAAAGAGAGGAGAAATCTTATTGATGAATTAGCAGGAGTAGCACTTTTTGATACTAGAATAGAACAAACTAATGCAAAATTAAATGACGTTTTTGAAAGACAAGAAAGATGTGAAATTTTAGAAAATGAATTGCAATCTAGTCAGAATAAGCTTGAAAAAGAATGTGAAAAAGCAAAGCGATATAAAGAGTTAAAGGCAAAACTACTACAAATAATGGAATTAGAGAAAGTTCTTATTTTTGATAAACAAGTAAAGCATGTTGAATCTATAGAAAAAAAAGAAAGTGAAATTGAAAAAAATAAAATATTATTTAATAAACAAAAAGAATCTATTTGTAAAGACATATCAGTCTTAGAAGATGCTTTGAAAATACTGGTTGATGAGCTTAAGGAGAAAGGAGAGGATAAATTGATAAAAGTGAATTCTGATATTGGAAGTATTAATTCTCGTTTGAGAGAACTTGATAGGATATCAAGTCTGAATAAAGAGGAAGGTATTAAATTACAAAAGCAGAGAGATGAAATTACAATTTCTAAGAGGAATATTGAGTCAGAAAAGATGAGACAAGAAAATTTCGATGATAATTTTTTAAATCAATTGAACTTGCAAATTGATGATCTCACTTTAAAACATAAACTATCAAGAAAAAAACTTTCTGATGCGGCTGGAGAATCTGGAGAATTCTCAAAACAAAGTATTAAATTAAATGCTGAGCTTGAAAGTATAAAAAATCAAATTAATCCTTTGGAAATAAAAAAAAGGAAAATTGAAGAAGAAACTATTCAAAATAATATTCAAAAAAATGAGATATTGTCTCAGATTAACTCCTTAGACTTAGAAAAGCAGAAACTTTTTGAGAGAAATCAAAGAACAAAAGAGACATCTGATACAAAGAATAAAAACTTGGCAAGTAATAGCTCAGAAATTAATTTTTTACAAAATGAAATTGATTTATTAATCAAAACTAAATCAAGGCTAAATAACGAGCAATTAAGGCTTGAAAAGGATTTATCTAGATTTGAAAGTCGGAAGGAAGCTTTAAACGAATCTAGAGGTTCATATGCTCTCAGAATTCTTTTAGAAGCAGGGTTAGAGGGTATACATGGTTATGTAGCTCAACTTGGAGAGGTGAGTGAGAAAAATAGATATGCATTAGAAATTGCTGCTGGAAACAGATTAGGACAAATTGTTGTTGATAATGATCATATTGCTGCTAAAGCAATTGAGATCCTTAAAAAGAAGAAAGCGGGAAGATTAACTTTCTTACCTTTAAATAGAATTAAAAGTCAAAAAAAGAATTATGCAATTGCAAGATTTGAAAATAAAAGGGAGAATGGATTTATTGATAAAGCTATTAATCTAATTACTTTTGATGAAGTCTATTTAGATGTTTTTCGATATGTTTTTGGAGATACTTTGGTTTTTTCAGACTTATCCTCAGCTAGGTTATCTACACAAAAAAATAGGTTGGTTACCTTAAGTGGCGAATTATTAGAAGCAAGCGGTGCTATTACAGGAGGCAGTAAGTTAAATAAAGATTTGGCTTATAGGTTTGGAATTAACAATGATATTGATGATTCCAAACCTATAAAAGAAAGATTATTAGTTATCGCAGAAGCTTTAAAAGAGTCAAATAATGATTTGATAATAAAAAATAATAGACTTAGTAAATTAAATTTCAACCGCAATCAAATAATTGAAGATTGTGCCTCATTTAATAAAGAAATTGAAGTAAATCAAGATTCTCTTAAGGCTGTCTCGCAAAGAATTGAGGATTGTAAATCGAGATTAAACAAACTTGATACTGCTAATAATTTATTATTTAACGATTTAGATCACTTAAAAAATGAATTGAAGCCTTATCAAGATAAGTATGATCAATTACAAACCATTCAAAAGGCAAATTATGAAAAAAATCAAAAATCATCATTAATAGCTTTTAATAATGATTTTAATAATCTTGATAAAAAACTTGAATTACTTATTAAAGAGAGAGATAAATTACTAGATAAAAAGAATCAATTTGCTTTAAATAAAGAGCGTATCAATAATTCATTAAAAATTACTTTACTACAAGAAAAAAACTTGCAAGAATCTGTTAAACAACTTGCAATTGCTCATAGTGAATGGAAAGAAAAAAGAGATGAATTTAAAAAAGAGCTTTCAGATCTCGATAATCAAAAAAATTCTCTAGAGAAGGATTTAGGTTTATTGAGAAGGAAAAGAGATGAATTAAACTCTTCAATTTCTAATAAAAGGCAAGAGTATAATAACTATATTTTGAAGCTTGAATATCTCGAAAGGGATGTGGATTCTCTTAAAGAAGAGATGAGGAGCGAGAAAATAAAATTAGAAAATTATAAAAAAGATCTACCAAATCCTTCCCCCGATTTTGGAGAATATGAAGGGAAAAGTCTTGAATCTTTGCAATCAGAAATTTCGATCATAAATGCAAAACTACAAAGCTTAGAACCTGTTAATATGTTGGCTCTTGATGAACTAGAAGAATTAATTGAGAGATTAAATGGTTTGCGAGAAAAATTAGAAATTCTATCTAATGAAAGATCTGAATTATTGCTGAGAATAGAAACTGTATCTACGATGCGTCAAGAGGCTTTTATGCAAGCATTTACAGAAGTTGATAGACATTTTAGAGAAATTTTTGCAAATTTATCTGATGGTGATGGATTTCTGCAACTTGAAAATCCTAATTCTCCTTTAGAAGGAGGATTAACTTTAGTGGCTCATCCTAAGGGGAAAAATGTCAGAAGATTAGCCTCTATGTCAGGTGGTGAAAAATCGTTAACTGCTTTAAGTTTTTTATTTGCTTTGCAAAAGTATAAACCTTCACCTTTTTATGCATTAGATGAGGTTGATAGTTTTTTAGATGGTATTAATGTTGAAAGGTTGTCAAAACTAATATCTAATCAGTCATCAAATGCTCAATTTATAGTCGTAAGTCATAGAAGGCCTATGATTAGTGCGTCTGAACGAACAATTGGTGTTGCGCAAGCAAGAGGTGCTAATACTCAAGTTCTTGGGTTACCAAATGCTGCATAACCACACTTTTTTAAATTTATACGTCAGAATGATAAAAAGAAATTTATGAGCTTGTCTAACACATCTGCTAATAAGAATCTCCCTAATTCCGTTCCTAGCGAACGTTTATGGTTAAGGTCAGAATTAATGGGAACACAAGTTATAACTACAGATACTGGGAGGCGGCTAGGCGTAGTGGGAGAAGTTGTTGTTGATATCGATAGAAGAGAGGTGGTAGCTTTGGGACTAAGAGATAATCCACTTACAAGATTTTTACCGGGTTTGCCAAAATGGATGCCTTTAGAAAGTATAAAGCAAGTTGGAGATGTCATATTGGTTGACTCCCTTGATTCTTTGAGTGAGAGTTTCTCTCCAGAAAGATATGGGAAGGTAATTAATTGTCAGGTGATTACAGAATCTGGACAACTTTTAGGAAGAGTTCTTGGCTTTTCTTTTGATATTGAGACTGGGGATTTGATATCTCTTGTTATGGGTGCTGTTGGTGTTCCTCTGTTAGGTGAGGGAGTTTTAAGTACTTGGGAAATACCTGTTGAGGAGATTGTAAGTAGTGGTACCGATAGGATTATTGTCTATGAAGGTGCGGAAGAGAAATTAAAGCAACTAAGTAGTGGACTACTTGAAAAACTTGGAGTCGGGGGTTCTTCATGGGATGAAAGGGAAGCAAATGGATACTCAGCAAATCTTGTACCTGTTGAGAATCAGTTACTTTCAGGTTCTGAATCAGAACAGCAAAACAATTTGGTCGAGGAATATGAAGAAGTTGTTGAACTAGATGATTATCAAGATGATTATCAAGATGATTATGAAGATGATTATGAAGATGAACTTGAATATGTTGAAATCAAGGGTTCTGCAGAGGCAATAAATAACAGAAAAAAGCTATATATGGATAATGATGATTCTGAGCAGATCGAGAATCAAAATATTGTTAATCAAAAAGATCAAAAAAACAATATTGATTTTAAGCAAAAGAAACAAAAAACTACTAATCTAGCTTCAAAAAGACCAATTCAAAATGCAACTGAAACTTTAGATATTGAACCACTAGATGAACAAAATTTAGTTCAAGATAATAACAAATCAGAAAAGTTTGAAATTGATGATCCCTGGTAATTTTTAAATTTTTTTTATTGAATTAAAAATTATAGAAGCAAGTTTTTCTGCAGCACCTTTATCCCCTCTTTCTTTGAGTAAATTGTCCCTAATACTTTTTAATTGATCTCTATTTTTAATAAGAAATAATACTTCCCTTGAAATTTTTCTAGGCGAAATATTACCTATCCTTTCAGGGACAATCATTCTTTTAGCTTTAATATTTGGCCAAGCAAAAAACTTCTTTTTTTTAAAATAAAAATTTTTAATTATAAAAGTTAGGAATCTATTTATGAATGAAATTTTCCCGATTAATCCAAAAATACCATCCCATGCATTCATCATATTTAAATGTTGAGTTGGTAGAACAACTAACATTGGAAGAGCAATTGATGCTAATTCTGCAGTATTTGCTCCTACAGTTGTAATTGCAAGATCACATTCTTTTAATATTTCATAGCAAGGATGTTTTTTAATTAGATAAATTTTTGTATTTTTTGATGTTTCAATTAAGTAATCAAAGTGAGAGTCTTTAAAGTTTTTAATTTTTTTGATTTTTGATGAGTAATATTTAGCAATTGGATTTTTATCGCTTTGAAAAAATAAATATTCACTTTTATCAGTAGTTGGGGCAATGGGAATTATAAAATTTATATTTTGATTTTCTTCAGCAATATGATCTGCAACTTCTAAGAAGAAAGGAATACCAACGGCAAGCTTTGCTTTTTTAGACCCAGGCAACAATGCGATGTAGTTTTTTTCTTTATTTTTTAATGATATCTCACTATTAAGTTTGATATCTGCCATCAAATCGCCAATGACTTTACATTTATATTTATATCTTTTAGGTATTAACTCTTTTACTTTTACATTCATAGCAGCAATTTGGTTGGTCCATTGAGGCCATCGTGAAACCCATTCAGCATATGTGATATTTAAATAACCTAATCTTTTAGCTAATAAAATGCTCCAAAATTGATCCCCACCAAGGAAAATAACCGCCCCTTTTTTTGGCCAATCCGCAAAAGAATGTGGCTTTATTAATAATTTCCAAAAACTTTTGGATTTTGTAATTAATTCGAATTTATTCCATGAATTAGCAACTAAAAATTCCTTACCAGTGGCATTTGGGCAAGGAACTAATACTAACCTAAGATTGTAATCGAGTTTATCTTCATCAGATATTGATTGATTTATTTTGTTAAGCTCATCCACTACAGGATTTACCCATGTAGTTAATTCACCAGGACCATTGGAAACTATAACTACTGCAACTAATTTTTTTTTCATTGCAGTTAAACCAAAATACATTAAATGCGGACGGCGAGACTTGAACTCGCAAGGCCGAAGCCACACGCTCCTTAGACGTGCGCGTCTACCAATTCCGCCACGTCCGCAAAGGGTTCTCAGCAACCGAGGGGATACCTAAACCTTAAAAATATCATACATTATTGGCTGAAATAAGCATGTAGTTCTAAAAGAGTATTTTGAATATGATGAATAATATTTCTATTGCATAAAACAAATATTTATACATATATAACGTTCTAGGTTGTATTGTAAAAAATGTCCTCTGATCACTAAAAAAATTTTGTTAAGTACTTTGGCAAATAATTTTTTATTTTAAATCATTTTCATTTCTTCAATTTAATTTTCATAATGGTTGAAAAAGTTTTAATTGCTAATCGTGGAGAAATAGCTTTACGAATTGTCAGAAGTTGTAGAGAACTAGGTATTGCAACCGTTGCGGTTTTTAGCACTATAGATAAAAAAGCTTTGCATGTTCAGCTTGCTGATGAAGCGGTTTGCGTAGGAGACTCGTTAAGTAATAAGAGTTATTTAAATATTCCAAATATACTTGCTGCTGCTACTTCTAGAGGAGTTGATGCTATTCATCCTGGTTATGGATTTCTTGCTGAAAATGATAAATTTGCTGAGATGTGTAACGATCACGGCATAGTTTTTATTGGCCCATCACCTAAAGCTATTAGATCTATGGGAGATAAGTCTACAGCTAAAGAAACTATGGAAGCAGTTGGAGTTCCAACAGTACCTGGCAGTAAAGGCTTGTTGTCCAATGTTGATGAGGCTTATAAATTGGCGGATGATATCGGCTATCCGGTAATTATTAAAGCGACTGCTGGAGGAGGTGGAAGAGGTATGAGGTTGGTTGAAAACTCTGATAATCTCGAAAAAATGTTTAAAGCAGCTCAAGGCGAAGCAGAAGCAGCTTTTGGTAATGATGGTTTATATATGGAGAAATTTATAAACAAACCAAGACATGTAGAGATTCAAATCTTAGCGGATAGGGCGGGTAATGTTGTTCATTTAGGAGAGCGAGATTGTTCAGTTCAAAGAAGACATCAGAAGTTACTAGAAGAGTCTCCTAGTCCTGCAATTAATACTGAGCTAAGAAAAAAAATGGGGAATGCAGCTATTGCTGCTGCAAAAAGTATCGGCTACGAAGGAGCTGGGACAGTTGAATTTTTAGTTGATGATGATGATAACTTTTATTTTATGGAAATGAATACGAGGATTCAAGTTGAACATCCTGTGACTGAAATGGTTACGGGAGTTGATTTAATAGCCGAGCAAATAAAAATCGCGAGCGGAGCCAACTTGGAATTTAATCAGGATGATATCCATCTAAACGGTCATGCCATTGAATGTAGAATTAATGCTGAAGATCCTTCTCACAATTTTCGCCCATCACCTGGGAAAATAACTGGCTGGCTTCCTCCTGGTGGGCCTGGTGTAAGGGTGGATAGTCATGTTTATACCGGTTATGAAATACCTCCTTTTTATGATTCATTAATTGGCAAATTAATAGTCTGGGGGAAAGATCGTAATACTGCAATTAAACGTATGAATAGGGCTTTAAATGAATGCGCAGTAACTGGTATTCCAACAACAATTAATTTTCATCTAGCCTTACTGAATAAATCTAAATTTAAGGAAGGTAAGATACATACTAAATATGTAGAAGAAGAATTATTGCCAAATTACTGAGAAATAATCAAATGATTTCTATAAAATTTGTGTATGCAAAGCAAGTTTTATAAGCCCTTGCTGACCTACTAAAATCTCTCTTAAAAAGCTTATAACTCCAATCCAAATTACCGGTCCAACATCAACTCCTCCAATAGGAGGAACTATTTTTCTTGTTAAATTAAGAATAGAGCTTGATGGTATTGAAATTAACAACCAAAAACCTTTACTTAAATCAATTTTAGGGTACCAAGTAAGAATTAATCTTATTAGAAAAACTATAGTTAGATATGAAAGAGAAATCCCTAAACTAACATCTAAAATTTGAAGAGAGTTTACAAGCAAGGAAATCACAATTATTTAATTCATCTTAATAAATAACCCATTGAAACGTATTTAATTCGTATTATAAATTGAGAATTTAATATTTAAAAAGTGTTTCAAATCTCAAACTTATTACTAGCCGCAGATTTTTCTGCTGAAGTTGCAAATAATTCCGCAGTTGGAATGATAGGTAGTTTTATTGCCGCTGCTTTACTTATTGTTATTCCAGCCTCTGCATTTTTGATTTTTGTCAGTCAGAAAGATTCCCTAGATCGTACTTCTACTGGAAGACGCTAGTTTTTGTAGAAGTTTTAAGTACACTATATATATAAGGGATTTAAGTAACCCTTTTAAAAAATAAATTTTTGGAGAAAGATTGTGGTCAATGCTAGTCTAAATTGGGCCAGTATTGTTGGTATTGTCCTCGCGGTATGTGGGGGAGGCCTTTATTTCTTGAGGTCTTTTAAACCTGCATTAGCAAGAGATTATGATGTTTTTTTTGCAGCTATTGGACTTTTGTGCGGGGGAATATTATTTTTTCAAGGCTGGAGGTTAGATCCTATCCTTCAGTTTGGTCAGTTTTTATTAGCAGGAACCACAGTTTTTTTCGCATATGAAAGTGTGCGATTGAGAGGAGTCGCTACTGATCAAGCTAGAAGGTCATCTTATTTTGATGATGATCCTATTTCTGATGTGCCCAGAAATTCTAGAGGTAGATTTAATGACGATTACGATAGGTTTGAAGAGGCTGAAAGACCATCAAGAAGATTTAAACCTCAAGAAGATGAATTTGAAGAAGACTATATGGAGGGAAGATCTCGTAGGAGGAATATTTCAAGAGCTATACCTTCTGCGGCTGCAAGCAGAAGCAGACCATCTACAAGAGAAGTAGATCAGTTTGAAAATGAGGAGCCTATTAGAAGAAGACAGACTCCTGAAAATAAAAATAGTACTCAATCAGAAGGAAATAACTTTGGTGAGAGACGCAACTTATCTCGCAATGAAGTTAAAACAGGATCAAGACCAAAGATGAATCGGACAGTTTCAAGACAAGATAAAATTTCTTCAACTGATGATTCTTCTCCATTAAGAAAGAAACCCATAAGATCTCCTATCAGGCAGCAAACTTCACCAAGATCTCCTATCAGGCAGCAAACTTCAGCAGCTCAAGTAGAAGATGCTTCATTCAAAGATACTGATCAAGTAAAAAAAACTCGTGAGACTCGTAGAGTAACCTCTTCAGCCAGAAGAAATTCAAAAAATTCTAATGGTAGATATACCGTTGTAACAGACAAAAAGAAACCTAGAGATAACAGCTCTAGATTTGATGATTAATTATAATATTCCTGACCATTTTAAAAACGATTGTCGACTAAACAATTCAATTAATATTATTGCTAGAAATCCGATCATCGCAAATCTTCCATTAGTTATTTCAGAATAACTACTCCACCCGAATTGATATTCATCTTCAATATCAATTGATTGTTTATCTAATTTATTGTCTTCAGTTTGCTCATTGATATAATTTTTATCTTTCTTCTGTTCTATAAAACTCTCATTATCTAAATTAGTGACTTCTGAGTTAGTTTGTTCTTCTTTAGAATTCATTTTTTTTACTAATCCTTAAAATTATACTTATCGGAAGTCAATAATTTCCAGTCTCCTTGTCCATTTAATTCTAAAATATTTTCATGAAAATCTTTTAAACTAGGTCTATGCCCAACACTAATAAGAGAAAGTTCTCGTTCCTTTAGTAAAGTGTATAGTTTTTTTTCAGTGTCAATATCTAAAGCACTTGTTGCTTCATCAAGTACTGCAAATCTAGGAGAATTTAGTAAGAGTCTTGCAAAGGCCAGTCTTTGTTGTTCGCCAAGAGAAAGAATTCGTGGCCAATCTTGTTTGATATCAAGATTAGGATACCGATCCACTAAAGTTTTTAAATTGACTTCATGAAGTACAGAGGTAAGATGTTCATCACTAAATTTCTTAACTTCTGTGGGATAACATAATTGTTCTCTTAAAGAACCTAGTAACATATAAGGTTTTTGAGGTATGAATAATAATTCCCCAATTTTTGGTTTTTTAATTACTCCATGGTCGGGTTCCCATAAACCACTAATCATTCTTAATAGAGATGTTTTTCCACATCCAGAAGGTCCTACAACCAAAAGTGATTGATTATTGTCGATGCTTAAATTTAAATTCTTGATTATTTTTTTATTTGTTCCAGGCGGGCAAAGGTCAGCATTGTTAATTAAAATTGAAGGATAATCTGAAACAACGTTTTGATTACTTGCAGGATTAGTTTGACTTATGGATTCGACTTTTGACTGAAATCCCTCTAGTCTGCCAATCCCAGCAGTAAATTTTGCAAGTTCTTCTATCTGATTAACAATAAAAAATAACGAACCTTCGACCATCCCAAATGCAAAGCTTGCCTGAATAAAGCGTCCATAATCAATATCACCTTTAAAGTAAGGGATTGCCATTATTAAGTATGGAAAGAAATTGCCAGCATAATTTATAGATCTTCTCATTACGTCAATTATTACTCTCCATATAATTAGTAAGTTAAAGTTTCTCACTACTTCTCCTAATCGCCTTTCAGTTTCACTTCGCTCAGGATTCTCGCCAGAGTAAAAGGCTATTGATTCAGCATTATCTCTAATATGTACTAGGCCATATCGAAAATCTGCTTCGTATCTGAGTTGATCAAAGTCTATCTTTACAAGATTTTTACCAGCAATTAAAAGTATAGAAGTTGCAAATGCAGCGTAACCAAACAAAGAAAAAGTAAGTCTTGTACTGATACTCCATAAAATTAGAATATTAAGTGAAAATGTTAGTAGTGCGTCAAAAATTCCTAAAGTAAAAGATAGACTTTGCCCAGTAAAAGCTCTTGTATCATCTGTGATTCTCTGATCAGGATTATCTACATCAGTTTGTTCTTCATCATTGGGATTTAATTGGTAATAAGCTTTATTTGTCATGTAGTCTTTGACTAAACTTTTTGAAAGCCATTCTCTCCAAATTATTCCTAACTTATATGTAAAAAATATTTGGGAAACACGTATTGGTAAAGCGACAGCGAAACAACAAGCGTAAATCCCCAATATCCGATAAAATCCATCTTCTTGTTTTTCTACTAAAGCGTTTGTTAAATCTCTTGCTATAAATCCAATACCTGCGTTTATTCCGTTTACAGCTAAAAGCATTAATACAATTATCGCAAGGAATAACCAATGTAACCATCTACGATTTTTTAATTGACGTCTTAAGCTAAAAAAGCTGCCTGATCCAATTAGAAATAAGGCAGAGAAAAGCAATCCCCAACTACCAGCCCAAATTGAATTGACTGTATTTACTACGCCTCCGAAATACTTTTCAAGAAAAATTGGTTGAAAGCTATCAAAAAAACTGATTATTCCTGTAAGACCAACAAGTACTACTCCACCAACACAAAATAAAAGAGAAATCAAAAGCCATGTGAATTGAAATCCATTACATTGGTCTATCGGAAGAAAAAAAGGCTGAGATAGCTTTCTTAACTTTTGTAATTGGTACAGTATTTTGGATTTATTATTAACTGCTTTATTCATTACTCGACAAGTTTTATAAGGTA